>NZ_JBEPEW010000111.1:0-28306 GCF_040300965.1 Streptomyces mesophilus | reverse complement strand
CGCGCAGCGCCTGGGCCGGGTCGTGTGCCGCGAGCCGGCGGGCGGCAAGGAGCAGGGACGCCCGCGCGTCGCCGATCGGCCCCTCACCCAACTCGACAAGGCCGTGGACCAGTTCGGCCTGCCCGGTCACGCTGTCGGGCAGCGCGAGCCGCCGTACGGGAGCGAGCAGTCGCACCGCCCGCTCCGGCCACCCCTCGAGCCAGGCCCGCTCAGCGGCGGCCACGAGCCGGAGTGCCTGAGGGATGCGGTCATCGGCGGGCGGGTCCTGCGGCGCCGGCGACAGGCGTCCGCCCGCAAGGGGGTGGGGTCCGGCCGCGAGGGGGTGGGGTCCGCCCGCAAGGGGGTGGCGTCCGCCCGCAAGGGGGTGGGGTTCGGCCGCGAGGAGGCGGGGACCGGCTGCAAGAGGGCGAGGTCCGGCCGCAAGGGGACGGGATCCGGTCGCCGGTTCGGGAGGTACGGATGCGAGGAGCCGGGGCTCCGCCGCCGTATCGGGGGGAACAACTTCGCCGGGAGCCGGGCCCGTTGGCGCCTGCGGATGCCGGCCGCCCGGGGGGTCCCCAGGCCGGCCCGCACCCTCCAGCCCCGCGACAAGCTCCTGCAGCACCAGCGGACTGCCGGCCGCGGCATCCAGCAGCCGCCGGCGTACGGCGGGCGGCACGGGCCGGTCGGCGAGGAGCCGTTCCAGGAGTGCGCCCGCCGCTTCGTCGTCCAGCGGGCCGAGCCGCAGGACCGGCAGGTCACCGGCCAGTCCGGCGACCCGGTGTGCGGCGACGGACAGGATCAGCGCGACGGGGGCCGGCTCGGCGGCGAGCCCCCGGGCCACGGTATGCAGTGCGGCCCGAGGGGAGTCGGGCCACAGATGCAGGTCGTCCACACACACCAGGAGCGGCCGCGTCCCGGCGGCCGACAGGAGCGCGGACCGCAGCCGGCCGGCCGGGTGTCCGGCATAGAGCTGCCCGAGCACACCGTCACGGACGTCCCGCGGCGGGACGGCGGGCACGTAGCACGCCGTCCCGCCCGTGAACGTCCCGGCGAGGTGCCGCAGCAGCGCCGTACGTCCGAGGCCGGGGTCGCCGGTGACCACCGACGACCCGCCCCTACCGGCCCCGAGCTGCGCCAACAGGCGCCCGCACCAGGCCAGTTCATGGTCCCGGCCGTACAGCCGGTCCCCTGGATCCGCCCATTCCGCTCCGGTCACGCATCGCACGCTACTGCCGCGTAACCACGTGCGGAACCCCGGACGCAATCCCGCGGCAATGCGACCGGAACCCAGCCGCAACCCGGCCGGAATCCCGCGCCGGGATCAGCCCGTGTGCGGGCAGTTGCCCCGGTACTCCTCGATCGTCGAGCTCGGCCGTGGCAGCGGGCACAGGAACTGCTCGTAGCGGGTGTCGTTGTCGATGAACCGCTTCAGCCAGGAAATGCTGTACTTCGCGATGGTCGTGTTCGAGCTGTTGGGCGTGAAGTGTGTCGCCCCGTTGAGCTCCAGATACGCCTTGTCGAGGGTGCTCGGCAGGCTCTGGTAGAACGGCTCGGAGTGCGAGGACACCGGCGCCACGCTGTCCCCGTCCGCGCCCACGATGAGCGTGGGGGTGCGCAGTTCGGGCCAGGTCTTGTCGGTGTTCCAGCCGGTGAGCGGTATCGCCGCCTGGAGCGAGGGCCGGCTCTTGGCCGCCTCGAGGGTTCCGCCGCCGCCCATGGAGTGCCCCATGACACCGAGGCGCGTGGCGTCGACCCGGCTGCGTACGGTGCTGCGCTGGGTCAAGTGGTCAAGGGCGGCGAGAAGTTGACGGCCCCGACTGTCGGGCTGGTCGAGCGTGGTGAGGGTGTCGATGGTGAACACCACGAAGCCCTGCGAGGCCAGGCGCGGCCCGAGCCAGGCGATGGAGGACTCGTACGCGGTGAAGCCGGGCGAGATGACCACCGCGCCGAAGGTGCCGTCGCTCGTGGTGGTCGGATAGTAGATGGTGCCGCCGCCGAACCCTGAGGCGCTCAGTGAGGACACCGAGGTCTGGGACACGGAGTACGGGCCACGTGAGGCCTCGATGCTGGACTGGGTGGGCGCGGGACCGCGCTCGTAGGGGTTGTCCGCGCCATGGGCGGTGACGGTCCCGGAGGTCATCAGCGCGCCGACGGCCACGAGCGCGGCGAGTCCGGCGCGGACCGCACGGGTCCGGCCCTTGTTCCGTCCGGCGGTGGGGGTGCGGCTCTCTTCGGTGAACTGCTGCACGACGAAGGGTTCCTCTCGCTGGAACAGTGAGTGACAGGCGCCACTGTCCTGGCGGAACCGGAATCCGTGCATCGGCGAAATCACCAGTGCCGGCACGGAGGGCCACCCATGGCGGCACTCCGGGTCACCCTGCCGAACTCGCCCCCTCCACCGGCACGTTCACCTCGTGCGCACTGTCCGGCCGCGCCGGTGCCGACGGCTTGGCTCCCGGCAGTTCCGCCGTACGCAGCGACCGCGACGCGAGACCGATCGCCGAGCCGACCACGATCAGGCAGGCACTCGCCACGAACACCGGCCGCGAGCCCCAGATGCCGATCGCGGCGCCGGTGAGCGGATAGCAGAGAGGCGCGAGCCCCAGCGCGAGCAGCATGTAGACGGAGGTGACCCGGCCGATGTACGCCGGGTCGGACTGAGTCTGCAGCAGCGCCCCGCTCAGCGCGCCGCTCGTGCCCGCGAGCAGCCCGACGAACAGACCGGCCACGGCCGCCAGTGCCACCGAGGGCGCGAAGGCGATCGCCGCCAGCGCCACCGCTCCGCCGATCTCCGCGCACGCGCGCACCAGACCCGCACGCGGCAGCCGGCCGCGCACCGCGAGCAGCAGCGAGGCCGCGCCCGCGCCGACCCCGAAGCCCGCGATGGTCAGCCCCATCCCCGAGGCGCCCCAGCCCCGTTCGTCGGCGAGCAGGACGAGGCCGATGTTGGCGGGGCCCGAGAAGCCGAGCTCGGTCACGCCCATCGCGACGATCAGCGGCAGCAGCACCTTGTGGCGGCGGATGTAGCGCAGTCCGGCGCGCAACTGCCCGGACTCCGGCCGCCCGTCCCCCGCCTTGTCGTCGGGCGCCAACTCCCTTACACGTACGGCGAAAAGCAGCACAAGGGACACCGCGAACAGTGCGGCGGCCACGGCGAAGGCGGCCGCGGAGCCCCCGGCCGCGACCGCGAACCCGCCCACAGGACCGCCGGTGACCAGGGCGATACGGGCGGCGAGGCCGCGCAGGCCCTGGACGCGGGCGAGTTGGGACTGTCCGGTGATACGCGGGGGAAGCGCGCCGACCGCCGGCATGAAGATCGCGTCGACCGCGCCGAAGACCAGGGCGATCACCGCGAGGAACCAGATCCCCGGCTGCGCGGCGACAAGGACACCGGCGGCGACGAGGATGACCGCGAACCGGACGGCGTCCGAGCCGATCACGACGCGGCGCGGCCCGAACCGGTCCGCGATCACACCGCCGTACAGCATCAGAAGGGCGCGCGGCACGGCGCTGATCGCGAGGACGAGCCCCGCCTGCCCCGCGCTGCCGGTGCGGGCGGCGGCCCAGGACAGGGCGATGAAGTAGACGGCGTCGCCGATCATCGAGGAGCCGTAGGCGCCGAGCCAGCGCAGGACGTTGGGGTCGCGGTGGGCGGGGCGGTCCACCGCGCCGGCTATGCCGCTCTGCGGGGCGCTCACGGGCGGAAGGGAAAGCCGTAGAGGTGGACCGCGATCTGCTCACGGCCCTCGGTCTCGCCCGCGGCCTCGGCCGCGCGGCCGACCTCGTCGTACTTGCGCAGCACCGCGTCCAACTCCTCGCTCAGGGCGGCCAGTTCGGGCGCTGTCAGCCGGGGCAGGTACTCCGAGTCGAAAGCCGCCTTCCTCCACTCGGCGCCCCACGCGGCCTTCTCGTCCACATAGCGCGCATGCAGCTCGGCACGCTGGTCCTGGAAGAGCCGTGTGACCGAGCGGTGGGCGGCGGCCTTGCCGGGCTCGTCGATGAAGTCCTCGTCGCTGATGGTCAGCGACTGCGCGGCCGGCTTCCACCAGCGCTCACGCCCGTCGCTCCCCTGCCCCTCGGCCTCCTCGATGAGGCCGTGCTTGGCGAGCGTCCGCAGGTGATAGCTGACCAGCGAGACCGCCTCGTCCACGGTCTGCGCGAGCTGCGAGGCCGTCGCGGTGCGCGCGGCATAGACCGCACGGAACAGCTTCATGCGCAGCGGATGGCCGAGCGCCTTGAGCGTCTCGACGTCCGTGATCTGCCGTGCCTTCTTCTCCGCCATGCCCCCAAGGTAGATAGGAAAGAAAAGTTGCACAACTAATTTTGCGCAACTTTCCTTTCCTATCTCTTCGACCGGGGGTGGATGCGGGCCATGCCCTGCCACGGGTGAACTCAGCGCTTGCCGGGCAGCTCGGCGTGCCAGACGGCGCGGGCAGCCAGCGGCAGCAGGGCGGCCGCCATGCTGACCGCACCGCCCACGACGAACACCGGCTGCGCGCCCCACACCCCGGCCGCCCAGCCGCCCACCGGGAAGAACAGCGGCGTCAGACCCACTGCCGTGAAGGCCATCACCGAGGAGACCCGGCCCAGATAGCCGGGCTCGGTGTTGGCCTGGATCAGCGTCGAGGAGAGGCCGCCGCATATCCCGCTCACCAGACCCGCGAGCAGCGCCACGGCCGCGGCGCCGGCGACGGTCGGCAGCAGTCCGATGGCACCGATCGCCACGGACGCCACCGCGAGGGTCACGGTCGCCCAGAGGCCCGCCCTGGGGAACCGGCCGGCGACGGCGAGCCCGAGCGTACTGATCCCCGCGCCGAGCGCCATCGCACCCAGGATGAGGCCGACGCCGGCGGGGCTCCAGCCGCGCTCCTCGCCGAGCAGCACGATGCCCACGGTGAGCGGCGGGGTGATCCCGATCTGGCTGATGGCGCCGGACACGACCAGCGGGCCGACCACGGGATGCCGGCGGACGTAACCGAGCCCGTCCCTCAACTCCCGCCAGGCCGTGGCGCGTTGCGCCCCCTCTCGCGCCGCTTCGTCGGGCAGCACCGGTGCGATCCGTACGGCGACCAGGAGCGCGAGCGACAGGGCGAACAGCACGCCCGCCGCCGCGAACGCCGCCTCGGGACCGCCCACGCCGAGCGCGAAGCCGGCCGTCGGCGGCCCGGCCAGTCGGCCCATGCGGTCCACGAAGGCCTTGAAGCCGAGCAGCCGCATCAGCTCGCCCCGCGAGGTGATCCGCGCAGGCAGCGCCCCGACGGCGGGCATGAACAGCGCGTCCACGACACCGAAGAGCAGCGCGAGTGCCACGAGGAGCCATAGCCCGGGGGTGGCCAGCCACAGGGCGGCGGCCGCGGCGAGGATCAGGAGCGACCTGACGGCGTCCGAGCCGATGACGACCTTGCGCGGCCCGAAGCGGTCGGCGACGACTCCCCCGCCGAGCATGAGCAGCGCCCTCGGCACGGCGCCGACGGCCATCACCACGCCCACCTGCGCGGGCCCCGCGACTTGGGCGGCGGCCCAGCCGAGGGCCAGGAAGTACACGCTGTCGCCGACCATGGAGGCGGCGTACGCGCTGAGCCAGCGCAGGACATTGCCGTCGCGGTGGACGGGGAGAGGCGCGGACGGTTCGATTGCGGAGGATCCGGTCGGTTTCACGTGCGAGGGCGCGTCAGCAGTCACGAACGGCGATGATCGCGCCGACTGCCGTACGGGGCAAGCGATTTCCATACGGTGAGAGGCCCCGGCCGTCAGCCCTGCGCCACCGCCCGCACGGCGCTGAGGAGCACTTCAGTGCCACTTGGCCGGACGGGCGTACACCGCCCCCGAGACCGCGTCCTTGACGAGCGCCGGAAGCTGGCAGGCGCGCAGCGCCGACTCGTTGATGTTGAAGTAGCCGACCGTGCTGAAGTGCCGGCTGGGCCGCATATGGCCCGGCGGCAGGGCCATATAGATCGCACGCGCCGGATCGAGGCGCTGCGCGGCCTCGATGGCCGGCACCAGATCCGTGTCGGCCGAGACGATCAGGGCCACGTCCGAGGCCCGCAGGGCGCTGTCCTCCACGAGACGGGCGCCGATCGCGACATCGGTCGCCTTCTCCTCGTACGTCCGGTGGCTCACCGGCGGTGTGCAGGCGCACGTCAGGGGTCCGCGGCAGGTCTTGCAGCGCAGCCGCTTCGCGGCGAACCGGCCGAGCACCGTCTCGACCTCCGCCGGACTGTGCGCGGCCAGCGCGTTCAAGTAGACCGACTGGTTCGCGGCCGCCGCCGGCTCTCCCCGCACGGGCGCCGTGAAGTAGCGGACGCCGACCAGCGAGTCCTGCGGCCGCACCCGTCTGACCAGCGCCGCAAGGTCCAGCCAGTAGTAGCGGTGGCCGTACTTCGCACGCATTCCGTAGTAGAGATTGAATCCGTCGACGTAGGCGATGACGGTGCTCACGAGCTTCTCCCGGCCGAAGGGCTGGCTGCTAGTCTGGATGTACGAGTTCGGCGCAAGCCGACAGGAACGGCCCCGGCGACGGGGCCGTTTTTTTGCGTCGGCGCCGGTGGACTACTCGGCGGACTCCCCCGCGGGCTCTTCGGTGGCGGACGCCGGCTCCGCCTGATGCCTCACCCTGCGGTACGCGCTGGTGTCCTCGTGGGAGAGCGCCGCATAGACGGCGTACGCCGACTGCTTGGGACCATTGATGGTGTAGTTGCCCTTGGGGGTCTGGGTCAGCACCGTGCCGAGCCAGTGGTCGCCCTTGCGCCAGTCGATCTGTGCGAGGCTCGCGATCAGTGCCTTCTGGCGCGCGGGACGTTCGCCCTCGGGAGCCGTCAGCAAGGTCTGCCCCAGCGCACCCACCGCGGCGAGCACGGTGCCCGTGCCGGCCACGCACCCCTCACGGTCGGCGAGTTCCACGCCGAACGCGTCCGTGTACGCCGTGAGCCAGTCACGGGCGACCGTCCCGAGGGCGTCCAGGTCGACCCTGTCGACGGGGGCCGGCTTGGTACCGAACTGCACCCCCGCGATGCCGTGCACCATGTTGACCACGCACTGCCGCAGGTCCTGCAGTTTGACCACCTTGTGGCTGTCCTTCTTGATCTGCCGCGCGATCCGCTCCACCCTGCCGCGGAAGAAGGGCACGTCGTCCGAGATACGGCCCACGACCGCCATCAGCGGGTCGGCGGTGTCCATGGCGAGGGCGATGGTGGTGTTCACCCGGACCCCGAGGACGTTGAGATCATGGAAGAACTGCCGGGCCTCGAGATAGGGCCGGGCGTCATGCACCACAGCACTCAACTTGGCTGTCCTGTGCAGGTCCTTGAGCTCTTCGGGAACGTCCTTGTCATGCTGCAGGTGGTAGTGGCTGGCCAGCTGGGTCTCGCCGTCGATGGCGATCAGCTTCACCCCGTGCGGCACACAGAGGAAGTCCTGCACGACCCCCTGCATCGCATGCTGGTAGATGAACAGCGGCTGCTCGGTCCACAGATGGATGGGCGGCAGCACCCCGGGCTGCTCGCCTGCCACATGACGCCGGATGTACGCCGCGTACTTGGGGATGTTCGACTTCTTGCCGAGCTCGAGACCGCGCTGCACCAGTGAGTGCAGCTCCACGTCCTCGTCCGTGACATCCGCGGGGCGCAGGCGCACATTGCCCGGCTGCAGAACAGCCGGGTCATGGGTGACGACCTTCAACTGCTTGAAGTTCACCTGGATGTGCGTGGTCCGCTCGTCCACCGGCATGCAGCGGATGAACGTGCCCTCCGAGAGATCGAGCCCTTCCGTGCTCGGCTTCGCCATCTTCCCCACCCAACTCCCTGGCCCCATTGCCTACTTGGAGCAAGGTTAGAGGTCAACTCGAGCTACCCGCAGGGATTTCTCGAGAAAGGGATGATGGCGCCTCGAGAGGCCGTTACCGCACTACGTGCCCGGCCTCCCGCAGCGCCGACTTCACCTCACCGATCCGCAGATCGCCGAAGTGGAAGACGGACGCGGCCAGGACCGCGTCGGCGCCCGCCGCCACCGCCGGGGCGAAGTGCTCCAGCCTGCCCGCGCCGCCCGAGGCGATCACGGGAACGGTGACGTGCTTGCGTACGGCCTCGATCATCTCGATGTCGTAGCCGTCCTTGGTGCCGTCCGCGTCCATCGAGTTGAGCAGGATCTCGCCCGCGCCCAACTCGGCCGCCTGGTGGGCCCATTCGACGGCGTCGATGCCCGCGGACTTGCGGCCGCCGTGGGTGGTGACCTCGAAGGATCCGGACTCGGTGCGACGGGCGTCGACCGAGAGGACGAGGACCTGGCGGCCGAAGCGCTCGGCGATCTCGCGGATCAGGTCGGGCCGCGCGATGGCCGCCGTGTTCACGCCCACCTTGTCGGCGCCGGCGCGCAGCAGCTTGTCCACGTCCTCGGCGGTGCGCACACCGCCGCCGACCGTGAGCGGGATGAAGACCTGCTCGGCGGTGCGGCGGACCACGTCGTAGGTGGTCTCGCGGTTGCCCGACGAGGCCGTGATGTCGAGGAAGGTCAGCTCGTCGGCGCCCTCGGCGTCGTACACCTTGGCCATCTCGACGGGGTCGCCCGCGTCGCGCAGGTTCTGGAAGTTGACGCCCTTGACGACCCGGCCGTTGTCGACGTCCAGGCAGGGGATCACACGGACGGCGAGAGTCACGACACGGCCTCCAGGGCCTCTTCCAGCGTGAACTGCTTGGCGTAGAGCGCCTTGCCGACGATCGAGCCCTCGACGCCCAGCGGGACGAGCGAGGCGATCGCGCGCAGGTCGTCGAGCGACGAGACGCCGCCCGAGGCGACCACGGGACGGTCCGTCGCCGCGCAGACATTGCGCAGGAGCTCCAGGTTGGGGCCCTGCAGCGTGCCGTCCTTGGCGATGTCGGTGACGACGTAGCGGGCACAGCCCTCGGAGTTGAGGCGCTCCAGGGTCTCGTAGAGGTCGCCGCCGTCGCGGGTCCAGCCGCGGCCGCGCAGCGTCGTACCGCGTACGTCCAGGCCGACGGCGATCTTGTCGCCGTGCGAGGCGATGACCTTGGCGACCCACTCGGGGGTCTCCAGGGCGGCGGTGCCCAGGTTGACGCGGGTGCAGCCGGTGGCGAGCGCGGCTTCGAGGGAGGCGTCGTCGCGGATGCCGCCGGAGAGCTCGACCTTGATGTCCATCGCGCCGGTGACCTCTGCGATCAGCGCGCGGTTGTCGCCGGTGCCGAACGCGGCGTCCAGGTCCACGAGATGCAGCCACTCGGCGCCCGCGCTCTGCCAGGCGAGGGCGGCTTCGAGCGGGGAGCCGTACGAGGTCTCGCTGCCGGATTCTCCGTGGACGAGGCGTACGGCCTGGCCGTCGCGGACGTCGACGGCGGGCAGGAGTTCGAGCTTCTCAGAAGCGGAAGGGGACATCAGAGGGTTCCGATCCAGTTGGTCAGGAGCTGCGCACCGGCGTCGCCGGACTTCTCGGGGTGGAACTGGGTGGCCCACAGCGCACCGTTCTCCACCGCGGCCACGAAGGGCTTGCCGTGCGTGGTCCAGGTGATGAGCGGGGCGGTGATCGTGGGGTTGTGGACCTCGAGCGACCAGTCGTGGACCGCGTACGAGTGCACGAAGTAGAACCGCGCGTCCGCGTCGAGCCCGGCGAACTGCCGGGTGCCGGACGGGGCTTCGACGGTGTTCCAGCCCATGTGCGGGACCACGTCGGCCTCCAGCGGGCCGACCGTGCCGGGCCACTCGTCGAGGCCCTCGGTCTCGACGCCGTGCTCGATGCCGCGCTCGAAGAGGATCTGCATGCCGACGCAGATGCCCATCACCGGGCGGCCGCCGGACAGCCGGCGGCCGACGATCCAGTCGCCGCGCGCCTGCTTGAGACCGTTCATACAGGCGGCGAAGGCGCCGACGCCGGGGACCAGAAGCCCGTCGGCGTTCATGGCCTTGTCGTAGTCGCGGGTTATCTCGACGTCCGCGCCGACCCGCGCGAGGGCGCGCTCGGCGGAACGGACGTTGCCGAAGCCGTAGTCGAAGACGACGACCTTCTTGGCCGGAGAGGCGGTCATCAGTTCCACACCTCCAGACGGAGGATGCCCGCGAGCAGGCACATGGCGGCGCCGATGGACAGCAGCGTGACAAGCCCCTTGGACATGCCCTGCTTGACGAAGGAGATCACGCCGCCGAGCAGGAAGAGCCCGACGACGATCAGTACGGTCGAAGTGCCGTTCATGGGTTAGAGCGCACCCTTCGTGGAGGGGAGGATGCCGGCCGCACGCGGGTCGCGCTCGGAGGCGTAACGCAGCGCGCGGGCCAGGGCCTTGAACTGGCACTCGACGATGTGGTGGGCATTGCGCCCGTACGGCACGTGCACGTGCAGCGCGATCTGCGCCTGCGCCACGAAGGACTCCAGGATGTGCCGGGTCATCGTGGTGTCGTACGCGCCGATCATGGGCGCCATGTTCTCGGGCTCGGTGTGCACGAGGTACGGGCGGCCGGACAGGTCGACCGTGACCTGCGCGAGCGACTCGTCGAGCGGGACGGTGCAGTTGCCGAAGCGGTAGATGCCGACCTTGTCGCCGAGCGCCTGCTTGAAGGCGGCGCCCAGGGCGAGCGCGGTGTCCTCGATGGTGTGGTGCGAGTCGATGTGGAGGTCGCCCTCGGTCTTCACCGTGAGGTCGAACAGGCCGTGCCGGCCGAGCTGGTCGAGCATGTGGTCGTAGAACCCGACCCCGGTCGACACATCGACCTTTCCGCTGCCGTCGAGGTCGATCTCGACGACGACCGCCGTCTCCTTGGTCGTACGCTCCACGCGGCCGATGCGGCTCATGCGCTGTGCTCCTTCTTGAGGTCTCGTACCGCGTCGAGGAACGCGTCGTTCTCTTCCGGCGTGCCGGCGGTGACCCGCAGCCACCCCGGTACGCCGTTGTCCCGGACCAGGACGCCCCGGTCGAGGATCTGCTGCCACACGGCGTGGGCGCCGCCCTCGCCCTCGAATCGTCCGAACTGCACGAAGTTGGCGTCGGACGGGGTGACTTCATAGCCGAGCGCACGCAGCTCGCCGACGAGCCGGTCGCGCTCCTGCTTGAGCTGCTCCACGTACGCGAGCAGCGTGTCTGTGTGCTCCAGGGCCGCGAGTGCGGTGGCCTGGGTGACGGCCGACAGGTGGTACGGAAGCCGTACGAGCTGCACCGCGTCCACGACCGCGGGGTGCGCGGCGAGGTAGCCGAGGCGCAGTCCGGCGGCGCCGAAGGCCTTGGACATGGTGCGCGAGACGACGAGGTTCGGGCGGCCCTCGATCAGCGGAAGCAGCGAGTCGCCGTGGCTGAACTCGATGTACGCCTCGTCGACCACGACCAGCGACGGCTTGGCGGCCTGCGCGGCCTCGTACAGCGCGAGCACTGTCTCGGCCTCGACCGCCGTGCCCGTCGGGTTGTTGGGCGAGGTGATGAAGGTGACGTCGGGCGCGTGCTCCGCGATCGCCTTCGTCGCGGCTTCCACGTCGATGGTGAAGTCGTCGTTGCGCGGCCCCGAGATCCAGCCCGTGCCGGTGCCGCGCGAGATCAACCCATGCATCGAGTACGAGGGTTCGAAACCGATGGCCGTGCGACCGGGGCCGCCGAAGGTCTGCAGGAGCTGCTGGATGACCTCGTTGGACCCGTTGGCCGCCCATACGTTCTCGACGCCGACCTGGTGCTTCGCCGTCCGCGTGAGATAGCGGGCCAGTTCGGTGCGCAGCTCGACGGCGTCACGGTCGGGGTAGCGGTTGAGGCCGCGGGCCGCCTCGGTGACGCGTTCGGCGATCCGTTGCACGAGGGGCTCGGGCAGCGGGTACGGGTTCTCGTTGGTGTTCAGGCGGACGGGGACGTCCAACTGGGGGGCGCCGTAAGGGGACTTGCCCTTGAGCTCGTCACGGATGGGCAGGTCGTCGATACCGGTCACTTGCTGAGTCACTTGCCGGGCACCTTCCACCCGAAGCGGGCCTTGATCGCCGCACCGTGCGCCGGCAGGTCCTCCGCCTCCGCCAGCGTCACCACATGGTGGGCGACATCGGCGAGCGCGTCCTGCGAGTAGTCGACGATGTGGATGCCGCGCAGGAAGGACTGCACGCTCAGACCCGAGGAGTGGCAGGCGCAGCCGCCGGTGGGCAGCACGTGGTTGGAACCGGCCGCGTAGTCGCCGAGCGACACGGGGGCCCAGGGGCCCACGAAGATCGCGCCGGCGTTCTTGACGCGGTCCGCCCAGGCGGTGGCGTCGGCGGTCTGGATCTCCAGGTGCTCGGCGCCGTACGCGTCGACAACCTTCAGGCCGTCCTCCAGGGTGTCCACGAGGACGATCGCGGACTGCTCGCCCTTGAGCGCCGGGACGATCCGGTCGTCGATGTGCTTGGACGCCGCGACCTGCGGCTCCAGCTCGCGCTCCACGGCCTCGGCGAGCGCCTCGCTGTCCGTGACGAGGACGGCGGCGGCCAGCGGGTCGTGCTCGGCCTGGCTGATCAGGTCCGATGCCACGTGCACAGGGTCGGCCGTGTCATCGGCGAGGACCGCGATCTCAGTGGGTCCGGCCTCGGCGTCGATGCCGATCCTGCCGGTGAAGTAGCGCTTGGCGGCGGCCACCCAGATGTTGCCGGGGCCGGTCACCATGTTGGCGGGCGGGCAGGACTCGGTGCCGTACGCGAACATCGCGACGGCCGTGGCACCGCCCGCGGCGTACACCTCGTCGATCCCAAGCAGCGCGCACGCGGCGAGGATCGTCGGGTGCGGAAGGCCGCCGAACTCGGCCTGGGCCGGGGAGGCGAGCGCGATCGACTCGACGCCGGCCTCCTGCGCGGGCACCACGTTCATGATCACGGACGACGGGTAGACCGACCGTCCGCCGGGCGCGTAGAGCCCCACGCGCTCGACCGGAACCCACTTCTCGGTCACGGATCCGCCGGGCACGACCTGGGTGGTGTGCGTGCTGCGGCGCTGGGCGCGGTGCACGGCGCGCGCCCGCTTGATGGACTCCTCCAGAGCAGCCCTGACCTGCGGATCGAGCTCGGTAAGCGCGGTACGCAGGGCCTCGGCGGGCACCCGTACGTTCGCCAGCTTCACACCGTCGAACTTCTCCGCGTACTCGACCAGCGCCGCGTCGCCCCGATGATGGACGTCCTCGCAGATGGGCCGCACCTTGTCCAGGGCGGCCGCGACGTCGAACTCGGCTCGGGGCAGCAGTGCGCGCAGGCCGGCGCCCTGGGGGAGGGCGCTGCCGCGCAGGTCGATTCGAGAGATCACGTGCCCAATTCTCTCAGACGGGCGCGCGGCGTCGTCGCGCGTATCCACTGGCTGATACGCGCGCACCTGCCGGCCCGGTCATCGCCGCGCGGTCAGGCCGCGGCCCCCGCCTGCTCGGCCCCCGCCTTCTTGCGGAAGATCTCGAGAACCGCCGTGTTCCCGACGACCACGACCGCCGCGATCACGGCCGCGACCGGGTGTCCGAGGCCGTACAGCGCCGCCGCGCCACCGCCCAGGACCAGGGCTTTCACCAGCAGCACGCCCGGCAGCCCCGGCGGCCGCTTCGCCTTCGGTGCCGCGAACTGCCCCCACAGCACGATCGCCACCGCAGGCGCCCCGAGCCCGAGCAGCAGGCTCAGCAGGATGCCGTCCCCGGTGGCGAAGCCCCACCAGGCGAGCGCCCCCAGGGCGCCCATCTCGATCACGAAGGCCAGCAGCTCGTTGGCCACCACCCACGGCGGCCCGTCGAGCGCCGGCCGTCCATGCGCCTGCCCACCCGCCATGCGCCCCTCCCCTGGGTCGGCCTCGCGCGCAAGCCTCGTACGGCTCCCGCGCGGGCCTCATGCGGCTCAGAGTGGCACAAGCGCCCCCTGGCCGATACCGATCCCCTCGGATCTCCGGCACCACTAGCGTTCAGCCGGTCACCGGCCGGGCATCACACCGGTACGTATGACACAGGTGTACGAGTGCGGGAGGGGACGTACCGAGGTGACGACGGAGATGCCGGACGATCTGACGGCGGCCGAGGCGGGGATGTGGCAGGCGTTCCAGAACGGGACCCGCTACGACCTGTCCACCGGCGACCCGGAGGTCGACGACCCGCACGGCGTGCACCACTGGGGCGAGGAGCGCAGCGTACGGGCCCGGGTGGTCTGCATGCTGATGCTGGCGGGTCCGCCGGCGCGCGACGGGCGGGTCTCCGCGGTCAAGCTCACGGGTGTGCGCATCACCGGCTATCTCGATGTCGCGGGCGGCACCGTGACCCCGTACGTGGAGATGAAGGACTGCCGCTTCGAGAAGGAGATCTCCCTTCCCGAGAGCCGCTTCACCACCCTGCGCCTGCTGAACTGCTCGATCCCCCGCTTGGAGGCCGCCCGGCTGCAGACGGAGGGCGATCTGCATCTGCCGCGCTGCCGCGTGCACCGCGGCATCCGCCTCACGGACGCCCAGATCGGCACGGATCTGCTGCTCAGCCAGGCCGTGGTGCACCACGACCGCCAGGACCGCACGGTCAACGCGGACGGACTCTCGGTCGGTCAGGATCTGCAGGCCGAACTCATGGAGTCCTACGGGGAGTTCCGGATGCGCGGCGCGAAGGTCGGGGTCTCGCTGAGCCTGCGCGGCAGCCGGATGCTGAACGAGACGGGCAAGTACTCCCTCAACGCCCCGCAGCTGACCGTCGAGCGCGCCCTGTATCTGACGCCGGCGGCGGTCGTGGACCCCGTGTTCACGGCCGGCGCGACCCCGGCACGCGGGGTGCGGATCCAGCGCTTCGAATGCCGCGGCGGCATCCGGCTCGACGACGGGCGCTTCACCGACGCGGTCGACTTCGACCGCGCACTGCTGCTCATGGGCGAGGACCACGAACTCTCGCTGCGCCGGGTGCAGACCGCCGAACTGCGCTTCCTCGGCGAGCGGCCGGAGGGCGGCACCGTGGTGCTCTCCGGCGCGAAGGTGACGAGCCTGCGCGACAGGGCCGCGAGCTGGCCGGGGCCCGGACACCTGCAGATGAACGGTTTCGCGTACGAGAACCTCATCCCGGTCGGCAAGTTCCCGCTGCCCGCCCGCCTGGACTGGGTCGAGGCGGCCACTCCCGAGTACAACCCGGAACCGTACGAACGTCTCGCCGCGGTGCTGCGCGACACCGGCGAGGACTCCGAGGCCCGCGAGGTGCTCCTCGCCAAACAGCGCCGCCGCCGCCAGACCCTCCCGGTCGCGGGCAAGCTCTGGGGCTACCTGCAGGACTGGACGGTCGCGTACGGGTACCGGCCGGGCCGGGCGGCGCTGTGGATGGCGGTCCTGTGGGCGCTCGGCGGCTACGCCTTCTCGCACTACGACCCGGAGGCGATGAAGTCCGGCGAGGGCCCGCACTACCAGCCGGTCCTGTACTCGCTCGACCTGATCCTGCCGGTGATGAACCTCGGCCAGGACGGCTACTGGCGCGTCGAGGGCCCCTGGCAGTGGCTGGCCGCGTCCCTGGTCCTCCTCGGCTGGGTCCTGGCGACGACGGTGGCGGCGGGGGCTTCGCGGTTGCTGCGGCGGGGCTGACCCTTCAGCCCCTGCGGCGATTGAGCAGATCCGAGCGAAGCTCGGATGCGGGGTCCGGGGCGAAGCCCCGGTTTCGGGAAGGGGCGGGTAGGGGAAACCAGCCCGCCGCAGGCGCAACCGGCCCGCAGCCGGCGACGAAACCGCACCCCATCCCGCCGCACCCGAACCGTTACCCACCACACAGCAACCATCCGCCCAGCTCACCGGTCTTCCCCCGCACCATGGCACTGCTACGCGCCCTCATCGGCACCGCCCGGATGCTCAAGCACACCAAGCACCTCGCCGTCGGTCTGCCCGCCGACGACCAGGTGCTGCTCGACGCACCCGACGAACGACTCGCCCCCGCACTCGTCGCGGCGGGCCGGGACGAGTACGGCCCCGCCGCGGCGCTGCTCGCGGCCACCCGCGAGGAGGCCGCGTGGGAGAACCGCGACCTGTACACCCGCCGCCTCGCCGCCTTCGCCCGCAACCGTCCCGACTGGTTCGAGCACTGGCTCGCGGACCGCCCGTACGACCCGGACGCCCTCCTGGTGAAGGCCGAGCTCGCCCTCGGCCGTGCCTGGGAGTCCCCCGCGTACGCGGAACTGCTGCGCGAGGCCGCGCCGTTGATCAGCGCCGCCGCCGATGGCCACCCCCGCGACCCGGTGCCGTGGCGGCTCGCGCTCGACCACGCCCGCGGCACCCATGCCTCGCGTGCCGTCTTCGACGCGCTGTGGCAGCAGGCCATAGACCGCGCCTCGCATCACTACGGGTGCCACACCTCGGCGGTGCAGTACCTCTCGGCCGCCTGGTACGGCTCGCACCGCGAGTGCTTCGACTTCGCCGAACAGGCCGCCGAGGGCGCGCTGCCCGGTTCGCTGATCCATGCCTTGCCGGCCCGCGCCGCCCTCGCCTACCTGACGGGTCCCGGCTCCGCCGTCCCCCGCGAGCGCCTCGACGCGGCCGCCGACCGTGCGATCGCGCTCTCCGCGGGCTATGAGCCCGGCGACCCGTACCCGGCCGAGGTGCGCAATCTCCTCACGTACGTCCTGATCCGCCTCGAACGCTGGCAGGACGCCCTGGACCAGCTGCACCTGATCGGCCCGTACGCCACCTCGTTCCCCTGGGACCGGGTCTCGGACGACCCGCTGGGCCAGTTCCTCGAACTCCGCGACGGTGTCCGCCTCGAGGTCGCCGCGGCGACCCCCCTGCGCACACCGGCCAAACAGGCAGCTCGGGGCCACTAAGGTAGAGAGTCGTGACCACCGTCCGGCTTCCGCTCTTCCCGCTGAACACCGTGCTGTTCCCGGGACTCGTGCTGCCCCTGAACGTCTTCGAGGCGCGCTATCGGGCCATGATGCGCGATCTGTTGAAGTCCGTCCCCGAGGACTCGGAGGAACCGCGCCGCTTCGCCGTCGTGGCGATCCGCGACGGCCACGAGGTCGCCCTCGCGGCACCCGGCCTTCCGGACCAGACCGCCACCGTCGAGAAGGGCCCCACGGCCGGCTTCGGCGACGACCCGGCGAAGGCTTTCCACACGGTGGGCTGTATCGCGGACGCGGCCACCGTCCGCGAGCGCGCCGACGGCAGCTTCGAGGTCCTCGCTACGGGGACCACCCGCGTCCGCCTGGTCTCGGTGGACGCGAGCGGCGAGTACCTGACCGCCGAGCTCGAAGAGCTCCCCGAGGAGCAGGGCGAGGAGGCGGGCGCGCTCGCCGAGGGCGTCCTGCGGGCTTTCCGCAGCTACCAGAAGCGCCTGGCCGGCGCCCGTGAGCGTTCCCTCGCCACCGGAGCCGAGCTGCCCGACGAGCCCTCGGTGGTGTCGTACCTGGTGGCCGCCGCGGCCGTACTCGACGTACCGGCGAAGCAGCGCCTGCTCGAAGCCCCGGACACCGCGCGGCGGCTGCGCGAGGAGCTGAAACTCCTTCGCTCCGAGACCGCCCTGCTCCGTAACCTGCCTTCACTGCCCGCCGTCGAACTGACCCGGGCACCGACCAGCCTCAATTGACCAGCCCTTTCAGCCCTGCGGCGTTTGAGCAGATCAGCCCCTGCGGCGTTTGAGCAGATCCGAACGAAGTTCGGATGCCGGGGTCCGGGGCGAAGCCCCGGTTTCGGGAAGGGGCGGGGCGGGGAGAAAGGCCCGCCGCAGGCGCCACGGCCCACCCACCCGCACCAGACAACGAGACCGACCCGGAGCACCCCAGTGGCGAAGAAGTCCAAGAAGCAGCAAGCCGGCGGCACCCCGGCAACGGTGGCGCTGACCGCCGCAGGCACCGAGTTCACCGTGCACAGCTACGAGCACGACCCCGCACACCCGTCGTACGGCGAGGAGGCGGCGCAGGCGATGGGCGTCTCGCCCGAGCGGGTCTTCAAGACACTCGTGGCGGACGTCGACGGCAACCTGACCGTCGCCGTCGTCCCCGTGGCCGGCACCCTCGACCTCAAGGCCCTCGCCGCGGCCGTCGGCGGCAAGCGCGCGGCGATGGCGGACCCGGCGGCGGCCGAGCGGACCACGGGCTACGTACGCGGCGGCATCTCCCCGCTCGGCCAGCGCAAGAAGCTGCGCACGGTCCTCGACGACTCGGCCTCGGCGCACGACACCATCTGCGTCTCGGCGGGCCGCCGCGGCCTCGAGGTCGAGCTGTCCCCGGCGGACCTCGCGAAGCTGACGGACGCGGTGCTCGCACCGATCGGCCGCGGCTGAGGCGTACGCGCCCCCTAGGCGCAGAGCCCGTTCTCGGTTAAGTACCGAGAACATGTCGAAGAAGACGCGCAAGCGGAAGTGGCGGATCAAAAAGGGCAAGGCCAACCACGGAAGGCGCCCCGCCTAGCAACGCACCAGTGCCTGATCCTCAGGACAGGCCCTGGCTCGGACCCTGCGGCGTCCCGTAGCCGTCCTTGGGCTGCGGGGGCTGCGGTGCGTCCCAGCCCGCCGCCTCGGCCGGCTCGGGATCCCGCGGTCCGAACAGCGCCGTGAGCGCCAGATGCACCGCGAGCGCGGCGATCGGCCAGGCGAGCAGCGCCCCCTTGGCGTTCAGCTCGAGCGGCGCGTCGAACGCCACCCCCTCACCGGCCGCCTTCGCGCGCGCCACGACATCGTCGCCAGGACCGAAGACCAGACCGAGCCGCCAGGCGACCACCGACGCGAGCAGCCCGCCGACCGCCAGCGCGACCACCAGCGGGATGCCGCCGTGCCGGCGCAGCAGGAAGACCAGCGCTCCGGTGACGGCGCCGCAGGCCAGGGCGAGCAGGATGAACGTTCCATCCGCGCCGATCGCCTGCTCACCCTCGGTGTCGTCGAGGAAGACGGACTTGCCGTCCGAGATCAGCGGCACATGGGGCGTGAGCCACACCCAGAGCACCCCGAGCACGATCCCGGTCACCGCGAGCCCCAGAACGGTCAGGGCGGCGTCCCGTACCTCGGTGGCGAGCCCGGGACCGCCGGCCGCGTACGACTCGGCGGGCACCCGGGGCGGGGCCTGCCAGGGGTCGCTGGGCTGGTTGGTGTGCGGCTGCTGGGGAGGCGTGTGGGGTGCGGTCACCCTGCCATCGTGCCAGGCCTCGCCGCCGGGCCCAGGGGGTGGGCCGCCGATCGGGGGTCGAGGGCCCGCGGTCAGCGCACCGCGGCCTTGCGGTACGCCCAGGTCGCGGCAGCCAGCGAGACCACCCCGACGCCGGCGCAGACCCCGAGGTCGAGGGCCACGGCGGCCCAGTCCGGGCTGCTGTCGAACGTACGGGCAAAGGCCTCGACGCCGTACGTGGAGGGCAGCAGATCCCGCGCGTACTGCAGCAGCACGGGCATCCCGTCCGCGGGCAGCACCCCGAGCAGAAGCGCCGCCGACATGCCCAACTGGCCGAGCAGCGTGGCCAGTTCGGGCCGCGGCGCCAGGAGACCCAGTGCCGCGCCGAGCCCGGCGAGCGCGGCTCCGGCGAGCGGGATGACGGCGAGGAGCACCCACAGATGCGTCAGCGGCAGCCCGAACAGGACGCTGCCCACGACGGCGGTGACGATCGTGCCGGGCACGGTGAACGAGGCGTACGCGGCCGCCGCCCCGAGCACCACCGACGAGGGCGGTACGGGCAGGGTCGCGTAGTGGTCGAGCCCGCCGCCGGCCCGCAGCTGCCCGAAGTACTGCGCGAGCAGATTCAGCGCCACGAAGGCGACGACGAGCACCGAAGAGCCCGCCACGACGGCCCGCGCCTCGGACCCGCCGTCGACGACACCGCGCATCAGGATCATGATCCCGACGGACTGGAAGGTCGCCACGAACAGCAGCGGGATACGGGCCACCCGGGCCCGCGACAGCTGGGCGCGGTAGACGGCGGCGAGCGACGGCAGCAGCCGCGCCCGCGGGGCGAGTTCACTCTCCCCCGTGCGCTTGCCGGCGGCGGTGACCGCCCCTGCGACGGCCTCGACAGGCACCACGCTCACGCCTTCACCAGCCCCTTTGCTCCGTCGGTCCGGCCGCCGAGTGCGAGATAGACGTCCTCGAGGCTCGGCGTGGCCAGGGTGAAGTCGTCCAGTGCGGCGAAGGCCTCGCCCCCGGTGACGGCGGCGACGGCGGCCCGCGCCTCCTCGGGTCCCAGGCGCAGGGTCCAGCGCCGGCCGGTCTCCTCGGCATTGGCGCGCAGCGCGGACACCTCGGGGACGTCGAGCGGTGCCCGCTCACGCCATACGAGTTCCAGCCGCACCTCCGAGGCGACGGCGCTCTTCAGGCCGCCGGGGGTGTCGCAGGCGATGACGCGCCCTTCCTCGAGGACCGCCACCCGGTCGAGCACGGTCTCGGCCTCGATCACGTTGTGCGTGACGAGGAGAACGGTGGTCCCGCGCTCGGCCCGGCGCCGGTCGACGGCGGCCCAGACGGCGCGGCGGGCGACGGGGTCCATCCCGGTGGTGGGTTCGTCGAGCACGAGCAGCGAGCGCTCGCCGACCAGTGCGGTGGCGAAGCAGGCGAGCCGCCGCTGGCCCCCGGAGAGCTTCTTGAGCGGCCGCGAGGCGAGGGACCCGAGCCCGAGCTCGTCGAGGACGGCATCCCGCTCGACCCGGGCCTCCTTCAGCGGAAGTCCGCGCAGCCGGGCGGTCGTCTCGGCCGCGAGGGCGACCGTCAGTTCGTCGAGCGCGGTGGACTCCTGCCCCAGATACGCGAGAAGCCGCGCGGCACGTTCGGGGTGGCGCACGATGTCGTGCCCGAGGATCTCGACGCTGCCGGAATCGGGCCGCATCAGTCCGGTGAGCTGCCGCACGAGCGTCGACTTGCCGGCGCCGTTGGGCCCGAGCAGCCCGAAGATCTCCCCGCGCCGTACATCGAGTGAGATCGCGTCGGTGGCCCTGACCTCGGGCGTCGCGGGCACACCGCGCCGCCCGCGCGTAGCGGGGTAGGTCTTGACCAGGTCACGTACGACGCACACGGCGTCATCGCCGTGCCCCGCGCCCGATCCAGTGCGCACACTCACGACGGAGCAGCCTACGGGACCGGTGGGGGCTGCTTTGCCCCGGACCCCCGCGAACCGGCCTTTCAGTGTCGCCGGACGCTGGGTGGAGGTCCTTGGGGTCGAGGAATCCCGGGTTTCCGGGGGCTCCTATCCCGGGGTTTCCGGGGGCTCCTATTCGTCGCCCCCGGCCGCGGAAACCCCCGCCTCCGCTCCCGTACGGACATCGATCTCGCGCCAGAACCCGGCCCGGATCGCATACCGGTCGTGCTCGTCGATCTGATCGTCCTTGTGCGCCAGCAGCCCGAACCGCGCCGCGTACCGCAGCAGCTCCCCGTCGATCCGGTGCGGAATCCGCGGGTAGAGCACCGACAGCTTCTGCCGCCCCGCGGGATCCGGCAGCCGCGCCAGCCACCGCCGCGCGAAGACCTGTCCAACCTCGTAGGGATCCCCGCCCACGGTCGTGATGTCCTCCTCGCGGTCCGCCCACCGCTGCTCGGCGGTCGTCACCTGTGCCAGCGTCGGCAGGGAAGCGACCTCGGCCGGCTCGGACGGCGCCCCCGGCCGGTCGACCCACCCCTTGTCGGACGACCACCGCAGCGTCGCGTTCGGCGGGTGCGGGGCCGCGGCGGCACCCGGCGCCCGCAGCGCCGCCAGATCCTTCGGCGTGGGCACCCCCTTCGCCGGAGCGTGCCGCTCGGCGGACGCGTGCTCGGCGGACCCGTTCTGCGCGGCGGCCTCCGCGGAGCGCTCCGCCGCCGCGGCGAGCGCCGAATCCGGCAGCGGCGCCGACAGGATCGCGGCGATCTCGGGCCGGGGCACGGGCGGCGGCGCACAGACCCCGCCCAGCTCCTTGGGCCGTACGGCCTGGGTGATCCACGCACGGTCGAGCACGCGCCGCTCGTCGGCCTCGGCGACGAGGTCCTCGGACTGGTTGTAATCGCCGTCCGCGGCCTGCACGGCCCACAGGTGCACGGCGACCCCGTGCTCCTTGGCCGACATCAGGCCCGGCAGCAGATCGCCGTCGCCCGTCACGAGCACCACGTCCGAGCAGGCCCGGTTGCGCGCCAGCTCCGTCAGCTCGGCGTGCATCGCGGCGTCCACACCCTTCTGCGCCCAGCGCCCGTCGCTGCGGGTCAGCGCGCCCAGGCGCACGGTGACCCGGGACATCACCCGCAGCCGCCGGTGCTCGGGCTGGGGTACGCGGTCGGGGGCGCCGTCGAACCAGTAGATCCGCAGCAGCGGCTGCTGGGTGTCCGACTCGGCGCGTTCTCGCAGGGCCTGGATGAGGGCGGCGTGGTCGACGGTGATCCGCGACCGTGAGGGTTCTCCGGCGAGCAGGCTCGCGGCGGCGCCCAGCAAGTAGCCGGCGTCCACCAGGACGACACAGCGGTCCACGAGTTCCACCCTCTTCCCAAAAGGCCCCGGGACGCTCCCGCGTAAGGCGGGAATGCGGGGCGGGTTTGCAACGGGGTTGTCTTCGAGTCTGCCCGAAGGCGCGGAGGTTAACGGCCGGAACTCGATCTTCGGCGTGGCGTATCCGGAACTTACGTACAGACCACTCTCCGACAGGCCTTATTACGCACGGTAATTCTCCAAAATGCGGTGTATGTCGCCATATGTGAATGTGGACTCGGCCCTGGCCCCTAGATCCCCCTCAGGAGGCAGATCACCATGGCCAAGAACAAGAACCGTCAGCAGCAGCGCGGCCAGCAGCAGCGCGGAGCGCAGCAGGAGCAGGCCGAGCGCGGTGCCGAGCAGGTCGAATCCGCGGCCGAGCAGGCGCCCAGCCCCTCGCAGTTCGCCGGCGGCAGCCCTGGTAAGCGCCAGAAGAAGTTCGGCCACAACTGAGCATCGGCTAGGTCCGGTCCAGACACACCCGAGGGGCGCGCCCGTCATGGGCGCGCCCCTCGGCGTATCAACTCAGCTCGTACCGCGGCCTGTCAGCCCGCCAGACAGGACGGTCCGAGCAGCACCTTCAGGTCACCGAACAGCGCCGGATCGGGCTGGACGCGATGCCGGTCCAGCCGCAGCACGGTGGTCTTGCGGGCCCCTTGGAGCTTGATCCGCACCTCGGAGTTGCCCTTGTGGTGGCCGAGGATCTCGCCGAGACGGGTGACCATCGGCGGAGTCACCTTGACGGTCGGGATCGTGATGATCACCGGTGCGTTGGTGCCCGCGTTGGACAGATCGGGCACCTGCATCTCCATCGCGACCAGGCGCGGCACATCCTCGCGCTTGTCGAGGCGGCCCTTGACGAACACCACGGCGTCCTCGACGAGTTGGGTGGACACCAGCTGGTACGTGGCCGGGAAGAACATGCACTCGATGGAGCCCGCGAGGTCCTCCACGGTGGCGATCGCCCATGCGTTGCCCTGCTTGGTCATCTTGCGCTGCAGGCCCGAGATGATGCCGCCGATGGTGACGACCGCGCCGTCCGAGAAGTCACCGCCGGTGAGCTGTCCGATGCCCGCGTCGGCCTTGTCCTGCAGGACGTGTTCGAGGCCGAAGAGCGGGTGGTCGGAGACGTACAGGCCGAGCATCTCCCGCTCCTGGGCGAGGAGATAGGTCTTCTCCCACTCGTCGGTGGAGAACTCGACGTCGAGTCCGAAGCCCGGCTCGTCCGCGGCGTCCTCGTCGCCCATGCCGCCGAAGAGGTCGAACTGCCCCTCGGCCTCCTTGCGCTTGACCTGCACGACGTTGTCGATCATCGGCTCGTACTGCGCGGTGAGGCCCTTGCGGGTGTGCCCCATCGTGTCGAACGCGCCCGCCTTGATGAGCGATTCGGTGGTGCGCTTGTTGCAGGCGACGGCCTCGACCTTGTCGAGATAGTCGGGGAACGAGGTGTACTTCCCCTTCGCCTTACGGCTGCGGATGATCGACTCGACCACGTTCGTACCGACGTTACGCACGGCCGAAAGACCGAAGAGAATGACGTCGTCGCCCTGCGCGGCGAAGTTCTGCTCGGATTCGTTGACATTCGGCGGGAGCACCTTGATGCCCATACGCCGGCATTCGTTCAGATAGACGGCCGACTTGTCCTTGTCGTCCTTCACCGAGGTGAGAAGGGCCGCCATGTATTCGGCCGGGTAATTCGCCTTCAGATACGCGGTCCAGTAGGTCACCAGGCCGTACGCGGAGGAGTGCGCCTTGTTGAACGCGTAGCCGGCGAAGGGGACCAGGACGTCCCACAGGGCCTGGATGGCCTGGTCCGAATAGCCGTTCTTCCGGGCGCCCGCCTGGAAGATGGCGAAGTTCTTCTCCAGCTCCTCGGGCTTCTTCTTGCCCATCACTCGGCGCAGGATGTCGGCTTCGCCGAGCGAATAGCCGGCGACGATCTGCGCGGCCTTCTGCACCTGCTCCTGGTACACGATGAGGCCGTAGGTCAGACCGAGCGTCTCCTTCAGGGGCTCTTCGAGCTCCGGGTGGATCGGCGTGATCTCCTGGCGGCCGTTCTTGCGCTCCGCATAGTTCGTATGCGAGTTCATTCCCATCGGGCCCGGCCGGTACAGGGCCGAGACGGCGGAGATGTCCTCGAAGTTGTCGGGCTGCATCTGGCGGAGCAGCGAACGCATCGGGCCGCCGTCGAACTGGAACACACCCAACGTGTCACCGCGGCAGAGCAGTTCGTACGTCTTGGGGTCGTCGAGCGGCAGCGAGAGCATCTCCAGGTCGATGCCCTTGTTGGCCTTCACCATCTTGACGGCGTCGTCCATGATCGTCAGGTTCCTGAGGCCCAGGAAGTCCATCTTGATCAGGCCGAGCGACTCGCACTGCGGATAGTCCCACTGCGTGATGGTCACGCCGTCGGTGTGCCGCACCCAGACCGGGGCGTGGTCGATGATCGGCTCGCTGGACATGATGACGCCGGCGGCGTGCACGCCCATCTGCCGGACCAGGCCCTCGACGCCCTTGGCGGTGTCGATGACCTTCTTCACGTCCGGCTCGTTCTCGTACATCGCCCGGATCTCGCCCGCCTCGCTGTAGCGCGGGTGCTTGGGGTCGGTGATGCCGGAGAGGTCGATGCCCTTGCCGAGGACGTCGGCGGGCATGGCCTTGGTGAGCCGGTCGCCCATCGCGTACGGATAACCGAGCACGCGGGCGGAGTCCTTGATGGCGTTCTTCGCCTTGATCTTTCCGTACGTGCCGATCATGGCGACCTTGTCGGCGCCGTACTTCTCGGTCACGTACCGGATCACCTCGACGCGCCGACGCTCGTCGAAGTCGATGTCGACATCGGGCATGGAGACGCGCTCGGGATTGAGGAACCGCTCGAAGATCAGGCCGTGTTCGATGGGGTCGAGGTCGGTGATGCCCATCGCGTACGACACGATCGAACCGGCCGCGGATCCTCGGCCGGGACCGACCGCGATGCCATTGTTCTTGGCCCACATGATGAAGTCGGCGACCACGAGGAAGTACCCCGGGAACCCCATCTGGATGATGATGTCCATCTCGTAGTCCGCCTGCTTCTGGCGGTCCTCGGGGACACCTCCGGGGTAGCGGCGGGCCATGCCGCGCCGCACCTCCTCCTTGAACCAGGTGGTGTTGGTGTAGCCCTCTTCCGGGATGTCGAACTGCGGCATGAGGTTCTTCGCCTCGAACATGCCGGTCGTGTCGATCTGCTCGGCCACCAGGAGGGTGTTGGCGCAGCCCTCCTGCCAGGCGTCCGAGGAGTCGATCGCGTACATCTCCTCGGTCGACTTCAGGTAGTAGCCGGTGCCGTCGAAGCGGAAGCGGTCGGGGTCGCTCAGGTTCTTGCCGGTCTGGATGCACAGCAGGGCGTCGTGAGCGGTCGACTCATGCGCGTAGGTGTAGTGCGAGTCGTTGGTGACGAGCGGCGGGATGCCGAGCTTCTTGCCGATCTCCAACAGGCCGTCGCGGACCCGGCGTTCGATCTCGATTCCGTGGTCCATCAGCTCCAGGAAGTACCGGTCCTTGCCGAAGATGTCCTGGTACTCGGAGGCCGCCTTGAGCGCCTCGTCGAACTGGCCGAGCCGCAGGCGCGTCTGCAGCTCACCGGACGGGCAGCCGGTGGAGGCGATCAGACCCTCGGACCACTGGGAGATCGTCTCCTTGTCCATACGGGGCCACTTCTGCAGCCAGCCCTCCTTGTACGCGTCCGAGGAGAGCTTGAAGAGGTTGTGCAGACCGGTCTTGTTCGCCGCCCAGATCGTCTTGTGGGTATAACCACCCGAACCGGACACGTCATCGCGCTTCTGGTGCGGCTGGCCCCACTGGATCTTCCGCTTGGTGCGGCGGGACTCGGGGGCCACGTAGGCCTCGATGCCGATGATCGGCGTCACACCCGCCTTGGTGGCCGAGTGGAAGAAGTCGTACGCGCCGTGCAGGTTGCCGTGGTCGGTCATCGCGACGTGGGTCATGCCCATGTCGTTGGCCGCCTGGAACATGTCCTTGAGCCGCGCCGCACCGTCCAGGAGCGAGTACTGCGTGTGCACGTGCAGGTGCGTGAAAGGCGGCTTGGTCACGGCGGAAGACCTCCGGGAAAACGCTCGGCGACTGAGGGGGGCGGCAGCCATGAAGTCTACGTCCGGCCACTGACAGGTCGCGGGCACTTCCCGGTACCGTCGAGCGTTGGTACGGGCGGAACATTCCACCCCGTTTTTTCGCACCAGGAGGCACCAGGCATGGTCACGCAGACGGGCGCCGAGGAGCGCGGCGAGCAGATTCTCGCCGTCTTCGACACCGCGTTCGGCGAGTTGCTCGCCGCCGACCCGGCCGCGTTCCGGGTGAAGTTCCGCAAGATGGCGGCCTCGGCCTTCGCCTTCTACCGCGGCACCGCCTGCCTCTTCTACTCGGACCTGGAGCGCGAGCAGCACGGCGGCCCGTTCCTGGACGACCGTACGGGCCGGGTATGGATCCACGGCGATCTGCACGCCGAGAACTTCGGCACGTACATGGACTCCACGGGCCGGCTGATCTTCAACGTCAATGACTTCGACGAGGCGTACGTCGGGCCCTTCACCTGGGACCTCAAGCGCTTCGCCGCCTCGGTCGCACTGATCGGCTACTCGAAGGCACTCAGCGACGAGCAGATCTCCGAGCTGGTGACGATCTACGCCGCCGCCTACCGCGAGCGCATCCACGCCCTGGCGACCGGAGCCAAGGACGACGAGGTGCCGCCCTTCACCCTGGACACGGCCGAGGGCCCGCTCCTGAAGGCGCTGCGCGACGCCCGCTCCCTGACCCGTTTCTCGCTGCTCGACTCCATGACGCAGATCCGCGAGTTCGAGCGCCGTTTCGCACCCGGCGGCGGCTCGATCGAGCTGGACGCGGCCACGCGCTACAAGGTGCTCGCCGCCTTCGACGGCTATCTGGAGACCCTCCCGGAGTCCTCGCTGACCCGCCCCGACTCCTACCGCGTCAAGGACGTGGTCGGCCGGCGCGGGATCGGCATCGGATCGGCCGGCCTGCCCTCGTACAACATCCTGCTCGAAGGCAATTCCGACGCCCTTGAGAACGATGTCGTGATCTACATGAAGCAGGCCCAGACCCCGGCGGTCTCGCGGCACATCATGGACCAGGCCATCCGCGAGTACTTCCAGCACGAGGGCCACCGCACGGTGATCTCCCAGCGCGCACTGCAGCAGCACGCCGACCCGTGGCTGGGCTGGACCGAGCTCGACGGCTCGGGGCAGCTGGTCGCCGAGGTGTCGCCGTACGCCGTGGACCTGGACTGGTCGGACATCGACGACCCCGAGCAGATCGCCGCCGTGGTCGCCGACCTCGGCCGGGCGACCGCGACCATGCACGCGGCGGCCGACGACGAGAGCGGCTACACGGGCCTGGTGCCGTTCTCCACCGAGCGCGCCATAGACGCCGCGATCGCGGCCGACGAGGAGGGCTTCGCGCCGCTGCTCGTGGAGTTCGCGCACGAGTACGGTGCGCGCGCCCGCCAGGACCACCAGATCTTCGTCGACCTGTTCCGTAACGGACGGATCCCGGGTCTGTAGCGGTCCGTGCGCTCATAGGAAACCCTGAGCCGACCTTTACTTATCCGTCTGGCAGACTCGCAGCGATGGACATATCGGGGACGCAGCCGAGGATGCTGCGGGCGGCGCTCTTCACGGCCTTGGTCGTGACGCTGTCCGCCGCATCCCATGTGCTGCTCTCGCAGGTTCCGCTGCCGCTCGGCACCATCGCCGCGGTGGCCGGGGGTGTGTTCGTCCTCGCGTATCTGCTCGCCGGACGCGAGCGCGGCTTCTGGTCGATCGCGGCGCTCGTGGTGCCCCTCGAGCTCGCCGCCGACACGGTCTTCACCACCGGTCAGCATGTCTGTTACGGCCAGACCGGCGGCCCGATCGCCGGCACCCTGCGCTCCTTCGGCCTCGACGTCCTGTGCGGCGGCTCCGACGTCGGCGCCTCGCTCGCCCAGGCGGCGGGCGCCGGCC
>NZ_JBEPEW010000110.1:0-28337 GCF_040300965.1 Streptomyces mesophilus | reverse complement strand
ACCGGGCTGCGCGCGGTGCTCGAGCAGGCGTGTGCGGCCCGGTGCCGCGCGGCATGCATACGATCGGGTGCGCCATCAGATCGCGCAGCAGGACGCGCCGCCGCTTCGCCAGGGGGTGCCCGGCAGGAACCGCCACGACGAGCCGTTCGCTGATGAGGGTCAGCGCGTCGAGATCCGCGGGGGCGGCGTCCGCGGCCCCGATGAGCGCCAGGTCGATCGTGCCGCTCCGGACGCCTTCGACGAGGCGGGCCGAGTTGTCCTCCAGGAGCGCGATCTCCACACCGGGATGTGCCGTGTGGAATGCGGCGAGGGCGTCGAACAACGGCGTGAGGGTGCAGCCGACCACCATGCCGACGGTGAGCCGCCCCCGGATGAGCCCGGCCACTTCGCCCACCGACTCGCTCACGGCTTCGGCCGCGGCGAGTGCGGCGCGGGCGTATTCCAGTGCGGCCTTCCCCGCGACGGTGAGCGTGACGGTGCGGCCCGAGCGGTCGAACAACTCGGCGCCGACTTCCCGTTCCAGCTGACGGATCTGGGCGCTCACACCGGACTGGCTGATGTGCACACGCTCGGCCGCGCGCGTGAAGTTCTGCTCCTCGGCGACCGCGACGAAGTACTCCAGCTGCCTCAGTTCCATGACTGCGGATTCTAGTGCGCAGAAGAACCATCTGTTGGACTTCTGGCGGGAGGCTTGCGGACACTGGAGGAGCACTGCCGGAGCGGCAGCCCGGCGCCCGCCCACGCAAGCCAATGCCAGGAGGTACCCATGTCGGAGTACGAGAAGGCCATGCGGCCCGAGGACATCACCCGGCTGTTCGTCGAGCGGTCCAACGCCGGTGACGCCGACGGGGTCGCCGCGCTGTACGACGAGAACGCGGTGCTCGCCTACCCGCCCGGCCAGGTGACGGTGGGCCGGGACGCGATCCGTGAGCTCTGGGCGAAGGTGCTGGCGAACCGCCCCCCGCTTCGAGGCGGAGCAGCCGCTGCCCACGCTCATCAACGGTGATATCGCCCTCACCTCGACCCCGCCGAAGGACGGCGCGGGCGCGCGGGCCCAGGTCGTCAGGCGCCAGCCCGACGGCAGCTGGCTGCGGGTGCTGGACCAGCCCGAGTTCGTGCCCCCGGCGCGCTGAACGGCATACGCACGCGGAGCGAAGCTGAACGGCATACGCACGCGGAGCGAAGCTGAACGACACGCGCACACGGAGCGAAGCTGAACGACACACACACGGAGCGAAGCTGCCCCGACGCCTGAACGCGGCGTCGCCGCCCGGTCCTTGATCAGCACACGACCAAGGACCGGGCGGCGACGTCAATCCCGGCCGGAGCCAGGTTCAGAGGCCGAACTGCTGCGGGTTCACGCCCAGCGCCGCGCACGCCTCCCGGAGCACCTGCTCCTCGGCCGGGGCGATGTAGCCGTCCGCGCCGGCGACGACGAACCCGGTCTGCACGACCGCCTGCGCCTCTGCCGGCTTCTTGGCGGCCTTGGCGATCTCCTGCATGACCGCGGTCCTGCCCTGCTGGAAGTTGTACGACAGCTGGTCGACGTGCTTGTTGAACCGCTCGCGCAGCTGCTCGGGCGGGAAATTCTGCAGTACGTCGTTCTGCAGGATCAGCGACTCCACGTGCTGCCGCTCGGCGGGGTCGACCGAGCCGTCGGCCGCCGCGACCAGCGCGCACATGGCCATGGTGGCGTCCCGGAAGGCGCCGCTCTTCAGCTCCGTCTTGAGCGAGCTGAGCTGGGACTTGAGCACACCCACCAGCTGGGCCTTCGATCCGCCGCCCGGCCGTGCGGCAGACCCGCCGTGGCCGGCGGAGCTACGCCCGCCCTGCGCCTGCTGCAGCCCCTTGGCCTGATCCTTGATCCGGTCCCACATCGCCATCCATGCCACCTCGGCTGTCGTTCGTCGATCCGCGTGGATCTCTCTTGCGTCCCAGCCAAACGTTCATGTGGCCCGCAAAGTTCCGCGGCCTGATGCGGAGACCGATGCCGGGCAGGCGGAGCCGTGGGGGATGAGTCCGCCGATTCACCCCCCACGGCGGCTTATCGGGGGCTCCCGGCGTGCTCGACCAAGGCGATCAGGACCTCCTTGCCGGAGGTGCGGTCCCGTGCGTCGCACAGCACCACCGGTGTGCCCGGATCCAGGTCCAGGGCGGCGGTGACGGCCGCCGTGGTGTGGGCGCGCGCCCCGTCGAAGCAGTTGACCGCGATGACGAAGGGCAGGCGCCGGCGCTCGAAGTAGTCGACGGCCGGGAAGCAGTCCTGGAGTCTGCGGGTGTCCGCGAGCACCACCGCGCCCAGGGCTCCGTGGGCGAGTTCGTCCCACAGGAACCAGAAGCGGTCCTGGCCCGGCGCCCCGAACAGATACAGCGCCAGGTCGTCGCCGAGGGTGATGCGGCCGAAGTCCAGCGCGACGGTGGTGGTGGTCTTGGCGGCGGTGCCGTCGAGACGGTCCACCGGCAGGCTCGCCTCGGTCAGTACCTCTTCTGTGCTCAACGGGCGGATCTCGCTGACCGCGCCGATCAGCGTCGTCTTGCCGACCCCGAAGCCGCCGGCCACCAGAATCTTCAGCGCCGTGAAGCCGGCCGTGAAGTCGGCAGACGTGCCGGCAGCGATGCCGGCCGTGCAGTCGGCAGACGTGCCGCCAGTGACGCCGGCCGTGCAGTCGGCAGCGGAATCGGCCGTGGAGTCGTCCGGAGCCGAGTCCGGCAAGGCGTCAGAGCGCGCGGAGTCCATCGATCACTCTCCTGAGCAGATGAGGGTCGGGCAGGCCGGCCGGCTGCACCTGCGGGCCCACGCTGAGCAGGCCGGCGGTGAGCAGGTCGTCGAGCAGGACGCGGACCACACCGAGCGGCAGTCCGGCGTCGGACGCGAGATCGGCCACGGTGCGCGGGCGTGCGCACAGCAGGTGCAACTCCCGCTGCTCCGGCGGCAGCGGCGGGCCGTGGCCAGGTGGTGGCACCGCCCGCACCACGGTCATCAGGTCGAACCTGCCGCTCGCGCGGGCCCGGCCGCCGGTCACGGCGTACAGCCGCACCAGGGGCCCCGCCTCGTCGTCGAACCACAGCGGCACGGAGTCGTTCACGTGGCTCCCGAACTGCCGCGGACGCCGGTCCCGAGATGCTCGCCGACGCGCTGGACGAGCCGGGCCATCTCGTACGCCACCAGCCCTATGTCCGCGGCGGCGGTGGCGAACACCGCGAGGCAGGAGGACTGGCCGGCCGACACGACGAACAGGAAACCCTCCCCCAGCTCGACGACGGTCTGCACGACGGGACCGGCCTCGAAGTGGTGGCCCGCGCCCTTGGCGAGGCTGTGGAACCCGGAGGCGATGGCGGCGAAACGCTCCGCGTCCTCGCGTAGGACCCCTGAGGACACGGCCATGGCAAGCCCGTCCGATGAGAGCACCAGGGCCTCGCGGATCTCGGGTACCCGCTTGGTCAACTCATCCATGAGCCAGGTGAGTTCACCGCTGGAGGGGGTGGCGCCGGTCATCGGTTGTCTTCTCCTCGGGACGGGGACGGGCTGGGGGGCGGGGACGGCCTGTGGGTTGGGGACGGCCTGCGCGTCGGGGGCGGACTGCCGTCGCCCGGCGGGGTCGCACGGCCGCGCTGCCAGCCGCTGCGCAGGGCGGACATCGTGGCGCGGGCCTGATCCGGCGTCCGCGGCGGCGGGGCGCCGACGGGTGCCGGCCGGGGTTCGGCGGGCCCCTCACGCAGGGGTGCGGCCATATGTGTCTGGCGTACGCGACGGGGGAGAACAGCAGGATCTGCAGGGGGAGTTGCGTCGGGCGTCGGCCCTCCGATCGGTCCGCTGGCTGCCTCGGTGAGCGGCGTGAGGATGAGGGTCGGAGCGTCCGGGGGCGGATCATGCGGTGGTACGGCGGGCGCCGAGCGGCGGCGGGGCAGTCCCGTGTCGGCCGCTCGGCGTCTCGCGGGTACGGGCGCGGTCACCAGGTCTTCGGGAAGCAGGGCGATCGCGCAGACCCCTCCGTAGACCGAGGCGCGCAGGGTGACGCGGATGTTCTGCCGGTGGGCGAGCCGGTTGACCACGAACAGGCCGAGGCGTTCGCTGTCGAGCAGGTCGACCCGGGCGGCGTCCTCGATCCGGCGGTTGGCCTCGGCGAGCGCCTCCTGCTTCATGCCGAGTCCGCGGTCCTCGATCTCCAGCGCCACTCCGGAGCCGACGCGGTCGGCGCGTACGGTGACCTTGGTGTGCGGAGGCGAGAACGACGTGGCGTTCTCGACGAGTTCGGCCACCAGGTGGACGACGTCCGCGACCGCTGACCCGGGCACGCGCACATCCGGGACCTCGCCGGTCTCCACGCGGGCGAAGTCCTCGACCTCCGCGACCGCAGACCGTACGACATCGAGCAGCGGCACGGGTTGCCGCCAGCCGCGCCCGGGCGTCGAGCCGGACAGGATGATCAGGCTCTCGGCGTGCCGCCGCATCCGGGTGGTCAGATGGTCGATACGGAACAGGTCCTCCAGGTCCTCGGGACTCTCCACACGCCGTTCCATCTCGTCGAGCAGACCGAGTTGGCGGTGCAGCAGCACCTGGCTGCGCCGGGCGAGACCGACGTACACGTCGGCGATCCGCGCGAGGACCTCGGCGCGCCGGGCGGATGAGCGCAGGGCGGCCCGTTCGACGGCGACGAGGGCGGCGCCGATCTGCGAGACCTCGTCCTCGCCGGGTGTACGTGCGGGGGCGAGCGTGTCGATGTCGACCTCCTCGCCCTGGTGCAACCTCCGCATGGCGGAGGGGAGTTCGCGCCGCGCCAGATCCAGCGCCTCGTCGCGCAGGCCGACGAGCTCGACGACGAGGGAGCGGCCGACACCGGCGGAGATCAGCAGCGAGAGCAGTACCGCGAAGAGACCGAGGGCGACGGCGACCCCTGCTCCGCCGAGTTCGTCGAAGGAGTACGGGTCGTGCTCCGCGGCAGGCCGGGTCAGGGCGTCCGCCCCTGCCGCATGCAGGCCGTCGAGGACGGTCCGAGCAGGGCGCTCCCAGGTCGTGGCCGTCGTCGCTGTCGCGGTGGTCGGTGCGCGGCCCGGCCCCGCGGCCCGTACCGCGTCCTCCGCGGCGGTCAGCGCGCGGTAGGCGTCACCTGACAGGACGGCCCGATAGGCGCGCGCATCGCGGGGGTTGAGGTCCGCGAGCGCCGAGCGCATCAGCTCACGACGGGCGATGACCGTGCCGGTGAACTCCTCGTGGGCGGTGCGCGGCATCCGGCCGCCCGCGCCTGCGGCACCGAACAGCGTGTCCTCGCGAGCGAGCAGCTCGCCCGCACGGGCCAGATCGTGCAGGGCGCGTGCCTCCGAGGCTCCCGGGGGCGCATGGACGGTACGGATCCGGGTGAGCGCCCCGTCGACGGCGAGCGCGGCGTCGACGAGCGCGGTGTAGCCGCCGTAGGAGCCGATGTCCTGCCGCTTGCGCAGGGCGGGCAGTGCGTCGACGGAGCGCAGCAACCTCTCGATACGGTCCGGGAGTTCGGATCCGAAGTCGCCGGAGTCGGTCGTGCCCTCGTTGATCCCGTCGCGCAGGGCCCTGCTCGCCTGGTCGGTGAGACGTTGCGCCGACCGCAGGTGCCTTTCGTGTGCCGCGTCGGGATCGGCGGCATAGCGGCCCGTCGTGGAGCGTTCGTACTGCACCGCCGCGACGAAGTGACCGACGGGTTCGAGAAGTGTGGTGGCGGCCTCGTCGAGCCGGCCCCGGTCGGAGATCTCGCGTGCGGTGGAGACCGTGGCCTGTGCCCACAGCGCCATCAGGGAGATCACAGGGACCATCAGCAGACAGATGATCTTCGCTCGTACGGACTTGGGGCGTATCCGCCTCAGTGCGCGCAGGCGCATGGGTGCCTCGATCGACGGTTCGGTGGTGTGCGGGGGGAAACGGCCCGGTGGCTGGGAGCCCGCGGGCGCCGGGACGCTCAGAGGGTGGGGAGTTCCACGTCGTCCATCGGCTCGACGAACGCGGGCCGCCGGCGCGCGGCGGGGGAGAGGGCCACGAACGCCGAGGTGAGGAAGAGGAAGGAGCCAAGCGCCACGGCCAGCGGGAAGATGAACTCCATCGCTGTGGCGCCGGGCAACGCAGCGTGGCCCGGGGAGAGTTCGACGCCGACGGAGACCATGCCCGTGTAGTGCATGCTGCTCACCGCCGCGCCCATCACGGCAGAGGCGAGCATCGTGCCCGTCACGCCGCGCACCGTGAGCGCGGCCCACAAGGCGGCGGTGGCGGTGATGACGGCGATGACCACCGAGACGCAGACCAGCGTGATGTCGTAGACGATCTCTCCGTGCAGCCGCAGTGCCGCCATGCCCAGATAGTGCATGGCCGCGACGCCGAGTCCGGTGCCGAGGCCGCCCGCGAGCAGCGGCCAGCGGCGGACCTGGCCGAACAGGCCGACGGTGAACAGGCCCGCCCCGACCACGAGCACGGCGATCAGCAGACTGAGCAGGGTGAGCGGTACGTCGTAGCGGATGGCGCTGCCGTCCACGGCGAAGCCCAGCATCGCGATGAAGTGCATCGTCCAGATCCCCGAGCCGATCGCCACGGCCGCGGTGAGCAGCCAGTTGCGCCGCGTGGCGCCCTCGGCCGCCAGGGCCCGCACCGTGCAGCGCAGCCCGAGTGCGGCGCCTGCGGTAGCCATGGCGTAGGCGACGACGGGTGATATCCAGCCGGCGCCGAAATGCTCGAGGTGGCCCACGCTTTCCCTTTCCTGGTCGTGCAGGCGCCGGGGGCCCGGCGCGGCGGCGAGGAAGTTAGCACGCGTAAATGCCTGGGAATCCAAGGCCGTTCAGGTGCCGGAAGCGAATCTTCTTGACTGTGCGCTTAGTTACTTGTGCGTCTGGTGATGCCGGGGATTCCGGCGGGACGCGTTCGGCCGGAATGCCCGGGCGTGGGGGCGGCAGGCTGCGCGGAGAGAGCTGAGATGTGCGCCTGCGTCGCGCAGTGCGGCATCCGAGAGATCCGTGCAGGCGTGGTCGGTACAAACCCGGCACTCGAGGACTTCCGGTCCGCCCCGCGCCTGCCCGGCGGTCACCCCCTGACTTTCGTCAGGTGTGCCCCCTTCCGCGGGCAGCACGTGCCCCCTTGCTCCCCTTTCAGACTCGAAAGGACTCACTTATCGGTAAACGAGCTCCCGAGGAACGACCGCGATGACTCCCGCACTGCCTCGCTACCTCGAAGTCGCGGACAAGATCCTGGGTCTGATCGAGGAACAGCAGGGCGGGTGCGACCTCAGGCTGCCCCCCGAGCGCGACCTCGCGGAGGAGTACGGCGTGCACCGCGAGACCGTGCGGCGGGCGCTGCGCCACCTGCGGGCCCGGCGCAGGGTCTACGGCGATCACGACGGCACATACGCCTACGCACAGTTCGTCCGGCCGGGTGCGAGCGCCGCCGGACTGCTGGGTATGGCGGTGTCGTGCCGGCTGCGGTACGAAGCGCCGCCGCCGGACATAGCGAAGCTCTTCCCGTGTGCGCCGGGCGACTCCACCCTGGTCCACCGGCGCACTGTGCACATGGGCGGGGCGCCGCCCGCACCGGTCGCCACGACGTATCTGTCGCCTGTGCTGATCGCGGAGGTGCCCCGGCTGCGTCAGCGGATCCGGCTGATCAACGAGCCGCGGCAGCCCGATCTCCGGGAGATCCACGAGTGGATACTCGAAGCGGGAGTGCGGCCCTCGCGCCATGACACACCCAGCCGGAGCCGGTCGCAGTGGACCCGGCGGCGTGTGGTGGACCAGCACGGGCGGTTGGTGAGCGTCGCGGACCTGTGCCGCGGGGGCGCGGACTGAGGATGCCGGCCCCGCCCCCCGACGCTCAGTCCCGGTCCAGCCCCGCGCGGTACGCAAGCGTCGCGGCCTGCACGCGGCTGTCCGCGTCGAGCTTGGCCAGCACGTTGCTGACGTATCCCTTCACCGTGCCCTCGGTGGTGCCCAGTTCGGCGGCGATGTCCGCGTTCGACAGACCGCGGGCGAGCAGGCGCAGTACGTCGCGCTCCCGCGTGCTGAGCGTGGCCAGGCGGCGCTGCTCCTCGGGAGTGGCCGAGGCGGTCCGCCCCGCGCGCGCGTCCAGCAGGCGCCGGGCCACCGCCGGACCGAGCGTGGCGTTTCCGGCGTGGACCTCGCGGATGGCGCGCAGCAGATCGTCGGGCGGCGTGTCCTTGAGCAGGAACCCGACCGCACCCGTGCGCAGCGCCTCGGCCACCTGGGCATCCTCGTGGAAGGTGGCCAGCACGATCACGCGGGGCGGGCGGGGTGTGCGCAGCAGGTCGCGCAGTGCGGCGAGCCCGTCGACCTGCGGCATACGGATGTCGAGGAGGACCACGTCGGGGCCGAGTTCCCCGGCGAGGGCGACGGCCTGGGCGCCGTCGGCGGCCTCACCGCAGACCTCCATGTCACCGCTGGATTCGATGATCCATGTCAGTCCGCGGCGGGTGATCGCGCTGTCGTCGGCGATCAGTACCCGGATCGTCATGGCGTTCCTGAGGGGTCGTGGGCGGTGGGCGGCCGGTGGTGCGGGATGAACGCCTCCACCAGGTAGCCGCCGTCATGCGGTCCGGTGACCAGCGTGCCGCCGAGCAGGCCCACCCGCTCGGCGAGCCCCGCCAGACCGCGGCCCCCGCTGGGCAGATCGGGCGACGCGGGCCGCGTGGGTGCCGTGTTGAGGACGCGGAGCGCGACCCCGTCCCTGCGGCAGTCCACCTCCACCCGTACGGGCGCCCCGGGCGCGTGCTTGGCGGCATTGGTCAGCGACTCCTGCACCACGCGGTGCAGGGCGCGCCGCATCGGGTACGGCAGCAGCTCGGGGTGGCCGTTGACCGCGAGCTCCGCCGCCTGGCCGTGCGCCCGGGCCCCCTCGATGAGGGGGCGCAGATCGACGTCGGAGTGTTCGAGGCCCGCGGGCCGTTCCCGCCCGGCCGGATCGAGTACGTCCAGGATCTCGCGCAGTTCCTCCAGCGCCTGGCGGCCGTCCCTGCGGATGCGCTCGACGGTCCGGGTGATCTCCGGCCGGTCCGCGGCCGGTCCCACCTGCAGGGCGCCCGCGGCGAGCACGATGTTGCTCACCCGGTGTCCCACCACGTCGTGCATCTCCCGTGCGATGCCCGCGCGTTCATCGGCCCGGGCCCGCTCGGCGAGCAGTTCCTGCTGCCGGCGCAGGTCCGCGAGGTGCTTCTCGGCGGCGGCCACCAGATCACGTCGCACCCCGACCGCGTAGCCGGCCATGAGCGGGCCGATGATCATCGCAAGGGAGTAGGCGGCCTCGCGCACCCCCGCCTCGGGCAGCCCGCCGCGCAGCCCGATCAGACCGACGGCGAAGGCAGCGACGGCGAAGCCCGCCAGCGCACGCAGGCGACGGCGGTACGCGCCGCCGACCGTGAACATGGCGATGGCCAGCGTCACCGGAGTGAAGGCCACCACGTAGGCCGCCATCACCACGGCGGTGACAGCGCCCGGCCAGCGACGACGCCACCAGAGCACGCCGGCGACGGCGGCGGAGACGAGGGCGATCACCGGGGTGGGCAGCCCGGTGAGCAGACCGCTGTAGGGCTTGACCCAGGAGTCGGCGAATCCGATGGTGACCGCCGCCGCCGTCACCACCGCGTCGATACGGCGCGGCGTCCAGCGGGACGGCGAAGGGCCGTGCATGCCGCCAACGTAGATCAGGAGCGTCCCGCAGGGGCCGCCGGGCCGTGCGGTGCTCACCCGTTCGGCCCGTCGCCGCGCAGTGCCCGGCGTCGGCGGGCCGACGATGGGGTGCATGATCACAGTCCTGCTCGCCGACGACGATCCCGCCGCACGGCAGAGCCTGCGGACCATCGTCGACTCCAGCGGTGATCTGCGGGTGGTGGCCGAGGCCTGGGACGGGCGTTCCGCGATCGACCAGGCGCGGGTGCTGCTGCCCGACCTCGTGCTCATGGACATCCGGATGCCGGGCACCGACGGCATCGCCGCCACGCGGGCCCTGCGTCGTCTGCCCGCGCCGCCCGCGGTCGTGGCGCTGACCGCCTTCGGCGACGACGCGTATGTGGAACAGGCCTTGGCCGCCGGTGCGGTGGGCTTCCTGCTCAAGGACACCCCGCCGGGTGAACTCCTGGGCGCCCTGCGCGATGTGGCGCAGGGCGGTGCGGTGTTCGCTCCCGCCGTCACCGGCAAGGTCATCGACGTGATGACCGGAGACGGTCCGGAGGCGGCTCTGGTGCAGTCGCTGACCGACCGGCAGCTGGACGTGCTGCGGCTGCTAGCCCATGGGCTGTCGAATCAGGAGATCGGCGCCGAACTGGGGATGACGGAAGGCACGGTCAAGGGCCATGTCTCGCAGATCCTGGAGCGCCTGGGCGCCGCCAACCGGGTGGCGGCGGCGCGTATCGCCTATCGCGCCGGGCTGGGCGACCGGTGAACCGTGCGGGTCGCCGTCCGTAGGACGACCGGGGGTGACTTTCGACAGGTGCGGCCCGCCGGACGACAGCAGGCCGCCCCGACGAGCCCGCCGAAACTGGAAGGGCACCGCACGGCGCCTTGCTCCCCGCAAGTGCCCGTCGTGCGGCGCCCGGCTCACCCGCTGTGCGTTTCTGCCCCAGAAGCACACGGGTGGCGCTCCCGGGTACCCCGTGTCCCCCGTGCCGGAAGCCCGGGACAGCGACGGCGCCCGCACCCCGTTCGGTGCGGGCGCCGTGCCTTCCAGCACGAGAGCCTCGCTTACGCGCGGTGGACCGGGCCCTAGCGGCGAGACCCCTCGAACCGGCCCGCCCAGTAGGCCGTACGGTCCAGATACGCCGTCTCCGCCGCCTCGCCCGTCTTCCCGTACGCCCCGTCGAAGGTCAGGTAACCGTGGCCGCCCGGCGGTGAGCTGTCCGCGGGCTCGATGGAACTGCCCTCGTGCCACTCGTTGAACGAGGTCACGGACACCCACGCCGGGGAGCCGCCGATCGCCGGGTCCAGGGCGTTGCTCCACTGCTTGTCGTAGGCCGCACCGTCCGCACGGTCCACCGTGGGTGTGGTGTTGCCCGGGACCGCACGGTCGTCCAGGTATCCCGGTGCGACCGACGGCGCCCAGACCAGACCGTTGGCCCGCGCGTAGTCCCCGGCCTGTTTCCAGCCGGGTGCGGTGGCCCCGGCGATCCCGTCGTAGGTGTACAGACCGGAGAAGTGCGCGATCTTCGTGGTGTCGGTGGTCTGCGCGAGGACGATGCTGGTGTCCGTCACCGCGTCGAGCGCCGACCAGTCGGTGATCCTCAGGCTCTCGAAGACGTAGAACGCGGACTTCCCGCCGTGCTCCGCCGAGCGGTAGAAGGCCGGATGGCCGCCGTACGTGGCGTTGATGTACTCGATGTCGGCCACCGTGGAGGCCGCCGTCCGGTCCCCGTACGGCTCCAAGTGCCAGGCGACCTTGACGCCTTCCCTCGCGGCCGCGTCGAGGACGCCCTTGGCGAGCTGGTCCTCGTAACCGCCGCGCCCCCACCAGCTGTAGACGATCGCGCCGGCCCCGGACTGCTTCACCCACCGCATGTGCTGCGCCACGACGGCCGCCATGTCGCCGGAGTCGTACGGGCCGAGCGCCGGGTAGAAGTCGGCGCCGATGTCCTCGGGCGGGGTGTGGCCGCCCTGGGGCCAGTGCCGCCAACTGCCGTGCACCGCCGGGCTTCCGTACCAGGGGTAGTAGAAGAGATGCACGTTCTGCGACCCGGCCTCGGTGGACGGTTCGGAGGTCAGCGCGAAGGTGTCGAGGTCGAAGAGCGCGCCCGAGCCGCCCGTGAACCGCAGGACGAGTGGTCCGGATCCCGAGCCGCTCAGCTCCGTGGTCACCGTCGTGAACGTCTCCCAGCCGCCGGTCACCGGTACCTGTACCGACCCGAGCAGCGTCCCGTCGGGTGTCCCGGAGCGGATTTCGACGGTGCCGCCCGCCCCGGCCGAGGACACCTTCGCGGTGAAGTTGCGCGCGCCCACGGTGGACACGGTCGCGTACGCGGCCCAGTCACCGTTGTCGATGTAACCGAGCGTGTGGCCTCCGCCGGCCGGCGGATGCGCCGCGATCTGTACGCCGGAGCCCGACGTGAACGACTCGGCCTCCACGGTCGCCGCGCCCGTCCTGGGCGAGCAGTCCGCCGGCGCCTGCCCGGCCGCGTACCGGACCGCGCCGAGCAGCAGGGTGCGGAAGGCGGGGTCGGCGTACGACTCGGCGGTGTGCCCGAGCCCGGTGTAGAAGGAACGCCCCTGGCCCTGTGCGTGGCACCAGGTGATGGGGTGGTCGCCCGCCATCTCCCCGCCGCTGTACGTGGATTCGTCCAGCGACTGCAGGACGCGCACCCCGGCCCGCGGATTGGCGCGGTAGTTGTACCACTCGTCGGTCCGTGACCAGGTGGCGCCCAGGTGCGCGGTCGCCGGGTGGTCGCGGTCCTCGGTGACGACGGTGGCCTGCTGGATCGCGGGATGGCTCTTGAACCACGCACCGACGAGCTGTCCGTAGTACGGCCAGTCGTACTCGGTGTCGGCCGCCGCGTGCACGCCGACGTAACCGCCGCCGGAATCCACATACGCCTGAAGGGCGTTCTGCTGTGGGTCGGTGAGGACGTCGCCCGTGGTGTTGAGGAAGACCACGGCCTCGTATCCGGAAAGGCTCTGCTCGGAGAAGACCGAGGAGTCCTCGGTGGCCGTGACGGTGAACTCGCTCTCCTGTCCGAGCGTGCGGAGAGCGTCGATGCCGGCCGGGATCGCGTCGTGCCGGAACCCGGCCGTCTCGGAGAAGACCAGGACCTCGAAGGGCGCGGCGGCGGCCGAGGGGCCGGGCGCGGCCGAGGACACGGGTGCGATCAGCGTCGCGGCGAGCGCGAGCACCAGGGCGGCGGGCCCGCGCCGCAGACGTTGCCGGAGGTTCCTCATCGTCAACGTCCCTTCTTCGCGGGGGTGGTGGTGCCGAGGGTGAAGGCGTCGACGTCGAAGAGGTTGCCCTGACCGGTCGGGCCCTTGAAGACCAGCACCAGGTCCGTGGCGCCCGAGGGGGCTCCGGACAGGTTCGTCGACACGTTCTGGAAGTTCTCCCAGCCGCCGGTCACCGGCACGTTCACCGAGCCGAGCAGTGTCCCGGTCGGTGAGCCGGTGCGGATCTCGAGGGTGCCGCCCGCGCCGCCGGAGGAGATCCGGGCGGTGAAGGAGGTGGCGTTGCCCAGGGCGTACGGCTTGCAGGAGATCCAGTCGCCGTCGTCCGTGAATCCGACCGTGCTGCCGCCCTCGGCCGGTCCGTGCGCGGCGAGTTGGATGCCGGACTGGGCGGAGAAGTGCTCGGCCTGCCGGTGGCGCGGCTGCAGGACGCGCTTGCTGTGCGTGGTCAGGCCCGCGGTGTCGGTGTACTCGGCGTCGAAGACGCCGTACAGGTTCGCCGCGCTGTCGTGCTCGCCATCGGCGGGCACGGTGATCGTGCCGGTGCAGCCGTTCTCCGAGGTGATCGCATGCTCATGGCTGTCGTGCCCGAGCAGATAGGTGACCTCGACCTTCGCGCAGTCGATCGCACCGTCCTCCGGATCGCTCACCGCCACCTCGAACGGAACGGTGTCACCGAAGGAGAAGAGCTGACCGTCCAGAGGCTTGTTCAGGGTGACGGTGGGCGCCGTGTTGCCCGCAGTGATCACCAGACTGGAGGAGCCGGTGAGGCCCTCGGGATCCTTCACGGTGAGCGTCGGGCGGTACGTGCCCTGCGTGGTGTACGTATGCGAGGGATTGGCCTCGGACGAGGTGGAACCGTCGCCGAAGTCCCAGTGGTACGTGAGGGGTTGGCCCTCGGGGTCGGAGCTGCCCGCGGACGAGAACGCCACGGCCAGCGGCAGCGCGCCCGAGGTCTTGTCGGCGGCGGCCTTCGCGATCGGGCTGCGGTTGCTGCCCGCCAAGTACTCGATGCGGTACAGCGCCTGGTTGTTGGAGCCCGTTCCGTAGTCGAGGACGTACAGCGCGCCGTCGGGTCCGAAGTCGCTGTCGATGATCTGGGTGCCGGTCCAGGGGAAGTCCTCGATCACGCCGGGTGAGCCGTCGCTCTTCACCTCGATCGCCTTGATCCACTTGCGGCCGTACTCGGTGGCGAAGAACCGGCCGTCGAGGGACTGCGGGAACTTCACGTCCGAGTCCAGCGCCGGGTCGTAGCGGTAGACCTCGCCGCCCATCGGCGACTCGGAGCCGCTGCCGAACTCCGGCGGCGAGCCCTCCCAGCCGTACTTGATCCAACTCGGCTTCGCGGGCGGCAGCTTGGACTGCCCGGTATTGCGGAAGGAGTTGTTGGCCGGCCCGCCCGCGCAGTCGTACTTGGCGCCCGAAGGGCCGCCGGGGAAGGCGAATTCGTTGTACGTCTCGTTGGTGGTGTTCGTGCCGGTGCAGTACGGCCACCCGTAGTTGCCAGGTCCGGTGACCCGGTCGAACTCGACCTGGCCGCCCGGGCCCCGGTTCGCGTCACCGCCGCCCGCGTCGGGACCGTAGTCGCCGAGGTAGACGATGCCGGTCGCCTGGTCGACGTTCATACGGAACGGATTGCGGAAGCCCATCGCGTAGATCTCGGGCCGTGTGTCGGCCGTACCGGGCGCGAAGAGATTGCCGGAGGGGATCGTGTAGCCGCCGTCGGCGGTCGGCTTGATGCGCAGCAGCTTGCCGCGCAGGTCGTCGGTGTTCGCCGAGGAGCGCTGGGCGTCGAACTGCGGGTTGCGGTCGGTGCGTTCATCGATCGGCGCATAACCGCCGGAGTCGAACGGATTGGTGTCGTCGCCGGTCGTCAGATACAGGTTTCCGGCGGCGTCGAAGTCGATGTCGCCGCCAACGTGGCAGCACTGGCCACGGTCGTTGGCCACTTCGAGCACGACCTTCTCACTGGCCATGTCGAGGGTGTTGTCGGCTTTGAGCGTGAACCGGGAGAGGTTGAGTTGCCCCTTCCACGCCTCGAAGTCGGCCGCGCTGCCGGTCACCGGGGCGTCGCCGGCCGGCGTGTTCAGCTTGGGGGAGTAGTACACGTACACATGGCGGCTCATGGCGAAGTCCGGAGCCGCCGCGATGCCCTGCAGCCCCTCTTCGTCATGCGTGTACACGTCCAGCTTCCCGGCCGTCGTGGTGCTGCCCGCGGCATCGGTGAACCGGATCGTGCCGTCGCGCGCGGTGTGCAGGACCGAGCGGTCCGGCAGCACGGTGAGCGACATGGGCTCGCCCAACTCCGCGCCACCGGTGGCGAGTTGGACCTGCTGATAGTCCGCGGGGGGAATGTCCTGTGCGGCCGAGGAGGCCGGGGCCGACGCGACGGTGACGCCGGCCAGGACGAGGGTGAGTGCGCTGAGCAGTCTCAGCCCCGTACGAGGGCGTGAGGGCATGGGGCATCCTCCTGACGCTTGGGGGTGTGTCAGGCAGGGCGCGCGCCGGCCGCGCTTGCTGCGGGTGTGCCGTGGGGGTGCTGGGGTGTGCCGAAGGCGGTGCTGTGGGCTGTGCCTTGCGGGTGCGGCGACTGTGCGCCTTGCAGGCGATGCGTGAATTGCGTATTCAGTGCGGCTCGTTACGCAGAACTGTGAGCGTCTTGCATGCTGGCGACACCACCCGTCATTTGTCAAGGGCCTGTCAAAAGTGCTGCGTGCACGGAACTGCCGGCAAGGCGGCGGCTCAGGGAGCGCACCCCGTTGCGGCGGGCAAGACTGGGTAGGGGGCCGCCACGCGCCGGCCTCGCTACGCCTGCCGCCACACGCTCACCGACTCGGAGGAGTACCGCTTCCCATGCACATCGATCTGACGGGACGTACGGCACTGGTCACCGGCTCCACGCAGGGCATCGGCGCCGCCATCGCCACCGAACTGGCCCGCGCGGGTGCACGCGTCGGCATCAGCGGCCGGACGAAGGAGCGTGTGGACGAAGCCATCGGGCGGATCCGCGAGGCAGTACCGGACGCCGACCTGGTGCCGGTGGCCGCCGACGTCACGACCGCGGACGGCGCGCGGCAGGTCGAGGACGCGCTCCCGCAGGTGGACATCCTGGTGAACAACCTCGGCATCTTCGGACCGGCCGACCCGCTGGACATCACCGACGACGAGTGGCGGCGCTACTTCGAGGTCAATGTGCTGGCCGCGGTACGCCTCATCCGGCAGTACCTGCCCGGCATGACCGAGCGGGGCTGGGGCCGGATCCAGAACATCGCCAGCGATTCCGCTGTGGTGATCCCCGCGGAGATGATCCATTACGGCATGTCGAAGACGGCGCTGCTCGCGGTCACCCGAGGCTTCGCCAAGCAGGCCGCCGGCTCGGGCGTGACCGTGAACTCGGTGATCGCCGGCCCCACGCACACCGGCGGCGTGGAGGACTTCGTGTACGCGCTGGTGGACCGGAACCTGCCGTGGGACGAGGCCCAGCGCACCTTCATGCGCGAGCACCGCCCGCAGTCGCTGCTGCAGCGCCTGATCGAACCCGAGGAGATCGCCCACATGGTCGTCTACCTCGCCTCGGACCAGGCGAGCGCCACCACCGGGGGCGCGCTGCGGGTGGACGGGGGATACGTGGACTCGATCCTGCCCTGACGGCGGGGAACGGGTTGTGGATCCGCGGTCCTCCCCTGACGGCGGGGAACGGGTTGTGGATCCGCGGTCCTCCCCTGACGGCGGGGATCGGGTTGTGGATCCGCGGTCCTCCCCTGACAGTGAAACCGCGCCGCCCTACAGTCCCTCCATGGTCACGCCGACGCGCCCTTCGAACCCGCTGCATCACCTCGTATCGGACCCCACCGGCACGTCCCTGGGCCTTTCGCTGCCCGCGGGCTCGACGACGTGCGACACCATCGAGGGCGCCTGGCACGAGCCGCTGATGTGGGTATCCGACTCGTCTGCGACATCCGGGAGTTGGGCCGCGCTGCACCCCGCGCGGGCGCTCGGGCTGCTGCCGGTGCTCATAGGCCCCGACATGAGCGTACGAGGGGGCAGCGACCTGGCCCCTGAGGCCGTGTCGCACCCTGAGGAGCACGATGCGCGCGGGGTGCTGGCCGGGCACTGGGGCCGGCACCGAATCCCACCGGCCTACCGCCATATCCGTGCACCTTTCGGGGAGGCATGGCCCGGCCTCGCGCAGGCCGTACGGTATGCGCCCGATGCACCGGAGGCCGCTGCCGAGCGCGTCGCGCGGCTGATGCTGGAGCCCGGTCCCGACCAGTACGACTTCGACGGGCAGACCTCGTGGATCGCCCTGGTGCCGGCCCGGCGGAGTGCCGACATACCGGCCGCCATCGGCTGGAGTTGGGCCGTCAACTACGAGCGCGACGTCGCCCGCCTGTGCGCCGTCCTGCGCACCTGGGAGGACCGGTTCGGTGCCCGCGTGGTGACGGTCGGCTGCGCACTGATCGTGTCGGTCGCCGCCCCGCCGGCCACGAGCGGTGAGGCGGAGCTGCTGGCCGCCGAGCACATGGCGTTCTGCCCGGACGCGCTCGCGAACTTCGGCATGAGCACCATCCGCGAGTACGCCGACCACCTGCTGACGGCCCCGTACTGGACCTTCGGGTGGGACTGAGGCCCCAAGTCGCCACGGGGGGCTAGGGTCTCGGGATGTCCGTGATCCCTCCCGAGGTGGCCGTCTTCGTCGCCGAGGCCTCCCGTCTCCCGTCGGCGGCCCTGAACGACATCCGGGACGCCACAGCCCGCGCGGTCGCGTCGGGCGCCTTCGGCCACGAAGCCGTACCGACCCTCGACGCGGCCCGCTTCGCCGCACTCCGGAAGGCGGTCCGCGACGCCTTCCACTCCCGCGCCGACGAGTTGCGCGGCGACCGTCCCGGCGGGCTGCGCGCCGCCATCTCCCGTACGACGATGGCCGCCCAGGCGATCTGGAGGCGCGACACCCTGCCGGCCGACGCCTACGTCATGCTCACGGGGGCGTTCCCGCCCCACGGGGTCAGCGTGCCGGATCAGTAGGCGAACCGTGGCGAGGCGAACCGCGGCGAGGCGAGACGTAGCCGCCGAGCCCGATGTGCCGCTCAGGGGCTGAGCGCCGCGAGGCCGACGCTCGGCCCGTACTGCCGGACCGGGCCTGCCGCGGCGATGCCTGTCCGGTGCAGAGGAGGGTCTGCTCCGGGAGGTAGTGGAGCGTGGTGCTGGACACGGCGGCGGACGGCTCAGCTCTGGGACTGCCTTCGCAGGTGGCGCGCCTTCATCGCCCCACCGGGTCGCCGTCGGCGCCGTCCCCCTGCGAGAGCAGCAGGAGGTGCCCGCCGTGATGGAGCGGGGTGTCCAGCTTCAGGCGGGCGGCCTCGCTTGCGGACCGCGCGTCCACGACATGGACTTCGCCGTGACCCCCGCGAGTGACCGCCACCCAGTCCGCCCCTGGCGACGCGGCCACGGCGCGGCGCTGGACGCCCTCCCAGGGGGTGGAGCCGCGGGCCGGGGCGCCTTCCATGGGCGGCAGTGCGGTGCGCCGGCTGATTCCGTCGTGGTCCAGCAGGATCAGTTCGTCGCCGTCGGGGTGGATGCGGGCGAACGCGGCATGCTCCTTCGCGAGGGCCAGCCGGAAGACGAGTCCCGGGCCGAGGTCGGTCAGTGACGTCAGGTCAGAGTCGAGTTCGTACGTCCATGAGTGGTTGGTCCACTCCGGCCAGCGCAACGGATCGGCAGGACCGCCGCGCAGAGTCGACCACAGCGCCCTGCGACCCGTATCGAGGCGCAGGTACCAGCCGCGGGCGGGCCCGCCCCACGGGATCACCGGCTCCTCGACGAGGCCGTCACCTTCCCGGCGCGCCCGGTGCACCCCCACGCCGGTGGCCGCGAACACCCGGTCGTGGACGGGGTCCTGGGCATCACCGTGACCGTCGTCCGGCAGGGGAAGCGAGGCCTGCGGCTCGACCTTCGGGCAGCCGGTCGGCGCGGCGAGCAGGTCGGCGAACCGGTGGACGGCGAGGGCGCCCGGCTCCCGGTGGCGCAGGACCACGAGCGGGTCGTCGGCCCCGAGGACCGTCACGCCGGGCTCGCCTCTGCGCGTACGCACCCGGGCGGCGTCCCCCGTGGCCAGATCGACCACGGTCAGCAGGTCCGACCAGGGCTCGGCGTTCTTGCCGAGACCGGTTGTGACGGCCACCCACCGCCCGCTCGGATCCGCCGCCAGATGCTCGCCCGGCACCGCCACCGGCACGGTCGCCGCCACCAGGTCGCGGCCGTACGGGTCGAGTACGAGGAGTTCACCGCGGTGGTCGTCGACACAGGCCACGCGTCCGCCGGGCAGCGCCAAGAACCCTGCGTGCTCGGATATATGACGTCCCGTCAGCCTGCCGACCTCGACACCGTCCGGCACCGTCACCACGTGGACGCACCCCTCGATGTGGTCGGAGACGAGGAGCAGCGGGTCGGTGGTCATGGCGGGCCTCCATCGGTGTGCGGGAGCGGATCGTCAGCCCTGCGGGGCGTCGCGGGACCGACGATCGGGGATGTATATGAAAATGATTATCATGTATGGTCGGCCGCGTTCCGAACATGCGAGAAGAAAGTGGGGGCATCGATGCTGCGCTCGATCTCGAGAGCTGTCCGATGCGGGATCGCCGCCGCGGTCCTGGGTTCCGTCCTGGTGGGATGCGGCGGCGACGCCGAACCGGCCACGACGGCGAAGGCGCAGGGGGAGAAGACCGATGTGACGGTCGAACCGATCAAGGCGACAAGGGAGTTGACGGATGCCAACGGCGTCAAGATCTCCCTGGAGAAGCGGCCGGAGCGGATCGTGTGTCTGGTCGCGCTGTGCGACGACATCCTCACCGAGCTCGGCCTCGTCCCCGCCGCCACCAACAACGAACTCCTCGCCCAGCCCGGCTTCCTGGGCAAGGAGAAGGCGAAGCAGGTGAAGGTGATCCCCGGCGGCTTCATCGCGCCGGAGGTCGAGGCGATCCTGTCCCACAAGCCGGACCTGGTGATCGGCCTCGAGGACACCCATGGCAAGCTCGCGCACGCACTGAAGGGGGCCACCACCTTCTGGCCCGTGCAGCCCGAGAGGTGGCAGGACAGCGTGAGCTACCTGCGGGATGTCGCCGCACTCACCGGCCGTACGGCGCAGGGCGAGAAGGCGGAGAAGACGTTCCGTACCAAGCTGGCCGAGGCCGAGCGGACCAGGAGCGACAAGACCGCACTCATCATCTACGGCAGCGACGAGAACTTCGGCGTCGCCACCCCGGGTACGGACGTGGCTGCCGGGCTCTTCCCGAAGCTGGCCGACTACCCATGGAAGTCCCGTGGTGTGGACGGGAGTTACAGCCTCGAGGAGATCCTCGCGCAGGGCGTGGACGTGCTCTTCGTCGAGACCATGAGTTTCGGTGAGGCGGACGGCAAGCTGTCCGAGAAGCTGGCGAAGAACCCGCTGTGGGGGAAGATCCCCGCCGTCAAGAACGGTGACGTCCACGAGGTCAACGCGGAGATCTGGGCGAAGGGCCGCGGCACCCGCTCCCTCGGCATCGTCCTCGACGAGGCCGTGGCCGCGCTGAAGTGAGCGTGCAGGCGGCGATATCCGACACGGCGGCACCGGCCTCCGGGCGTGACGGGCATCGGGGCAAGCCCGCGCGGCGGCGGTCGGGGATCCAGCTCCTGGTTCTAGGTGTGCTGCTGGCCGTCGCGTCGTGGTGCGCGCTGAGTCTTGGCACGCCTTACGTGCCACTGCACCGGCTGTTCGGGGGCGACGAGATCACTCAGGTGGTCGTCTCCGAACTCCGTGTGCCACGCCTGGTGTTGGCGCTGCTCGCCGGTGCCTGCCTCGGGGCGGCCGGGCTCGTGCTGCAGGAGGCGCTGCGCAACCCCTTGGCAGTCCCCGAGATGCTGGGCGTCTCGTCAGGTGCCGCGCTCGGGGTGGCCGCGCCGCTGGTGCTCGCCGTGGCCGTGCCCGCCGCCGTCCAGCCGCTGCTCGCCATCGGCGGGGCGGCGCTGGGCGGCGGACTCACGCTGGTCGCGGCGGGGCTCGGGCGCAGCCCGTCCGCCGTGCTGCTCACCGGGGCGGCGGTCGCCGCGGCGCTGCAGGCCGCGTTGCTCGTCCTGATGGTGATGGCCGATCAGCTCGATCTGCAGCTGATCTACCGCTACTTGCTCGGCTCGCTGTCGGCGCGCACCTGGGAGGACGTCACCGGTCTGTGGCCGTGGCTCCTGATCGCCCTTCCGGCGCTCGTGCTGTGCGCGCCGGTGCTCGCGGTGCTCCGCCTCGGCGACGACGACGCGGAAGCTCTCGGCGTACGAGCGCGGCGGGCCCGGTTCACGGCGCTGGCCGTCGCCGTGGTGCTGATCGCGCCCGTGACCGCCGTGTGCGGGCCCGTGGCCTGGGTGGGATTCCTCGCACCGCAGCTCGCCCGCAGGCTCAACCCCCGCTCCGACGCGGTGGGTTGGCTGCCCTGGTCGGCGGCCTGGGGCGCGGTCGTCGTGGCCCTCGCCGACGTGCCGGCCCGGCTCGCGCTCGCGCCGGTGGAGATTCCGGTCGGCGCCTGGACGGCCCTGCTCGGGGTGCCGGCCGGGGTCGCTCTGCTGAGGAGGGCGCGATGACGGAGAAGGTGCAGGTGACGGAGAGGGAGCCGACGGCTGGGTCCGCACAGGCCGCACGAGACGCACGGGACGTACGGGACGTACGGCCGACCGAGCCGCATCAGGTGGCGCGGACCGCGCGCATGGCGCGGCGCTTCGGCGTACTCGCCGGGCTCATCCTGGCCGCCGCCTGCGCGTCACTCCTGTCGGGACGGGCCATGTCCCCGTCCGTGGCCTGGGACGTACTGTCCGGCGGGGGCGGCGCGATGGACCGGCACGTGCTGTTCAACCTCCGCGTGCCCCGTCTCCTCGTGGCGCTCGGGGCGGGCGGCTGCCTCGGTGTCGCGGGTCTGGTCCTCCAGTCGGCGCTCCGCAATCCGCTGGCCGGACCCGAGGTCACCGGTGTGACGCCGGGCGCCGTACTCGGGGCGGTCACGGCCACCGGGCTCGGCCTCGCGGGCTGGCAGTCACCGCTCGCCGTGGTCGTCGCTGCCCTCGCGGGCGGTCTGGCCGGGGCCGGACTCCTGTGGCTCCTCGCCGGACGCGGCCGTGCGGATCCCGCACAGACCGCCGTGCACGGAGTGCTCGTATCCGCCGTACTCGGCGGACTCACCGCCATGGTGCTGCTCGTCGCCCCGGGCGAACTCGGCAGCGTCGTCCAGTGGCTCGTCGGCACCACCGAAGGCCGCGTATGGGAGCACTGGCACCTGCTGTGGCCCTGGGCGCTCGCCTGGGGAATCGTGGCCTGGCTGTGTGCCGGGCCGCTGACCCTGCTGCGCTGCGGCGACGAACTCGCCGCCGCGGCGGGCCTGTCGGTCGTACGGGCCCGGTCCCTGGCGCTGCTGTGCGCCGTGGCGCTGACGGCGGGCGCCGTGGCCTCCGTGGGAGCCCTCGGCTTCGTCGGCCTGCTCGTGCCGCATGTCGCGGTGGCCGTGTTCGGCGCCGACCTGCGTCTCGCGCTGCCCGGGGCGGCGCTGTTGGGGGCCGTAGTGGTCTGCGGCGCGGACGCCGCCGCGCAGGCGCTGTCGCGGCTGCTCGCCCTGGCCCTCGACTCCGACCGGCTGACCGCGCCCGTCGGGGCGCTCACCGCGTGTGCGGGCGCGGTGCTGCTGCTGATCGTCGTACGCCGCACGCCTGCCCAGGACTTCTAGGCCGCTTCGGCCGCGCAGGCCCGCTGCCGCCGGGGTGGACGCCGCCGCGGCCGGCAGCTCCAAGGGCCGTTGTCGTCAAGGACAGTTAAGGACACAGCATGAGTGAACCCGTGGGCATCCGCGTAGAAGGAGTCCACTTCGGATACCCCGGCCGGCCCGTCCTGCGCGGCGTCGACGTGGCTGTCGAACCGGGAGAGCTGACCGCTCTCGTCGGCCTCAACGGCTGCGGCAAATCAACCCTGTTGCGGATCGTCGCCGGGCTCCTGCGGCCCGGCGAGGGGCGGGTCCTGGTGGGCGGGCACGATCTCGCCCGATGCTCGCGGCGGGCCACCGCCCGCCATGTGGCGCTGCTCCATCAGTCCGCCCCGGCGGTACCGGGGATGACCGTACGGCAGCTCGTACGGCAGGGGCGGTACGCCGCGCGCGGCCCGCTCGGCATGCTGCGTGAGGGCGACGACTCCGTGGTGCGCCGCGCCTTGGACGACGTCGGCGTGGCCGACTGGGCCGAACGGCCCGTCGACTCGCTCTCCGGCGGCGAACGGCAGCGGGTGCGTCTGGCCATGGCGCTCGCCCAGGACACCCGGGTGCTGCTGCTCGACGAGCCGACCACGTATCTGGATCTCCACCACCAACTCGACGTCCTGCAAACGGTGGTGAGGCTGCGCGAGGAGCGCGGCCTGACCGTGGTCATGGTGCTTCACGACCTTGCGCACGCCGCCCGCTTCGCCGAGCGGATCGTGGCGCTGCGCGACGGCGGTGTGGTGGCCGACGGGGCGCCGAAGGAGGTGGTCACGCCCGGGTTCCTCGCGGACGTGCTGCGGGTTGCGGGCCGTGTCGGGCGGGACCCCGAGGGGGACTGGCCGGTGTGTTACCCAGATCACCCACTACCCTCTTCCAAATGACAATCATATTCAATAACGTTCTCGCGTGGTGATCGACCGATCACCGCAACTCCCTTGTGACGGAGGAAAGTTCATGAAGGACGACCAGGTCTTCACGCCGATCGCCGACCCCGGCCAGCTGGCCCACGACTCGGCTTCCCACTCCAACGCTCTCGTCGAGAACCCCTTCGACGACACCGAGGAGTGACCGAGGTCTGACCCTCGTTCGCGGGTCCGCCGACTGCCTCTCGGCGGGCCCGCGTTCCAAGTCCCTCTGCTTGTAAGCCCCCTTGTCCACGGGAGAAGTGACGTGTCGCGCAGTCAGCTCGCACCGGGTGTCGAAGTCGTCGCCGTCCCCGACGGCGGCCTGGCCGTCCGTGCGGCCGACGGGGAGTTCCTCCGGGTCGCGGCGGACGAAGCGCACCAGGCGGAGCTGCTGTCCCGGCTCGCGGGCGGCGCGGCCGGGCGGGTGGACGCCGAAGTCGACCGGCTCGTGGCGGCGTTCGAGGAAGCCGGGTACGCCGAGGGGTCCGGCCGCGCTGACGGGGCCATGTGGCCCGTCGAGCGCCGGGACGTGTTGCTGCTCGGTGCACCCGTACTGACAGAGCCGCTGGCCGGATACCTGGAGGCGGCGGGGGCCGCGCCCCGACTCGGCTGCCCCGGCGACTGGGAGACGGGCCGGCCCGTCGCCGTGGTGTGGTGCCTCGACGGTCCCGTGTCCGAAGGTCTGTGGGATGCCGCCGACCGGTTGCCTGAGCGCGGCATCGCCTGGTCGCGCTGTCATCTCGAGGGGTGGCAGGCGTACGTCGAGCCGCTCGCGGCCGTGGCCGGGGACGTCACCTCCGCGCAGGTGCGCGCCCGGCGGCTTGCCGCCACACCCGCCCACCGCGAACTGGCCGCCTACTGGCGCGGCCCGCGCACGACAGGATCGCCCGTACGCCTTGCCGGGCCGGCCGCGGGACTGCTTGCCGCGTTCCTCGCCGATGACCTCACCCGATGGGCGACCGGGGCCCGTGACGAGGACGGGCTGCCCGCGCGGCGACGCCTGCGCCGCGTCGATCTGCGGACCCTGACCGTCACCGCGCACCCCGCCCTGCCCGTACCGGATGTGGCGGCGATGACTGAGGTGCGGAGGTCCGGGGTGCGCATCCGGTGACTGCGTTCCCGCAGCCGGTGGCTCCGTTCACGACATCCGTCAGCGGGCTCGCCACCGACGTCCAACTCCCCGATGGGCAGGGGCCTTTCCCCGCCGTCCTCATCCGCACCCCCTACGGCCGGCAAAGCCACCGTGCCGAGCTGCACGGCTGGGCGCGGCGCGGATTCGCCGTGCTCGCCCAGGACGTGCGCGGCCGGCACGCGTCGCCGGGGGAGTGGCGACCTTACGAGAGCGAGGCCGCCGACGGTGCGGAAACCGCGCACTGGATCCGGCGGCAGACCTGGAGCGACGGCCGGCTCGTGGCCTGCGGGGCCTCCTATGCCGCCCACTGCGCACTCGCGCTCGCGCTGGAGGCGGCCGAAGACGCGCGCCCCGACGCCGTGATCGCCGCCGTGCCCGCCCTCGGAGCGGCCGACACGGCACGGGAACCCTCGGGTGCGGAGCGGCTGTTGAACCGCGCCGGGTGGTGGGCCGCCCACGGCGACCGGCCCGACTCCGACGAGACCGCCTTGGCCAAGGCGCTGGCGGCCGACCCGGATCTGTTGTCCCGCCTGCCGCTGGTGAAGTTCCCCGAGCGGCTGGGGCGGGAGCTCCCGTCCTGGCGGGGACTGTGGCGCCGACGTGAGCGCGGACGGCTTGCGTCCCTGGCCGCGACGGCTCGGATGCCGCTGCTCGCCGTGGGCGGGCACCATGACCACTTCGCCGAGGACACCGTGGAGCTGTGGCGCAACTGGGGCGGACCGTCCACCCGCCTGTTGATGGGGCCCTGGGGGCACGGCCTTGTCGCCGCACCCGGGCCCGATGCGCACCCCGAACACCGAGTGGGACTGGGTGAGTTGTACGCGCGATGGGCGTGGGCCGCTCTCGAAGGGCGGCTCAGGGAAGGGCGGGCCGGTGCACTCGCTCTCGGTGGCAGCCCGCTGTGGGTGGGCTCGGACGTCATGGGTGACGCGTACGTGCCGCGCCTGCGCCTGCTGCGCGGGGGCGTCTTCACCGCGAACCCCGAACGCCCGGTCGGCTCAGTGGATCTGGCCGTCCCCGCGGACGGCGAGCCTGACCGTTGCGTGCTCGTCACCCGGCCGCTTCCACGCCTGCTGGACGTGTTCGGTCCCGCCGCGGTGCGCCTGCGCGCCACCGCGGACACTCCGTCCGCCGACTGGGTCGCCCGGCTCGTCGCGCTGAGCCCCGAAGGACGGGCCGAGCGGATCGGCCTCGGTGTCGTCCGCCGCGCCGAACCGCCAGGCAGTGAAGCGGAGTTCACGATCCCTCTCGGGCGTCTCGCACTAAGACTGGTGGCCGGCACCCGGCTCCGTATCGAGATCGCCGGACACCACTTCCCGGCCCACGCCCGCAACCCGCACACCGGCGAGGACCCGATCACGGCCACCCGTCTGCTCGCCTCCCGGCGCGAGGTGCACCCGACCGGCCTCGAACTCCGCCTCACCGTGCTTCGCACCCGACCCACACCCGTCAACCCGGCCCTGGAGATCCCCCGATGACGCCGCTGCCGCTCGAAGCCCTCGTGGACCCCGTCTGCGGCATCGTCCGCAAGGTCAAGCCCGTCGACCACCCGGCCGGCGCGCCCCCGCGCTACACGGCGATGACCGCCGAGGTCGCCGACGCCCGCAGGCTCGGTCTGTGGCCCGCCGACCGCGTCTCGCTCGGCACCGCCTTCGGCGACCCGGACACCGCCCGTATCGCCGCCATAGCCGAGGGGATCGAGCGCTACTGCGGCAACCGCGTCCCGCCGCCCGGCCACCCGGACGCACCCCTGCGCGCCACCGCAGGCGAACTCGCCGGGAAGGGACTGCGGCTCTACGGGCCCGACGAGCTGCCTTCGTACGCGGACTGGCAGTACACCCGCGAGAAGTTCCCCTACCACCGGTTCACGCACGACACCCCGGCCCTGTGGACGCGCGGCGCCGAGCGGCTGCCCGACGGGACGACGGACGAGGTGTGGGCGCCCGTGGCGCTCACCCACCTCAACTGGCGCCAGGGCGAGCTGCGTTCACTGCCGCGCACCCACCACCTCAACTACGCGGGCATCGCCACAGGACAGGGCTTCGACGACGCCGTCGAACGCGGCCTCCTGGAGATCGCCGAACGCGACGCCCTGGAGGTGTGGTGGCACCTCGACGGACCCGCGCGCGGCATCGACCCGGCGACGGTCCCCGGTCTCGCCGAGGACCTCGCCGGATGCGGGCTCACCGTGTGGATCGTCGAGATGCCCTCGGAGTTCGCGCCCTGCATGGCCGCCCTCGTGCACGACCCGCGGCTCGATCTGTACGCCGCCGGGTTCGCCTGCAAGTACGACCCGGCCGACGCCGCCCGTAAGGCCGTACTCGAAGCGGTGCACACCTGGGTGTTCACCCAGGGGCTCACCGACCCCGACGGCTGGGTCTTCCAGGCCGTCGACGCCGGACTGCTCGCCAAGGGGCTCTACCTCGACCACCGGGAAGACCGGCGCTATCTAGACGCCTGCGGTGAACAGTTCGAGCGCGTAAGGGATTTGGGGGCCCATGTCCAGGTGTGGCTCGACCCGCGGATGGCGTCCGGGGCCAGGCGCTTCACGGAGCCGGCGCACGGTGTCGTGCCGCTCGACGCCGTCGCGCCGGGCAGCCGGGAGCGGATGGCGGCGGCCCTGCGCGAGGGCGGCCACCGCGTGCTGACCTTCGACCTGACCACCGAGGACGTGGCCGAGACGCAGCTGAGGGTCGCGCGGGTGCTGGTGTCCGGGCTGCTGCCCAACGCGCCGGCCGCGTTCGGGTACTTCGGGTGCCCGCGCCTTGCCGAAGCCGCCCTCGCGCGCGGCTGGCGTACGGCCGCACCGGGCGCGCCCGAGGACTTCACGCTGGCCCCGCCGCCGCACATGTGAGCCGCGCCATGGACCTAGTGAAAGCCCTCGCCAGAGCCCGTACGGACGAACTGCCCGGACCGGACACGGCCGCCGCGCCGATGACGCCCGACTGGCCGGGCCCCGCTCGCCGGCTGCCGCGGACCGGGCCCGGACAGCTCGACCTGCGCGAGCTGCTGCGCCTGTCGCTGGCCGCCGCCGACGGGGCCGGCCGGCTGCGGCCCGCACCCTCCGCGGGGGCCCTGCACCCCGTCGACGCCCAGCTTCTCGTGGGCGACAACTGCGCGCTGGAGCGCGGGCGTTACGGCTACGACCCGGGGCGTCACCGGGTCCACCGTCTCGGCTCCGCGCCTGGCGAAGTGCCGCCCGGGGTCGCGGTCGAGCTGTACGCGATTCCGCAGCGCACGGAAGCCCACTACGGCCACCGTGCCTGGCCGCTGATCCTGCTCGACGCGGGACATGCGGCTGCCGCGCTGTGGCTCGCGGGTCGGGCGTTGGGTTCTCGAGCTTCCGTCCTCGATCTGGAGGGTGCGGGCGAACAGCCGCTGGCTGTCGTGCACTTCGCGCCGGACGGGGGTGCCGGGCGGAGGGCAGACCAAGACCAAGGCCTGCACGACACACCCACGCCCCGCGCCCTCCTGACCCGCCGCAGCGCCCCGCCCCCACTCAACGGCACCCTCACACGCGCCGACCTGATCACCGTACTCACGGAGGCCCAACAAGCCGGCGCCGGCGAGCTGAGCTGGTGCGTGGCAGTCGGCGCCCCCGAGCCCGAGCTCGTCGAGTTGGCGCCGGACGGTGCGCTGCGCCGGCTGGCCGCGGGGGAGGCC
>NZ_JBEPEW010000109.1:0-28865 GCF_040300965.1 Streptomyces mesophilus | reverse complement strand
GGTGGGACTCAGTTCGTGGCGAACGACGGGTCCAACAAAGACAACATGTACGGCTACAGCGCCGACGACCTCAAAAACGCCAAAGTCCCGTGGGGTACTCCGGAGGAGGAGTCGCATCACTGGTATGAGGTCGGGCACTGGGTGAAGTCGTTCGTCTGGGACGGCCTGATCGTCGACGGGATCTGGGGCACCATCAAAGGCCTCGGCACCCTGGTCGGCTTCCAGGGACTCGATGCGATGGGGCAGGCCTGGAAGGGCCTCGCACAACTCGCGACCGGCCTGCTGATCATGTCGGTGCCCGTCGTCGGGGCGGCGTACATGATGGCGCCGGACGACAAACTCCCCTCCTGGCTGCGTGATTCGCGTACCGCGGTGAAGGAGACCGGCAAGGCCCTGGTCGCCTGGGACGAGTGGGGCAAGAACCCCGCCCGCGCCGCCGGAGCCGTGACGTTCAACGTGGTCACCACCGTGTTCACCGGCGGCGCAGGCGCCGGAGTCGCCGGCGCGGGCAAGGCCGGCGCGGTCGCGAAAACCCTTGGTGCCCTGTCGAAGGCGGGCAAGGCCATCGATCCGATGACCTACATCACCAAGGCCGGCGGCGCCGGACTGACCAAACTCGGCGATGTGATGGCCGGGCTGAAGGGCGTCGGCACCATCGACATCCCACCCCTGCCCGCGAACGCTTTCGAGTTGCCGGAAGGAGCGGTCAAGCTCCCCGACGGCACCTTCGACATCCCCGCCGGGGCGACGATCCCCGAAGGTGCGGTCAAGCTCTCCGACGGGAACTTCAAGCTGCCCGAGGGCACGGTCACCGTCCCCCAGGGCACGGTGAAACTGCCCACCGAGGCAGGCATCCCGGCCCAGTACATGGACCCCAAGGGCAACATTCTCGACGGCCAGGGCACCGTCATCCAGCACGCCGACGACGCCCCCAAGCCGCTCGACTCCAACGCCAACCCGGCCGAACTGCCCCGTATCGAAACGCCGGTTCGCGAACCCGCCCTCGTCGGCGCCGTGCCCGACACCGCCGACAACGCGGCCGGGGCAGGGACACATTCAGCCGACGGTGCCGCGGACGACGCCGCCCGCACCACGGACGACGGTGCCGATCAGACTCCCGCAGAGCCCGGGGACGGTTCCGCGGACGCCGCGACGACTGCTGACGACAGCCTGCCTCCGAAGAGTCCGGGTGACGACGAACCACTGATCATCCGGCAGGACAACGACTTCAGCGCCACCCACAACGAGTTCGGTCTGCGCAAGTCCCGCTTCGATCCGGACCAGGGCATCGTCCCCGCGAATCCGGAAGGGGCCATCACGCCCCTCGAGCACGTCCTCGGCGGCTCCAACCCGGTCGCCAAGCAGAACAGCCAGTTCACCTCCTTCGCCCCGAAGGACGGCACGGGCAAGATCTACGGCGAGCAGGAAGTCAGCATCGACTACCGACGGCTCGAGGCGGACATCGCCTCCGGCAAGGTGCGCGATGTCCAGGTCCTGCGCCCGGAACAGATCCAGCGGTCCATCGGGGACGAGATCAACAAGGTGGCCGGCAAGGAGGTCGCGGTGCCCGCGACGCTCAAGGGATCGGACACCGACGCGGTCACCGCGTTCGTCAAGGATCTCGGCCTCAGCAAGGGAAAGACGGACAAGGTGTACAGGCGCGTAATGGCCCTCCTCAACACCCGGCGTGACGGAGAATGGCTGATCAGCGGCGTCGTACCCAAGGAGTACGTGCAGGGCCCGTACCCGACGACGCGACAGCCGTAGGCCGCCCGTGCAGCACGAGAGCAGGAGCATGTATGTCCGACAAGGCTGAATCGTGGGAGCCCGGCCCTGAGTTGGCGGCCTTGCTGTACACCGACTTCGACGGGATGGCCGCGGACCCCGATGACGTCATCAGCGAGGGCCTCGACGGCGGTTATGCCGAACGCTCATCGGCGCTCGCTGCGATTCTGCAGGATCCCGGGGCGGATGCCGTCGGAAGGTTCCTCGCCTGTCTGGCGCTGACCCGGTGGGCGGATCCGGTCGGATACGCGACGGTGACCGACGCCGCCTCGTCGCCTGGGTCAGTGCCGTGGAAGGGCGCCTCGTACGACCGGTTCCGCGGTGTGGACGACACCTTCGGCCTGCTCGCCGAGGCGGTCGGCGACAGTGCGGACATGGTCGAGGAACGCGGTACGGCGGACGGCCGGCTCGCCGCGGCGCGCGCGCTTCTGTCCTCGGCGGACCGTGTGCAACTCGATCGCAAGGTCAGCGCACTTCTGCGGGCCGACCTGGTGACGGCGTGCCTGCCGGAGATCCGCTCCGCCGTGGAGCGCGCGATCGGCGCCCTTGAGGCCGACCGCGCGGTCTCCTTCGACCTGGGGCTCCAGGTCGCCCTCATGGTGCAGGCGGCAAGGCGGTCCGATCCGGGATGGGCGGACCGGGCAGCAGCCCGCCTGACCGCGACCGAGCCCGGTGAGCGCGCCTTGCGGGAGCTCGCGGATTGAACGCGCGGGGACGCTGTTCCCGTCCCAGTCGACGGCACACAGTCGTGAGCAGAGGGGCGCCGTGATCGCGAGCAGCGCTGTGGCCCGCTGGACGTGGGGCCGGGACGAGGAGACCCCCGACCTCGTGGAGGCATGTCTGCGTGCCGTGACGGCCGCGTACCGCGTGCTCGCCGAACATCGGCTCGCGGTCGGAACGCCACGGGCACACGTGACCCTTCGCAAGGCGGGTGCCTCCAACTCCCTTCTCCACGAGGGTGATACGCCGATCGTCGGCTCGGTCGACCACAGGGCGCTCGCCGCCGGCATCGAGGAATCTCGCATGGCCGGGGAGGCGGGGTCGGTGCATGCCTCCGTCGGTCTGTCGGGCACGGTGGTGGGAGTGCGAGGGCAGGAGCAGGTCCAGGACGGGTTGTTCCGCCTCGGCAGTTCCGCGTATGCCGGCTATGTCACCACGGACCTCGTCACGTATGGGGACTTCTGGCTGCCGTACGACCTGAAGGGCCGCGCCCAGGCCGGCGTCCACGCGGCGAACGCACCCCGCCTCACGGCCGCACTCGCCGCACTCGCCGACGCCTTGGGTGCGGAGACGGATCCGGACGATCCGACCTGGTTCGCCAAGCCCTCCGAGACCGGCATCGACAACTACTTCGACCCCGGCGGCAGCGCGTCGGACGTCTGGGACAGCTTCGAGGTCCTGTACGGCAGCGGACGGGTGAGTTCGACGCGCCGGCCGCTGCCGAAGAGAGACGGGTAACCGTGCCGTGGGCTCCGAACGCCTACCCGGTCGATGCCACCGCTGCGGACAGACTGCGGGAGTGGCTGGGCAGCGGCCGTCGAGGTGGGCTCGATGCCATCGGACTCGATCTGAGCGGAGCCGACCTGTCCGGTGGGGACTTCTCCGAGTCGTGGTTCTCGAACGCGACGTTGCACGGTGCCCGGTGCGCCGGAGCGGACTTCTACCGTACGGATGCCGAAGGCGCCGACTTCTCCGGGGCCGATCTGGCCGGTGCCACGTTCGTACGGGCCAACCTCGACGAGGCCGTTCTGCACTGCGCGAAGCTGGACGGGACGGACCTCGTCAAGGCATCCCTCTACGGCGTCGACGCGTCGAGAGCGAGTTTCCGCGGCGCCACGATGGGGGGCGCATCCCTGATCGACGTGGATCTGCGCGGCGCCGACCTCACCGATGCCACCGTCGAGGAGAACTCCTTCAAGGCACGGCTGGACCAGAACACCGTGGTGCGGGGAATGCGAGGATCCGTCTTCGGGCCGGTGGAACTGGTCGAGGGCACAAGGAGCCGCACTCTTGGAGGAGTGGAACTCGAAGAGTGGTTCCGCGAGCGAGGCGGCGACGTCAGGGTCATCCGCCGCTGAGGCGCGAGTGCTGTGATCGCCGCCGTTACGCTCAGGCCATGGAACAGGGTCAGGCGCGGCGAGGCGGCCGTCCTCACTCCACGGGCGGACGGGTGGACGGGCAGGGCACCACGTGAGCCGGTTCGTGGAGTTGCTCGGGACGTCTTTCGACGGGGAGACCGGTGCGGACTTCGAGGACGTTCTCTACGACGGACTCGACGATCCGAGGCACCGGGCCAGGGTGCCTCGTCTGGTCGCGCTGCTGGGTTCGGGGACGGAGCGGGAGCGGCTGCTCGCCTGTGTCGCGCTGACCACGTGGGCCGAGCCTGCCGGGTACGAGGCGGTGATCGCAGCTGCCGCCACCCCTGAGCAGGCGCCCTGGTACGGGGCGCTGATCGACCGGAAGTTCTCCGTGGACAGCACGTTCGCGCAGCTGGCGCTCGCGGTGTCGGACAGTGATGTGCTGGCTGGCGAGAAGGGCACAGCGGGACAACGGGTCGCAGCATTCCGGGCGTTGGTGCGGATCGCCGACCGGGAGTACTTCGACGAGAAGCTGGCCGATCAGCTGGATGCCGAGGCGGTGCGTGCCCTTGTCCCGGACATCGAGGCCGCTGTCCGCCGTGGCCTGCCGCGCATCGCCGAGGCCCCCTTCGACCTGGCCACTCAACTCGTCGACCTGGCCGCCGCGGTGGCAACCGTCGACGGACCGCTCGCGGTACGTCTGGCGCGCGATGTCCTTGCCGAGGAAGCGTCCGGGCGCACCCTGCGGCACGCCGCCGCCGTGGTCCAGCGCTCGCAGTGCCCTGAAGCCCGGTCCTTCGGCGAGCACCTCAAGAACGCCGGAGGTGCCGGGTGGCCCAGCCGTCCGGAAACGCAACATGAAGATCGCTGACTTCTACGAGGAGCTCTGGGCCCCTTCGTACGGGCCCCCACGCGGCAGCATCCGCGACCACCTCTCCCCCGGGCCGTACGAGGACGAGCAGCAGGTTCTGCGGTATCTCCGTGCCGGGCACCTGCTGTTCAGCGCCATGGGTTCGTCCCAGGACGTGCTCGGCAGCGGACGGAGCGTGCTCGGCGGGGACTCCGTGTACAGCGACGGGGAGTGGATGTGGCGCGGCGATCTCTGGTTCTACGTGCGGACGCATCACCTGACACTGCCCGATGAGTTCCTGCGGGAGATCCGGGAGGCGGGGTACTTCATGACGCCCGAGGACACCGATCGGCTCGCTGCGCTGTCCGCGTACGTCGCCGATCGGTGGTGACAGACCTCAGGACCCCGTCAGTCCTCGACGTCCTGCGGGTACCAGCGCAGTTCGACTGTGTTGCCGTCCGGGTCCTCGATGTAGATGGACTGGGCCGAGCCGCGGGCGCCGAAGCGCGGGACCGGGCCTTCGAGGACCTTGAAGGTGCCCGAGTCGATGACTTGCTGCCAGTCCAGCGGCTCCACGGTCAGGCAGATGTGGTCGATGTTGGACTCGCCGCGCGGCTTCGCGAAGAGGTCGATGATGGTCGATGCGTCGATACGGACCGACGGGAAGGGGACCTTGCCCTCGCGCCACTCCTCGACGCGGACCGGCTCCAGGCCGAGCGGGCCCGTGTAGAAGGCCAGCGAGCGTTCGACATCCGTCACGTTCAGGACCAGGTGGTCGAAAGCCTTCACGCGCAGTGTGGTCATGGGGTCCCCCTCCAAGTGGCTTGCTCTTGCGCGTATATGAGAACACGGACGTATGACAACGGCCGCTCCCGGATCACGGGAGCGGCCGTCGTCGAGCGGAGGCTGCGGCGGATCAGACGGCCTCGACCGTGACCTCGATGTTGCCGCGGGTGGCCTTGGAGTACGGGCAGACCTGGTGGGCCTTGTCCAGGAGCTCCTGGGCCTTGGCGATGTCGACCGTGGGGATGGTGGCCTTGATGGCGACGATGATGCCGAAGCCCTCGTCGTTCTGGCCGATGCCGACCTGGGCGGTCACGCGCGAGCCGGTGATGTCGGCCTTCTCGTTGCGGGCGACGACGCCGAGCGCACCCTGGAAGCAGGCCGCGTAACCGGCGGCGAAGAGCTCCTCGGGGTTGGTGCCGGCGCCGGAGCCGCCCATCTCCTTGGGCGGGTTCACGACGACGTCGAGGTTGCCGGACTCGGCGGCGACGCGGCCGTCACGGCCGTTCTCGGCGGTGGCGACGGCGGTGTACTTGACGTCCGACTGCTGGATAGCCATGAAAGAGCGTTTCCTCCTGTTGTGTGCCCGCCGGGCTCGCGCCCACGACCCTGACAGGCTCTCTGGGCAGAGATTACTTGACCGGGTTGACGATCATCTTTCCGGTGTTGTCACCGCGCAGGACGCCCAGGAACGCGTCCACACCGTTCTCGATGCCCTCGACGAAGGTCTCGCGGTACTTGAGCTCTCCGGAGGCGATCCAGCCGGCCGTCTCCTGGATGAACTGCGGCGCCATGTCCTGGTGGTCCATGACGAGCATGCCCTGCATGCGCAGGCGCTTGCCGATCAGCATCGCGAGGTTGCGCGGGGCGGCCGGCGGCTCGGTGGCGTTGTACTGCGAGATCAGTCCGCAGACCGTGATCCGGCCGTGCACGTTGAGGCGGCTGATGGCCGCTTCGAGGTGGTCGCCGCCGACATTGTCGAAGTAGACGTCGATGCCGTCGGGGGCGGCGGCCTTGAGCTGCTCGGCCACGGAGCCGTTCTTGTAGTTGAAGGCCGCGTCGAAGCCGTACTCCTCGACGAGCAGCTTCACCTTGTCGTCCGAGCCCGCGGAGCCGATCACGCGCGAGGCGCCCTTGAGGCGGGCGATCTGGCCGACCTGGCTGCCGACCGCGCCGGCCGCGCCGGAGACGAAGACCGCGTCGCCCTCCTTGAAGGAGGCGACCTCGAGGAGGCCGGAGTAGGCGGTCAGGCCGGTCATGCCGAGTACGCCGAGGTACGTGGAGAGGGGGGCCACGTCCGGGTCGACCTTCTTGGCGTGCTTGGCGGGCACGTCCGCGTAGTCACGCCAGCCGAGCCCGTGCAGCACGTGGTCGCCCTCGGCGAAGCCCTCCGCGTTCGAGGCGACGACCACGCCCACCGCGCCGCCGTCCATCGGCTGGTCCAGCTGGAAGGGCGGGGTGTACGACTTCACGTCGTTCATGCGGCCGCGCATGTACGGGTCCACGGAGAAGTGCAGGTTCTTCACCAGGATCCGGCCCTCGGCGGGGGCGTCGAGCGGGGTCTCGCGCAGCGCGAAGTCCTCGGTCTTGGGCCAGCCGTGCGGGCGGGCGACGAGGTGCCAGGCGCGGGATACGGCGGGAAGAGTGGACATGTGCGGCGGCCCTCCAGACGGTCCGGGCTGTGGTCGCGCCCGGTCGGCTTATTACTTCAGGTACTGAAACAACCATGCGGCTGGATATTTCATGTTGTCAAGTAAATGGGTACCCTGGTGAGCATGGCCACCACCCGAGTACCCCGTGTCGACCCGCTCACCATCGAGGTCGTCGAGCTGATCGGCACCGTGGTGGCGCGCTACCACGAGGAGTACGAGCGGGCGGCGGGCGCGCACTCGCTGACCGGCGCCCAGGCGCGGGTCCTGGCCCTGCTCACGCTCGAACCGCTGCCGATGCGGAAGATCGCGGTCCGGCTGAAGTGCGAGCCGTCCAATGTCACCGGCATCATCGACCGCCTGGAGGCCCGGAGCCTGGTGGAGCGGCGCCCGGACCCGCAGGACCGGCGGGTGAAGCTCGCGGCCGTCACCGACGAGGGCCGGCGCACGGCCCGCGAGCTGCGCGACGGTCTGGCCTTCGCCCGCGAACCGCTGGCCGAGCTCTCGCACGAGGAGCGGGTGGTGCTGCGGGATCTGCTGGCCCGGATGCTGGGCTGAGATCGCGTACGCATGACTGTCGGTGCCCCCTTCTAGAGTGGCCCGCATGTCGATACCCGCCCCTGATCTGCCCGTACACGCCCTGGCCCACCGCCCGTTGACGCCCGAGGCCGTCGCCGAGCTGCTCGCCCTGCCGGCCGCGACGGAGCTGCGCGAGGACGAGGACGCGACCGATGCCGAGCTGGCCCGGCGCGGCTGGACCACGGACGACGCCGTTTTCGACGGGTACATGCGGACCGGGCACGGGCATGCGTACTGCTGCGACAGCCCTTACGAACCCTTCGGTGACCCTGAGGGGCTCCACCTCCTGGCCTTCGGCGAGCTCTATCCCGTCGATCCGGAGGATGAGGAGATGACCAACGGCCCCTGGCTGTTCGGGGAGATGGACGACTGGGAAGCGCAGCCCGGCTGGAGGGGGCTGCGCCCTGCCACCGCCGCGGACTGCGAGGCCGTGCTCGCCCAGGCGGCGCAGGCCGTGACCGAGGAGCTGGGCCGGGCGCCCGAACGCACCGTGGTCAGCGACGCCACCGTGGTCACCGGACCCGCGATGACCCACCGGATCTGGCGCACCGCCACCCACGCCCTGGTCCTCGGTCCGCACGCGGACAACGGGCCGTACGGCTATCTCACGCATCTCCAGCTGTCGCTCACCCCGCTGGACTGCGGGCCCGAACTGCCGCCCGCCGAGGACGAGAAGGCGCTGGCGCGGTGGATCACCGCGCACGTCGACTGGTGACCTGCCGCCGCCGAAGGCTCACGCGCACCGGAAGCTGAAGGCTCACGCGCACCAGTAGCTGAAGGCTCACGTGCACCAGAAGAGGAAGCGTTCGCAGTCCTTCGAGGGGGTCGGCCGGGGCTTCGGCTTCGCTGTGCGGGTCGGGCGGGGCGCGCTCGTGGCAGGCGGATCGTCGTCGGACGGCGCCGGATCGAGGGTCGAGGAGCCGCCGTCCGGGCTCCGGACGGGAGCGGACGAGGATGGCGAGGCGCTCGGTTCGGCCTGCTGACGGGTGGGCTGCGCGGTCGCCGTGGGTCCCTCGCTCGGACTGCCGGTCCCTGCGAAGGAGGAGGACGTGGACGGGTCCGGTTCGGAACGGTCCGGGGACGACGACGGGGCCGCCACGTTCTCCGAGGGGTGCTCCGTGCCCAGTTCCGCGAGGCTCAGACCGCCCGCCGCGAGCGCCAGACCGGCCGTTATCAGGACCACCTTGTGCCGCTTGCGGCGGTGCGCGCGCTGGGACGCGCGCGAGCGCGGGGCGCGTGAGCCGCGGTGGGAGCGGGTGCCGGACGGCTGCTCGTCGGGACGGTCCGACTCCGGAGCCGCCTCGGCGGCAGCGACCTCCTCGGCGTACCGGCGCACGGCGTCGACGGGGGTTCCGCAGCCGGGGCAGGCCAGGGCGCCGTTGAGGTGGCGGCGGCAGGGGTGGCAGTAGTCCATGGTGTGGGGAGGCTAGGCCCACCTGCGGTAACGGCAGATGCAGGCGCTGTGAAAGTTCTGTGGCAAACAGTGAGTCCTGTGGCGTGAGGTGACGGATGAGGCGACACGGAGCCCGATGAGACCGTCGCGGATTCCCCGTAAGGGATGAAGCGATCAGGCGGTACGGGCCAGGGGTGCGCCCTGTTTGCGGTACTGGCCGGGGGCGACCCCGTACTCCCGCTTGAAGGCCTTGGCGAAGGCGAACTCCGAGGTGTAGCCGGCCTGTTGGGCCAGAATGCGCAGCGGGGCGTCGCCCGTGCGCAGGGCGCGGCCCGCGAGCGTCATGCGCCACCAGGTCAGATACGTGAGCGGCGGCTGGCCGACGAGCGTGGTGAAGCGGCGCGCGAACGCGGCCCGGGACAGTCCGGCGCGTGCGCCGAGCTCCTCCACCGTCCAGGGCCTGGCGGGGTCGTCGTGCAGGGCGCGCAGGGCGGCCACCACCGCCGGGTCGCTCAGCGCACCGGCCCAGCCCGCGGGGCAGTCGGGCCGGTCGGTCAGCCACCAGGTGCGCAGCAGATAGAGCAGCAGCGAGTCCAGGAGCGCGGGGACGATGGCGTCGGATCCGGGCTGGGGGTCGGCCAGTTCGGCACCGAGGAGGCCGACGGCCGAGCGCAGCCGGTCGTGCGTGCCGACGCGCGCGGGCAGGTGGATGTACGGCGGCAGCGCGGAAAGAAGGGGATGCGCGCGGCGGCGGTCGAGTTGGTAGGCGCCGCACATCATCAGGGTGTCGCCGGGCTGTACGGGGCCGTCCGGGCGAGGTGGTGCGATCCAGCTGCCGTCGGGGTTGAACTGCGCGTCTTCCAGGCGTGTTTCGGGGTGGTCGGCGAGTCCGTGACCGTTGCCGTGGGCCATGAAGACGATGTCGCCGGGGCCGAGCGCGACCGGTGCGCCGGAGCCCGCGGGCGGGAGCAGCCAGGCGGAGCCCTGGAGGACGACATGGAAGCCCGCTCCGTCGGAGGAAGGGAAGCGGACGCCCCAGGGTCCCCGCTCGACGCTGCGGGAGGAGTGCGGCCGGCCGATCCGCATGGCGGCGATGGCATCGCTCAATACATCCACGGGGCAAGACGATAGGACATAACGGGGAGCCCGGCAGACATGGATCGTCTCTTCCCTGCTCCGTAGCGTCGTCGGCATGACAACTGACACACAGCACAGGGGCATGTCCGCCGGCGTGACCCGGGCGGTCGTCTTCGACTCCCTCGGCGGTCCCGAGGTCCTGAAGGTCGAGGAGGTGCCGCTGCCCTCCCCGGGCGCGGGCGAGATCCAGGTCCGTATCGAGGCGGTCGGGCTCAACAGGGCCGAGGCGCTGTTCCGTTCGGGCGGCTACTACTACCGGGCGACACTGCCGGGTTCGCGGCTCGGCTACGAGGCGGCGGGCGTGGTCGAGGCCGTGGGCGAGGGGGTCACGGCGTTCGCACCCGGGGATCAGGTGCTCGCCACCGCCGGGTTCGACTTCGGCACGCACGGGGTGCATGCCGAACGGGTCGTCCACCCGGCCGAGTTCTGGGTACGGAGCCCTGAGGGCGTGGACGCGCGGACCGCCGCGGCGGCCTGGCTGACGTACACCACCGCGTACGGCGCCCTGCACGAGACCGCGCGCATGGCCCCCGGTGACCATGTACTGATCACCGGTGCCTCAAGTGGCGTGGGGACAGCGGCGATTCAGGTGGTACAGCGTGCCGGCGCGATCCCGGTCGTCGCCACGCGCGGCGAGGGCAAACGGGAGCGGCTCCTGGAGCTGGGCGCGGAACACGTGATCGTGACGGACACGGAGGACCTCGTGAAGGAGGTCCACCGGATCACCGGGGGCAAGGGCGCAGACCTGGCCTTCGACGCGATCGGCGGCCCCGGCTTCACGACGGTGGGCGACGCGCTGCGGCCCGGCGGCACGGTGGTGCTCTACGGGTGGCTGGACCCGGGTCCGATCCGCCTCTCCTTCAACTGGCCGCTCACCGTGCACACGTACAACAACGGCGTCCTCATCGACGATGAGGCCTTCCGTGACCGCGCCCGCGCCTATCTGGCCTCGGGTCTCGCGTCGGGCGCCCTGGCGCCGGTGATCGCGGAGACCTTCGACGGGCTCGACCGGATCCAGGAGGCGCACCGGCTGATGGAGTCCTCCGCGCACACCGGGAAGATCGTGGTGAGGGTGGCTTGAGCCCCACCCTCACCCGCCGCCCGCCTCACCCGCCCCCGAGCACCCCCCTCAACCGCTGGGCCCGCAGCACCAGTTCCAGCTCGAAGCGGCGGTCCGGGTCGTCGACCTCGTCGCCCCACAACTCCCGTATCTGCCGCAGGCGGTAGCGCACGGTCTGCGGGTGGACGCCGAGGCGGGCGGCCACCTCGGGGGCTCCCCCGCGGGTCTCCAGCCAGGCGAGCAGGGTCTCCGCGAGGCGCCGGCCGTGGGAGGGGCCGCAGTGCGCGAGGGGCGCGAGGCAGCGGCGGGCGAGGTCGTCGAGGAGCTCCTCGGGCTGGAGCAGGACGAGCGCCTCGGTGTGCTCCGTACAGAAGAGGACTTCGCCGGCGGGCAGCAGTCCGCGTTCCATGAGACCGGCCGCGGCCTCCGCCCAGCGCAGGGACTTGGCCGCGTCCGCGAGGGGCACGGGCGGGCCGATGGCGCCGGACCAGCCGCTCAGCGCGCGGCGCAGATGTTCGGCGCGGCCGGCCGCGTCCGGGTCGGGCACGACCATGCGCGGCTGCTCGCTCTCCATGTCGAGCAGGACGCCTTGGCCGACCGGGGGCGCCATGGCCTCGCGGGCCGGGCGGCGAAGGACCCCGACCGCGACCTGTTCGGGCAGGTCCCAGCCGACCCGGGCGGCGCGTTCGGCGAGCGGGTCGGAGGGGTCGCTGCGGTGTTCGGCGAGCAGCAGCTCCATCAACTTGCGCTGCAGGCGCAGGCGTTCACCGGCCTGGCGGGCTGCTGCCTCGGCGTAGCCGCGTACCGATAAGTCCACAAGGCCGTCCAGATACTCGAAGCCCGCCTCGGCGAGCTCGTACATGGCAGGGGGCGGGATCGCCACCTCCTGTCCGATCTCGGTGAGCCGGCGCCAGGCGAGCCGCACGCCCAGGCGGTAGACCGCCTGCAGGGAGTCGAGGGTGCGGCCGTGCAGGCCTTCGCCGCGGCCGAACTCCTGGAAGATCTCCAGCTGATAGCGCGGCCGGTCCTCGCGGGTGGCGAGTTCCCGTACGAAGCCGTCGAGGGCGCGGCGGATGCCGATCAGGGCCATCGGCTCGCCCGACTCGTCCAGGACGAGCTGGAGTTGGGGGTATTCGCGGCGGATCTCGCGCAGGATGTCGTCGGCGAGCCGCGGCACCTCGTCGAGGGCGCGTTCGGCGAACAGCTTCACCTGCAGTCGCGGTACGTCGCGCCACGCCGAGTGGCCGGTCACGGCCATCAGCGGTCCTGCGGCGTCTCGTAACTGATCAGCGGGGTGTTGGGCTGGTCGGGTGTGGCGTTCAGGAGCGCCACGATGCCGAAGGCCGCGGCGACGGCGAGTACCGCGGCGACGGCCGCGGTGAGTGCGCCGGCGACAAGTCTGTGCATGACGGGGTCCGCCTCTCGACTCACGGGTTGAGTGGTCACCACAACCCGTATCGGTAGAGAGCCCAACCGGTCCACTGCCGGCCCCATCCGGCAAGTGCCCAGTGTTGAGGGTCCATTGACAGTGCGTCAAGAGTGCGCCTACGGTTCCCGGCCCATACAGCACATGCTGTTTTTGTACAGCTCGTGCACGTCTCGCGCACCACCGAACGGCGCCCTCGACCGGGGTGCCGCACTCGACCCGACCCTCCTTGGAGTGCCCGGATGCGCCGTACCGCTTCCCCGTTGTCGCTGTTCATCCTGGGGCTGGGCGTGTTTCTGCTCGTCCTCGCCCCCATGCTCGCCTGGTACGTGGAACCGCGCGCCAAGCGCACTCCGACCGATATCGACACGACGACCGTCTTCACCGGCAAGGGCGCCTACTTCGACACCGGTGAGGTCGAGACCCTGAAGAACCAGGACCTCACGGTCACCCGCCAGGTCCGCGGCGACGTCGCCGACAGCAGCGACGAGGTGGCCGTCTGGGACGTGGTCACCTCGGTCGACTGGACCAGGACCGATGCGGTCCCGGCCGGTCAGAAGAAGACGACATTGCCGGCCTCCTCGCCGCACGACTCGCTGCAGTGGACCCAGGAACGCTGGGTCACGGACCGCGAGACCAACCGGCCCGTGCACTGCTGCCAGGAGGAGCCCTACTTCGAGGGCGAGGCCTACCTGAAGTTCCCCTTCGACGTGGAGAAACGCTCCTATCGCTGGTGGGACAACACCCTCGGCGCCACGGTGCCGCTCACGTACGAGGGCAAGCGGAAGGTCCAGGGGTACGAGGGCCTGCTGTTCAAGGCGAAGGTGGACCCGGTCAAGACCGGGACGCGCCAGGTGCCGGGCGCGCTCGTCGGCTCCCAGGCGAGCCAGGTGATGGCCGAGGAGTGGTACGCCAACCACGGCATCGAGCTGGTCGCCGACCAGCGCACGGGCCGGATCATCTACGCGCAGATCGGACCCAAGAAGACGCTGCGGGCGCCGGGTTCGGACGAGGACGCGGTGGTGCTGCTCGAGAGCGAGAAGATCGCGTTCACCGAGAAGACCCAGAAGGCGCAGGTCGCGCTGGCCGAGGACGACAGCAACCGATTGAAGCTGGTCGGCGGGACATTGCCCGTCGGAGCGGGGGCACTCGGGCTCGTGCTGGTCGCGGTCGGCGCGGTGCTCGTCATCCGCGGGCGGGAGCGGCCGAACGCCGGGCCGCCGAACGAACCGGAATCGGGATCGCCGGCACCCGCACCGGTTTCTGCCCCGGTTTAGACCACTTGTGCCCACACCCGGGTGCCACCGAGGACTTCCTCACGAAGTGATGAGCCGTCAGCCCCAAGTGGGCCCGAAATTGTCACCTCCGTGAGTAGCCGGAGCGAACACGGGGGCGAAAACTGTCTCTCCACTTGAGAGCCCTACCGAAAGTGCACAGCCGGTCCACAGACGGAAATCCCCACTCGCACCACACGAGTTGACGTGCTCCCCCATAGCACCGCACGACCGTAAGGAAAGGCAGAAGCCACCTCCTATCGGCCCCCGAACGATCCCCCCACAGACGTTCCGCACCCCGAGACGAGTTGGAGCTCGAATGCCCCAGCACGTACCCCCCTCGCTGCGCGACTCTTCCCCTCAGGAGGCTCTGCACCCTGCCCTCGACAGCGCGATACCGCCTTACCCGCGCCGCATCGTCTTCCTGGCCCGCCGCGACCTGGGCAACCCGGCCGCCGGCGGCAGCGAACTGCTCGTCGACCAGCTGGCCGAGGGCCTGACCCACGCCGGCCACCAGGTGACGCTGCTGTGCGGCGGGCCCGCGGCCTACCGCGACTACCGGGTGGTCTCCGCGGGCGGCGACCTCGCCCACCATCTGCGCGCCCGCTCGGCCTTCGCCCGTCAGGTCGGCGACTGCGACCTGCTCGTCGAGGTCTGCAACGGCATGCCGTATCTGGCGCCCCTGTGGCACAGGGGACCGACGCTGTGCCTGGTCAACCATGTGCACACCGACCTGTGGGGGATGCGCTATCCGGGCCCCGCGGCCCGGCTCGGCCGAAGACTCGAGCACTGGGCGCTGTCCGGCGCCCAGCGCGGCAATCTCCTGGTCGCCGTCTCCCCCTCGACGGCAACGGCGTTGCGCGAGATCGGCGTACCGCGTGAACGCATCCGCGTCGTGCACAACGGCGTGGACGAGCCAGGCCCGCAGGAACCACGCTCGGAGGAGCCCCTGTTCCTGGCGATGGGCCGGCTCGTCGAGTACAAGCGGATCGATCTGCTCCTGCGGCTGTGGGAGCGGGTCCGCCCGGTCACCGGCGGCCGCCTCGTGATCGTCGGTGACGGTCCCGAGCGGGAGCGGCTCGAGCAGATGGCCGGTCCCGACGTCCAGTTCACCGGACGGATATCGGAGGCCGAGAAGCACCGGCTGCTCTGCGCCTCCTGGCTGCTGCTCCACCCCTCCGCCGTGGAGGGCTGGGGCCTGGTCGTCACGGAGGCCGCGACCCGCGGAACTCCCGCGATCGGATTCGATGTTCCCGGGCTCAGGGACTCTGTCGAGGACGGCGTGACCGGCATCCTCGCCCGCGGTGAGTCCTCGTTCGCGGCGGCCTGGTGCACGCTCGCGCTGTCCGCGGAGCGCCGTAAGGCCATGGGCAAGGCGGCCGCCAACAGAGCGGCGCGCTACCGCTGGTCGCACACCGTGCGCCAGTTCCAGGCAGTGGCCGCGGAGGCGGTCGCGCTGAGGCGGGGGCGGGTGCGGTGAGTTCAGCTACGGGGGCGGCGGCCAAGGACTCTTCCGTGCGGAGGACCAAAGATCCTTCCGTACGGAGGTCCTTGGCCCTGTTCCGTGCGTTCCTGCGCGAACAGCAGGACCCGGAGCACTGCTACACCTTGCTCGCCCGCGACGCCGCCGACCAGGTGGAGGCATACGGTCCCCTCGAAGGCCGCACGGTCCTCGACATCGGCGGCGGGGGCGGCTACTTCACCGAGGAGTTCCGCCGGCGCGGCGCGCACAGCTATCTCTTCGAACCCGACGCAGGCGAAATCGGCAAACAGCCCCCGAAGGGCACCGTGCTCGCCGACGGCTATCTGCTTCCCCTCGCGGACGGGGTCGCCGATGTGGCCTTCTCGTCCAACGTCCTCGAGCACGTGGACGACCCGGGCACCTTCCTCAGCGAGATGGTGCGGGTGACCCGGCCCGGCGGACTCATCTACGTGTCGTTCACGAACTGGTACTCCCCCTGGGGCGGCCACGAGTGGGCGCCCTGGCACTACCTGGGCGCCGAGCGCGCCCGCAGACGCTACGAGCGGCGGGCCGCGAGGCCCGCCAAGCACACACTCGGCGAGAACCTCTACGCGATCCACATCGGCGCGACACTCCGCCAGGTACGGGCCCGGGACGACGTCGAGATCGTCTCGGCCCGCTCCCGCTACTGGCCGTTCCTGGCGGGGGCCGTGACGAGAGTGCCCGGACTGCGTGAGTTCGCCACCTGGAATCTCCTTCTCATTCTCCGGCGGTGTCCATGACCAGCACGGTCCAGTCCCCGCAGCTCCCGCCCCAGGCGCCGGCGCCCAACGCGCCGCCGACCCAGGGGCCGCCCGAAGGGCCGCGCTCGCGGCGCTGGCTGCTCGGGTTCTGGGCCGTGGTGTTCGTCCTCTTCCTGGCGGCCGCGCCAGGACGCATGACCTTCGACACCAAACTCGGTGTCAACGTCGATCCGTGGAAGTTCTTCGGCGACCTCGGTCAGCTGTGGCACGACCGCAACGGGTTCGGCGGGATCTCCGACCAGTACATCGGCTACGCCTTCCCCCAGCTCCCCTTCTACGGGATCGCCGACCTCCTCCAGCTGCCGGTCTGGCTGACCGAGCGGCTGTGGATGTCGCTGATCGTCGCGACCGCGTTCTGGGGGGCGCTGCGGCTGGCCGAACGCCTCGACATCGGCAGCCGTCACTCGCGGCTGCTCGGCGCGATGGTCTACGCCCTGTGGCCCACGTACACGATCGTCGTCGGCTCGACCTCGGCGGCGGCCCTGCCCGGCGCCGTGCTGCCGTGGGTACTGCTCCCGCTCGCGAACGACCGGGTGAGCGCCCGGCTCGCGGCGCTGCGCTCCGCCGCGATCATCCCGTTCATGGGCGGGGTCAACGCGGCCTCGGTGCTTGCCTCTTTGCTGCCGGTCGGCCTCTATCTCCTGTCCCGCCCGAACGGCCCGCGCAAGCGCGCGATGATCCTGTGGTGGGTGCCCGGCGTCATCCTCGCCACCGCATGGTGGATCGTCCCGCTGCTCCTGCTCGGCATCCACGGAGAGAACTTCCTGGCGTACGTGGAGACCGCGGAGACCACCACGGCCACCATGTCCGGCACGGAGGTCCTTCGCGGCGGCGGCAACTGGGTGGCGTATCTGAACTTCGGCGAACCCTGGCTGCCCGCCGGCTGGGACGTGGCCAACGGTGTGGTCCTCATCGTCTGCTCGGCGCTCGCCGCCGCCCTCGGTCTCGCGGGCCTGGCCCGGCGCGATCTGCCGGAGCGGCGCTGGCTGGTGCTGACCGTGATCTCGGTCGCCCTGGTCACCATGGCGGGTTACGGCGGTGCGTTCGGCGCTCCGTTCGCCGAGACCTTCCAGGGCTGGCTGGACGGCTGGCTGGTGCCGTTCCGCAACATCTACAAGTTCCAGACGGGTCTCGCGCTCGCGCTCGCCTTCGGTCTGATGCATCTCGTCGGGGTCGCCGCCGTCTCACGCGGCGCACGTCCCGTGCGGGGACGGCGCCTCGCGCCGATGATCGCGGCGGTCCTGGTGATTCCCGGGCTGCTGCTTCCGTATCTCAACGGCAATATCCTGCAGCCCGGTTCGTTCCAGAAGCTGCCCACGTACTGGCAGGCGACGGCCGACTGGCTGAAGAAGTACTCCCCCGATTCGCGTGCCCTGGTCGTGCCCGCCACCGCGCACGGCATCTACACCTGGGGCTCCCCCATCGACCAGCCCCTCGACGTGCTCGCCGATTCGCGTTTCGCCCAGCGGGATTACGTGCCGTTCGGGCAGCCCGGCAACCGGCGCGCGATGGACGCGGTCGAGCAGGCACTGATGACCGGCGGTGAAGTGCCGGGTCTGCAGGACTACTTGAGCCGGGCCGGTCTGCACTACGTCGTCGTCCGCAACGACCTCGACCCCGACCAGGTGGGTTACGTACCGACGTCGACGGTCAAGCGGACGCTCGAGGAGTCCGGTTACGAGCGGGTGACCGGACTCGGGCCGCAGACGACCGGCGGCCGGATCACCGACGACACCCCGATCCAGGTCGAGGGTCTGTACCCGCGCTCACGCGCCGTGGAGATCTACGCACCGTCGGACGCCACCGAGCGTCCCGGGCAGGCCGGGCTCAAGCCGGCCGCCAACACCGCGGTGGTCAGCGGCGGCCCCGAGGCGCTGCTCCCGCTGTCCGCCGATCCGGCGATGCGCGACCGTCCGGCCGTTCTGGCCGGCGACAACCACCCGGGCGTCGGATCGCCCGGGCTCCAGGCGGTCGGCGACGGTTTGCGCCGGGCCGACACCCGCTTCGGCCTGGTCAACAACAACACCTCCTATACGTATACGAAGGACGAGCGCAACCACAGCGAGAGCATGCAGGAGCCGGGCAGGAAGCCGCGCCAGGTCCTGCCCAGCGAAGGCATCGAGCACCAGACGACGGCCGTGCTGCAGGGAGCGAAGGAGGTCACGGCCTCGTCCAGCGGCAACTGGTTCTTCTATCTGCCGCAGTACGACCCGGTGAACGCCTTCGACGACAACCCCTCGACCGCATGGACCGAGGGCAGCGCCGGAGACCCCGAGGGTGAGTGGCTGCGGGTCGCGTTCGACGGCCGGCAGTACATACCGGGCGAGCTCTCCGTGACACCGCTCGCGCAGAACGGCGTACGGGCCGCGCCCACCCGGGTGCGGGTCGAGACGGACGGCGGCAGCGAGCCCGTGGAGAGCACGTTGCAGGCGAACGGCGCCGAGCAGAAGATCAAGGCGCCCTCGGGATCGGCCACTTGGCTGAAGATCACGATCCTGGACGTGGAGGAGGCACGGCCCGGTCTGTCCGGCGCGGGCTTCTCCGAGGTCTCCGTACCCGGGGTCAAGGTGAACCGGATGCTCGCGCTGCCCGCGGACGCCGCCGGCACCCAGGCCTCGGCGACCACGTACTCGCTGCACCGCTCCGCCGACCCGGGCGGTCTCTCGCCGCTGTCGGCGGAGGCCGGTCTGAACCGGCAGTTCGACGTGAAGACGGCCGGCGAGTACAGCCTCGAGGCCAGCGCGGTCTCGGTGCCCGGTGAGGCCTACGACAAGCTCCTTTACAAGGTCGCGCCCGAGCAGGAGCAGCAGCTCATCGCGACCGCGGACTCGACGGCTCAGCTGGGCCGGGGCCTGTCCCCGCGCAACCTCACGGACGGGGATCTCACCACGGCGTGGATCGCCGGGGACTCCAACGTGATCCATCTGAAGTGGCCGGACGCGAAGGAGGTCGACCACATCGTGTTCGCGGCGGCCGGCGGTCTGTCCACCCGGCCGCTGAAGGCGGAGATCAGCTCCCCGAACGGGTCGACCGTCGTCGGTATCGACGAGAACGGCGCCGCCCGCTTCGACCCCATCACCACCGACCGGCTCGACATCACGATCACCGAGACGGCGCCGCTGACCGTCCACAACCCGCTCGCCGACGAGAAGTTGCAGCTTCCGGTCGGTCTGACCGAGGTCTACCTGCCCGACCTGGAGCAGTACCGGACCAAGCAGCCCGACCCGGAGCGGCGCTTCACGCTCGAGTGCGGCGACGGCCCCGAGCTCACCATCGACGGCTCCCCGCAGCAGACCAGCGCCACCGGCACGGTCCAGGACCTGATGGAGCGCCGCCCCATCGAGGTCAAGCTGTGCGGCGGCGCGGACGGCGTCGAGCTAGGCTCCGGGACCCACCGCGTCCAGGCGGGCGACGAGGGCGCACTGGCGATCACCGATGTCCGGCTCACCCGGGGCTCCGCTCCCGAACCCGCCAAGGACCAGGGGTCGTTGACCGTCAACGACTGGGAGGGCGACCGGCGCTCCCTGACCGTCGACTCGGGCGCGGCCGCGTATCTGACGATGTACGAGAACTTCAACGACGGCTGGAAGGCCACCCTCGACGGCAAGGAGCTCTCGCCGGTGCGGCTCGACGGCTGGCAGCAGGGCTTCCTGGTGCCGGACGGCGCGAGCGGCACGATCGACCTCGAGTTCGAGCCCGCGGCGACCTACGAGATCGGGCTCATCGCGGCCGGTGTGCTCATCCTGCTCCTGCTGGTCGCGCTGGTCGTCTGGCGCCGTGACACCAACCGGCAGGGGCCGTCCCCGGTGCCGCCGGACGCCGGCCTGATCCTCGGCACCGTGGTGCTGACCCTGGTGGGCGTGGTGATCGCGGGACCGTTCGCCCTGCTCGTACCGGCGCTCGCGCTGCTCGCCTGGTGGCGGCATGCGCTGCTCGTGCCGATCGCGTTCGTGGCGATGGCGGGAGCCGGGATCGCGGCCGCCGCAGGGGCCGGGCAGGCGACGGTGGCGGATGAGGGCGCGTTCTCGCCCGCTGCTCAACTCCTCGCGCTGATCGCACTGTTCGCCGCCCTCGTGAGTGTGGGGACGGACGGGATGCGCAGGCAGGCGGCCGCCAGGATGGGGTCGGGCGCTGCGCCCGCTTCCGGCGGATATCCGGACCCGGGGCCGTACGGGGGCTATACGTCGGGCAGTTCGGGTACCACGCTGCCCCTGGGCACCCCGGCGCCGTACGCGGCGAGTCCCACTCTGTCGGCTCGCGGGCGTGGAGCCGCACAGCCGGAGCCGGACGAGGAACGGCCGACCTTCCGGCTGCCTCGGCGCAGGCGGGCCGCGGGAGCGGGTGCCGCGGGTGCTGCCGGAGCCGCGGGTGCTGCCGGTGCCGCGGCATCGGAGTCGGAGCAGGCGGAGTCACCCGAGTCCGCCGGGCCCGCGGAGCCGGGGACACCCGGGGAGACGGAGCAGGCGTGGCCGCTGGATCTGGAGAAGCCGGCGCAGGAGGGGGCCGCCGAGGACCCGTCCGGCGCGGAACCGTCCGTCTTCGAGCCGCCCGCGAAGGGCACGCCCGCCTACGGGACGGGTCCGGATCTCGTCGTACGGCCGCTGCCGACGGGTGAGGAGCCGCCGGCCGACGCACCACCGGCCGACGCCCCGCCACCCGCCGACACCGCACCGCCGTCCGACGAGGTGCCCCCGTACGACGCCCGCCCCGACGACCCGAGGGAGACCCGGGACGCACCTCCCGACGACGAAGACCGTGGAGACCGATCGGAGGACCGATGACCGCCGTGCAGCACCCCGCCTCGCGACCGGCGGCCACCCCGCGCCGGGTGCCGTTCCCGGTGGTCGACGAGGTGGCACGGCACTGTCTGCAGGAGGAGGAGCCCGAGACCGTACACATCGAGGTGCATCTGCCCGGACAGCCCGACCGGCAGCGGCTGCGGGAGGCCTTCGGCGAGGCGCTGCGCCGCCATCCGCGGATTCTGATGCGGGAGGCGGCGGGGCGCTGGTACCGGCGGCGGTACGAGTGGGAGCTGACGGACGGGCCCGATGTGCCCGTGGTGAGTTTCCCGCCGCCCGGCCCGGACGCGCTCAAGCACGCGCGGGTACGGGCGCTGGCCGAGGCTCCGCCGTTGTCCGCGTCGCCGCCGATCCGGCTCGAGATGGTGGAGAACCCGGAGGTGGCGGGAGGGAGCGTGCTGTTCCTGACCATCAACCACACGGCGCTCGACGGTCCGGCCTGCCTGCGGGTGCTCGCCACGGCGGCCGAACTGTACGGCGGGCGGGACAATTCGCCCGCTGCGCCGCCCGTCCGTACCGAGGGCTCCGAGGCGCCGGCCGTCGACATGCCGAGTTCCTGGGCGCCGCCCGCGCATGTGGCGGCCGGCACCCCGGAGCGCTCCCCCGGCAACGGCATGCTGATCGCCGAACTGCCGGTGCCGCGACGGGAGAAGGGCGTCCCGTACACGGTCAACGACCAGCTGATGGTCACCACCGCGCTGATGATCGCGCACTGGAACCGTGAGCACGGCAAGGCGCCGCGGCCGATGCGGATCACGATGCCGGTGGACGACCGTCCGCGCGGGGCGGAGATGCCGATCGGGAACGGTACGCGGCTGGTCGAAGTGCCGTTCGCCGCCGAGGAGTTGGACGCCTCGAGAATGGACGAGCTGCTGCGGCTGACCTCCGAGCGGACGCGGGCCCTCAAGTCCGCGGAGCGGCCCCAACTGGGACACGGCGCGGCCCTGTTGACCGCTCCCGTGGTCCCGGTGGCCTGGCGGGCGGCGGTGACGCGCGGGCTGCGCAAGGCGGTCGGACCGTGGACCTCGACGACCCTGCTCAGCAATATCGGCCGGGTCCCGTACCCGCTGGACTTCGGCGACGCGGGCCGGGCGCACGCGGTGTGGTTCTCGGCGCCGGCCCGCGTCCCGCGCGGCCTCACGGTCACGACCGCGTCGACCGCCGGCCGGCTGCACCTGGCGCTGCGCTGGTCCAAGTCGCTGCTCAGCGCGGGCGACGGGGCGCATCTGCGCGATCTGTTCGAGCACTATCTGCACGCGACGGAACCGGGGCGCTCATGACCACGACGACTCGACCGGGGTGCCCATGGTGATGACGATTCGCCCCGGGGTGCCCATGGCGATGACGACCCGACCGGGGTGCCCATGACCACCACACAGAGCCGTCCGCGTCCCGGCCTGCGGGACTTCTACGAGAACCCCTCGGTGCCCGTGGCCTCCGGCGACGCCCGCAGTCTGCGCCAGGCGCGGATGCTCGCCGACGCGCTGGGCCCGGCGGTGGCCGCCCCCGCCACCGTGCTCGACATCGGCTGCGGCGACGGCTCGGCCGCCCTGACCGCGGCTCCCCTGCTGTCCGGCCATCGCGTCATCGGCGTCGACTGGTCCCAGGACGCCCTGCGCCGCGCCCGTACGCATATGTCCGATGTCGTGCGCGGCGAACTCACCGACGGCGGGCTCCCGTTGGCGGATGGCTGCGCGGACGCGGTGCTCTTCAGCGAGGTCATCGAGCATCTCGTGGACCCGGACGCGGCCCTCGACGAACTGCGCCGCGTACTGCGCCCCGGCGGCCATCTGATGCTCTCCACACCGAACCTGGCCGCCTGGTACAACCGCGCCCTGCTCCTGGCCGGCGTCCAGCCGGTGTTCTCGGAGGTCAGCCTGCGCGGGATCCACGGCCGCCCGGGCTCGGAGGTGGTGGGCCATCTGCGCCTCTACACGGCGCGTGCGCTGCGGGAGTTCCTCACGGCGTCCGGCTTCGAGGTCGTACGGCTGGCGGGGGCGCCCTTCCATGGCGTACCGCGTCCGCTGCGCGCCCTGGACCGGGCCGCGTGCCGGCTGCCCTCGGCGTCCTCGATCCTGCTCGTCCATGCGCGCAAGCCCTCAGACGGAGGCTAGCCATGTGGTGGGGGGTGGCGGCGGCACTGCTCGCGAACGCGCTCTACAGCGTGGGCTTCGTCCTGGAGAAACGCGCCCTCACCTCGATGCCCTCGCTCAACATCAGCCAGCCCTTCCGGCTGCTCGCGCACGTCCTGAGCAGCCCTCTGTGGGTGGGCGGCGCGGTGGCACTCGCGGCCGGCTTCGGCGCGCAGCTGCTCGTCTACCGCACCCTGCCGATCGCCGCGGCCCAGGGCATCTTCGTCTCCGGTCTCGTACTGCTGGTCATCCTGTCGGCGCGGATGCTCGGCGAGCGGACCAGCAGCCGGGAGCGCTGGGCCATCGCCGCGATCCTGGCCGCGCTCCTCATGGTGGTGCTCTCCCTCAAGGAGGGCGCGGACAAGGTCGGCACGCACGCACCGGCCCTGACGGTCATCGTGGTCTGCGTCCCGTCGCTCGCGGCGGGCCTGTGGCTGTACGTGGCGGTCGACAGCCGCGCCCGCAACAGCCGGCACCGGATGCCCACGAGCGGCGTCGGGTACGGGGTGGCCGTCGGGCTGCTCTACGGCGTGAGTTCCCTTGCCATCAAGGGCGTGTCCAGCCATCTGCTCGCCGCCGACGGCCGGCGGTTCATGGACCGCTTCCTCGACCTGCTGATCTCCCCGTACCCCTATCTCCTGTGCTGCACGGGCGTGTTCGGCCTGATCATGTCGGCCGCGGCGCTACAGCGCTCCCGCGCGTCGCTGATCGTGCCGGTGTGCACGACGGTGACCAGCCTGTACACCGCGGTGCTCGGCACCCTGGCGTACGGCGAGCCGCTGCCCACCGATCCGGTACGCCTCGGCCTTCGGCTCGCGGGGACGGGGCTCGCGGTGGTGGTGCTGCTCGCGCTGCCACGGCACGACGGCGATACGGGCGCCGAGCCGCCCCCGAAAGCCGCCCCGGACCCGACAGCCACCCCGGACCCGACAGCCGAAACCGACCCGCAGCCGGGCGCCGCCCCGGCCCCGCCGACGACCAGCCCATCGGGGGACCCTCCGTCCGGACAGACCCCCACAGAAGAGACCCCACCGAAGTACACGAGGTCCCCCCGTCGCCCGCCTCCGCCCATCGCTCCCGCCGGGCGGACCATCCGGACGCATCTGCCGCGGCGGGTTCCGCCGGCCAGTACGCCGCCACGACCACCACGACCGTCGTTCGACGAACGCCGCAAACCAAGGAGTTGACGTTGCCGATGACACCCGAAGACCCCCTTCTCAAGATCCTCGCGTGCCCGCTCGACAAGGGCCCGCTCCATCTCCTCACCCCCGAGGAGGTGCTCTACAACCCCCGCCTTCGGCTGCGCTACCCGATCCTCGAAGGGATCCCCCAGCTGCTGCCGTCGTCCGGCGAACAGACCTCCGAAGAGGAGCACGAGCGCCTCCTGAAGCGGATCGAGCCGGTCGAGGCCGCCAAGGGGGCGGCGGACGCCTCATGACCCTCGCCGCACGCGTCGGCCCCCTGCTCCCGGAACACGTGGTGGGCCGCCTCGCCCAGATCCTCTATCCGCGCTTCGAGCCCGAACTGGCGCACCTCGACGACTACTTGCCGCGTGCCTGCCGTACGGCGGTGGACATCGGCGGCTGGTACGGACCGTGGTCGCGCCGCCTCGCCTCCCGTGCGCGCAGTGTCGTGACCATCGAGCCGGTACCGCATCTGGCGCGCACGCTGGAGCGGATCACCCCGCCGAACGTACGCGTCATCCAGGCGGCGGCGAGCGACAAGCCCGGCACGGCCCGGCTCTGGTTCCCTGCGGGGGACGCCGGCACCCGTGGCCTGTCCTCCCTCATCCGCCGCGACATCCACACCCACGGGGTCGACGTCCCGTGCGTTCCCGTCGACGAACTCGGCCTGGACCAGGTCGACTTCATCAAGATCGACGTGGACGGCAGCGAAATGGCGACGCTGCAGGGCGCGCGCAAGACCCTGGACCGCGACCGGCCGGCGCTCCTGATCGAGCTCGAGGCCCGTATCCAGCCCACGGCCCCCATCGTCGACCTGCTCACCACGCACGGCTACCGCGGCTGGGTCCTCCCCTCGGCGACCTGGCTCCCGCTCGACGACTTCGACCTGGACACCCACCAGGACCGCACGGCCCATGTCGCGAGCGCCGGCCTGCTCCGCCGCGTCCTGCCGTTCTCGGGCCCTCGGTATGTGAACTCGGTCCTGTTCCTGCCCGAGGGCCGCCGGCCCAGTCCGGCGCGTGTCCCGGCGGCTTCGCTGCGGCCGCACCGATGAGTTCTCCCCGCCGCCCCGGTCTACCTCTTCGTACCGAAGAACGCCTACTCAGGGAGGCAACCGTGAGCAGCAATGCGCTACCGCCGGTAGTCGACGCCAAGGCCTGGCAGCGGGAGCTGGACGCCCTGCGCGTACGGGAGAAGGCCGCCACCCGCGAACTGGACGCGATCGCGGCGCAGCGCCGGCGGCTGCCGATGGTGGAGATGCCGGAGTACACCCTCCAGTCCGCCGAAGGACCGGTCCGGCTCGTCGATCTCTTCGAGGACAAGAAGCAGCTGATCGTCTACAACCACATGTGGTTCCCCGGCGAGAAGTGGCAGTGCTCGGGCTGCACCGGCTTCACCTCGCAGTACTCCCGGCTGGACTTCCTCGCCCAGTGGGACGCCCGCTTCGTGATCGTCACGCAGGGTCCGATCGACGAGGCGCTCGCGTACAAGGAGCGCGTCGGCAACCCGATGACCTGGTACTCCACGGCCGGGGGCCCCTTCGGCGCGGACGTCGGTGCCCCGCCCGGCGCCGGTTTCGCGGTGAACGTCTTCCTGCGCGACGGCGACAAGGTCTACCGCACCTGGCACACCGACGGCCGCGGCTGCGAACAGCTCAGCCACACCTTCGCGCTCATCGACCTCCTGCCGTACGGCCGCCAGGAGGAGTGGCAGGACGTCCCGGACGGCTGGCCGCAGTCGCCCACGTACAGCAGGTGGATGGAGTCGCAGAAGTACGCGGAGCTGTACGGCGCCGACGGCGCCTAGCCCCGGCCGCTCGGCCGTCTTCTTTGCTCCGGCCACCTCACATCGCCCACCATGGCCCGCATGCCACGACACCCCGCTCCGACCCCCTCCCCCTTCACCCCGCTCGACTTCCAGCTCGTCCTCCTGCGGCGGATGGCCGACCACCAGCCCCTACTCGTGGACGACGCACGGCGTGAACTCGGCGTGTCCCAGGGGGAGATGCGGGAGGCGAACCGGCGGTGGCAGGCGATGGTGCGGTCGCCGCGGGGGCGTGGAGCGGTCGCGCGGTACCGGTCGGTGCTCGGGGCGCCCGAGGCGAAGATCCGCCGGCAGGTCGGGGATCTGGCCTGTGAGGCGCTGCTGTGGCCGGTGCCGCTCTGGCCCGGCCTGCGGTTCGAGGTACTGCTCGCGCCGGGCGGTGCGGCGGTGATCAACGAGTGGCTGATCCGCGCGCCGGGCGCGGCCGGCCCCGAGCTGCGCACGGTGGAGGATCTCGCGCCCTGGTCGGCCACGGTGGACGAGGTGGGCCGCGCGTTCCCGCCGGCCGAGCTCCTCGAGGGCTCGGCCCCCACTCGCTGGCGCCTCGCCTTCGAGGCACCGGATGCGGACGGGGTGCTCAAGGCGTACGTCGGGGACTTCACGTGGGGGTTGCTGCAGGAGGTCGTCCCCGCGGCGTAGACGGCTTTGGGCGTAAACGGTTTTCGTGGCGACCCCGCGTCGGGAGATAGTGCTGACCATGGTGGCGAGACCGGAGGTCGGCGACGCGGTGCGCCGGTGTGCCGCGTGCGGGGAGTACGCGTACGGCGGTGCGCCGGACTGTGCCGACTGCCGTGCGCTCGTGGACGCGATCGTCGAGGAGGAGTGGGCCGCGTTCGTACGCCGGTGGGGTGCGGGCGCGGACGAGGAGCGGGCCCTGGCCGAAATGGTCGCGGGTGAGCCGGACCGGCATGACTGGCGCGTGGTCGATGCCGCGTACGACCGGCTGATCTGCAACGACTGCGGGGAGCGGCTGGGGCGCGGGCCTGCCGGGTGCGGCGGGTGCGAGCGGGCCCACGGATTCCGGTACGCGGCGGTCGAGACGGACCGCCCCGGCGTACGGCCGGGCAACGAGCACGCGATCCGCGTGAACGTCTCCGTGGTGCGCCGCCCGCAGATGACCTCCGCGGCCGAACTCCTCGTACGGCGCAAGCTGCTGCCTCTGCTCCTGGTGGGGTTCCTGCCGAGCACTCAGGAGGCGCAGCGGCTGAGCGCGGCGATGAAGCGGGCCACGCCCGGGGAGCGGGAGCGGGTGGTGGACCGGGCCGTCGAGGAGACGGTGGCCCGGCTCGGGGAGGGATGCGAGTGAGTACCGGGGAGGGATACGAGTGAGTACGGAGACGGGACATCTGACCGATCGGGCCAGGCGCGCCCTCGCCCATGTGGCCGGGCTCGCCCGCGGCGGGCCGCTCGACGCGGCGCTGCGGGTCACGCTGAACTTCCACCCCGACCGCCTCACCGGCGACGGCACCCCGATCCTCGACGCGATGGCCGAACAGGGCCTCTACAGCTCGCAGTTCGTGACCGGCACGAGCAACGGCGGACTCACCGCGTACGAGGGCGGCGACCGGTGGCGCTGGGAGAGCCGGATCTTCGGCGGGGCGTACGACGATGCGCCGGGCGCGGAGCGTCCGGTGTACGGCGGGCTCAACTTCCGCCGCAGGACCACCGGTGCGGCGCCCCGTTTCGGCTCGGCGCATCTCCGCCTGTCGGCGGACGCGTCGGCCCGCACGACCTTCTGCTATCCGGACAGCTTCCTGGAGCCGGCCGACTTCGGTGTGGCCGCCGCCTGCGACCTGATCCCCCTCGCACTCGCCGACGACATGGACGCGCTCGACGACTACATCGAGACCCAGGTGCACGGCCCGGTGCGCTTCGCCGCCGATGTCGAGGCGCTGGTCCTCGACCCCTGCTTCCGGGGTACGCAGGTCGAGGCGTCGGCACGGAGGCTTGGCTGTCCGGTGGAGTTCCACGGCGGGTTCCGCATCTCCGTGGGCGAGTTGGCGCCGCGCGGCGACTTCCGGGGGCAGGAGTTCGTGGACCTCGGGCTCTCGCTCGCGGCCGACGGCTTCTTGGACCCGGCCCTGCTGGGAGAGGCGTCCCGGTCGGGTGCGTACGACCAGCAGGCGTTGAAGCGGGTCTGGCATCTCCTGGCACGGTTCGGGGCGCCTTCCGCGTAAGGGCCGACGCCGACGGGCGCCTTCCGTGTAAAGGCCGACGCCGACGGGCGCCTTCCGCGTAAGGGCTAATGCGCCTCGCCGTGACCCGGGTGCGAGGGCCGGTGATGCTCGGTCAGAACCGTGAGCAGCCGGGTGAGTTGGCCCTCCTGTGCGGGGGTGAGCGGGGCGAGCAGTTCGCGCTGGGCTTCGGCGATGAGCGCGTCGAGACGTTCCATGCGCCGGCGGCCGGCGGCCGTGAGAGTGATGACGTTGCGGCGCCGGTCGACGGGGTCGGGATCGCGGCGGATGCAGGAGGCGTCGGAGAGTTCGTTGAGCACGGCCACCATGTCGCTGCGGTAGATGCCCGTACGGCGGCTGAGTTCGGCCTGGCTGGCCGGGCCGGCGTCGGCCAGCGCGACGAGCACGGCGAAGTGCCACTTGCGCGCGCCCTCGGCGGCGAGGCGCTCGCTCACGAGCCGGTCGGCGACGAC
>NZ_JBEPEW010000108.1:0-28866 GCF_040300965.1 Streptomyces mesophilus | reverse complement strand
CCCGGGCCGCGTTCGACGCCGACAGGATTCCGGACGGGCCCGTCGCCGTCACCTCGGGCTCGCTCGACGCCATCGAGCGGATCCTGGCCGCGCACCTGCGGCCGGGCGACGCGGTCGCGGTGGAGGACCCGGGCTGGGGTGCGCTGCTCGACCTGATCCCGGCGCTCGGGCTGCGCGCCGTCGCCATCGCCGTGGACGACGAAGGGCCCGAGCCGGACGCGCTAGACCGGGCGTTGAGCGAAGGCGCCCGCGCCGTGATCGTCACGGACCGGGCGCAGAACCCGACGGGCGCCGCGGTGACCGCCTCGCGGGCGCGGGCGCTGCGGGCCGTCCTCAAGAAGCACCCTTCGGTGCTGTTGATCGAGGACGACCACGGGCACGGCATCGTCGACCTGCCTCTGCATCCCCTGGCCACCGGCAAGGGGAGTTGGGCGCTGGTGCGCTCCGTGGCCAAGGCGTACGGACCCGATCTGCGGCTCGCCGTCCTGACCGGCGACGCGGTCACCGTGGACCGGGTGCAGGGACGGCAGCGGCTCGGACCGGGCTGGGTGAGCCGGATCGTGCAGCGCGCGGTCGTCGAACTGTGGACCTCCGGTGCGGTGGTGCCCGCGGACGTCGCGCGTACCTATGCGCGACGCCGCGACGCCCTGATCGCCGCGCTGGGGCGGCGGGGCATCGCGGCGACGGGGCGCAGCGGGTTGAACGTGTGGGTGCCGGTCCCGGACGAGACCGGCGCTGTGTCCCGGCTGTTGCACGCCGGGTGGGCGGTGGCTCCCGGGGCGAGGTTCCGAATCGGGGCGGCGCCCGGGGTGCGGATCACGGTGTCCCCGCTGGCCGAGCCCGAGATCGAACCGCTGGCCGACGCCGTCGCGTATGCCGTGCTGGGCGGACGGGGCGGTGCGGGCCGAACTCTGGCGACCTAGGGGCCTGTCTTGTGGATCAGCCCTGACCCTTCGCTCGCGACTGGGTCAGGGCCGCGCCCGCCAGGACGACCGCCGCGCCCACCGGTGTCGACCACGACAGGGATTCGCCGAGCAGGGCGACGCCCGCGGCAGTGGCGATGACCGGGATGAAGTACGTGACCATCTGGGCCGTCGTGGGGCCGATCTCCGCCACGAGGCCGTACTGGAGCAGCACCGCGAGACCGGTTCCGAGGGCGCCGAGCGCGATGACGGCGAGCAGTGGCAGGAGCGGGAAGCCGGTCGGCATCGAGGTGAACAGCGGGGTGACGAAGGCCAGTTGCGCGGTGGCGAGCAGCAGCTGCGCACCCATGAGGGACAGATGGGACTCGGTGCGCCCCGCGAGTGTGCGCCGCACGTAGATCCAGCCGATCGGATAGCTCAGGGAAGCGGCGAGCGCCATGGCCGTGCCCGCCGCGTCGATGCCCTGGAAGCCCTGCCAGGCGCCAAGCACGGTCAGGACGCCGAGGAAGCCGAGACCCAGCCCCGCCACGCGCCGGCGGGTCGGCCGGTCCTCGGAGAGCGCGACCATCGACAGGGCCATGCCCCACAGTGGCGAGGTCGCGTTGCAGATGCCGGCGAGCGTCGACGGGATCGTGAGCTCCGAGTAGGCGAAGAGCGAGAACGGCAGAGCGTTGAGGAAGAACGCCGCCACCGTCAGATGCCCCCAGGTGCGCCACCCGCGCGGCAGCCCTTCGCGCCGCACCAGCATCGCCGCGGCGAGGACCAGGGTGCCGAACAGGAGCCGTCCGAACGTCACTTGGAAGGGTGCGTAGCCATGCGTACCCACCTTGATGAGCAGAAAGCTGAAGCCCCAGATCAAGGAGAGCACCGCGAAGCGGAGCCGCCAGTCCAGCGTGCGGCGAGGCGTGGACGCGGGCGCGGCGGTGAAGGTGCGGATACGGGTGCGGGAGGCGGAGACAGTGGCCATGACCCCTACGATCGTCCCGGCGATCTCGTAGCACAAGCGAGATTTATTACGAGGGATGACTTAGCATTGCTTACATGTCGACGGGCGAGCCAATGGAGCGGTCATGCTGAACCTCGAGCGTCTGCGCACCCTGGACGCGCTGGCCCGGCACGGCTCGGTGAGCGGGGCGGCCGCAGGGCTGCATGTCACGACGTCCGCGGTGTCGCAGCAACTCACCAAGCTGGAGCGTGAGATCGGCCAGCAGCTCATCGCCAAGAACGGGCGCGGTGTGCGCCTCACCGACGCAGGTGTGCTGCTCGCCGAGCATGCGGCGCGGATCATCTCGCAGGTCGAGTACGCGCAGTCGGACCTGGAGGCACATCGCGGCCAGGTGGTCGGCGAGCTGCGCATCGGTGCATTCCCGACCGCGGCCCGCGGTCTGTTCCCGCTCACCTTCCTCGCGCTGCGCAAGGCGCACCCCGGCCTGGTGCTGCGTTCGCAGGAGCTCGAACCGGCCGACGGCGTACGGGCAGTGGTGCGCGGCGATCTCGATGTGGCCGTCGTCCTCGACTGGTACAACAAGCCGCTCCCCATGCCCGAGGGCCTGGCCAAGGCCTCGCTGCTCGACGACCGGGCCGATGTGGTGCTGCCGGCGGGCCACCGGTACGCCGACCGCGCGGAGCTCGCCCTCGAAGAGCTCGCGGACGACGAGTGGATCTGCTGGCCGGAAGGCGCGTTCTGCCAGGACTGGCTGCTCTACACCCTGCGCTCCAAGGGCGTGGAACCGCGTATCGGGCACCAGGCGGAGGAGCACTCGACCCAACTGGCCCTGGTGGAAGCGGGGTTGGGCGTGTGCGTCACGCCGCGCCTGGGACGCGGGCAGGCGCCGGACGGAGTACGCGTGGTGCCGTTGCGTCAGAAGATCGCCCGCCATGTGTACGCGGTGTGGCGCACGGACGCCGACCGCCGGCCCTCGATCAGGGCGGCGGTCGACGCGCTGCGGGAGGCGGGGGAGACGGCGGAGGCGTGAAGCCGCGGCCGCTGCGGCCCCTGCGCGGCGAGGGTGTGCGCCGGCGTGCCGGGGGCGCGGCCCTCAGCGCAGTTCCGTCAGCTTCCTGAAGTCCCACGAGGCGATGGTGTCCGGTGTGAGCCGCACCCACGCATGCCGTCCGTCGTGCGGCATCTGGTCCATGCCGAAGTTCTTGCGCGCGAACTGCTTCTCGATCTCGTCGAGTTCGGCACACGGCTCCCCGACCCGGGGCTCCTCGCCGACGAACTCGACCGATCCGGCCAGCTCCACTCCGCGCAACTCGCCGTAGTCCTCGCCGGCGTCCACCACGACCGCGATGCGCCGGTCCGCGCGCAGATCGGCCCAGCGCTTGCTGCGGGTGATCGAGTACAGCCACAGGGAGCTGCCGTCCCAGGCGAACCACAGCGTGCTGGCGTGCGGTGCGCCGTCCGCCGAGACGGTGGCCACCCGGCAGGTGCGCTGTTCGGCGAGGAAGGCGTCCAGTTCCTCGCGCGTCATCATGATCCGCCGGCCCCTGCGTTGTGTGACGCTCATCCGTTGTCCCCTCCGTGCCTTCGGCTCCATGGTCCGTGCACAGAGGCATTCCTGACTCTGCGTCAGAAAATCATGGGGTGTCTTCCGCCGGTACGCAATGGGGGTTACCCTCGCGCCGACTTCACACGGTCCGCGCGCCGTGTGCCGGCCGACGCTGCGTCAGGAGGGCCAGATGGCCAGGGAAACGCTCGCCGAGCTGCTCGATCCCGCCACCACCGTACTGCTCACCAGCGAGTGCCAGCAGGGCGTCGTGGGCGAGGAGAGCGCCCTGCCCGAACTGGCCGAACAGGCCCGCTCCTCGGGCGCGCTCACCAACATTGCCCGACTCGTCGCCGCCGCCCACTACGCCTCGGTCCAGGTCATGCACGCGGTGGCCGAACGCCGCCCCGACGGGCGCGGATCGAACCACAACGCCCGGCTCTTCCACGCCGTTTCGCGTCTCCCCGTGCTGCAGATATCCGGCACCAAGGCGGTCCGGATCGCCCCTCCGATCGAGGTCGCCGAAGAGGATCTGGTCGTCCGACGGCTGCACGGCCTGTCACCGATGGCCGGCACGGACGTGGACGCGCTGCTGCGCAACCTCGGCTGCCGCACGCTGATCGTCACTGGGGTGTCGGCCAATGTCGCCATCCCCAACACCGTGTTCGACGCCGTCAACCTGGGCTATCGCGTGGTAGTGCCGGCGGACGCCATCGCGGGCGTGCCGGCGGACTACACCCCGCTGATGATCCGTAACACCCTCGCGCTGATCTCCTCGGTCACCACGACCGACGAGATCCTCGCCGCTTGGAAGGGCTAGTGCTGGTGGCCGCCGGCCGTGCGCGGTCGCTAGGGTCGAGTCATGTCCAGTCCCGGAGACGTGCCGCCGGAGATCCTGAACCGGCTGCGGTCGATCTGCCGGCACCTGCCCGAGTCGTACGAGGAGCCGGCCTGGATCGGCATGCGCTGGCGGATCCGTAAGCGGACGGTCGCCCATGTCTACACGCCGGACCCGGACCGCCACCCCCTCTACGCCCCGTATGCGACCGCGGACCAGGAACTCGTCGTGGTGACGTTCCGGGTGCCCGCCGACGATCTGCTCGGCCTGACCGCCGACGGATTCCCGTTCCTGCGCGCCGGCTGGGGCCACAACGTCGTCGCCGCCGTCCTCGGTGACCACACCGACTGGACCGAGCTCACCGAACTCATCACCGACAGCTACTGCGCGATGGCCCCGAAGTTCCTCGCCGCCCAGGTCGCCCTCCCGCCGCCGATCAGCTGACCGGCGGCGGGAGGCGGGCGGCGTGGCCCGGGCGGTCGCCGTGGCGTCCCCGAACGTGGCTCAGCCGAGCTTGATCGACGCCGTGGCGCGCGGCACGATTCTCAGCCGAGCTTGATCGAGTCGCCGTCCACCGTGATCTGCGCGGCGGGCAGAGGCTTCGGGGCCGGTCCGCCCTTCACGCTGCCGTCCTCGATGCTGAACTTGGAACCGTGGCAGACACAGTTGATGGTGCCGCCCGAGACATCCTTGACCCCGCAGCCGGCGTGGGTGCACTTCGAGGAGTACGCCTTGAAGTCGCCGGCCGACGGCTGCACGACCACCACGCCCTGGTCCTTGAAGACCGTGCCGCCGCCCTCCGGGATGTCCGCCGTCTTGGCGAGCTCCTCGCCGCCGCCCCCGCCGCCCTCGGTCGGCTGGTCGGAGGCCTCGCCCGCAGGCTCCTGTGCCTCGTCCGAACCGCCTCCGTCATCGGAACCTCCGCAGGCGGTGAGCGCGACGGCAAGGCCCGCGACACCCACCGCCGAGACGACGGTGCGCCGTGACGGGCACCCGCACCACTGCGTCCCCGCTTCCGGCTCCGCCGACTCGACGGGGTGCTGGGGCTGCTGCGTAACGGTCATCCTGATGACTCCCCTTGGCGGTCCTGCGCCGGTCGTCAGCGCATGGGCCGGAGCTCGGCCCGTATCGGAATCCTGTCCTCTCGTACGGCCGCAGTCGGGAAGTTGTTCAAACCGCACCGAAATCTTCGCCCGGCCGGGTGTCTGGCGGGCGAGCCGTCACGGGTTCAGCCCGAGGGCTCCTCGGGGACCGGATGCTCCGGGTGCGGGGTCCCCCGCGTAGGCGAACCACGGGGGCCGGTGCCGGACTCGTCCAGTTCGGGCAGATCGGCGGCGCCGGCGTCCTGGTCGTCCTCGCCACCTTCGGGGCCTTGTGCCGAGGAGCCGTCCTTCCGCGCGTCCCAAGGGTCGTCCCTCCGCGCCTGCTGGTCGGGCAGATCGCGGGGGAGCGCGCCCACCCGCTCACCGGGACCGTCGGGCAACTCACCGCCGGTGACGGGTCGTTCGGGTGCCTTGCCCGCCTCCGCCGTCTCCTTCCGTGTGTCGTCGTCCCGTACGGCCAAGGGGCTGGTGCCGAGGCGGGCGAGCAGTTCCGCGGTGTCCCGGTACACGGCGGTGGCACCCGCGCTCTCCAGGTCGCCGCGCGCGATCCCGCCCGACAGCAGCGCCACGCAAGGGATGCCGGCCCGTTGCGAGGCCTTGACGTCCCACACCGTGTCCCCGACGAAGACGGCCTGTTCGGCGGGCACGCCGGCCAGTTCGAGCGCCTTGTGCACCGGATCGGGGGCGGGCTTGCCCTCGTCGACATCGTCCGCCGAGGCCGCCCCCGCGATCACCTCGTCGGCGCCGATCGCGCGGCGCAGCGCACTGAGCTCCTCGCTGGCGGCCGAGGTGGCCAGGACGATGTGCCAGCCCTGCCCGGCGAGGGTGCGCAGCAGCTCGGCCGCGCCGTCGAAGGCGCGCAGACGGTCGAAGTACGCCCCGTAGAGCGCCTGGTGCGACGCGCTGAGCTCGTCCTTCGTGTCCTTGTCGGGGGCCTTCCCGGTCAGATGACCGATCAGATCGGCCGAGGAGAGGCCGATCGCCTGGTGCACGGCCGCCATGGGGATGTGGTGGCCGGACTGGCGCAGCGCCTCCCACCAGGCCGTCGTGTGCAGATAGTTGGTGTCGACGAGGGTGCCGTCCACGTCGAAGAGTGCCGCTCGCTTCATGGTGTGCTCACTTCTCACTGTCTGCGCAGGGTTTCGGAAGCCCGCGGCCGGCCGTCCCGGGTGCCGGTGTGCGGGGAGCGCCCCGGGGAAGGCGCGCCGTAACTTCGGGCTCGCGGCGGCGGGAGGGTGCCGGTCGGGGCGTGCGGGTCAGGAGCCGTCCTGCGAGTCCGCGCCGGATTCCTGGGCCTGTTTCTGCGCGCGCTGATTCGGCGTGAGGGTGTCGCCGGCCTCGCCTTCGCGCCCCCACTTGCGCCGGCCGCCCGAGGGAGAGCCCGTCTCGGCCTCCTCGAGTTCGGTCAGGGCCTGGTCGACGGCCGAGTCGCCGCGGGGAACGTTGGGCCGGCCGTGCCGATCGCCTTCGGTTTCGTCCGTTTTCTTGCTGTTTTCGTCGGTCATTCGCGCCGGGTACCCCGCGATGCGCCCGGAACGCCCCACATTCGTCGACCGGAGGCAGTGGGCACGCCTGTGATCGCCCGGTCCGGGCGCCGGATAGCTTGGGCGCATGCTCACGGAAGTCTCAGCGACCCGCTACGTCACCCCGCTGCGCGAAGGCGGATCGCTCCCCGGACTCGTCGAGGCCGACGATCTCGGTCTGTACGTCATGAAGTTCACCGGCGCGGGTCAGGGCCGCAAGACGCTCGTCGCCGAGGTGATCTGCGGCCGGCTCGCGGGCCGGCTCGGGCTGCGGATCCCCGGGCTCGCGCAGATCCGGCTCGACCCGGTGATCGGTCTGGGGGAGCCCGATCCGGAGGTCCAGGGGCTGCTCAAGTCGAGCGGTGGCCTCAACCTGGGCATGGAGTTCCTGTCGGGCGCCATCGGATTCGATCCGCTCGCCCACGAGGTGTCGGCCGAGGAGGCCGGGCGCGTGGTGTGGTTCGACGCCCTGATCAACAATGTCGACCGCTCCTGGCGCAACCCCAACATGCTCCTGTGGCGGGGCGACCTGTGGGTGATCGACCACGGAGCCTCGATGATCTGGCACCACAACTGGCGCGGCGCCCGGACCTCGGCCGCCAAGCCGTACGACGCTACGGACCATGCACTCGCACCCTTCGGACCGGACGTGGCGGCCGCCGCTTCCGTGCTCGCGCCCCAGGTCACCGAGGAGCTGCTGCTCGAGTGCGCCGCCGACGTACCGGATGCATGGCTGGCCGACGAGCCCGGCTTCGCCGACCCGGACGAGGTGCGACGCGCGTACGCGACCACGCTGCTCACCCGCGCGCAGGGGCTCGAGCAGCGCATCACGCTCGCCACGCAGACCGATCCGTCGACAGTGCGGGCCGATCCGACGAAAGCCCAGGACGACCGGTCGACAGTGCGGGCCGAGTCGACGAAGCCGAGCGGACGGGCGGGACAGTCCGCGCCGGCCGGGTGGAGGGAGTCGCGGTGAGCGAGCGGGATGTCTTCGAGTACGCGCTGGTGCGCGTGGTGCCGCGGATCGAGCGCGGCGAGCTGATCAATGCCGGGGTCGTGCTCTACTGCCGCGCCAAGTCGTACGTGGCGGCGCGCACCCACCTCGACGAGCACAGGCTGCGGGCCCTGGACTCCGAGGCCGATGTCGACGGGGTACGGGCCGCGCTGCGGGCGGTCGAAGGTGTCTGCGACGCCGCAGGTCAGGCCGCCGGGGACAATCCGGGACAGCGTTTTCGCTGGCTGATCGCGCCCCGTTCGACGGTGGTGCAGCCGGGGCCCGTGCACACCGGTCTGACCGCCGATCCCGAGGCCGAAGTGGAGCGATTGCTCGACCTTCTGGTGCGCTGAGCGGTGCGCTGAACCGGCGCGAGCGGATGTGATGTGAAGCCCTGGCACCCGATGGGCCGTTGACACCGGGTGCCAGGGCTTCTAGCGTCACGTCTGCTGAAGGTACTAAGCGGTCGCTCATTCAACCGCGCAGTCCACGGCACATCGCAGGAGCCGCACCCCCGAGGGCGAGGAGAACCCAGCATGTCCAGCACCGAGCAGCGCGTCGCCGTAGTCACCGGCGCCGCACGAGGCATTGGCGCGGCGACCGCCGTACGCCTGGCGGCCGAGGGCCGCGCTGTGGCCGTGATCGACCTCGACGAGGCGGCCTGCAAGGACACCGTCGAGGCCATCACCGCCGCCGGCGGCAAGGCCATCGCGGTCGGCTGCGACGTCGCCGACGAGGCGCAGGTCGAGGCCGCCGTCGCGCGGATCGCCGACGAGCTGGGCGCGCCCACGATCCTCGTCAACAACGCCGGTGTCCTGCGCGACAACCTCCTCTTCAAGATGAGCGCGCTCGACTGGGACACCGTCATGAACGTGCACCTGCGCGGTGCCTTCCTGATGACCAAGGCCTGCCAGAAGCACATGGTCGACGCGGGCTTCGGCCGCGTCGTGAACCTGTCGAGCTCGTCCGCGCTCGGCAACCGCGGCCAGGCCAACTACTCGGCCGCCAAGGCCGGTCTGCAGGGCTTCACCAAGACGCTCGCCAAGGAGCTCGGCAAGTTCGGCATCACCGCCAACGCCGTGGCCCCCGGCTTCATCGTCACCGAGATGACCAAGTCCACCGCCGAGCGCGTGGGCATGGGCTTCGAGGACTTCCAGAACGCGGCCGCCACGATGATCCCGGTGCAGCGCGTCGGCAACCCCGACGACATCGCCAACACCATCGCCTTCTTCACCGGCGAGGCGGCCGGATTCGTCTCGGGCCAGGTCCTGTACGTGGCCGGCGGACCGCTCGACTAGCGCTGAGGAAGAGAGACATGACAGTGCAGGACAGCGGAAAGGCCGCGCTCGTCACGGGCGGGAGCCGCGGTATCGGTTACGGCATCGCCGAGGCGCTCATCGCCCGCGGCGACCGGGTGTGCATCACCGGCCGCAACGAGGATGCCCTCAAGGAAGCCGTCGACAAGCTCGGCGCGGACCGCGCGATGTACGTCGCGGGCAAGGCGCACGACGAGGCCCACCAGGCCGTTGCCGTCGAGCGGGTCATGGAGGCGTACGGGCGGGTCGACTTCCTGGTCAACAACGCCGGTACGAACCCGGTGTTCGGCCCGATGGCCGACCTCGACCTCAATGTCGCGCGCAAGGTGTACGAGACCAACGTCATCTCGGCGCTCGGCTTCGCCCAGCGGACCTGGAAGGCCTGGCAGTCCGAGCACGGTGGCGCGATCGTCAACATCGCCTCCGTCGCGGGCGTCGCGCCTTCGCCGTTCATCGGCGCGTACGGCATGAGCAAGGCCGCCATGATCAACCTGACGGTGCAGCTCGCGCACGAGTTCTCGCCCAAGGTGCGGGTCAACGCGATCGCACCCGCGGTCATCAAGACCAAGTTCGCCGAGGCCCTCTACGAGGGGCGCGAGGAGGAGGCCGCGGCGGCGTACCCGCTGGGCCGGCTCGGAGTGCCCTCGGACATCGGCGGCGCGGCCGCGTTCCTGACCTCCGACCAGTCGGACTGGGTCACCGGTCAGACGCTCGTGGTCGATGGCGGAATCTTCCTCAATGCGGGCGTCGGCTGACGAACCCGCCGCGAGGCCGCGTAAGTGACGTACGCGGATAACCGGAATCCCGCTCAAGTGCCCTGTCGTTCCTGCGGGTTGGAACGGCGGGGCACTGCGATATGGTCGCCCGACTCTGGCATGTCCGAGCGAGGAGCGTGCACGTGTTCAACCGGGCCCTAAGTCTGCGTACGGCCGCGGCCATGGCGTCCATATCCCTGGTGGCGGGATGCGGACTGGTTTCCTCCGGAGAGTCCGAGGAAGAGAAAGCGATCGTCGTGGGTACGACGAGTGCGCCGTCCACACTGGACCCGGCGGCCGCCTGGGACGGCTCGTGGGAGCTGTTCCGGAACGTCTACCAGACCCTGGTCAGCTTCCCCAGCGGCAGCGCGGCCCCCGAACCGGACGCGGCCGAAACCTGCCGTTTCACGGACCGCGAGAACAAGACGTACCGCTGTGAACTGCGGGACGGCATGAAGTTCTCCGACGGCGACGCGATGGACGCCAAGGCCGTGAAGCACTCCATCGACCGCATCCGCACCATCGCGGTCAAGGGCGGTCCCGAACCGCTGCTCGGCAGCCTCGACCGGGTGGAGACCCGCGGCGACAAAGAGGTGATCTTCCACCTCAAGAAGCCCGACGCCACCTTCCCGTTCGTGCTCGCCACCCCCGCCATGTCGATCGTCGACCCGGACGACTACCCGGCCGACAAGCTGCGCGACGCACGGACGATCACCGGCTCGGGACCGTATCTGATCCAGTCGTACAAGGTCGCCGCCAAGGGGCGGCCGGTGGAGGCCGTGCTGGCCGAGAACCCCCACTACGAGGGTCCGGCGGAGCGCAAGAACAGCGCGGTGACCATCCGGTACTACCAGGACTCGGCGGCCATGGTGGGCGCGCTGAAGGCCAAGAAGATCGACGTGACCTTCCGGGGTCTCGCCCCCACCGACATCGTCGACCTCGACGCGCAGCAGGCCGCGAACGGCCTGCAGTTGGTGGAGGGTGCGGGCATGGAGATCCGCTACCTCGTCTTCACGCAGAAGGACAAGTGGACCCGTAACCCCGCTGTCCGCAAGGCCGTCGCGCAGCTGATCGACCGCGCCGCGATCAGCCATGAGGTGTACGAGGGCACGGTCGAGCCGCTGTACTCGATGGTGCCGAAGGGCGTCACGGGCCACAACGCCGGCTTCTTCAACTCGTTCGGCAAGCCGAACGCCACCAAGGCGAAGGCCCTGCTCACCGAGGCGGGGATCTTCGAGCCCGTACCGCTCACACTCTGGTACACCACCGACCGGTACGGGTCGGGCACCAAGCCGGAGTTCGACGAGATCAAGCGGCAGCTGGAGAAGCCGGGCCTGTTCAAGGTGACCCTCAAGAGCAGGCCCTGGGTGACGTACGAAGCCGGCTACCGCAAGGGCGAGTACCCGGTCTTCGGGCGCGGCTGGTTCCCCGACTTCCCGGACCCGGACAACTTCATCGCGCCGTTCGTCGGCCCGAAGAACGCGCTCGGCACGCCGTACCCCTCCCCGGAGATCACCGACAAGCTGCTGCCCGAGTCGCGGCGCGAGAGCGACCGTGGTGCGGTGAACGACGCGTTCGAGCGCGCACAGGACATCCTCGTCGACGACGCCCGGCTGCTGCCGCTGTGGCAGGGCAAGCAGTACATCGCGGCCAGCGAGGAGATCGCCGGCGGCGAGCAGGCCCTCGACCCTTCGACGATCATGATGATGTGGGCGCTGGAGCGGAAGACGAGCTGGTAGAAGCTCCGATGGGGGTGGGCGGCGCAGGCGTTGTCAGTGGCCGCCGGTAGGTTCTTGTCTCTACGCAAGTGACCGTACACCGGAGGTTGTTGACGTGACGGACCAGGCCTACGCCGCCATGCTCCCCGAATCCTGGCAGGGCGTGCTCGGTGAGGAGCTCGAGCAGCCCTACTTCAAGGAGCTAGTCGAGTTCGTCGAGGACGAGCGGGCGAAGGGGCCGGTGTACCCGCCGCGCGAGGAGGTCTTCGCCGCGCTGGACGCGACGCCGTACGACCGGGTCAAGGTGCTGGTCCTCGGTCAGGACCCGTACCACGGCGAGGGCCAGGGGCACGGCCTGTGCTTCTCGGTGCGCCCCGGGGTGAGGACCCCGCCCTCGCTGCGCAACATCTACAAGGAGATGCAGGCCGAGCTCGGCACCCCGATCCCGGACAACGGCTATCTGATGCCGTGGGCCGAGCAGGGCGTGCTGCTGCTCAACGCGGTGCTCACGGTGCGCTCCGGCGAGGCGAACTCGCACAAGGGCAAGGGCTGGGAGAAGTTCACGGACGCGGTGATCCGCGCCGTGGACGCGCGGCCCGACCCGGCGGTCTTCGTGCTGTGGGGCAACTATGCGCAGAAGAAGCTGCCGCTGATCGACGAGTCGCGCCATATCGTCGTCAAGGGCGCGCACCCCTCGCCGCTTTCGGCGAAGAAGTTCTTCGGCTCGCAGCCGTTCACGCAGATCAACGAGGCGATCTCGGCCCAGGGCCATACGGCGATCGACTGGACGATCCCCAACCTGGGCTGAGGCGCGGCGGAGGCGGTGGTGGCCCTTCGCCGCCACCGCCCGCGAAGGCTTCCGGCGAGCCGCGCACTCGTGAGACCTGGATTGTCAGTGGCGGCGGATAGCGTCATCGGCAGTTGATCGTCATACGAGCGTTGTCGTACGAGCACGGAGGACCACGTGGCCGACCACCAGGAGCAAACGACGGCCGACCCGGTCATGGCACGCGCCGGACAGGCCGTCATGCTGCACCACGGCGGTGACCGCGAGGAGGCCCGCAAGCGCCTCCTCGAGCTGTGGCTCGAGGTCGGTGAGGACGGCGACGCGCTGCACCGCTGCACCATCGCGCACTACATGGCGGACACCCAGGACGATCCGGCCGACGAGCTGGCCTGGGACCTGAGGGCGTTGACCGCCGCCGACAGCCTCACGGGCGAGCGGGTGGACGACCACCACGCGGGCCTGGCCGTCCGCGGCTTCTATCCCTCGCTCCACCTCAACCTGGCCGCGGACTACCAGAAGCTCGGCCGTGACGACGAGGCCCGAGGGCATCTGCTCTCGGCCCAGGAGTCACTGGGCGCCCTCGGCGACGACCCGTACGGGGACGGGATCCGGGCGGCCGTGCGGCGGCTGGGGGATGAGCTGGGGCTCTAGGCGCGTTGTCCCGGCACGTCGGTGACAGCGCGGTGGTCGGCTCAACCTCCGTAGGTGTTCCGGCAGATCTGCGCCTGCGGGCTGTCGGACGCCCAGCCGCCGTACTGCTCGCCGAGTGCGCACACATCCGCCGACGGCGGTGCCGGGGGTTCCTGCGCGTGCGGCGTGACGGAGCGGGTGTCCTTACGGGACTCGGTGACCGGACCTCGTACGGCATCGGTCCCTGGTCCCCGTACGGCGGAACGCGTCGATTCGCGTACGGCATCGGGCCGGACAGCCGGCGTCCGTATGGTCCCGGGGCGCTCCTGCCGCCGCTCCTCGGCGTGGATGCGCTGGAGCGCCTCGTGGGCCGGGGCCTGCACGATCCGGTGCTCGGCGCCGCCCTTCGCCGCGGGCGCCGAAGCCGGGCCCGGTGGGGTGGCGGTCGGTGCGGCGGGTGACCGGACGGCGACGCAGCCGGAGACGGCCGTGACCGTGAGGGAGACGAGCAGCGCGGCTCGGGTGGTTCGATGCACTCGCGCAACTCTGCTGGTTCAGTGCCCTTTTGGGGAGCTGACGAGCGCAGGTTGCCCCACATGGGTGATGGGGCTCAGCGGTGATCGAGCATTCCGGCCAGCAACTCGTTCATGCCCAGCGTGAGTTCCTCGAGCGTGGGCGCCGAGGCGTGGAACGAGCCCGCGGCGCAGGAGAACATCACGCCCTCGCACCAGGCCACGAGCGAGAGCGTGTGACGCTCGGGATCGGCCGAGCCCGCCGCGCGCAACAGTGCCGTGATCGGTTCACGGAAGCGCCGGCCCGCCTCGTCGTAGAAGGCGCGCAGCTCCGGGCGCCGCGTCGCCTCGAGCGCCAACTCGTAGCGGGCGACCATCAGCTGCGGCTGCCGCGTCAGATAGCGGTGCAGGGCAAGGGCGAGCCCGGCCGCGACGGAGTCCATCCCCGGCACCGGCAGCTCCTCGGGCGCGAGCACCTGCGCCTCGCGCTCGGCGAGCCGCCGCACCGCCGCTTCGAGTAGCGCGAGCCGGGTGCGCGCGTAATTCGACGTCGACCCCTGGGGCAGGCCGGCCGCCTCGTCGACGGCCCGGTGCGTCAGCCCGCGCATCCCCCGCTCGGCGAGCAGGTCGAGTGCGGTGTCGGCGATGAGTTCGGCGCGCGGGGCGCCGGTCCTTGGTGCTGCCATGACGGCCACCCTACCCGTTCCCACTACATGTGTAGTACGGTCATGGCGTTCGGACTACAGCTGTAGTGCCGGGAGGTGTCTCCTGCCCACCGGCTCCGGCGGACCCGAGGAGTTCCCATGTCCCGTGCCCTTGTCATCGGTGGCGGCATCGGCGGCCTGACCGCCGCGATCGCCCTGCATCAGCGCGGCTGGACCGTCACGGTCCTGGAGCGCGCCGCATCGCTCGAACCGGTGGGCGCCGGCATCGGACTCTCGCCCAACTCGCAGCGCGCCCTCGACGTCATCGGCCTCGGTGACCAGGTCCGTGACCTCGGCGCCTGGCAGGGCGGCCAGGGCGGGATGCGGTCTCCGGGCGGGCGCTGGCTGGCGCGTACCGATGTCGCGGAGATGGCGGACAAGTTCGACGGATCGCTGGTCGCCGTGCACCGGGCCGATCTGGTCGACGTGCTTGCCTCCGCGCTGCCGGCAGGGGTGCTGCGCACCGCGAGCGCGGCCCGACTGAGCGCGATGGGAGGCCCGGGCCGGGCGGCGGTCGTGACCACCGAGCAAGGCGAGTACGAGGCGGAGCTGGTCGTCGGCGCCGACGGGGTGCGGTCGGGTGTGCGGGGTGTGATCTTCCCCGAGCACCCCGGACCCGTGTCCTCGGGATACACGACCTGGCGGGTGGTGGTACCCACCCCGCAGGAGGCGTTCGCGCCGCACGAGACCTGGGGCAGGGGACGGATCTGGGGCACCCAGCCGCTCAAGGGCGGCCGCACGTACGCGTACGCCGCTGCCCGCGCACCCGAGGGCGAGCGTGCGGCGGACGGTGAACTGGCCGAGCTGCACCGGATGTTCGCCGGCTGGCACCACCCCGTCCCCGCCATCCTCGCGGCCGCCCGGCCCGGCCAGGTGCTGCGCCACGACGTCCACCACATGGCCACCGCCCTGCCCGCCTACCACCGCGGCCGGGTCGCGCTGCTCGGCGACGCCGCGCACGCGATGGTGCCCATGCTCGGACAGGGCGGCAACCAGGCCATCGAGGACGCCATCGTGCTGGCCCACCATGCGGGCGACGCGAGGGACCCGGGCCTGGACCTGGACGCGTACACACGTGACAGGCTGCCGCGCACCATGGAGATCCTGCGACAGGCGGCCAGGACCGCACGGCTCGAGATGGTCAGCAGCGTCCCCCTCGTCGCGGCCCGCAACGCGCTGATCGCCACGGTCTCGCGGCTCGGCCCGAACCTGATGCTCAAGAGCTTCGAGTCCATCGCGGACTGGCAGCCGCCGCAGGCCACGTATGCTGCGAAAAGTCGCTAGGCAGGCTGGCGGCGTGCAGGTCAATGCAGGTCAATGCAGTTCTAGGCAGGGAGAGTCATCGTGAAGGTCGGTTGCATCGGTCTGGGCGACATCGCGCAGAAGGCCTATCTTCCGGTGCTGACCACCCTGCCCGACACCGAGCTGCACCTGCAGACCCGCAGCCCCCAGACCCTCGAGCGGGTCGGTGCCACCCACCGCATCGCCGCCGAGCAGCTGCACGCCGACCTCGACTCGCTGCTCGCGGTGGGCCTTAACGCGGCGTTCGTGCACGCGCCGACCGCCGTGCACCCCGAGATCGTGACCCGGCTCCTCGAGGCGGGCGTCGCCACGTATGTCGACAAGCCCCTCGCCTATGAACTGGCCGAATCCGAGCGGCTCGTGGAGCTCGCCGAGGAGCGCGGTGTCTCGCTCGCCGTCGGCTTCAACCGCCGCTACGCCCCTGGCTACGCGCAGTGCGCCGAGCATCCGCGCGAGCTGATCGTGCTGCAGAAGAACCGGGTCGGGCTGCCCGAGGACATCCGCACCATGGTGCTCGACGACTTCATCCATGTGGTCGACACCCTGCGCTTCCTGGTCCCCGGGCCGGTCGACGACGTCACGGTGCGTGCCCGGGTGCAGGACGGTCTGATGCACCATGTGGTGCTGCAGCTGGCCGGCGACGGGTTCACCGCGCTCGGCATCATGAACCGCCTGAGCGGTTCGACCGAGGAGATCCTCGAGGTCTCCGGCCAGGACACCAAGCGCGAGGTGCGCAACCTCGCCGAGGTCATCGACCACAAGGGCCAGCCGACCGTGCGGCGGCGCGGCGACTGGGTGCCGGTGGCGCGCCAGCGCGGTATCGAGCAGGTGGTGCTGGCGTTCGTCGACGCGGTCCGCGCCGGCAAGCCGCTCAGCGCCCGGGATGCGCTGGCGACTCATGAGCTGTGCGAGCGGATCGTGCGGAGCGTATCGGAACAGGCTGCCTGAACGCCCGGGCGCCTTCGAAGGCGAGCAGCACGGCGAGGACGGTCAGGGCCGCGTACACGGCCCAGTCCCCGAGGCGTACGAACGGGGTCGTGCCCGAGGTCAGCGTGATGTCGTACACCCCGGCTGCGCGCTCCTCGGTGCCGAGTGCTTCGCCGATACGGGAACCGTCGGCGGCGTACACCGCGGAGACGCCTGTCAAGGTGGCGTGCACCATGGGGCGGCCGTTCTCGGCGGCGCGCATCGCCGCGAGCGAGGCGTGCTGCTCGGGCGCCCAGCTGGCCTGGAACGTCGACGTGGCCGACTGGGCGAGCAGCAACTGGGCGCCGCGGCGGGTCAGTTGGCGGCTCATGTCGGGGAACGCGGACTCGAAGCAGACCAGCGGGCCGACCGTCCACCCCTCGCCGATCGGCATCACCACGTGCGCCGTGCCGCGCCTGCGGTCCTCGCCGGCGGCCTCACCGACCGAGGTCGCCCAGCCGAGCAGGGACCGCGCCGGCACGTACTCCCCGAACGGTACGAGGCGCATCTTGTCGTAGCGGTCGCCGGTCGGTCCGTCGGGCCCGATCAGCACCGAGGATTTGAAGATGCCGGGCTTGTCCGAGCGCCGTGCGTCCACGTTCACGAGGATCTCGGCGCCGACTTCGCGGGACAGGCGCGCGAGCCGGTCGGCGAGGTCCGCGCGGGTGGCGAGGTCGAAGCCGACACTGCTCTCGCCCCAGACGACGAGGTCCACATCGCGGCCCACGAGCGTGCGGGTCAGGGCCTCCTCGCGGTCGAACCGATTGCCGCCGGCACCCGGTCCGTTCACGATGCCGGGCTGGACGAGGGCGACCCGTATGCGGCCGGTCTCCTGGGGGCGCGGCGCCCAGATCCAGGCGGCCGTCGTGACAACGGCCATGAGCGCGATGCCGCTGATCGCCGGGACACGTGCGGGCGGGTGCGCGAGCAGCAGCACAACTCCCGTGTTCACGGCGACGATCACCAGCGTGACCAGCCAGACGCCGCCGAGGGAAGCGAGCCGCAGGGCCGGTTCGAGCTGCCACTGGCTGGACCCGAGCAGTGCCCAAGGGCCGCCCAACCCCTCCCAGGACCGGACGAGTTCGACGACCAGCCAGGCCGAAGGAAGCACGGCGAGCGCGGCCGCGGACCTTCTGCGGGAGGGTGCGCCACCGAGCAGATGCCGTACGAGCCGGCCCCAGGGCAGCCACAGCAACCCGAGCAGTGCGGCGATGACCACGGTGAACACATGGAGGTTCGGGGCGAGCCAGTGATGCATCGCGAGCATGAACCCGGTCCCGCCGAGCCAGCCGTCGAGACCGGCCCGCCGGCCGCTCGGCGCCGAGCGGACCAGGAGCATCCAGGGCACGAGCGCGACCCAGGCGAACCACCACCAGTTCGGCTCGGGGAACGCGAGCGCGGGCAGCGCGCCCGCCGCCACGGCGGCCAGACCGCGCCACCAAGGGGAGCGAAGCCGCCGCGCGAAGCCCTCCCGCGCACCCGCAGAGCTGGCCATACCGCGCCTCCCTCGCCCCCGGACGCCGGTCGATGGCTCCAGTGTGCGCGTTCGGGACGATCTCGGACAGAGCGCGTGCGGGTTGGGCCGGGCCCGTCCGGCATCCGGCAGGTCACCCTGCCGCCCTGCGGCGCTTACCTGAAGCTGTGGACGAGTTCGTACGTCGCCTCCCACAGGGCTCGCTGAACCTCCTCGCCCCGCCCGGCCTCGGGGCACTCCAAGGGCTGGGCGGTCCTGGCGGCGAAGTAGCCACCGGAGCTGCCGGCGAACTCGGGTGCGGTCGCGAGTTTCACGATGATGTCGGCGCCCTGCTGCGGGTCGCCGATCCTCAGCGCGGTGAGGACCTTCTCCAGGGCTCCGGCGAGCGGGAGTTCACGCCCCAGGCCGGTGGCGTTGAAGCCCGGGCAGCAGCAGGTGACCGCGACGCCGGTGTCCTTGAGCTGACGGCCGAGTTCCTGGGTGAACATGATGTCCATCAGCTTGGAGCGGCCGTACAGCTTGCTCGATCCGCGGCGGGTGAAGTCCGCGATATCGGCCGGATCGCCGCGCGGGTCAAGGGTGTCGGCGCGCTGCGAGGCCCGTGAGGCGACGGTGACGATCCGTGCGGGGGCGGAGGCGATGAGCCGGTCGCGCAGGGTCTCGGTGAGCACCCAGGGGGCGAGGTAGTTCACGGCGGTCATCTCGGCGTACCCCTCGGCGGTGACCCGCTGGGAGAAGGCGTGCAGACCCGCGTTGTTGACCAGGACGTCGATCCGCGGATAGTGCGCGGCGATGTCCTCGCCGGCCCGTCGCGTCTCGGCGAGCAGGGACAGGTCGGCGAGGAAGACATCGACAGGCGTTCCGGGCGCGGCCCGCTCGATCTCCTGGCGCAGCGACTCGGCCTTCGACTCGCTGCGGGCGACCACGCCGAGGCGGGCGCCCCTGCGGGCCAGGTCCAGCGCGGCGAGTCGGCCCATGCCGTTCGTCGCTCCGGTCATGACGATGACGGGCTGCGCGCTCATGGGGGCTCCCTGCTCAAGGTAATGTTGAGGTACCTCATCAATGTAGCAGTTGATGAGGTACCTCACGAACCGTGTACGGAGAGCCCGGAGGCACCATGGCCATCAGCGACCGCGAGGTCACGGCCGTCGACGTCGGACTGCGCTACCTCTCGCTGGGGCACCGTCTGCGCAAGGCGGTCGACGACAGCATGGCGGCCGGCGGACTGTCCCTGGCGCGTACCAAGGTCTTGCAGGTGGTCGAGCGCAGAGGAGCGATCAAGCAGACGGCGCTGGCGCGGGAGCTCGGACAGGCCGCCCGGTCGGTCACCCAGTCCGTCGAGGCGCTGGAACGCGAAGGGCTCATCGAGCGGGCGGCAGACCCCGGCGACGCCCGCTCCAAGCTGGTGCGCCTGACTCCGGCGGGCGTCAAGGCGCTGGCCGCGGGCACCGCGGCGGGGGAGCAGGCGCTGCGGGAAGCGTTCGGGGCGATGGGCCGCGAACAGCTGGCCGACCTCAGCCGGCTTCTCGACTCGCTGCAGGCGGGCCTGCCGGGAGCGGCCTCAGAACGCTGACGGCAGCTCCCGTCGCACGGGGCACCGCCTAGTCGAGGCCCTCCCTGGTGGGCGGCTTCATCCGGCGCCACTTCTCATGGACGACGAGTTCCGAGATGCGCCAGCCCGCATCCGTACGACGGAACGTGAAGGCGTAGCGGGCGCCGCATTCGAGGTCCGGCGGGCCGCCGTCGTCGCCCATCCGCATCGGGTTGTACATATCGGCCTGGGCGGCGGCCGTGTCACCGGCGTTCCCGTCGAGGACCTCGAAACGGATCTTCCGGTTGACGATCAGGTGCTGCCGCATCGCGAACAGCTGCAGCGTCTGCTCCAGCCAGGCGGCCATCTCCTGTGCCGTGCCCTCCTCGCCGCCGGAGGAGGTGTAGTCGGCCCGGCCGTCCTGAGTGAAGATCCCGGGATACGCGGCCCAGTCGCCGTCGTCGACGATGTTGGCGTAATCGGTGATCAGTGAGTCGATGGCCAAGCGGTCCATCAGATTCGAGAGATCCACGCGCTGCGTCATCGGGTCAGTCTCGGGGGCGCCGGTGCCGTAGCCAAGAGGCGTGCAGGGATCAGGTGGTGTGCACTTTCGGGTGGGTGAACGAGCGGCCGGCCGGCCGCCCGTTCACCTCGCCCGAGCAGGTGAACTATCAGCCTGCAGATGCCCGTTCGCCGGTCGGGCGGCGGCGCAGGGCGGGGTCGGTGAGGGCCGGGGGCTGCCAGACGCCGTCGGCCCGGTAGAGATCGGTGCCGGGGGCCACGATCTCGTCGATACGGTCGAGAGCGGCGTCGTCGAGGAGCAGCTCGGCTCCCTCGAGCAGCGAAGTCAGCTGGTCCATCGTGCGCGGGCCGATGATGACCGAGGTGACGGCGGGGTGGACGAGCGGGAACGCGACGGCGAGTTCGGGCAGGGTGCAGCCGATGTCCTCGGCGAGCGCGACGAGTTGCTCGACGGCCGCGAACTTCGCCGCGTTGCCCGGGACGGCCGGGTCGAAGCGGTGCGGGGTGAGCTTGGCGCGGCCGGTGGTGAGGTCGACGGGCCGGCCCTCGCGCTGCGCGCCCGAGAGGAATCCGGACGCGAGCGGCGACCAGGTCAGTACGCCCATGCCGAGGCGCTGCGCGGTGGGCAGTACGGCCCGTTCGATCCCGCGCGCGAGCAGGGAGTACGGCGGCTGCTCGGTGCGCAGGCGCATCAGACCGCGCCGTTCGGCGACGTGGTGCGCCTCGACGAGATCCTCGGCGGGGAAGGTGGAGCACCCGAACGTACGGATCTTGCCCGCCCGCACCAGGTCGGTGAGCACGGACAGCGTCTCCTCGATCTCCGTGGTGTGATCCGGCCGGTGCACCTGATAGACATCGATCCAGTCGGTGTCCAGGCGGCGCAGGCTGTCCTCGACGGCCCTGACGATCCAACGCCTCGAGTTCCCGCTCCGGTTGCGTCCTTCCCCGAGCGGAAAGTGCACCTTCGTCGCGAGCACCACATCGTCGCGCCGCCCCTTGAGCGCCTTCCCGACGATCTCCTCGCTCTCGCCGGCGGAGTACATGTCGGCGGTGTCCACGAAGTTGATCCCGGCGTCGAGCGCGGCGTGGATGATCCGCGCGCTGTCCTCGTGGTCGGGGTTGCCGACGGCACCGAACATCATGGTGCCGAGGCAGTGGGTGCTGACCTCGATACCGGTCTTGCCGAGCACGCGGTAGCGCATGGTGGGACTCCGTCGGGGCCGGGGTGGGTGGGGCCGTGAGTCTAGGAGTTGGAGTGCGCTCGATGGCAAGCGCTGCGGACGGGGACACGCGACGTCGCGCCAACGGCAAGGAATCGTAAGGGAGTTGTCTGCGCCGCTGTCGTTGTCCGCCGATATCCTGAGCTCATGATCGTTAGAATCTGGCGAGGGTGGACGACTCCCGGGAACGCCGACGCGTACGAGTCCATCGTCAGCACACAGGTCCTGCCGGCGATCGCGGAACGCAAGCTGCCCGGCTACCACGGTGCCTATCTGCTGCGGCGCCCGCTCGCCGGGAGCGAGGGCGAGGGTGAGGGTGAGGTCGAGGGTGAGGTCGAGTTCTCCACGATCATGTACTTCGACTCACTGGACGCCGTACGGCAGTTCGTCGGCGAGGACTACGAAGTCGCCCACGTACCGGCCGAGGCGCGAGCGGTCCTGGCCCGCTTCGACGAACGGTCAGCGCACTACGAGACGTTGCTGACACCGCAGGACACACGCCCTGTCCGAGGAGGCGGCAGCCCGGAGCCGAGATGAGCGGAGCGTCTCGGCGAGGGCGCGTCATCAGTACGCTTTGCGCCATGGATGCGGGGGAGTTGCTGGGCGTCGGCCGCTCGGCCGACGTGTACGCGCTGGATGACGCCTGGGTGCTGCGCCGGTACCGGGGCGGTGGTGACGCGGCGGCGGAAGCGGTCGTGATGGCGTACCTCGCGGAGCACGGGTATCCGGTGCCGAAACTCCGCCCGCACACCCACGCCGGAGACCTCGCATCGACGCGCAGCGATCTGGTGATGGAGCGTCTGTCCGGACCTTCGATGCGCGAGGCGCTGTGGCAAGGGGGAATCACCGGCAAAGCGGCCGGCGCGATGCTGGCGGCGCTGCTGCAGCGGCTCCATACGATTCCGGCCCGGCTCTCGGAGGACGCGGGCCGGCGGGTGCTCCACCTCGATCTGCACCCGGACAACGTGATGCTCACCCCCCGTGGGCCGATGGTCATCGACTGGGGCAATGTCGAAGAGGGACCGCCGGGCCTCGACTGGGCCATGTCGGCCCTGATCCTGGCCCAGGTGGCCGTGACCCCCGGCGTGGAGGCCTCCGTCGCGCGGGCGGGCCTGACCGCGATGCTCGAGCGACGCGACCGGGCGATCGACCTGGGTGACGCCGGCACCGGGTTCCTGGCACAGGCCCGGCTGCGCAGGGCCGCCGACCCGAACCTGACGAGCCGTGAGGTCGGGGTGCTCCACCGGGCGGTGCAGTTGGTGGTGGAGGTGACGGGCGCCGAGCGGGGGTGAGTACGGAGCGGCCTGCTCTGCGCACCGGACGCGGGCCTGAGAGGCTACGGACCATGAGTCGTAGCCCGCGCCGTCCGTGCCCGCATTGCGCCCGCTCGATCGCCGTCGTCGGTGGCGTCCTCGCCCGCCACGACCCTCCGACCACGCTCCGGCACGGACTCACCTCGTGCCCGGGGAGCCTGAAGGCACCGGTCGCGCCTCCACTGCCGGGCCAGACGGTTCTCGACGTGGGCGGCGGGGGCGCGTCCCGGACGGCGGGGCAGTTGGGGCTCTTCGACTGCGACCAGGGGTAGGTGCGGGGGCTCGCGCTCGCCTACGTCGCGTCAGCCCCGCAACCGCAGGGCGCGGAGGCCGGGCCCTACGGCATGCGTCAACGGACGGGGTCCCGCACTGGCCGGTGCTCCTAGTCCGCAGTCCAGAACGACGGGGTGCGGGACCTCATGGCTTCGGCGCCGCCCGTGCGATCCACCGGTCGTCGCTCGACTGCCGCGGCGTGAGCACCGGTTGCAGACCCGGCGCAGCTGACGCTCGAGCGGGAGTGGCCAGGCACTCGGCGTGGCTGGCCCCGTGAACCGCGTACGTGACCCCCATGACCGGCAGTGCGGCGGGTGGCACTGACAATGCCCCAGATCGAGCGAAACCGTCATGCCGGACATGACTGGGTCGCTACGATCCCGCCCATCCACATTGGGGGGGACCATGCGCCGCACCATCACCTGCTTACTCACCGCCGCCTGCCTCGCACTCGTCGGCTGCTCCAGCTCAGGTAACGGCAAGGCCGACTCGAAGCCCAGGGCGACACCGAAGGCAGACACACCCATGTACACCTTCGAGCACTGCAAGTCGCTCCTGGAACAGGACTACGAGCACGGCCTCCGAGAGGACCGCTCGGTCGCGCCGGAGTGCGCCGAGCTCACCGACGACGAGTACGCCAAAGCCGTCGGGGAAGTCCTCGGCGGTCACAAGGGCGACTTCCTCGATGCTGCTGCGGACCAGGCGATTTATGACGCGGCGTGGGAGACGCTGGAAGCGAAGTCGCGGGCGGAATTGTGCGACCTGATGGATACGGCGGGCCCGGAAGCCGTGGGGATCCTCTTGGAGGAGTCGATGACTGATCCGTCGGTGGATACGACGGCGATGGCGGAGTATCTGCACGCGGAGAAATGCTGAGCTGAGACACGGCGCGGCCCCGCTCCTGAGCCTCCGGGGGTTGTCACGTGGTGGGTTAGTGCTCCGGGTCCTCGTAGTACCCGTCCAGCTGGACGTTCAGTTCGGCCAAGTCCGGGTGCTCGGCGATCTCCCGCACCTCCGCCTCGGTCAGCACCTCCGTGAGCTTGCGCATGGATCGGGCTGCCAGTCCCGCTTGTGCTGTCATCTCCAGCTCGTCCGCCCTCTTCCGGTGCAGGCCGGCCAGGATGCGGAGCTGTCGGGCACGCAGCTCGTAGGGGTCGACCGGCTCGCTCATGCTCTCGTCTCCTCGCTACTCGCCGCCGTCACCGATGCTATGCGGCCGAAGCCCCGTTCAGCATCGGGAAGGACCCTGCCCGGCAGGCAACGCCCTGCCGAGTGGATCCGCCCAGTGCACCCGGTCTTCATCCTCAGGGGCAAGCTCGATGCCGATGGCCGAGGTGTGCCGCGCCCACTCCGGTCCGAGATCGCACGAGAGGGTCCCCGCAATCGTGGGGACCCTCTCGTGCGATCGCCTCGCGTTGGTGGATCGAATGGGAGGCGAACTGGGAGCCGAACTGTGGAAACGGGTGCTGAGTCGGGCTGACGGGAGCTACCCAGCTCCAGCCGTGAGGCCCCCGGTGAGCCCGCCAACTGCCCCGATCACCCCGCCGATTCCCCCGCATGCGGGCTCAGGACGCCCATGCTCACCAGGATGAAGAGGAGGATGCCGAGGGCGACGCGGTAGTAGACGAAGGGCATGAAGGACTTGGTCGTGATGAATTTCATGAACCATGCGATGACCGCGTAACCCACCACAAAGGCGACGATCGTGGCGAAGATCGTCGGGCCCCAGGAGACATGGCCGCCCTCGCCCGCGTCCTTGAGTTCGAAGAGGCCCGAGGCCAGGACCGCGGGGATCGCGAGGAGGAACGAGTAGCGGGCGGCTGCCTCGCGGGTGTAGCCCATGAGGAGGCCGCCGCTGATCGTGGCGCCCGAGCGGGAGACACCGGGGATCAGGGCCATGGCCTGGCAGATGCCGTAGATGAGGCCGTCCCTGACGCCCAGGTCGTTGAGCGTCTTGCGGACCTTGACCGCGCGATGGCGGCCGCCGGTCTCGTCGCGGGCCGCGAGGCGGTCGGCGATGCCGAGGACGATGCCCATGACGATCAGGGTCGTGGCGATCAGCCGCAGATCGCGGAAGGGGCCCTCGATCTGGTCCTTGAACGTGACGCCGAGGACGCCGATCGGGATCGAGCCGACGATCACGAACCAGCCCATCTGGGCGTCGTGGTCGCCGCGCAGCTCCTTGTTCGTGAGCGAGCGGAACCAGGCCGAGACGATGCGCGCGATGTCCTTGCGGAAGTAGATCAGGACGGCGGTCTCGGTGCCGATCTGCGTGATCGCCGTGAACGCCGCGCCCGGGTCGTGCCAGCCGGCGAACGCGGCGGTCAGGCGCAGATGGGCGCTGGAGGAGATCGGGAGGAACTCCGTGAGTCCCTGGACGAGTCCAAGGATCAGGGATTCGAACCAAGACATGTACTACGCCGTCCAAGTACTGGTCTCGAGCCGACCGGCATAGGTGCGGGCCAGGCGCTGCGGGGGCTGTGGTCCTGGGCGGTCGACGATCCCCGTACATCGAACGTGAGGGTTCTCGGGTGATCATGCGGTTGCCCCGTGCAGCGTAGCGTCATCGGGCGGACGCTCCGTGCGCGCCCCGGCCCGCGCGACGTGCGCCCCCGGCCCGGACCCCGTGCGCGCCCCGGCCCGCGCGACGCGCGCACCCGGCCCGGGCCCAGTGCACACCCCGGCCCGCGGGCCGCGCGCACCCGGCCCGGATCAGTGGCCGCGCAGCCGGTGGCGCTTGCACCAGGCGACGATCGCCCCGGCGAGGGCGGTCACGGTGATGAAGCCCATCGCGATGAGAAAGGCGGGCGAGGTGGGTGTCGACGCCTGGCTGCCGGCGATGACGTAGGCGGCGGTGTTGGGGATCGAGCCGAGCCCGGTGGCCAGGAGGAACGGGGTCCAGCGCATCCGGGAGATCGCCGCGCAGTAGTTCGCCGCCCAGAAGGGGACCCCGGGGAAGAGGCGTGCCGCGAGCATCGAGCGGAAGCCGTGCCGGCTGAGCTGCCCGTCGACGGCGTGGACGATGCGGCCGCGCAGCAGCGGACGCAGGGCGTCCTGCCCGAGGATGCGGCCGAGGCCGAAGGCGATACCCGCACCGAGCACCGTGCCGGCGATCGCGCCCACGAGTCCCGCCTGTGCGCCGAAGAGCGCACCGGCGGCGAGATTGAGGAGCGGCCGGGGAACGAAGGCCGCCGTGCACACGCCGTACGCGACGGCGAAGAGCACCACCGCGGCCGCGCCGCCGACCTGCGGCGGCCAGCCATCGGCGAGCAGGCGCTGAGGTTCGAGGACGAGGACGCCCGTACCCGCGGCCGCGAGCAGCAGCACGAGCAGCCCGAGCCGCGACCACGGCGAGAGCAGCGCTCTGCCGCAGCGGACGGCGAACGCCGCATCGCCAGGGGCAGGCGCCACGAGCGGGGAGCTCGTCGCAGGTCGCGTGACGGAGTCCAACATCCGGGGAGACTAACCGACAAACCGCACTGATCGCCGTAGTCTGCGTCTCATCCCTGTCTCAGGACTGTGCTGTCTCTGTCTCATCACTTCATGGGGTACGTGTCATGAGTGCTCGGCGTGCCGCGACCGCAGCGTCCGGCTCACTTCCGATTCCGGCCAGTGAGCTGGCCGATCTCGTACTGGAACGTCTCGTTCCGACGTACGGGAAGAGCGCGGATGCGCAGAGCGGTGAGCGGATGGCCGCGTATATGAAAGGGGTCACCCCCTTTCTCGGGATTGCGTCCCCCGAGCGCAAGGCGCTGTCCAGGACCGTGCTCGAAGGGCTGCCGCGGCCGGACGAGACGGACTGCACGGCCGTGGCGCTGCGGGCCTGGCGGCTTCCCGAGCGGGAGTACCACTACTTCGCCGTCGACTATCTGCGCCGGTACGTGAAGTCCTGCTCGTCCGGCTTCCTGCCGGTCGCCCGGCATCTGGTCTCCACCGTCCCGTGGTGGGACACGGTCGACGCGCTGGCCTCCCATGTCGTCGGCGGGCTCGTGGCCGCGGACGCGCGGCTCGAGCGCGACATGGACGAGTGGATCGAGGACGACGACCTCTGGATCGCGCGTACCGCTCTGCTGCACCAGCTGCGCTACAAGGACGCGACCGACACCGACCGCCTCTTCGGCTACTGCCTGCGGCAGAGCGGCCACCCGGACTTCTTCATCCGCAAGGCCATCGGCTGGTGTCTGCGGGAGTACGCCAAGACGGACGCGCAGGCCGTACGGGGCTTCGTGACCGAGCATGAGCGGCGTCTCGCGCCGCTGTCCGTGCGGGAGGCCCTCAAGAACATCGGGCGCGGCTGAGGGGCTCAGCAGATATCGGCAACGGCTCAGCAGATCGGCAACGGCTCAGCGGTTTGGAACGGCTCAGTAGAACTGCGACAAGCAGAACTCATGCCCCTCGGGATCGGCCATGACCAGGACCACGCCCTCGTCGTAGTCGTGCCGCTCGCCGGTGAACGTGCCGCCGAGAGCGAGGACTTGGGCCACCCCCTCGTCGATGTCGTCCACCAGCACGTCCAGATGGAGCCGTACCTTGCCCTGCTGCGGCTCGGTCACCGGCTGGAACACGAGCCGCGGCTGCGGGTCGTCCACATGGCCGAGGTAGATCCAGCCGGGCATCGACGGGCCCTTCGGGCGGTCGAGCAGGACGCTCCAGAACGCCGCCACGCGCTCCACGTCCAGACAGTCGACGGTCACTCCCACCCAGCGGTTCGGCATGCCAACTCCCCCTGAAAACACGGCTGACGATAAATCGTTGGACGCGCGTGCGCCGACGGTAGAAGATCACAGCATGTTCCGGCACGCCACCTTCGCAGCTACGCCCGCAGTCGCGGGCGCTGCTCGGGCTGCCGGTTTCCAGGCCGCTGCACTCGAGGCAGCCGTCGCAGCCGCAGGCCTGGCTGCCGATCTTCTCGTCGACGCCTTCGACGCCTTCGACGGCGTCCGACGCTGACCTCCCCGGACATTCTCCGGCGGACCCCAGAGGGGGAGGGTCGGTCCGATCCGAGGGGTCCCCGTCTTCCGCCGCACACGGCAAGCCGACTGACAACCGGCGCGGAAGGCCATCAACGCCCCCTGTGCTCAGGGGAGTTCCAGAAGGACAGGCAGCCATGCCCAAGACGGCATACGTGCGCACCAAGCCCCACCTCAACATCGGCACCATGGGCCACGTCGACCACGGCAAGACCACGCTGACCGCCGCGATCACCAAGGTGCTCGCCGAGCGGGGGACCGGCACGTTCGTTCCGTTCGACCGGATCGACAAGGCCCCGGAGGAGGCCGCGCGCGGCATCACCATCAACATCGCGCATGTCGAGTACGAGACCGACACCAGGCACTACGCGCATGTCGACATGCCCGGCCACGCCGACTACATCAAGAACATGGTCACCGGCGCGGCGCAGCTCGACGGGGCGATCCTCGTCGTCTCCGCCGCCGACGGGATCATGCCGCAGACCGCCGAACACGTGCTGCTCGCGCGTCAGGTCGGGGTCGACCACATCGTGGTCGCGCTCAACAAGGCCGACGCGTTCGCCGACGGCAAGGACGCAGAGCTGATCGAGCTCGTCGAGCTCGAGGTCCGCGACCTGCTCGCGCAGAACGGGTACGACGGGGACGCGGTGCCGGTCGTACCGGTGTCCGGGCTCAAGGCCCTTGAGGGCGACCCGCGTTGGACGGCGTCGATCGAGGCGCTGCTCGACGCGGTGGACACCTACGTCCCGATGCCGGAGCGGTATGTCGACGCGCCGTTCCTGCTGCCCGTCGAGAACGTGCTGACCATCACCGGCCGCGGCACGGTCGTCACGGGCGCCGTCGAGCGCGGCACCGTGCACGTCGGCGACCGGGTGCAGGTGCTCGGCGCGGAGGTCGAGTCGGTCGTCACCGGTCTCGAGACCTTCGGCAAGCCGATGGACGAGGCGCAGGCGGGCGACAACGTGGCGCTGCTGCTTCGCGGTGTGCCGCGTGACGCGGTCCG
>NZ_JBEPEW010000107.1:0-29007 GCF_040300965.1 Streptomyces mesophilus | reverse complement strand
GGTCGGGTCGGGTGGACCGCTGGGGCCGGTGCGGGTGGCTGGGTCGCCCGGCGGTACCGGATCCGTCTGCGGGCCGACGGTGGTCACTGCGCGCCACCGTTCTCCGCGCCCGGGGCTTCGTCCGTCGGCGGCGGGACTTCACTCGCCGGCGCCTGGCCATGTACCGCTTCCGCAGCGGGGCCCGGCGCCGAGGGCGCCGGTGCGGCCGGCTGCGGCATGACCGGGACGTTTCCGTACCCGGCAGGGGGCTGCCAGCCCGCGAATCCACCGGCCGCGGTGGGCGGTTGCGGCGGATAGGGGTTGCCTGGAGCGGGCGGGTGCGGATGCTGCCCGGGGGAGGAGGCCTGCGGCGGGATCTGCTGCGCAGATACGGGGGATGCGGCGGGCTGTCCGTCGGGGGTGACGCCCGGCGCAGCGGCAGGGGACCGCTCCGCGCCGAAGGGGGCGCCCGGGACTGCGTCAGCCGGCGGCCCGGCGGCCGCGTTCTGTGCGGGGAAGCCCAGGGCCTGTGCAGCGGGATCCGCCGCTACGGAAGGGCCCGGAGCGGGCTGCACCGGCCCCGCACCCGCACCCGCGCCCGGCTGCCCCACTCCAGCACCCGGCTGCCCTGCCCCAACCCCTGGCTGCCCGGGATACGCAGGCAAGGAGCCGCCGGCCCCCGGCCCGCTCTGGGCCACGCCGGGCAGCCGCTGGTTCAGGATGTCGCTCACGGCGCGCAACGCCAGCTGCTTGGGGCCTTCGAGCTCGTAGCTCTCCGCACCGTTCGCACCGAGCAGCTGGCCGACCAGGTCCATCTGGGCCTGGATCAGGCGGAGTTGGTCCTCCCGCATGCTGTTCATCACCAGCGCCGAGTCCTCGGGGTGCTGCGCCAGATGCAGCGCCCAGGTGTGCACGCCGCCCTGCTCGAGGTGGTACTGGTAGAAGGCGATCTTCTGCGCCTCGATCTGCTGCAGTTCCACCTGTTGGCGGGCCCGCAGCAGGGCCTGTTCGTGCTGCCACTGCTGTTGCTGGAGCGTGAGCTCCTGCTGCTGCCGGCCGTAGTCCATGGCCCGGCCCACCGTCAGGGCGTCCTGCTGCCGCTGCCGCCGGTCCAGCTCGACGTCGTACTCCATGCCGCGCCGCTGCGCCAGGATCTGCTCGGCCGCGTTGTGGTCGATGGCCTGGAGGCGCAGCTGGTGGTCGATGTTCTCCTGGTCGCGGCGGAGCCGGATGGTCCAGGTCACCGTGAGCCCGGCGGAGGCGCCGAGCGGTCCGACGGCAGCCACCGCGCGGAGGATCTCGGCCTCGGCGGCCGCGCTGTCGGCGATGGGGAAGCGGCGGGCGACCGGCCGGGCCGCCTGCTCCAGCTTGCCGAGGACGAGCCGGGGGACGTTGCGGTGACCGCCGGCCACGAACTGTCCGGGCTCGGCGACCTGCCAGGAGAGGTCGACCACCACCGCGAACTGGAACGCGTCGTTGTCACTGGGCAGTTGGAGCTCCGCGCTGACGGGGTGCACGCCCATGTCCACCTCGTACACCGAGGTGTAGCGCTTGGCCGCCGCCTCCGCGCGGGTCGGCCGCACCGGCGGCAGATAGGTGTCGTACGAGCCCTTGGGTGTCGAGAAGACCAGGGCGTGGTCGATCCGGGTGAGGTTCTTTCGGGCGAACTCGAACCGGGACAGCTGCCGCACGGTGATCACGGGGTCGACCAGTTCGCTGTGCCGGTCGGCCGGCTGCTCCCAGTCGGTGGTTGGGGCCATGGCTTCGGGTCTCCTCGCAGGGCACGAGCGGATGGGGTGAGGGAGAGAGGGAGAGAGGGAGAGGGAGAGAGGGGGCGGGCGGGGCGCGGGACGTACCGTCGATCAGGCCCGCGGCAGTACGGTCAGGAGCCGGCCCGCGGCCGGCGGCGGAGGCGCCCCGTCCTCGCCGGGCATCGTGCGCAACAGGTGGTCGAGACGGGCGAGTTCGGGCGCGGTGGTGACCAGGGCCGGCAGCAGGGCCGCGAGCGCCCACTCGGTCGCCTGGTCCCGGTCCGCGGTGAGCACCCAGTTCCGTAGGACCTCGAGGGCCGGCTCGGTGTGGCCCAGGTCGCCGAGCGCCGCACGCCACAGTTCGGCGATGTGCGCCGCCGCCGCGTCCTGCTCCTGGCGGGCGCGTGCGAACAGGTCGAGCACCAGGGGGCGGCCGTACGGCTCGTCGTTCCCGGTGTGCAGACAGGCGCCGAGGAACCCGTTCACGGCCAGGTCGAAGACCGCCCGGTCGTCGCGCAGGGTGCGGACGAGCTCCGCCAGCGCGGTGTGACCGCCGGTCGAGAGGATCAGCAGCTGTACGGAGGCGGCGAGTTCCTCCAGCAGGATCTCGTGCGGCTCCTCGTACCCGGCCTGCCGGCGCGCGGCCGCACGCAGGGCGGCGAGCGCCTGCGCCGGCCGTTCGGGGCCGATCAGACCGTGGGCGCGGATGGCGACCCAGCTCAGCCTCCAGTCGTCACCGGTGCACCAGGAGTCGATGATCCGGGGCACATGCGGCGTGCCCAGATCGTGCGCGAGGGTCAGCGAGAAGGCGGCACTCTGCCGGGGCAGGAAACGGTTGCTGGCCGCCCAGGGCCCGATGACCAGCGCCATGGCGGACGGCAGATCGGTGTACGCGAGCACCGCGACCGTCGCGGCCGCCCGGGTCCGTACGAAAGGACGTCCGTCGGTCGCGAGCCTGCGCAGCCAGGCGACGAGAGCGGGCCGGGCGGAGGGGTGGCCGGTCCAGACCTCGCGCAGGAGCACGAGAGGGGCGCGCTCGTCCTGGAACGCGGCCATCCACTGGGGCACGGGACCCCACTCCGTGTGCTCGTCCTCGCGGTAGCGCTCGGCCCTGGCGAGCTGCAGACGTTTGCCGATGTGGGTGCCGAACACCGGGACGGTGGGCGGCAGATGGGGGTTCTCGGTCTTCTGCAGGAAGCCGTACAGCAGATCGCTGAGCTCCGCGGTCAGTGCGTACGGACCACCGTCGAAGGCGGCAAGGGCGACCAGGAAGGACTTGTCGCGCAGATGCAGCGACGCTTCGGCCTGCTCGAACCACTCCTGGACCTGGCTCTCCAGGGCGGCGAGCGAGAACCGTTCGATGTCCCGGCCCTGCGCCTGTCCGGTCGCGTACCGGGCCAGCTCCCGGGCGTAGGCGGCGGCCTCGCGCAGCTGATGCCCCCGGCCGAGGAACTCCTTCACCGCGGGCAGCGCAAGGAGCGCCGGTACGTCATCGGCGGGGACGAGCGTGCGCAGATGCGCTTCCAGTACGTGGGCGGGCGAAGGTGGCTGCCACTCGACGACCTCGATGTCCTCCAGGGCGGCCCGGGGGTCCACCGTGATCACCAGGTACGCCGCATCCTGCTCGGCCAGCTTGTCCCGGGCGGCCAGCAGATCCGCCTCGCGCAGGGGGCGGTCCTGGCCGGTGATCAGATCGCATACGAGGTGACCGCCGGCGCCCAGCTGCCGGGCCAGCTCACTGGGGTGCACGGAGCGGTCGAGGGCGCGTACGGGGGAGACGCCCAGTTGGTGCAGGAGCATCAGGGCCGCTGTGCGGCGCCCCGAGAAATGCGCCCCGGACAGCACCAGGACCCGCTTCGTCCGCAGGCTTTCGGCCAGCGCCTCGAACGCCGGCCGGTCTGCGACGAAGTGCGAGGCGAGCCGCTCCAGGGTGGCCTCGGGCACCTCGCCGGCGGAGTGCGTGCTGGTGCCGAACTGGTAGTGGACCTCGGTCTTCCCGCCGATCGTGACGTCGCCGACGATCTGGCCCGCGGTGATCCCGTGGTTGTCGCCGTCGACCTGTCCGCCGTCGAACCGGGTCCGGGCACCGAACCGCATGCTCCTCGGTGTGTGGTCCGCCAGATCGCGCCGGGCGGCCCAGGCGTCCTGTACCTGCTCGTCACCGGCCTCGGCGGTCTCCTCGGCGCCGGCGGCGGACTCGGGCCTCTCACCGCCCTCGGAGTCACCGGCCGGCTGCGGGGGCGCGGCCTCGGGCGCCTCGGTGCTCATCGCTCACCCCGCCCGCCGAACGAGATGTTCCCGACGATCTGGCCCGCGGACACACCGTTGTTGTCGCCCCGGATCCGGCCGCCGTCGAAGCGGCTGCCGGCGGCGGGTGCGCTCGCGTCGGTCTGCGCGCCCGCTCGGGTGTCGGCGTCCTTCGCGGTCCCTGGGCCGTCAGCCTCCCGTGCGGTGGCCCGGGCGTCGGCCTGTCCCGGCTCGGAGTCCCGCTCCGCCGCCACGGAGTCCGTCTCGCCCGAGCCCGAGGGCGCCGGCCCGTACAGCCATGCGGCCAGCGGCCCGTTCTTGCTGTCCATCGTGACCTGCGTGAACTCCTCGGCCGCGATGCCCGGGTGGTTGTGCCGCACGATCCCCGCGTACACGGACTCCGAGACGCAGAGCGCGAAGTCGTCGGCCCGCTCCTTGAGCGCGTCCCGGAGCACAGCGGCGTCAAGGAGCCGGCAGGCGTGGTTGAGGTCGGCGCCGACCCAGCCCTCGAGCTCGTCCACCGCGACCCAGCCGGTGGCCAGCACCACGCGTAACCGCATCTGCGCCGAGCTGGACGCCATCCGGTTGACCGCCCGCAACTGGTCCGGGACCTCGCGCAGCAACGTTCGCAGCAGCTCACGCACGGAGACGCCCGCCTCGATGAGCTCCATCACGGAGTCGCCGCGGTCGGCGCGCAGCCGTACGGTCTCATCGACCCCCGCGGCCTCCAGCGTCCGGTCGGCGATCGAGTACAACATGCGGCGCAGATAGGCCTGTTCGACATCGTCGCGGTCGCTGAAGCGCTCGATGTCGAGCAGCAGAATCGTCCGGCTCAGGGGCTCTGTGGTCATGGCGAGCAGCGTCCTGTACGGGGCGCGGGCGCAGGGAGGGCAGATGGCGCACTCGAAGTGTGACCGTGTACACAGAGTTACGACCTGTGCCCGAACGCTTACCGATAGCGCTCAGTTTTCGATCGGTCCCACCTCATCTTCGGCCCACGATCTGACGCAGGATGTCCGGTTGCAGGATCACCAGGGCGCGCCGCCCGGTCGCGACGGCGCGGCGTTCCCGTAACTCCTTCAGGAGCCTTTGCACCATCTCCCGCGAGGCCCCCACCGATCCGGCCAGTTCCTGTTTGCTCAGGGGAATCGCCAGCTCGATGCCCTGGTCCGTGCGTCGCCCGTGCGTGCGCGCGAGATCGAGCAGCAGCGCCGCGAAGCGCTCTCGTACGCTCATCGAGGCGAACTCCAGGCGCCGGTGGTCGGCGGCCCGTGTGCGGTCCGCGGTCAGTCCGAGCAGCCGGAACGACACCTGGGGGAAGTCGCCGAGGAAGTCCTTGAAGCGCTCGTGCTCCAGCGCGACGGCCCGCACGGGCTCCAGCGCGGTCACGGTCGCCGAGCGCGGGCGGCCGGTCAGGGCGGCGGACTCCCCGACGATGTCCCCGGGGCCGCGCAGGGCAAGCAGCGCCTCGTATCCGTTGCTCGCGGCGGCCGTCACCTTGGTCCAGCCGTCCAGGATCAGCAGGACGTGCGACGACGGCTCGTGCTGGCGCACCAGCGGTGACCTCGGCGGGAATTCCAGGGCCTTGCCCAGGGACAGGAGGGCGGCGCGGTCGCTGCGTTCCAGCCTTGCCAGGAAGGGCACCCGGTCGTCGAGCCCGTCTTCACCGAATGGCTGCGTCGCCGTCATGTGCCCCCCTGCACAAGTTGGTGTGATCAAGGTACTGAAAGGCCTTGTGGCGAGGGCTCGCATGGCTGGAACGGCTTGATTTCGCCCGTCGCGGCCGTCACTTTCCGTGAGTGAGAGAGTGCTCGGTGCTGCGAAATCCGCTGTGGCTTGGGCTTGTTTTGACCGGAGTCCGGACGCTAGGTACGCTCAGACCTTGTGCCTGGGGTGTGCCCTGGCTCGTGCGCGTGCCTTCAAAACCGCGGCGAGCGTCACAGCGGCCACTGCAATCTGTGCCTCTCCCTGCTTTACGGCGGGAGTCTGCAGCGTGCGACACACCCGACCGCGTGGGTCGGCGAAGTTCCAGGTTAGCTTTATGACGGCACACAGAAACCGGAGAAGTAGTGCCTACGATCCAGCAGCTGGTCCGTAAGGGCCGGCAGGACAAGGTCGAGAAGAACAAGACGCCCGCGCTCGAGGGTTCGCCCCAGCGTCGCGGCGTCTGCACGCGTGTCTTCACCACCACCCCGAAGAAGCCGAACTCGGCGCTGCGGAAGGTCGCGCGTGTTCGCCTGACCTCCGGCATCGAGGTCACCGCTTACATCCCGGGTGAGGGCCACAACCTGCAGGAGCACTCCATCGTGCTCGTGCGCGGTGGCCGTGTGAAGGACCTGCCGGGTGTTCGCTACAAGATCATCCGCGGTTCCCTGGACACGCAGGGCGTCAAGAACCGTAAGCAGGCTCGCAGCCGCTACGGCGCCAAGAAGGAGAAGTAAGAATGCCTCGTAAGGGCCCCGCCCCGAAGCGCCCGGTCATCATTGACCCGGTCTACGGTTCTCCTCTGGTGACCTCCCTCATCAACAAGGTTCTGCTGAACGGCAAGCGCTCCACCGCCGAGCGCATCGTTTACGGCGCCATGGAGGGTCTGCGTGAGAAGACCGGCAACGACCCGGTCATCACGCTGAAGCGCGCGCTCGAGAACATCAAGCCGACCCTCGAGGTCAAGTCCCGCCGTGTCGGTGGCGCGACCTACCAGGTGCCGATTGAGGTCAAGCCCGGCCGTGCCAACACCCTGGCGCTGCGCTGGCTCGTCGGTTACTCGCGTGCCCGTCGTGAGAAGACCATGACCGAGCGTCTCCTCAACGAGCTCCTCGACGCCTCCAACGGCCTCGGTGCCGCTGTGAAGAAGCGCGAGGACACGCACAAGATGGCCGAGTCCAACAAGGCCTTCGCGCACTACCGCTGGTAGTCGCAACCCACATCGAGACCGAGAGAAGACTGAGCCGATATGGCTACCACTTCGCTTGACCTTGCCAAGGTGCGCAACATCGGCATCATGGCGCACATCGACGCGGGCAAGACGACCACCACCGAGCGGATCCTGTTCTACACCGGCGTTTCGTACAAGATCGGTGAGGTCCACGACGGCGCCGCCACGATGGACTGGATGGAGCAGGAGCAGGAGCGTGGCATCACGATCACGTCTGCTGCCACCACCTGTCACTGGCCGCTCGACAACGTCGACCACACGATCAACATCATCGACACCCCTGGGCACGTCGACTTCACCGTTGAGGTGGAGCGCTCCCTGCGTGTGCTCGATGGCGCCGTGACCGTGTTCGACGGTGTGGCCGGCGTCGAGCCGCAGTCCGAGACTGTCTGGCGTCAGGCGGACCGCTACGGCGTTCCGCGTATCTGCTTCGTCAACAAGCTCGACCGCACCGGTGCCGAGTTCCACCGCTGCGTCGACATGATCGTGGACCGCCTCGGCGCCACCCCGATCGTGATGCAGCTGCCCATCGGTGCCGAGGCCGACTTCCAGGGTGTCGTCGACCTCGTCACGATGAAGGCGTACGTCTGGTCGGCCGAGGCCGCCAAGGGCGAGGCCTACGACACCGTCGACATCCCGGCCACGCACACCGAGGCTGCCGACGAGTGGCGCGGCAAGCTGCTCGAGACCGTCGCCGAGAACGACGAAGAGATCATGGAGCTGTACCTCGAGGGCCAGGAGCCTTCGGTGGAGCAGCTGTACGCCGCGATCCGTCGTATCACCATCGCGTCGGGCAAGGGTGGCGACACCACCGTCACCCCCGTGTTCTGCGGAACCGCGTTCAAGAACAAGGGCGTTCAGCCCCTGCTCGACGCTGTTGTGCGGTACCTGCCCTCCCCCCTGGACGTCGAGGCCATCGAGGGCCACGACGTCAAGGACGCCGAGGTCGTCGTGAAGCGCAAGCCGAACGACGAGGAGCCGCTCGCGGCCCTCGCGTTCAAGATCGCGAGCGACCCGCACCTCGGCAAGCTCACCTTCATCCGGATCTACTCCGGTCGCCTGAACGCCGGCACCGCGGTGCTGAACTCCGTGAAGGGCAAGAAGGAGCGCATCGGCAAGATCTACCGTATGCACGCGAACAAGCGTGAGGAGATCGAGTCGGTGGGCGCCGGTGACATCGTCGCCGTCATGGGCCTCAAGCAGACCACCACCGGTGAGACGCTGTGCGACGAGAAGCAGCCGGTGATCCTGGAGTCCATGGACTTCCCGGCGCCGGTCATCCAGGTCGCCATCGAGCCCAAGTCCAAGGGTGACCAGGAGAAGCTGGGTGTAGCCATCCAGCGTCTCGCGGAGGAGGACCCCTCCTTCCAGGTCCACTCGGACGAGGAGACCGGCCAGACCATCATCGGTGGTATGGGCGAGCTTCACCTCGACGTCCTCGTCGACCGTATGCGTCGCGAGTTCAAGGTCGAGGCGAACGTCGGCAAGCCGCAGGTCGCGTACCGCGAGACGATCCGTAAGGCCGTCGAGCGTCATGACTACACCCACAAGAAGCAGACCGGTGGTACCGGTCAGTTCGCCAAGGTGCAGATCGCGATCGAGCCCATCGAGGGCGGCGACGCCTCGTACGAGTTCGTGAACAAGGTCACCGGTGGCCGTATCCCGCGGGAGTACATCCCGTCGGTGGACGCCGGCGCGCAGGAGGCCATGCAGTTCGGCATCCTGGCCGGTTACGAGATGACGGGCGTTCGCGTCATTCTTCTCGACGGTGGCTTCCACGAGGTCGACTCCTCCGAGCTCGCCTTCAAGATCGCCGGTTCGCAGGCGTTCAAGGAGGCCGCGCGCAAGGCCAGCCCCGTGCTGCTCGAGCCGATGATGTCCGTCGAGGTCACCACGCCCGAGGACTACATGGGTGAAGTCATCGGTGACATCAACTCCCGCCGTGGCCAGATCCAGGCCATGGAGGAGCGCAGCGGCGCTCGCGTCGTGAAGGGCCTCGTGCCGCTTTCGGAGATGTTCGGCTACGTCGGAGACCTCCGCAGCAAGACCTCGGGTCGCGCAAGCTACTCGATGCAGTTCGACTCCTACGCCGAGGTTCCCAGGAACGTCGCCGAGGAGATCATCGCGAAGGCCAAGGGCGAATAACCCACACGGTTTCACGCTTTAGGCTTGACACCATCCGCCGGGGTTTCGACCCCGCAGGGAGAGCGACCCCGGCGGCTGGCATCCCAGCAAAGATCACCTGGCGCCGATGAGTAAGGCGTACCAGAACCACTCCACAGGAGGACCCAGTGGCGAAGGCGAAGTTCGAGCGGACTAAGCCGCACGTCAACATCGGCACCATCGGTCACATTGACCACGGTAAGACGACCCTCACGGCCGCCATTACCAAGGTGCTGCACGACGCGTACCCCGACCTGAACGAGGCCTCGGCCTTCGACCAGATCGACAAGGCTCCTGAGGAGCGCCAGCGCGGTATCACGATCTCGATCGCGCACGTCGAGTACCAGACGGAGACCCGTCACTACGCCCACGTCGACTGCCCCGGTCACGCGGACTACATCAAGAACATGATCACGGGTGCCGCCCAGATGGACGGCGCCATCCTCGTGGTCGCCGCCACCGACGGCCCGATGCCGCAGACCAAGGAGCACGTGCTCCTGGCCCGCCAGGTCGGCGTTCCGTACATCGTCGTCGCCCTGAACAAGGCCGACATGGTGGACGACGAGGAGATCCTGGAGCTCGTCGAGCTCGAGGTCCGTGAGCTGCTCTCCGAGTACGAGTTCCCGGGCGACGACGTTCCGGTCGTCAAGGTCTCGGCGCTCAAGGCGCTCGAGGGCGACGCCGAGTGGGGCAAGTCCGTCCTCGACCTGATGAAGGCCGTCGACGAGTCGATCCCGCAGCCCGAGCGTGACGTCGACAAGCCGTTCCTGATGCCGATCGAGGACGTCTTCACGATCACCGGTCGTGGCACCGTCGTCACCGGTCGTATCGAGCGAGGCATCCTCAAGGTCAACGAGACCGTGGACATCATCGGTATCAAGACCGAGAAGACCACGACCACGGTCACGGGCATCGAGATGTTCCGCAAGCTGCTCGACGAGGGCCAGGCCGGTGAGAACGTCGGTCTGCTCCTCCGTGGCATCAAGCGCGAGGACGTCGAGCGCGGCCAGGTCATCATCAAGCCCGGTTCGGTCACGCCGCACACCGAGTTCGAGGCCCAGGCCTACATCCTGTCGAAGGACGAGGGTGGCCGTCACACCCCGTTCTTCAACAACTACCGCCCGCAGTTCTACTTCCGTACGACGGACGTGACCGGCGTCGTGACCCTCCCCGAGGGCACCGAGATGGTCATGCCGGGTGACAACACCGAGATGTCGGTCGAGCTCATCCAGCCCATCGCCATGGAAGAGGGCCTCAAGTTCGCCATCCGTGAGGGTGGCCGGACCGTGGGCGCCGGCCAGGTCACCAAGATCAACAAGTAATTGTTGACTCGCGGTACCTGAGCTTCCAGCTCGAACCGAAGCCCCCGTACACCTTCTGGGTGTGCGGGGGCTTCGGCCTGATTTCGGTGGATTCCCTTGTGCGAGCAGGGAATTCGCCGCTACGGGGATACGCGACCGGGTTTGACAAGAGGGCTTCCAGGGGTACGCTTCTCGGCTCGATTGGCGCCGGATGCAACCCGTATGGCACACTGTCCAGGTTGCTCGGTTGAGTGCCGATGCTGCGCGCCTCCCGCCGGGAGGACCGGAAGCGAGTCCCACAGTACTCGTCGCCTTAACTGCCCTCGGGCAGCGCTGGGGCGGACGTACGGGAATCTTTCGGGAAGTGCGGTGCGGTTCCTCGGCCAGGCGTCCGGTGGGTGTTCCTTCCCCATCTCCGCGGTCCTTGCGGCCGCAACCCCCTAGCAGGGAAATCCTTCGGGAAATCTGTGTCAGTGAGGTTGCGACACGCCCGACCGCGTGGGTCGGAGAAAGAGTCAAGAGAGCCCCCGGGTTCCAGAGCGTTTACTAGAGACAGGACTACTGAGTAGCCATGGCGGGACAGAAGATCCGCATCCGGCTCAAGGCCTACGACCACGAGGTCATCGACTCCTCGGCGAAGAAGATCGTCGAGACGGTGACCCGTACTGGTGCGTCGGTCGCAGGCCCGGTGCCGCTCCCCACCGAGAAGAACGTGTACTGCGTCATCAAGTCGCCGCACAAGTACAAGGACTCTCGCGAGCACTTCGAGATGCGCACGCACAAGCGCCTCATCGACATCCTCGACCCGACCCCCAAGACCGTTGACTCTCTGATGCGACTCGACCTTCCGGCCGGTGTCGACATCGAGATCAAGCTCTAAGGGCGGTTGATCTAGATGACCAAGCAGATCAAGGGCATCCTGGGCGAGAAGCTCGGCATGACGCAGGTGTGGGACGAGAACAACCGTGTTGTTCCGGTCACCGTCGTCAAGGCCGGCCCCTGCGTCGTGACCCAGGTCCGTACGAATGACTCCGACGGCTACGAGTCGGTCCAGATCGCCTTCGGCGAGATCGACCCGCGCAAGGTGAACAAGCCCCTCAAGGGCCACTTCGCCAAGGCCGACGTGACCCCCCGCCGCCACCTCGTCGAGATCCGTACTCCGGACGCTTCCGAGTACACCCTCGGCCAGGAGCTCACCGCTGAGACCTTCGAGTCCGGCGTGAAGGTCGACGTGACCGGCAAGAGCAAGGGCAAGGGCTTCGCCGGTGTCATGAAGCGCCACAACTTCAAGGGTGGCAAGGCTTCCCACGGTGCCAAGCGCATCCACCGCAAGCCCGGATCCATCGGTGGCTGTGCCACCCCCGGCCGTGTCTTCAAGGGCATGCGCATGGCGGGTCGCATGGGCAACGAGCGGGTCACCACCCAGAACCTGACCGTTCACGCCGTTGACGCGGAGAAGGGCCTGCTCCTGATCAAGGGCGCAGTTCCTGGTCCGAACGGTGGCCTCGTCCTGGTCCGCACTGCGGCCAAGGGGGTTTGAGGAACCGATGAGCACCATTGACATCCTTTCGCCGGCAGGCGACAAGGCCGGGACCGTCGAGCTCCCCTCGGAGATCTTCGACGTCGAGAAGATCAGCATTCCGCTGATCCACCAGGTCGTTGTCGCTCAGCTGGCCGCTGCCCGCCAGGGCACGCACAAGGTCAAGACCCGCGGCGAAGTCCGTGGTGGTGGCCGCAAGCCGTACCGCCAGAAGGGCACCGGCCGCGCCCGTCAGGGTTCGACCCGTGCGCCGCAGTTCGCCGGCGGTGGCGTCGTTCACGGCCCCACCCCGCGTGACTACTCGCAGCGGACCCCGAAGAAGATGAAGGCCGCGGCCCTGCGCCACGCCCTCACCGACCGGGCCCGCAACAACCGCATCCACGTCGTGTCCGGCGTGGTTGAGGGCGAGATCAGCACCAAGGCCGCCAAGACCCTCCTGGGCAAGGTCAGCGAGCGCAAGAACGTGCTCCTGGTCATCACCCGCGAGGACGAGGTCGCTCTGCTGTCCGCTCGCAACCTGCCCCAGGTCCACATCCTGGAGCCGGGCCAGCTGAACACGTACGACGTGCTCGTTTCGGACGACGTGGTCTTCACCAAGGCCGCCTTCGACTCCTTCGTCGCCGGCCCCAAGGCTGACACCGAAGGGAGCGAGGCCTGATGTCTGAGGCCACGATCACCAGCAAGACCTTCTCGGACCCGCGCGACATCCTCGTCAAGCCGGTCGTCTCGGAGAAGAGCTATGCGCTGCTCGACGAGAACAAGTACACGTTCATCGTCGCGCCCGGCTCCAACAAGACGCAGATCAAGCAGGCCGTGGAAGCGGTCTTCGGGGTCAAGGTCACCGGGGTCAACACGATCAACCGTCAGGGCAAGCGGAAGCGTACGCGCACCGGTTTCGGCAAGCGTGCCGACACCAAGCGCGCCATCGTGACCCTCGCTGAGGGCGACCGTATCGACATCTTCGGCCAGGCCTCCTAACGGAGTGCCCTGGTCCGAATATCGGACGAGGACTGAGAAATGGGAATCCGCAAGTACAAGCCGACTACGCCGGGCCGTCGCGGCTCCAGCGTCGCCGACTTCGTCGAGATCACGCGGTCCACGCCGGAGAAGTCGCTGGTCCGCCCGCTGCACAGCAAGGGCGGCCGTAACAACACCGGTCGTGTGACCGTCCGCCACCAGGGCGGTGGCCACAAGCGCGCCTACCGAGTGATCGACTTCCGTCGTCACGACAAGGACGGCGTGCCGGCGAAGGTCGCGCACATCGAGTACGACCCCAACCGCACCGCGCGTATCGCGCTGCTGCACTACGCCGACGGCGAGAAGCGCTACATCATCGCGCCGCGCGGTCTGCAGCAGGGCGACCGGATTGAGAACGGCCCTGGCGCCGACATCAAGCCGGGCAACAACCTCGCGCTGCGCAACATCCCCGTGGGTACGACGATCCACGCCATCGAGCTCCGTCCCGGTGGCGGCGCCAAGTTCGCCCGCTCCGCGGGTGCCTCGGTGCAGCTCCTGGCGAAGGAGGGCACGATGGCCCACCTTCGTATGCCCTCCGGCGAGATCCGCCTGGTCGACGCGCGCTGCCGCGCGACGGTCGGCGAGGTCGGCAACGCCGAGCAGAGCAACATCAACTGGGGTAAGGCCGGCCGTATGCGCTGGAAGGGCGTTCGCCCGACCGTGCGCGGTGTCGTCATGAACCCGGTTGACCACCCCCACGGTGGTGGTGAAGGCAAGACCTCCGGTGGACGTCACCCGGTCTCGCCTTGGGGTCAGAAGGAAGGCCGTACTCGTTCGCCCAAGAAGGCGTCGAACAAGTACATCGTCCGCCGCCGCAAGACGAACAAGAAGCGCTAAGGACGGGTTGAGATGCCTCGTAGCCTGAAGAAGGGGCCCTTCGTCGACGACCACCTCATCAAGAAGGTGGACGCCCAGAACGAAGCCGGCACCAAGAACGTCATCAAGACCTGGTCCCGTCGCTCCATGATCGTGCCGGCCATGCTCGGCCACACGCTTGCGGTGCACAACGGCAAGACCCACATCCCGGTGTTCGTCACCGAGTCGATGGTCGGCCACAAGCTCGGCGAGTTCTCGCCGACGCGCACCTTCCGGGGCCACGTCAAGGACGACCGGAAGTCGAAGCGCCGCTAGTAGCGGATCGCATTCAGACACGTAAGAAACTGAAGGGACAACCATGGAAGCCAGGGCCCAGGCGCGGTACATCCGCGTCACGCCCATGAAGGCCCGCCGCGTGGTGGACCTCATCCGTGGCATGGACGCCACGGAGGCCCAGGCCGTCCTGCGATTCGCTCCGCAGGCAGCCTCGGTTCCCGTTGGCAAGGTGCTCGACAGCGCCATCGCCAACGCCGCGCACAACTACGACCACAGTGACGCCTCTTCGCTGTTCATCAGCGAGGCGTTCGTGGATGAGGGCCCGACCCTGAAGCGGTTCCGTCCGCGTGCTCAGGGCCGTGCCTACCGGATCCGTAAGCGGACCAGCCACATCACCGTGGTCGTCAGCAGCAAGGAAGGAACCCGGTAATGGGCCAGAAGGTAAACCCGCACGGGTTCCGGCTCGGCATCACCACCGACTTCAAGTCGCGTTGGTACGCCGACAAGCTGTACAAGGACTACGTCAAGGAAGACGTCGCCATCCGTCGGATGATGACGTCCGGCATGGAGCGCGCCGGCATCTCGAAGGTTGAGATCGAGCGCACCCGTGACCGTGTCCGCGTGGACATCCACACCGCCCGCCCGGGCATCGTCATCGGCCGCCGTGGCGCCGAGGCCGACCGCATCCGCGGTGACCTCGAGAAGCTCACGGGCAAGCAGGTCCAGCTGAACATCCTCGAGGTCAAGAACCCCGAGACCGATGCCCAGCTGGTTGCCCAGGCCGTTGCCGAGCAGCTGTCCTCCCGCGTCTCCTTCCGTCGGGCCATGCGCAAGAGCATGCAGTCCGCCATGAAGGCCGGCGCCAAGGGCATCAAGATCCAGTGTGGCGGCCGTCTCGGCGGCGCCGAGATGAGCCGTTCGGAGTTCTACCGCGAGGGTCGTGTGCCGCTGCACACGCTCCGCGCGAACGTGGACTACGGCTTCTTCGAGGCCAAGACGACCTTCGGTCGCATTGGCGTCAAGGTCTGGATCTACAAGGGCGACGTCAAGAACATCGCCGAGGTCCGCGCCGAGAACGCTGCGGCCCGTGCGGGTAACCGCCCGGCCCGTGGTGGCGCCGACCGTCCCGCCGGCCGTGGTGGCCGTGGTGGCGAGCGTGGCGGCCGCGGCCGCAAGCCGCAGCAGTCGGCTCCGGCCGCCGAGGCCCCCAAGGCCGAGGCGCCCGCCGCTGCTCCGGCTGAGAGCACCGGAACGGAGGCCTGACCGAAATGCTGATCCCCCGTAGGGTCAAGCACCGCAAGCAGCACCACCCGAAGCGCAGCGGTATGTCCAAGGGTGGCACGCAGGTTGCGTTCGGCGAGTACGGCATCCAGGCGCTCACGCCGGCGTACGTGACGAACCGTCAGATCGAGGCCGCTCGTATCGCCATGACGCGTCACATCAAGCGTGGCGGCAAGGTCTGGATCAACATTTACCCGGACCGCCCCCTCACCAAGAAGCCTGCCGAGACCCGCATGGGTTCCGGTAAGGGTTCGCCGGAGTGGTGGGTCGCCAACGTCAAGCCCGGACGCGTGATGTTCGAGCTGTCGTACCCCAACGAGAAGATCGCGCGTGAGGCGCTGACTCGTGCGGCTCACAAGCTGCCGATGAAGTGCAAGATCGTCAAGCGCGAGGCAGGTGAAGCGTGATGTCGACCGGTACCAAGGCGTCCGAGCTCCGCGAGCTGGGCAACGAGGAGCTTGTCAACAAGCTTCGCGAGGCCAAGGAAGAGCTGTTCAATCTCCGCTTCCAGGCGGCGACCGGCCAGCTCGAGAACCATGGCCGTCTCAAGGCGGTCCGTAAGGACATCGCGCGGATCTACACCCTGATGCGCGAGCGTGAGCTGGGCATCGAGACGGTGGAGAGCGCCTGATGAGCGAGAAGACTGTGACTGAAGAGACTGCCGCCCGCGGCTTCCGCAAGACCCGCGAGGGTCTCGTCGTCAGCGACAAGATGGACAAGACCGTCGTCGTCGCCGTCGAGGACCGCGTCAAGCACGCGCTGTACGGCAAGGTCATCCGCCGTACGAACAAGCTCAAGGCGCACGACGAGCAGAACGCTGCCGGCGTCGGCGACCGTGTCCTCCTCATGGAGACGCGTCCGCTGTCGGCGACCAAGCGCTGGCGCGTCGTCGAGATCCTCGAGAAGGCGAAGTAGTCCCGCGGGGGCCTCGCGCCCCCGCGCTGCTTCTCTTTCGACAGGCCAAGTAATTCCTGCGGGCAACTCCGCAGGACAGTTCCGCCAGGCTCGGCAGGGGCCCACTCCTCGTAAGAGGTGAAGCCCCTGCCGGGAACCGGCAGACGATCAGGAGATAGACGTGATCCAGCAGGAGTCGCGACTCAAGGTCGCCGACAACACTGGTGCGAAGGAAATCCTTTGCATCCGTGTTCTCGGTGGCTCGGGTCGCCGCTACGCGGGCATCGGCGACGTCATCGTCGCCACCGTCAAGGACGCGATCCCCGGCGGCAATGTGAAGAAGGGTGACGTCATCAAGGCGGTCATCGTTCGCACCGTCAAGGAGCGCCGCCGCCAGGACGGCTCGTACATCCGCTTCGACGAGAACGCCGCTGTCATTCTCAAGAACGACGGCGACCCTCGTGGCACCCGTATTTTCGGCCCGGTGGGCCGTGAGCTGCGCGAGAAGAAGTTCATGAAGATCATCTCGCTCGCGCCGGAGGTGCTGTAAGCATGAAGATCAAGAAGGGCGACCTGGTTCAGGTCATCACCGGTAAGGACAAGGGCAAGCAGGGCAAGGTCATCGCGGCCTACCCCCGCGAGGACCGCGTTCTGGTCGAGGGTGTCAACCGGGTCAAGAAGCACACCAAGGCCGGTCCGACCGCCAGCGGTTCGCAGGCCGGCGGCATCATCACCACCGAGGCGCCGATCCACGTCTCCAACGTCCAGCTGGTCGTTGAGAAGGACGGCAACAAGGTCGTGACGCGCGTCGGTTACCGCTTCGACGACGAGGGCAACAAGGTTCGCGTTGCCAAGCGGACGGGTGAGGACATCTGATGGCTACCACCACGACTCCGCGTCTCAAGACGAAGTACCGCGAGGAGATCGCGGGCAAGCTGCGTGAGGAGTTCTCGTACGAGAACGTCATGCAGGTTCCCGGTCTCGTCAAGATCGTGGTCAACATGGGTGTCGGCGACGCCGCCCGTGACTCGAAGCTCATGGACGGTGCCGTCCGTGACCTGACGACGATCACCGGTCAGAAGCCGGCCATCACCAAGGCCCGCAAGTCCATCGCGCAGTTCAAGCTGCGCGAGGGTCAGCCGATCGGTGCCCACGTCACGCTTCGTGGCGACCGCATGTGGGAGTTCCTGGACCGCACCCTGTCGCTCGCGCTGCCGCGCATCCGCGACTTCCGTGGTCTGTCCCCCAAGCAGTTCGACGGCCGTGGCAACTACACCTTCGGTCTCACCGAGCAGGTCATGTTCCACGAGATCGACCAGGACAAGATCGACCGCGTCCGGGGTATGGACATCACCGTGGTCACCACGGCGACCAACGACGCTGAGGGCCGCGCGCTCCTTCGTCACCTCGGCTTCCCGTTCAAGGAGGCGTAAGCGAGATGGCGAAGAAGGCTCTTATTGCCAAGGCTGCTCGTAAGCCCAAGTTCGGTGTGCGTGCCTACACCCGCTGCCAGCGTTGTGGCCGCCCGCACTCCGTGTACCGCAAGTTCGGCCTGTGCCGCGTGTGCCTTCGTGAGATGGCTCACCGTGGCGAGCTGCCGGGCGTGACCAAGAGCTCCTGGTAAACCCCGAATCTTCGGGATTTCCAGGCGCTCTCGGTAAGCACTCTGGTCGGCAGGGCCCTCCTCCGCATGCCGTAGGCTTGTGGGGTTGGGCGCCTGCCGCCCTGAAACGACTTACTACGCCGTAGGTCCCCGTGCCGCACCCGTCCCGCCTCTGTGTGGGGAGAGGGATGGCGCATACAGGAAACCCCGGCGAGAGAGGCCGAAGGCCAATTCATGACCATGACTGATCCGATCGCAGACATGCTGACGCGTCTGCGCAATGCGAACTCGGCGTACCACGACTCGGTGTCGATGCCGCACAGCAAGATCAAGTCCCACATCGCGGAGATCCTCCAGCAGGAGGGCTACATCACCGGCTGGAAGACCGAGGACGCCGAAGTCGGCAAGAACCTCGTTCTCGAGCTGAAGTTCGGCCCGAACCGTGAGCGCTCCATCGCGGGCATCAAGCGGATCTCCAAGCCCGGTCTCCGGGTTTACGCGAAGTCCACCAACCTGCCCAAGGTTCTGGGTGGCCTCGGCGTGGCGATCATCTCCACGTCGCACGGTCTCCTGACCGACAAGCAGGCCGGCAAGAAGGGCGTAGGCGGAGAAGTTCTCGCCTACGTCTGGTAGCGGAAAGGAATCGGAAGAAGCTATGTCGCGTATTGGCAAGCTCCCCATCACGGTTCCCGCCGGCGTGGACGTCACCATCGACGGCCAGACGGTCACGGTCAAGGGTTCCAAGGGCACCCTGACCCACACCGTCGTGGCGCCGATCGAGATCGCTAAGGGCGAGGACGGCGTTCTGAACGTCACCCGCCCGAACGACGAGCGTCAGAACAAGGCCCTGCACGGCCTGTCCCGCACGCTGGTGGCGAACATGATCACCGGCGTGACCACGGGTTACGTGAAGAAGCTCGAAATCAGCGGTGTCGGTTACCGCGTCCTGGCGAAGGGCTCCAACCTGGAGTTCTCGCTCGGCTACAGCCACCCGATCCTGATCGAGGCGCCCGAGGGCATCTCCTTCAAGGTCGAGTCGCCGACGAAGTTCTCGGTCGAGGGCATCGACAAGCAGAAGGTCGGCGAGGTTGCGGCCAACATCCGCAAGCTGCGCAAGCCCGACCCGTACAAGGCCAAGGGCGTCAAGTACGAGGGCGAAGTCATTCGCCGCAAGGTCGGAAAGGCGGGTAAGTAAGCCATGGCATACGGTGTCAAGATTGCTAAGGGCGACGCTTACAAGCGTGCTGCCATCAAGCGTCGTCACATCCGGATCCGTAAGCACATCTCGGGTACGGCTGAGCGTCCGCGTCTCGTCGTGACGCGCTCCAACCGCAACATCATCGCCCAGGTGATCGACGACGTTAAGGGTCACACCCTGGCGTCGGCGTCCACCCTGGACACGACGATCCGCGGTGGCGAGGGCGACAAGTCGGCTCAGGCCAAGCAGGTCGGCGCCCTGGTCGCCGAGCGCGCCAAGGCCGCCGGTGTCGAGGCTGTCGTATTCGACCGTGGTGGTAACCAGTACGCCGGGCGCATCGCCGCCCTGGCGGACGCCGCCCGCGAGGCCGGACTCAAGTTCTGAGTCCTGGTTCCGTAGCTAGCGGAAACAGAGAGAGGTAATTCCAATGGCTGGACCCCAGCGCCGCAGTGGCGGTGCCGGTGGCGGCGAGCGGCGGGACCGGAAGGGTCGCGACGGTGGCGCTGCTGCCGCCGAGAAGACCGCGTACGTTGAGCGCGTTGTCGCGATCAACCGCGTCGCCAAGGTTGTGAAGGGTGGTCGTCGCTTCAGCTTCACTGCGCTCGTCGTAGTGGGCGACGGTGACGGCACCGTGGGTGTCGGTTACGGCAAGGCCAAGGAGGTGCCGGCCGCCATCGCCAAGGGTGTTGAGGAGGCCAAGAAGCACTTCTTCAAGGTCCCCCGTATCCAGGGCACCATCCCGCACCCGATCCAGGGCGAGAAGGCTGCGGGCGTCGTCCTGCTCAAGCCTGCTTCCCCCGGTACCGGTGTTATCGCCGGTGGCCCGGTTCGCGCCGTGCTCGAGTGCGCCGGTATTCACGACATCCTGTCGAAGTCCCTGGGCTCCGACAACGCGATCAACATCGTGCACGCGACCGTGGCGGCCCTCAAGGGCCTGCAGCGTCCCGAGGAAGTCGCGGCTCGCCGTGGCCTGCCCCTCGAGGACGTCGCCCCCGCGGCTCTGCTCCGTGCGCGTGCCGGGGCTGGTGCGTAATGGCACAGCTCAAGATCACGCAGGTGAAGTCGTACATCGGCAGCAAGCAGAACCACCGTGACACCCTGCGCTCCCTTGGTCTCAAGGGCATCAACACGCAGGTCGTCAAGGAGGACCGCCCCGAGTTCCGCGGCATGGTGCACACCGTCCGCCACCTCGTGACGGTTGAGGAGGTCTGACATGGCGGAGAACAACCCGCTGAAGATCCACAACCTCCGTCCGGCTCCCGGCGCCAAGACCGCCAAGACCCGTGTGGGTCGTGGTGAGGCGTCGAAGGGTAAGACGGCCGGTCGTGGTACCAAGGGCACCAAGGCCCGTTACCAGGTTCCGGAGCGCTTCGAGGGTGGCCAGATGCCCCTCCACATGCGTCTCCCGAAGCTCAAGGGCTTCAAGAACCCGTTCAAGACCGAGTTCCAGGTCGTGAACCTGGACAAGCTGGCTTCGCTCTACCCCGAGGGTGGCGAGGTCACGGTCGAGGACCTGGTCAACAAGGGTGCCGTGCGCAAGAACAGCCTCGTCAAGGTCCTGGGCCAGGGCGAGATCTCCGTGGCGCTGCAGGTGACGGTCGACGCCGTCTCCGGCTCCGCCAAGGAGAAGATTGCCGCCGCCGGCGGCTCCGTCACCGAGCTCGTCTGATTTCCTCAGGCAGAGTCTCGATGACTTGATCGATCCCACCGGGGATGCCCCACAAAAGGGGCATCCCCGGTTGGTCGTTCCTAGGGGGGCATGGTCGCCGGTAAGGTGGCGTGCACTGCTAACTTCCGCGCGGTCTGTCTGCTGCTTCACAGCAGCCGGGAATCCGCGCGTTGTTGCCTATTGCTTACTATTCGTCGAACCTCAAGACCGTCACCTCTGGCGCACGCGCGCGGGGGTCGCAGGAGGCACCGTGCTCACCGCGTTCGCCCGGGCGTTCAAGACGCCCGACCTGCGCAAGAAGTTGCTCTTCACGCTCGGCATCATCGTCATCTACCGGCTCGGTGCCCACATCCCGATCCCCGGGGTGTCGTACGAGAACGTGCAGATCTGTCTCGACCAGGCCGACACCAAGGGTGGCATCTTCGGTCTGGTCAACATGTTCAGTGGTGGCGCGCTGCTGCAGATCACGATCTTCGCGCTCGGCATCATGCCGTACATCACGGCGAGCATCATTCTGCAGCTGCTGACCGTGGTCATCCCCCGACTCGAGGCCCTCAAGAAGGAGGGCCAGTCCGGCACGGCGAAGATCACGCAGTACACGCGTTATCTGACGGTCGCGCTGGCCGTGCTCCAGGGCACCGGTCTGGTCGCCACCGCCCGCAGCGGCGCGCTGTTCAGCAGCTGCCCGGTGGGCAGCGAGATCGTGCCCGACCAGTCGATCTTCACCACCGTCACGATGGTGCTGACGATGACGGCCGGTACGGCGGTCGTGATGTGGCTCGGTGAGCTCGTCACCGACCGCGGCATCGGCAACGGCATGTCCATCCTGATGTTCATCTCGATCGCCGCGGGCTTCCCCGGCGCGCTGTGGGCCATCAAGGAGCAGGGCTCGCTGGCCGACGGCTGGATCGAGTTCGGCGTGGTCATCCTCGTCGGCCTCTTCATGGTCGGCCTGGTCGTGTTCGTCGAGCAGGCGCAGCGCCGTATCCCGGTGCAGTACGCGAAGCGCATGATCGGGCGCCGTTCCTACGGCGGTACGTCGACGTACATCCCGCTCAAGGTGAACCAGGCGGGCATCATCCCTGTGATCTTCGCTTCGTCGCTGCTCTACATCCCGGCGCTCGTCGCGCAGTTCAGCGGTTCCACCGCCGGCTGGGCGCAGTGGATCGAAGCGCACTTCGTCAAGGGTGACCACCCGTACTACCTGGTCACCTACTTCGTGTTGATCGTGTTCTTCGCCTTCTTCTACGTGGCGATCTCGTTCAACCCCGAGGAAGTCGCCGACAACATGAAGAAGTATGGTGGCTTCATCCCGGGTATCCGGGCGGGCCGGCCCACCGCCGAGTACCTGAGCTACGTGCTCAACCGGATCACTTGGCCCGGGTCGCTCTATCTGGGTCTGATCGCTCTCGTGCCGACAGCGGCGTTGGCAGGCTTCGGAGCTAACCAGAACTTCCCGTTCGGCGGGACGAGCATCCTGATCATCGTGGGTGTGGGTCTGGAGACCGTGAAGCAGATCGAGAGCCAGCTCCAGCAGCGTAATTACGAAGGGTTCCTCCGCTGATGCGTATCGTCCTCGTCGGGCCGCCCGGTGCGGGCAAGGGAACGCAGGCCGCGTTCCTCGCCCAGAACCTGTCGATCCCTCACATCTCCACGGGCGACCTTTTCCGGGCCAACATCAGCCAGGGCACGGAGCTCGGCCTCAAGGCCAAGTCCTACATGGACGCGGGCAACTTGGTGCCGGACGAGGTCACCATCGGGATGGCCAAGGACCGTATGGCACAGCCGGACGCCGCGAACGGGTTCCTGCTCGACGGCTTCCCGCGCAACGTCTCGCAGGCCGAGGCCCTGGACGACGCGCTGAAGCTGGACGGACAGGAGCTGGACGCGGTCCTGGACCTCGAGGTCCCGGAGGACGAGGTCGTCAAGCGCATCGCGGGCCGCCGGATCTGCCGTAACGATTCGAGCCACGTGTTCCACGTCTCGTACAAGCAGCCCGCGACCGAGGGCGTCTGCGACGTCTGCGGCGGCGAGCTGTACCAGCGTGGTGACGACACCGAGGAGACCGTCCGCCGGCGCCTCGAGGTCTACCACAGCGAGACCGAGCCGATCATCGACCACTACCGGGCCCAGGGCCTGGTCGTGACGATCTCGGCGCTCGGCAGCGTGGCCGAGGTGACGGAGCGCGCCATGGAGGCGCTGCGCAAGGGCGACGACGCCTGAGGCGAATGAGCTGGAACTACGGCCGCGGTGCCCCGATGGGTGCCGCGGCCGTAGTGTTGTGTCAGTAGGTCTTTTCTTTAGATACGGAGCGATGCGGGCCATGGTGGAGATCAAGACCCCCGAGCAGATCGCCAAGATGCGAGAGGCCGGACTGGTCGTCGCCGCGATCCACAAGGCCACCCGTGAGGCGGCGGTGCCGGGCGCGACCACCAAGGACCTCGACGAGGTCGCGCGCAAGGTGCTCGACGAGCACGGCGCGAAGTCCAACTTCCTCGGCTACGGGGGCTTCCCCGCGACCATCTGCACCTCGAAGAACGAGGTCGTGGTCCACGGCATCCCGAGCGACGAGGTCGTGCTCAACGACGGCGACATCATCTCCATCGACTGCGGCGCGATCATCGACGGCTGGCACGGCGACGCCGCGTACACCGCCTTTGTGGGCTCCGGGCACGCGCCCGAGCTGATCGAGCTCTCCCGGGTGACCGAGGAGTCGATGTGGGCCGGCATCGCGGCGATGAAGCAGGGCAACCGTCTGGTGGACGTCTCCAAGGCGATCGAGTCGTACATCCGCCGCCAGCCCCGTCCGGCCACCGGCAAGTACGGGATCATCGAGGACTACGGCGGCCACGGCATCGGTACGCAGATGCACATGGAGCCGCACCTCCTGAACTACGTGGAGCGCCGCCGCGGCCGCGGCCCGAAGCTGGTGCCCGGCTTCTGCCTCGCGATCGAGCCGATGGTCTCGCTGGGTACGGCGCGGACCGAGGTGCTCGAGGACGACTGGACCGTCATCACCACGGACGGGACCTGGTCCTCGCACTGGGAGCACTCGGTCGCCGTCACCGAGCAGGGGCCGCTGGTGCTGACCGCCCCTGATGGCGGCAAGGCCAAGCTCGCTGAGATGGGTATCACAGCGGCGCCCGATCCGCTGGGCTAGAGCGGGGTACGGGCGGTCTTTGCGCCGGCGTGCATAACGATCGTCCCGTCGGGGCACACTTTTCGGATTCGTCTTTCCGGGTGCTCTGACGTAGACTGACTCGTCGGCTCTCGTGCACCCGTATGCCTGCATTCCGCAGGCTGCACGTACGAGACCGATCAAGGTAGTCGATTCGAAGGGCGAAGCGTGGCCAAGAAGCAAGGTGCCATCGAGATCGAAGGCACTGTCGTCGAGTCTCTCCCGAACGCCATGTTCAAGGTGGAGCTCCAGAACGGCCACCAGGTCCTGGCACACATCAGCGGCAAGATGCGTATGCACTACATCCGCATCCTCCCTGACGACCGGGTCGTGGTGGAGCTGTCTCCGTACGACCTGACGCGTGGCCGGATCGTCTACCGGTACAAGTAGATCTTGCCTGTGCCCCGCATCCGCGGGGTGGTGGCACTGACCCGGAGAACCTCACCAATGAAGGTCAAGCCGAGCGTCAAGAAGATCTGCGACAAGTGCAGGGTGATTCGCCGTCACGGCCGAGTCATGATCATCTGCGACAACCCGCGCCACAAGCAGCGCCAGGGCTGACGCAGGTCTGCATCCGCAGATCTTTGAGCGACGCATAGCTCAGCAGCTAAGTAGATACGCAAGGCCCGTCCCTCTTCAGTAATGGAGGGCGACACCCCCGGTCGGAGGCCGGGGACCCAGTTCGTACCAACTCTTCGACCGACGAAGAGGACGGCGGCTGGGAGCGGTCTTGGGGAAGACCTCCGAAAGACAACTGGAGCCATTGAATGGCACGCGTTTCCGGTGTTGACATCCCGCGCGACAAGCGTGTGGAAGTCGCCCTTACCTACGTTTTCGGTATCGGCCGCACCCAGTCCCAGAAGGCGCTGGCCGAGACCGGCGTCAACCCGAACACCCGCGTTCGCGACCTCTCCGAGGAGGAGCTGGTCAAGATCCGCGAGTACGTGGACGCCAACCTTCAGACCGAGGGTGACCTCCGCCGCGAGATCCAGGGCGACATTCGCCGCAAGATCGAGATCGGCTGCTACCAGGGCATTCGTCACCGTCGCGGCCTGCCTGTGCACGGCCAGCGCACCAGCACGAACGCCCGTACCCGCAAGGGCCCGCGTCGCGCCATCGCCGGCAAGAAGAAGCCGGGCAAGAAGTAGTCCACAGCGGACAACGCTTCATCAGCGGTCTTCGCTGTAGGACCGACCACCTCCCCGTAGGAGTTATAGATGCCCCCCAAGGGTCGTCAGGGCGCTGCCAAGAAGGTGCGCCGCAAGGAAAAGAAGAACGTCGCCCACGGGCACGCTCACATCAAGAGCACGTTCAACAACACGATCGTGTCCATCACGGACCCGACCGGCAACGTGATCTCGTGGGCCTCCGCCGGCCACGTCGGCTTCAAGGGCTCGCGCAAGTCCACGCCGTTCGCCGCGCAGATGGCCGCCGAGTCGGCTGCCCGTCGCGCGCAGGAGCACGGCATGCGCAAGGTCGACGTCTTCGTCAAGGGTCCCGGCTCCGGCCGTGAGACCGCGATCCGCTCCCTCCAGGCCACCGGCCTCGAGGTCGGCTCGATCCAGGACGTCACCCCCACGCCGCACAACGGCTGCCGTCCGCCCAAGCGCCGTCGCGTCTGACGCACTGCGTTTGGTCTGAGGTTTTCGGGCGGTACGGCTCTTCGGGGCCGTATCGCCCGTACCCTTGAAATGCCCGTGCCTTCACGGCGCGGTTTGAGTCGGACATCAAATAGTGGGTGTCCATGACTGAAGGAATCACTTCATGCTGATCGCTCAGCGCCCCTCGCTGACCGAAGAGGTCGTCGACGAGTTCCGCTCCCGGTTCGTGATCGAGCCCCTGGAGCCGGGCTTCGGCTACACCCTCGGCAACTCCCTGCGTCGTACGCTCCTCTCCTCGATCCCGGGTGCGGCTGTCACGTCCATCCGTATCGACGGTGTCCTGCACGAGTTCACCACCGTGCCGGGCGTCAAGGAGGACGTCACCGACCTCATCCTGAACATCAAGCAGCTGGTCGTCTCCTCGGAGCACGACGAGCCGGTCGTGATGTACCTGCGCAAGCAGGGTCCCGGCCTGGTCACCGCTGCTGACATCGCCCCGCCGGCCGGTGTCGAGGTGCACAACCCCGACCTGGTGCTCGCCACGCTGAACGGCAAGGGCAAGCTGGAGATGGAGCTGACCGTCGAGCGCGGTCGCGGCTACGTCTCCGCCGTGCAGAACAAGCAGGTGGGCCAGGAGATCGGCCGTATTCCGGTCGACTCCATCTACTCGCCGGTCCTCAAGGTCACCTACAAGGTCGAGGCGACCCGAGTCGAGCAGCGCACCGACTTCGACAAGCTCATCGTCGACGTCGAGACCAAGCAGGCCATGCGTCCGCGTGACGCCATGGCGTCGGCCGGCAAGACCCTGGTCGAGCTGTTCGGTCTGGCGCGCGAGCTCAACATCGACGCCGAGGGCATCGACATGGGCCCGTCCCCGACGGACGCCGCCCTTGCCGCCGACCTGGCGCTGCCGATCGAGGAGCTCGAGCTCACCGTTCGTTCGTACAACTGCCTCAAGCGTGAGGGCATCCACTCCGTGGGTGAGCTCGTGGCGCGCTCCGAGGCGGACCTCCTGGACATCCGCAACTTCGGTGCGAAGTCCATCGACGAGGTCAAGGCCAAGCTCGCGGGCATGGGTCTTGCGCTCAAGGACTCGCCCCCCGGGTTCGACCCGACCGCTGCCGCCGACGCCTTCGGCGCCGACGACGACGCGGACGCCGGGTTCGTCGAGACCGAGCAGTACTGAATCGCTCGGGCCTGACGGTCTGATTCTTGCTGCGGTCCGGCTTCGGTTGGACGCGCAGTTCCCCGCGCCCCCTTTGGGGGCGCGGGTCTCCGACAGGCAGCCGCCTGCTCGGATACTGACTCCGGTACCTGATACGGCCGGGGCAGCACACAAGGAGAAACATCATGCCGAAGCCCGCCAAGGGTGCCCGTCTGGGCGGCAGCGCTGCGCACGAGCGGCACATGCTGGCGAACCTCGCCAAGTCGCTGTTCGAGCACGGCCGCATCACGACGACCGAGGCCAAGGCCCGCCGCCTGCGTCCGGTCGCCGAGCGTCTGATCACCAAGGCGAAGAAGGGCGACATCCACAACCGTCGCCAGGTGCTGCAGACGATCACCGACAAGGGGATCGTGCACACGCTCTTCACCGAGATCGCTCCGCGCTACACCGAGCGTCCGGGTGGCTACACCCGTATCACCAAGATCGGTAACCGCCGCGGCGACAACGCGCCGATGGCCGTGATCGAGCTGGTCGAGGGCGAGATCGCCAAGAAGGCGACCGTCGACGAGGCCGAGGCCGCCACCAAGCGTGCGGTCAAGGAAGACGCCCTCAAGAAGGACGCGGCCGTCGAGGCCGAGTCCGACGAGGACGCCAAGCCGGTCGAGGCTGCCGAGGAGTCGAAGGACGCCTGAGCGTTCTGACACTGCTTGACGAAGCAGGCCCGCATTCCCTGCGAGGGGATGCGGGCCTGCTTCGTGTCGTTTCGTGTACGAGGGAGCGGCGGCGGTCAGTTGGGGATGAGGCTCTTGCAGTCGTTCTGCCAGGTGCCATAGCGCTTCACGGCCTTGGGGTCGTGCATGTTGTCCCTCTTGCGCTTCTCCACCAGCATCTCCATGCGCTGACCTGTCTTCGGGCCGACGACGCCGTCCTTGCCCAGCCCGTTGTTCCCCTGGAAGAGCTTCACGGCGTTCGCGGTGCCGGAGCCGAAATCGCCGTCGACGCGGATCTGCGGCCGGTTGAAGATGTTCACGGCCCGCTGGACGCACTTCACCTTGGTGCCGCTGTCCCCCTTGCGGATGGGCTTGGGCTGACCGGATCCCGCGGCCCCGCCGGATGAACCGGAGCCCGCCCCGGCTTTGTTGGTGAGCTTTTCCTTGCTCGCCGAGGACTTGCCCTTGTCCTTCGCCTTCGAGCCCGAGCCGTCACCGCCGCCACAGGCGGTGAGCCCCAGGGCGAGAATGCCGGTGGTGAGCAGGGCGGCGGCAGGCGTGGTCCACTTGGTCATCGTTCCCCCGATGTATGCGATCCCATTGCGGACGTACGGGGCGGGAGACGCCGGTTCGCGGTGTGGTAGTTGCGTGATGAACATCACTGATGTTCGACAGGGAGGCAGGTTTCGGTGGCCGACGAGGTGGAGCCCGGTTTCGTACGGGTGCGTCTTGATCTTTCGTACGACGGCAAGGAGTTCTCGGGCTGGGCCAGGCAGGACCGGCAGGCGACCCGGACCGTGCAGGGCGAGATCGAGTCCGCGCTGCGTACGGTGACGCGCTCGGGCGTGACCTTTCCGCTGACCGTCGCCGGGCGCACCGACGCCGGGGTGCACGCGCGCGGGCAGGTGGCTCATGTCGATCTGCCCGCCGAGCTGTGGGCCGAGCACCAGGAGAAGCTGCTGCGCCGGCTTGCCGGGCGGCTGCCGCACGATGTGCGTGTGTGGAAGGTGGCCGAGGCGCCCAGCGGATTCAACGCGCGCTTCTCGGCGATCTGGCGGCGCTACGCGTATCGCGTGACCGACCACCCCGGTGGCGTCGACCCGCTGCTGCGCGGTCATGTGCTGTGGCACGACTGGGCGTTGGACGTCGAGGCGATGAACGAGGCGGCCGCCCAGCTGCTCGGCGAGCACGACTTCGCCGCGTACTGCAAGAAGAGGGAAGGCGCCACGACCATCCGCACCCTTCAGGAGCTTCGGCTCGAGCGGGGCGCCGACGGGATCATCACGGCGACCGTGCGGGCGGATGCCTTCTGCCACAACATGGTGCGCTCGCTGATCGGTGCGCTGCTGTTCGTGGGCGACGGCCACCGTGGGCCGGGCTGGCCGGCGAAGGTGCTTGCGGCCGGCGTGCGGGATTCGGCGGTGCATGTGGTGCGGCCGCACGGGCTCACGCTGGAGGAAGTGGGCTATCCGGCGGACGAGTTGCTGGCGGCGCGGAGCATCGAGGCGCGGAACAAGAGGACGCTTCCCGGCGCTGGGTGCTGCTGAGCGGAGCGGTTTTCTCCGAGTCGTACGAGGACACAGCGCTGTGCGGGTGGCGGGTGTCGTCTGCCGGAGAGCACACCGCGGAAATCCAGTGGCCACAGGCATAATCTGGTTTGGCCACGTGTGCTATAAAAGGAGC
>NZ_JBEPEW010000106.1:0-29029 GCF_040300965.1 Streptomyces mesophilus | reverse complement strand
GCGCCGGCACCGGGCCGCCGGCCCCCTCGGCGGCCCGCAGACCGGCGACCGGGCGGTCGCCTCCCCCGCGCTAGCCGGCCGGCACCCGGCTCACGCTCGACGCCTCGAGGTCCAACGGCAGCGCCCCGCTGGAGAGCTGGGCCGCCAGTGCCCGTGCGGTGCGCTCGGTGAAGTTGCCGGAGATCTGGGCCTGGCCCCCGGTGATCGCCTGGCTGACGGAAGGCGCGGAGAGCACCTCGCCGTCGAGGACGATCGCGAACTGGTTCTGCGGCGGCGTCTGCGTCGAGAGCCGGCCGGTCACCTCCGCGAAGTGGTCCGCGCCCTGCGTCGTGAAGTCCAGATTCACGGTCCAGGCACCCACGTTCTCGTCGAGCGCCGCTTGTGCCCGGGAGATCTCGCTGCCGGGCAGGGCGACCGGTTCGAGTACGTACTGCGTGGTGGCGGCGGCTCCGGAGGAGTCGGTCCCGCAGGTGGTGAGCGGCTCTGATGCCGCGCCCGCCCGTACCCTGCACGCGCCCTTGTCTGCCGGCTGCGCGCTCGTGACCGGCCGGAAACCCAACTCGGCTGTGCGGCCCAGGGACTTGAGGGCCGCCTCGTCGGCGCCCGATCCCGTGGCGGTGATCCGCCCGTCGCGGACCTCGATCTCGACGCCCTCGAGCTTCGCCGTGCCGGCCCGCTCCCGCATCAGCGCGGCGGTCTGCTCCAGCACCGAGACGGGCGCCTCCTGCCCGCCGACCGTCGTGAACGTCACGACGGCCTTCCGCGCGGCCTGGGACGAGGGCGATCCCGATCCCGCCCCCCGCCGCTCCCCGAGCCAGTCCCCGTCCGACCCGGACCCGCCGCAGCCCGCGAGCACCAGCGCCGCACCCGCCATCGCAAGGCCCCACTTCGCGCCCCGAGTGCGCCGCATCCCCGTGTTCACTCGGCCATGCTGACAGCGGATCGCCCCCAACATGCCGAAGTCGCACGATTGGCCCGGATCCGTACGTCTCCCGGGCCGGATCCGTACGTCTGCCCGCCCGCCCACCACCACACGACCGCCCCCTCCCGTACGAACGCCACAGGGGCGGCACCCCTCCCCGTACGGGAAGAAGCACCGCCCCTGTGTCAGAGCGAAAGCTCGGGAACGACCGATCCGCGAGGGATCAGAAGTCCATGTCACCGCCCGGCATGCCGCCGCCCGCGGGGGCACCGGCCTTCTCGGGCTTGTCGGCGATGACGGCCTCGGTGGTGAGGAAGAGCGCGGCGATGGACGCGGCGTTCTGCAGGGCAGAGCGCGTGACCTTCGCCGGGTCGATGATGCCCTCGGCGATCATGTCGACGTACTCACCGGTCGCGGCGTTCAGGCCGTGGCCGACGGGAAGGTTGCGCACCTTCTCGACGATGACGCCACCCTCGAGACCACCGTTGACGGCGATCTGCTTCAGCGGGGCCTCGAGCGCGAGCTTCACGGCGTTGGCGCCGGTCGCCTCGTCACCCTCGAGCTCCAGCTTCTCGAAGACGGTGGAGGCCTGCAGCAGGGCCACGCCACCACCGGCGACGATGCCCTCCTCGACGGCCGCCTTCGCGTTGCGCACGGCGTCCTCGATGCGGTGCTTGCGCTCCTTGAGCTCGACCTCGGTCGCGGCACCGGCCTTGATGACCGCCACGCCGCCGGCGAGCTTCGCGAGGCGCTCCTGGAGCTTCTCGCGGTCGTAGTCGGAGTCCGACTGCTCGATCTCGGCGCGGATCTGGTTCACGCGGCCGTTGACGGCCTCGCTGTCACCGGCACCGTCGACGATCGTGGTCTCGTCCTTGGTGATGACGACCTTGCGGGCACGGCCCAGCAGGTCCACGGTCGCGTTCTCGAGCTTGAGACCGACCTCCTCGGAGATGACCTCGCCGCCCGTGAGGATCGCGATGTCGTTCAGCATCGCCTTGCGGCGGTCGCCGAAGCCCGGGGCCTTGACGGCCACGGAGCGGAAGGTGCCCTTGATCTTGTTGACGACCAGGGTGGAGAGCGCCTCGCCCTCGACGTCCTCGGCGATGATCAGCAGCGGCTTGCCGGACTGCATGACCTTCTCGAGGAGCGGGAGCAGGTCCTTGACGGACCCGATCTTCGAGTTGGCGATGAGGATGTACGGGTCCTCGAGGACGGCCTCCATGCGCTCCATGTCGGTCGCGAAGTACGCCGAGATGTAGCCCTTGTCGAAGCGCATGCCCTCGGTGAGCTCCAGCTCCAGACCGAAGGTCTGGGCCTCCTCGACCGTGATGACGCCTTCCTTGCCGACCTTGTCCATCGCCTCGGCGATGAGCTCGCCGATCTGGGTGTCGGCGGCGGAGATGGAGGCGGTCGAAGCGATCTGCTCCTTGGTCTCGACCTCCTTGGCCTGGTCGAGCAGCGCACCGGAGACGGCCTCGACGGCCTTCTCGATGCCGCGCTTGAGGGCCATCGGGTTGGCACCGGCGGCCACGTTGCGCAGGCCCTCGCGGACGAGCGCCTGGGCGAGAACGGTGGCGGTGGTCGTACCGTCGCCGGCGACGTCGTCCGTCTTCTTGGCGACTTCCTTGACCAGCTCGGCGCCGATCTTCTCGTACGGGTCCTCGAGCTCGATCTCCTTGGCGATGGAAACACCATCGTTGGTGATCGTGGGGGCGCCCCACTTCTTCTCGAGGACGACGTTGCGGCCCTTGGGGCCAAGGGTGACCTTGACGGCGTCGGCGAGCTGGTTCATCCCGCGCTCGAGACCGCGCCGTGCCTCCTCGTCGAACGCGATGATCTTGGCCATGTGAAGTGGTCCTCCCGGACAGGGGTGGATTGCTCCGGATCGTGTCGGCGCCCGCGACGGACGGCCCGCATCCCTTGTGGTTCCTTGCCCCACCCGGTCTGTGGCCTCACCGGCCCGATCCAAGTCTGAAACTGTCACTCTCACTGGGTGAGTGCTAACGCCAATGATTAGCACTCGCCTATGCCGAGTGCAAGCGGCTCCCGAGGATCGGGCACCCCACCCGCGTCTGCTCGCGCACCGCGCGCACAAACAGAAGGGCCTGGACCCGCACAGACAGAAGGGTCCGCATCCCGTCTCCGGGATGCGGACCCTTCATCACGTCGTTGCAGACTGCTCCGGCGCGATCAGCCAGCCACACGGACCATGTCCGCCTGCGGCCCCTTCTGACCCTGCGAGATCTCGAACTCGACCCGCTGGCCCTCTTCAAGGGTGCGGTAACCGTCCATCTGAATCGCGCTGTAGTGGACGAATACATCCGCACCACCGTCGACCGCGATGAAGCCGTAGCCCTTCTCCGCGTTGAACCACTTGACGGTGCCCTGAGCCATGCCTAACTCCCCTATTACTGGCCCTTGCACGAATCCGCACTTCGCGGACCCGGGTCAGAACTCACCCCCCGACAGGTGGGGGTGGTGTGCGCCGGAACGCGTCGACCGCCGCTGAATGTATCTGTCCAACTGCCGTCTGCAACAGGTCAATCGGACGAGAATTCTGGGCACGAGCGATCGGTAATTTACGGAGAATTCACCGGAGTTCAGGGCAAAGCGGGCCAGACAAACGGCGTGAATCGTGCGAACGGTGCGCACAGGAAGGCGAGTTCTTGTCCTTGTACGCAGGGAGTTCTCATATGCTCCCGGCACACTCTCGCCGCACCCGGGGAAAAGGGCGAATCAGCATTCCCAACTGTACCTCTCTCAACCATGCAGAATTGCCCCCTCCGCTTCCCGTGCGGAGGGGGCAACTCACAAGAGAGAAAGAAGCGATCAGCCGCCGGCGACGGCGGGGATGATCGAAACGCCGGCCCCGTCCGGGGTGGCCGTCTCCAGACCCTGCTCGAAGCGCACGTCGTCGTCGTTCACGTAGACGTTCACGAAGCGGCGCAGCTTGCCCTGGTCGTCCAGGACGCGGGCGGAGATTCCGGTGTGGTTCTTCTCCAGGTCGGCGATGACCTCGGCGAGGGTCGCGCCCTCGGCGGCGACCTCGGCCTTGCCGCCGGTGTAGGTGCGCAGGATGGTGGGGATGCGGACGTTCACGCTCATGGGACCGATGCCTTTCAGGAAGTGTGGGGAGGTCTGCTCGCGATACCGGGAGGTCAGCTCGCGAGACCCGCGGCGCGGAACGCCTCCAGGTCCGGGCGGATGGTCGCGGTGGCGCCGGCGCCGGCGACCGCGTCGAGGGTCTTGAGACCGTCGCCGGTGTTGAGCACCACGGTGGTCAGGCTCGGGTCGATCAGACCGTTCTTGACCAGCTTGTGCGTCACGCCGACGGTCACACCGCCCGCGGTCTCCGCGAAGATGCCCTCGGTCTGCGCGAGGAGCTTGATCGCGTCCACGACCTGCTCGTCGTTCACATCCTCCACGGCGCCGCCGGTGCGGCGCGCGATGTCGAGGACGTACGGGCCGTCCGCCGGGTTGCCGATGGCCAGCGACTTGGCGATGGTCTTCGGCTTCTGCGGCCGTACGACGTCATGGCCGGCCTTGTACGCGACGGAGACCGGGGAGCAGCCCTCGGCCTGGGCGCCGAAGATCTTGTACGGCTTGTCCTCGACCAGACCGAGCTTGATCAGCTCCTGCAGACCCTTGTCGATCTTCGTGAGCTGGGAGCCCGAGGCGATCGGGATGACGAGCTGGTCGGGCAGCTGCCAGCCGAGCTGCTCGCAGATCTCGTACGCGAGGGTCTTGGAGCCCTCGGCGTAGTACGGGCGCAGATTCACGTTCACAAAGCCCCAGCCCTCGCCCAGCGGGTCGCCGATGAGCTCGGAGCAGAAGCGGTTCACGTCGTCGTAGTTGCCCTCGATGGCCACCAGCTCGCCGCCGTAGACGGCGGCCATGACGACCTTGCCCTGCTCCAGGTCGTGCGGGATGAACACGCAGGAGCGGAAGCCGGCGCGGGCCGCGGCGGCGCCGACGGCACCCGCGAGGTTGCCGGTGGAGGAGCAGGAGAGCGTGGTGAACCCGAAGGCGCGGGCGGCCTCGATGGCCTGGGCGACGACGCGGTCCTTGAAGGAGTGCGTGGGGTTGCCGGAGTCGTCCTTGATGAACAACTTGCCCGGCTCGACGCCGATTTCGCGCGCCAGGTTGTCGGCCTTGACCAGCTTGGTCCAGCCCGGGTTCAGGTTCGGCTTCTCGGCCACGTCCGCGGGGACGGGCAGCAGCGGGGCGTAACGCCAGATGTTCGCCGGACCGGCCTCGATACGGCGGCGCAGCTCCTCGGTCTCGTACGAGGAGAAGTCGTACGCGATCTCCAGGGGGCCGAAACACTCCTCGCAGGCGAAGAGCGGGCCGAGCGGTACGCGGTGGCCGCATTCCCGGCAGGACAGTGCGGCGGCGGGTCCGAGGTCCACAGAAGTAGTGGTGGCTTCAACAGTCTGAACAGCCATGGCAGGCGAGGCCCTTTCTCCTCATCTTCCTCATGGCGCACCTCGCCATGAGACGGACTTGGCACCTTCCCGAGTCAGGGACCTCGCGTCGCGCGGTGCGAGAACTGACCGGAGGGTTGCCGGGGCTTCAACGGGCCGTATCCCTCTGCCCCTCTGGATGAGCGGTATGACCTGGTGTCCGCCAGGTGTTTATGGCTCCATGACCCCCGACATGCGGTGGTGATGAGCGCTGTTCAAGACTGTAACCGAAGGCCCCCGCCGTTGAGATAGTCGTCCGAACGGCGAGATGGATCACATACAAGGAGTAGGCAGACGTGCTCGAAGAGGTGGAGCGCTGGCTTCAGGAGCGCTCCTGGTCGGCCAAGGACCGGCCGCTCGACCTGCTGCTGGCGGAGAAGTCCCGGCAGGGGACGACGGTCAGTGTCGTGCTGCCCGCCCTCGACGAGGAGGCGACGGTCGGACAGATCGTCACCGTGATCCGGCGCGAGCTGATGTCCCCATCGGCTCCGCTGGTGGACGAGCTCGTGGTGGTCGACTCGGGTTCGACGGACCGTACGGCCGAGGTCGCCGCGGCGGCCGGCGCCCGGGTCGTGCACCGCGACGCGATACTCCCCCGGATCCCCGCCGTGCCCGGCAAGGGCGAGGTCCTGTGGCGCTCGCTCCTGGTGACGAGCGGCGAGATCGTGTGTTTCGTGGACGCGGATCTGCGCGAGTTCTCGCCGGATTTCGTCAGCGGCATCGTCGGCCCGCTGCTCACCGAGCCCGATGTGCAGTTCGTGAAGGCGATGTACGACCGGCCGCTGGGTGATGAGGCCGGGCAAGGAGGCCGCGTCACCGAGCTGGTCGCCCGTCCGCTGCTCAACCTCCACTGGCCCCAACTGGCCGGATTCGTCCAGCCGTTGGGCGGAGAGTACGCGGTCCGGCGCTCGCTCCTCGAGCGACTGCCCTTCCCCGTCGGATACGGAGTGGAGCTCGGCCTGCTCGTCGACGCGCTGCACACCGTGGGGCTCGACGCCCTGGCCCAGGTCGACGTCGGGGTGCGCAAGCACCGGCACCAGGACGGGCGGGCGCTCGGCCGGATGGCGGCGGCGATCTACCGGACGGCTCAGCTGCGGCTCGCGCGCGGGCATCTCGTACGTCCGGTACTCACCCAGTTCGAACGTGGGGAACAAGGTTTCGAACCGCGCACCCATGTGGTGGATACGGAGGAACGCCCGCCCATGGCGGGAGTCGCCGAGTACACGGAACGTCGCGTGGCGTAACACCGACGATCATGCGCTTTGCCTAAATTGCCCTTTATGTGGCCAAAACACGTAAAGGACAGGTGCTTGCGGGGCTTGGCGGTCCTCGCCGCCTCCGCCTCCATCGCCGGTGTCCTCACCGGCGCCGCCGCCTCTCCGGCGCACGCGGAGGTGATCGAGCCCTTCGCCAAGCGGTACGACGAATCGCTCTACGGGGACTTCAAGACCATCGGCAACACGGTCCTCGACTGCCCGACCAGCCCGCCCGACGTCGAAGCCGCCTGCCGGGAGACGCAGCGGGCCGAGGGCACGAAGAACAACAACAACTTCGTCGAGCAGCGCATCAACACCGCCGGCCTCACCGGCACCTTCGACTCGAGCACCGGCCAGGTGACCATCCCGCCCGGCGCCGAGGTCGACTACGCGCGCCTCTTCTGGGGCGGCAACGCGGGCACGCACCGCTTCGGCAGAACAGTGCGGAACATCTGCGACCTCAACCGCGAGGGCAATCTGCCGGTCGACTACGCCCCCGGCGACCCGCTCACCACCCGCCCGATCATCCGGGTCGGCGGCGGCGCCCAGTCCGAGGTGAACGTCGAGAACGCGGTCCGCACGCCCAACGCCACCCAGGGCCCGCACTACTACACCGCCGAGGCCAACGTCACCAGCGCCTTCAAGGGCGCGGCCACCGGCAGCCCCGTCGAGGTCGCCGTCGGCAACGTCTGGGCGCCCAACGGGCAGGGCTGCGTGGGCGGTTGGTCGCTGACCGTCGTCTACAAGTACGACAGCCCCAACGACACGTACGCGCCCGACCGCCGCAACGTCTACATCTGGGGCGGTCACGTCATCCAGCGCTCGACCCGCAGCCGGGCGGACGCCTCCACCACGATCCCCGTGGACGGCTTCTACCGCACCGACGGCGACATCCACGCCAGCGTGACGGCGTACGAGGGCGACTGGAACACCAGGGGCGACCAGTTCCTGGTCGACGGGCAGCCCGTCACCGAGCCGTCCAACGGCCTGACCAACAACTTCTTCATCAGCGAGGACGACGGGGCGCTCAACCCGAAGTACAAGAACAACCTGAGCGTCGACGCCAAGGCCTTCGAGGTCCCTGACGGCGCGATCCCCGAGGGCGCCACGTCGGCCGACCTGACCTTCACGAGCACGGGCGATGTGTACGTCCCCTCGCAGCTGGCGCTCTCCGTGCCGGTCCCCGACCTGGAGATCACCAAGACGGCGAGCCCGGCGAAGGTCGCACCGGGCGGCACCCTCACGTACACGGTCAAGGCGAAGAACATCAGCCGGCTGCCGTATCCGAACGCCAAGTTCAGCGACGACCTCACGGACAACCTCGACGACGCGACATACAACAACGACGCGGAGGCGACCATCGGTGACGTCTCCTACGCGGAGCCGAAGATCAGCTATGTCGGGGACATCCCGGCCGGGCAGACAGCGACCGTCACGTACTCCGTGAAGGTCAACGATCCGCTCACCGGTGACGGGAAGCTGCGCAACAACATCGACGTCGAGACGCCGCGCTCCAACTGCGACGCGGACTCGACGGACCCGAGCTGCGGCACCACCCCGGTGATCGAGGAGCCGAAGCCGCCGGTCGTGCCGGCGCTGGAGATCGTCACCAAGCCGGACCCGCCGGTCGTGCCCCCGTGCGCCGACACCACCAACACCATCACGATCACGAACGCCTCGGGCACCGTGCGCGAGGACGCGAAGATCCACTGGCCGGTGACGGCGGGCGGCACCCCGAAGCCGAGCAGCGGCACGGTCGTCAAGAGCGGCAAGAACTGGGTCTGGACGGGCGATGTGCCCGCCAAGGGCAAGGTCGTCATCAAGCAGACGGTCAAGGCCTCCTGCACCCCGGGCGCCGTCGTGGTGATCCCGGTGACGGCCGATGTCCCGAAGACCACCTGCACCCCGGCGAAGACCCGGGCGGGCGGCACGGACCCGTGCGTCTCCGTCATCGTCAGCAAGCGGACGCAGGCACGGCCGGCCCCGCCGGAGCTGGCCGAGACGGGCGGCGGCTCGAACGGGATGCTCTACGGCGGGCTCGCGATCGTGATGTGCGGTCTGGGCGCGCTGGCACTGGCGGCGTCCCGCTCCCGGCGTGACTGAGGTCGCGCTCAGGTCGTGACTGAGGTCGCGCTCAGGTCGCGCTCAGGTCGTGACTCAGGTCGTGACGGACAACTGAACAGCGGTTCCGCTTCGGACGGCCGGGCTCCCCTGCGGGGGTCCGGCCGTCCGCACGTTTGAGCGTTTCCTGGACGGGCTAGGTTCGCGTCATGGTCTCCGAGCACGGTGCGCAGGTTCTCGTCGCGTCAAATCGCGGTCCCGTCTCCTATGCCGTACGGGAGGACGGCACCCTCGACGCCAAGCGCGGCGGGGGCGGACTCGTCTCCGGGCTCTCCGCGATCGGGGACGAGGCGGACGCGCTGTGGGTGTGCTCGGCGCTGAGCGACGGTGACCGGGAAGCCGTACGGCGCGGGGGCGGCGAGCCGGGCGTGCGGATGCTCGACATCGACGCCGCCGTGCACTCCGACGCGTACAACGGGGTCGCCAACTCGGTGCTGTGGTTCGTGCACCACCTGCTGTACCAGACCCCTCTGGAGCCCACGTTCGGTCCTGAGTTCCGCCGCCAGTGGGCGGCGTACCGCACGTACAACGAGGCCTTCGCCGCGGCGCTCGCCGAGGAGGCGGCGCAGGGCGCGACGGTCGTGGTGCAGGACTACCACCTGGCGCTGGTACCGGGGATGCTGCGGGCGCTGCGGCCCGATCTGCGGATCGGGCACTTCTCGCACACGCCCTGGGCCCCGGCCGAGTACTTCCGGATGCTCCCCGACGACATCGCCGAGGAGCTGCTGCTCGGGATGCTCGGCGCGGACCGGCTCGGTTTTCTCACCACGCGCTGGCTCCAGGCCTTCCAGGGGTGCTGCGGTGCGGTCCTCGGGTCGTACGAGGTGATGACGTACTGGCCGAAGGACGCGACCCCGAGCGTCGGCTACCGCACCCCGGACGGGCGCTTCCACCGCACTCTGCTCGGGGTGCACGGACTCGGCGCCGACGCGGACTTCCTGCGGGAGCGCTCGCAGCGGGCCGATGTGCAGGAGCGGCTCGCGGACCTGCGGGAGCAGATCGGCGGGCAGCCGGGCGGCGAGGGCACCCGCAAGGTGATCGTGCGGGTGGACCGGACCGAGCTGTCGAAGAACATCGTGCGGGGGCTGCACGCCTACCGGCTGCTCCTGGAGGAGCAGCCGCAGTGGCGGGGGCGGGTCGTGCATGTCGCGTTCGCGTATCCCTCGCGGCAGGATCTGGCGGTCTACCGCGAGTACACCGCGGAGGTGTCACGGGTCGCGCAGGAGATCAACTCCGCGTACGGGACCGAGGGCTGGACCCCGGTGATCCTGCACGTCAAGGACGACTTCGCGCGCTCGCTCGCGGCGTACCGGCTTGCGGACGTGGCCCTGGTGAACCCGATCAGGGACGGGATGAACCTCGTCGCCAAGGAGGTGCCGGTCGTCTCCGACGAGGGGTGCGTCCTGGTGCTCTCGCGGGAGGCGGGGGCGTACGCGGAACTGGGTGAGGACGCGCTGGTGGTCAACCCGTATGACGTGGTGGGGACTTCGGCCGCGCTGCACGCGGCGCTGACGATGCCGGCGGAGGAACGCGCGGAACGCACGAAGCGCCTGGCCGCGGCGGGTACCGCGCTGCCGCCGGCACAGTGGTTCCTGGAGCAGGTGGAGGCGTTGCGGGGCTAGGCCCTGACGTGTCGATCAGGCCGGGCTCGCGGGGCCGGCGTGCGCCGCGAGCGCGGCGAGGAGGTCCACCACCCCGCCCGGACCGTCCACCACCACGTCCGCACGCTCCGACAGCTCCGCGACCTCCGAGCTTCCGCTGCACACGAGCAGGCCGTGCAGACCCTCCGAGCGGAGCTTCTCCACGGCCGCGAAGGCCGGCAGGTCGCCCAGGTCGTCGCCCGCGTACAGGACCGAGGTCGCGCCGACCGAGCGGACGTACGCCGCTAGCGCGACGCCCTTGTCCATGCCCGGCGGGCGCAGCTCGAGGACGAGGCGGCCCGGTTCGACGATCAGGCCGTGGCGGGCGGCGAGGTGCGCGAGCGGGGTGCGCAGGGCCTCGAAGGCCGCGGCGGGGTCGGCGGCGCGGCGGGTGTGGACCGCGACCGCTCGGCCCTTCTCTTCGATCCACATGCCGTGCCACACGCCCAACTCGTCCAGGAATCCGGGCAGTTCGGCCCGGACCGCGGCCACCCCGGGGTGCGGCTCGGGCGCGTGCACGGTGCCGGAGACGGCGTCCCAGCGCTCGGCGCCGTAGTGGCCGAGTACCACCAGGTGCTCCAGGCCGGGTACGCCCGCGAAGCCCCCGTAGCGGACCGCGACGCCCGCGGGCCGGCCGGTGACCACCGCGACGGAGGCCACCTTCGGGGCGAGGGCGGCGAGCGCGGGGACGGCGTCCGGGTGGGCGCGGGCCTGCTCGGGGTCGGGGACGATCTCGGCGAGCGTGCCGTCGAAGTCCAGGGCGATCACGGCTTGTCCGGGCCGCGCGAGCAGCGCGGCGAGACCGTCCCGCCCTGCGGGGGTGGACGGCGTCGGCAGATCAGGCGTGCGATGCGGAAGGCTGCCCATAGGTCGACCCTATCCAGGTCGGGCGCCACTGCCCCATGGAGGTTCGCGTCAAAGGTGCGGCCGAGGGGCTCGGCGGGGGGGGCGGCCGTGGGTCTCGGCGAGGGGGCGGCCGCGGTCTCGGCGAGGAGGGCGGCCGCGGGTCTCGGCGAGGAGGGCGTTGTCAGTGGGCGTCGATAGCCTTGATAGGGCTCGGCCCCCGGGAGGGCGGGGTCTGTCCGGGGTACGGGAGGCGGAGTTCATGACCGAGGAGAGCGAGCCGGGCGAGCCGGGCGAGCTCGGTGCGCGGGAGCGTGCCGTGCTGGCTCTCGAGCGGCGCAATTGGCCCTCGCCCGGCGCCAAGGAGCGTGCGGTGCGCGAGGAGCTCGGCATCTCCCCCACGCGCTATCACCAGTTGCTCAACGCCCTGCTGGACGACCAGCGGGCCCTCGCCCACGACCCGGTGACGGTGAACCGGCTGCGCCGGATACGCGAGGAGCGCCGCACCCGGCGTTGACCGGTGTGCGGCGCCCTCGACGGCGAGCGGGACTACTCGGCCGCTTCCGCCGCCCGCGCCTTGTTCTGGATGTCGGCGAGCACGGCGCCGGGGGTGCCGCCCGGCGCGACCGCCTTGCCGATCTGCTTCTTGATGTCGGCGCTGACCTGCGCCCAGGACGTGTTGCCGACGGGCGGGAGCTGGGACGTGGGCAGCTCTTTGAGGAACGGCTCGAGCTGCTTGTACTTGGCGTCCTCGGACATCGCGTCGACCGCCGAGTTGGTCACCGGCAGGATGTTGTAGCGCTCGGAGAAGTCCAGGACGTTCTCCTTGCTGTAGACGAAGTCGAGGAACTCACCGATCTCGTCGCGGTGGCCGTTCTGCTTGAAGGCCATCATCCAGTCGGCCACACCCATCGTGGCCTTCGCCTTGCCGCTGCGGCCCGGCAGCGGCGCCATCCCGAACTCGACGCCCTTCTTCTTCGCCTGGGCGATCAGCGTCGGGTGCCCGTTGAGCATGCCGACCTCACCGTTGGAGAAGGCGTTGAAGGCCTCCTGGCGGTTGAGCTCGCCGGGCGCGACCGGGCCCACCAGGTCCTTGCCGACGAGGTCTTCCTTCAGCCACTCGAAGGTCCGCTGGTTCATGTCGGAGTCGAGCGTGTACGAGCCGACCTGGTCGGTGTAGCCGTCGCCGCCGGCGAGCAGCCACATCATGGCCTCGGCCTGCGCCTCCTCCTTGCCGAGCGGCAGGGCGAAGGGGTACTTGACGCCGTCGTCCTTCAACAGCTCGGCGTCGGCGGCCAGTTCGTCCCAGGTCCTCGGGGGCTTGGCGATACCGGCGTCGGCGAAGAGCTTCTTGTTGTAGAACATCAGGCGCGTCGACGAGGCGAACGGCATGCCGTACTGGATCCGGTTGACCTCGCCGGCCGAGGTGAGCGAGGACAGGAAGTCGCCCTGGACCGGGATGGAGAGCAGATCGTCCGCGGCGTACAGCTGGTCCTTCGCCGCGAAGTCCGAGTACGCACCGATCTGCGCCATGTCGGGCGCTTCGCCCGCCTTGACCATCTTGGCCACTTCGGCGTCGACGTCGCTCCAGGACAGGACGGTCACTTCGACCTTGATGTCCGGGTGCTTGGCCTGGAACTTCTCGACCAGATCCGCCCAGTACTTCTCGGAGCTGTTCTCCGCCGAGTCGCCGTAATCGGCGGCCACGAGCTTGAGGGTCACCTCACCGGAGCCGGTGCCGCCACCGCAGCCCGCCAGCGTCATCGTGAGTCCCAGCGCGGCACCTGCCGCGATCAGTACGTTCGTGCGCCGCTGCACAGCCGATTTCCCACCCTTGTCGTGATCCAGTCGTCCCCCGTGACGTCCTGTGTCCTTCACCAGGTCTACACCACTCAGATATCACTTCTGCAACGGAGGGTCACCGTTGTTGCATCCGTTGGCCAAGGCTACCGAGGGCCGTCCGCGCAAAGATCCACGGGCTCGCGCACGGCAGTCCATTGCCCCTCGCTCGGGCCGACTGCTATGCACAGCAGGCCAGATGGCGCTCGAACCGGTGCGAACCCCTCACGGTCCGCACCGGCGGGCGGTGTCCGGCGCGGTAAGGAGCAGCAACGAGCATCAACCGAACACCCCGTGCCCGCCCCGGTCGAGGAGCCGCCCCACATGTCACGTACCGCCGCAGAAATAGCCACCCAGCCCAGCTGCTGGCGCCGGGCCGCCGAAGCCGCCGACTCCCTCGAGGCCGCCGCCGGACTGCCGGTGCCCGGCGAGCGGGTCGCCGTCACCGGCTGCGGCACGTCGTGGTTCATGGCCCTCGCGTACGCCGCCCTGCGCGAGGCGGCCGGGCAGGGCGAGACGGACGCGTTCGCGTCCTCGGAGTTCCCGGTGGGCCGGCCGTACGACCGGATCGTGGCGATCACCCGCTCCGGCACGACGACCGAGGTGCTCGAACTCCTCGCGCGGGTAAAGGGAACGACGGCCACCATGGCGATCACGGGCGATCCGAAGACGCCGGTGATGGAGGCCGCGGACGCGGTGGCCGTGCTCGACTTCGCCGACGAGGAGTCGGTGGTGCAGACCCGTTTCGCGACGACCGCGCTGGCCTTCCTGCGCGCGGGCCTCGGGGAGATCGAGGGGGTGAAGTCGGTGGCCGAGGCGGCCGTCGACGCCGAACTCGCCGTCACCGAGCCCCTGCCGGACGAGGTGCTCTCCGCCGGGCAGTGGACGTTCCTGGGACGCGGCTGGACGTACGGGCTCGCGCTCGAGGCCGGCCTCAAGATGCGCGAGGCGGCGGGCGCGTGGACCGAGGCGTACCCCGCGATGGAGTACCGGCACGGACCGATCTCGATCACCGGTCCCGGCCGGGTGGCGTGGATGTTCGGCGCGCTGCCCGAGGGGCTCGCGGGTGATGTGGCGCGCGTCGGCGGGCACCTGGTCGCGCGCCAGGAGGCCGATCCGATGGCCGACTTGATCCGCGCGCAGCGTCTCGCGGTGGCGCTCGCCGAGTCCAAGGGCTACGACCCGGACCGGCCCCGCAACCTCACGCGGAGCGTGATCCTCGCGTAGCGGGCGCCGCTTATTGACGTGACGCGGGCCCGGGCGGACCGTCATCATGGCTGTCATGTCCGGGCCCTATGTCATCCGCGGTTCGGTCTCCCTGCCGGAGGCCGAGCTCCTGTGGCGTTTCTCGAGGTCGTCCGGGCCCGGCGGGCAGCACGTCAACACCTCGGACTCCCAGGTGGAGCTCCGCTTCGACCTGGCGAACACCAAGGCCCTGCCGGAGGTCTGGAAGGAGCGGGCGCTCGAGCGCCTCGCCTCCCGGCTCGTGGACGGCGTGATCTCCGTACGGGCGTCGGAACACCGCTCGCAGTGGCGCAACCGGGAGATGGCGGCGACCCGGCTCGCCGCGCTGCTCGCGGAGGCCACCGCGCCGCCGCCGCGTCCGCGCCGTCCCACCCGGATTCCGCGAGGGATCAACGAGCGGCGCCTGCGCCAGAAGAAGGCGCGGTCCGACACCAAGCGGGGGCGGTCGGGCAAGGACTGGGGCTGAGGCCTGAGCTCCTCAGTCACCCCAACTGCCGGTAGCGGCCCCGGAAATACATCAGCGGCCCGCCCTCCGGGCTCGGCAGCGAGGCCGAGAGCACCCGGCCCACCACCAGCGTGTGATCGCCCGCCTCGACGCGGGACTCCGTCTCGCACTCCAGGGTCGCCAGCGCACCGCCCACCAGTGGCGCACCGGACAACTCCCCTCGTACGTAAGGGATGTCCGCGAACAGCAGCCGGTCGCTGATGCGGCCCTTCATCGCGAAGCGGCCGGCGATATGGCGCTGGGACTCCGAGAGGACCGAGACACCCCAGCGCGGCTGCTCCGCGAGGAGGTCGTCCATCCGGGAGCCCTCACGCAGCGAGACGAGCACCAGCGGTGGATCCAGGGATACGGACAGGAAGGCCGTGGCCGTCATGCCGACGTCCTCGCCGGCCGGGCCGCCCTCACCGAGCGGCTCCTCCACTCCCGTCACCAGGACCACCCCGGCGGCCAGGCGTGACATCGCGGCACGGAACTCGTCATTGCTCACCCCCACAGGATGCACGGCTTGCGGGGGCACTGCGGCAGGGGACTTCAATGCTTGCGACACGGATCGAACGTAGACCCGCCGCCGCCCGCGCCACATCGGGCGCTGGGACCAGGACAGGACTAGGTCCCCGGACCGAGATTTGCGTTCAGAAAACATACGGGGACCGGACTCGTTCCGCCCTCAACCCTTCATCCCCTGCTGTGACTTGAGTCACAGGGTCCATATTTTGTTGACCCTGTGTACCGAGTGGGCAGCTCGCTGTGATTCAGTGGCTGAGGCAGGAGACCATGATGCGAACGCCTGCCTGTCGAGAAGCGGTCGAGAAGCCGGGGAAGCTGCTAATCCTGGAGTTGCTGTCGAGGTCTCGGGGAGAGCGAGCATGGAGACCGAGTCGGAGCCCTACGTCCGTCTTGCGACCCTGCGGCAGCTGCATCAGGTGGTCGCGGAGCTGAACACCGCCCGCAGCCTTGCCGACACCCTGCAGGCCGTCGCCGACGGTGTCGTGACCGGGCTCGGCTACGAGCTGGGCTGCGTGAACCTCGTACGGCCCGACGGCGACCTGGTGGTCGCCGCTTTCGCGGGCAATCCCGCCGCCGAGGCCCTGATCACCGGACGCGTCGGCTCCCGCGCCTCCTGGGAGCGCCGGCTCGCCATGGGCGAGGCCTGGGGCTCGCTGCGCTTCATCCCGCACACCGAGGGCTGGGTGCTCGTCGAGGACGATGTGCCGCAGTGGCACACGGACGGCCCCGAGCCCCGCTTCGAGGACGAGTGGCACCCCAGCGACCGCCTCTACGCGCCGATGTACGCCACCGGGTCCTCCAGCGGCGAGCTGATCGGTGTGCTCTCGGTCGACCGGCCGCGCAACGGCCGCAAGCCGGGCGCCTGGGGCCAGGAAGCGCTCCAGATGTACGCATTCCAGGCGGCCATTGCAATCAGTAATGCTCGGCTTCGAGCAAATATGCAGCGCGCACTGGTCAGGCTCGAACGCGAGCAGCAGGCGCTGCGGGCCAGCGAGGAGTCCTTCCGGCAGGCCTTCGAGTACGCGCCGAGCGGTATGGCCATCGCCGAGATGGGCGGTGACCAGCACGGCCGGATACTGCGCACCAATGACGCCCTGTGCCGGCTGCTCGGCCGCCCGGCCGCCGCGATGCGCCGCTACTCCTTCTCCGATCTGGTCCACCCCGAGGACATCGGCACGCTCCTTCGCACCTCCGCCGAAGGCGGGCGGGCCGAGCTCAGGCTCGGGCGGCGGGACGGCACGTATCTGTGGGTCTCGCTGCGCAACTCCGTCGTGGCCGACGCCACCGACGGCCCCCGGTTTCTGCTCACGCACGTGGAGGACATCGAGGAGCGCAAGCGACGCGAGCTGCACCTCGCGCACCGCGCCTCGCACGACGCCCTGACCGGGCTGCCCAACAGCGCCGAGCTGCGCTCGCGGCTCAGCTCCCGGCTGTGCGGGCGGCCGCAGTCCGTGCCGCAGAGCCCCATCGAGTCCCTCGACGCGGCCTACGGTGCGGCTCCCACCGCGTACGACGGCTCCATGGGGTACGACGCGAACGCCTCCCCTTACGACTCGAACGGGCATGGTTTCGACTTCGGTCGTGCGGCCGCCGACTCCGCATTGACCGGCACCAGCAATGGCTATGGCGTCTACGACCACCATGTCCACGTGGTCGCTCCGCAGAGCGAGCACGACGACGGGACCAAGGGGCTCGCGGTGCTCTTCTGCGACCTCGACGGCTTCAAGTCGATCAACGACCGTTTCGGGCACCACACCGGCGACGCCGTGCTCATCGAGGTGGCACGGCGGCTGACCAGCGGGGTGCGCGACGGGGACACGGTGGCGCGGCTCGGCGGTGACGAGTTCGTGGTGCTCGCCGACGGGCTCGGCCGTGCGGATGCCGCGGACCTGGCGGTACGGCTGCGCAACGCGATCATTCCGCCGATCCGGGTGGACGGCCGCGCGGTGCGCGTGGGCGCGAGCTTCGGTATCGGCTGGGCCCACTGCGGTATGTCGGCGGACGAGGTGCTCCAGTCGGCCGACCAGAGGATGTACATAGAGAAGCGCTCACGTGCCAAACAGCACAGACGGGCCGGATAAGTCCAGGTCAGCTGGTTTTCCTTGGCAACAGGCCCCGAAGGGGTCACTCGAAGCGGGTACGCTCGCCCGGATACGTACGACTGTGTTCTGCCCGATCGAGCAACCTGCCTGAGGAGTGACCTGGGGATGACCACGCCCGGTGACAACGGCGCGCGCACGCCCGAGGAAGAAGACCCGTTCGGTTACCTGTACGCCGACGGGCAGGCCGCGGGTGCCACCCCGCCGCCCGGCGGCGGTGGCTACGGCTACCCCGGCCGCAGCTCCTACAACCAGGTCCGCACGGTCGGCGAGCGGCAGTACGGGCAGCAGGCCCAGCAGGGTTACGGCCAGCAGGCGCCCCAGGGGTACGGGCAGCAGGCTCCGCAGGGGTACGACGCCCACTACTCGGCGCCGGAGACCTACCCGGGCGACGCCACCCGGACGATGTCCTCGCAGCAGCCTTCGCACGGCGGGGGCGGCGGGCGCGGCCGTGGACCCAACTCCAAGGGCCTGATGATCGGCGCCGTCGCCGTGGTCGCGGCCGTGGTGGTCGGCATCGGTATCGCGATGCTCGGCGGGGACGACGACAAGGACCCGCAGGCCGGGTCCGGCGGTGACGGCGGGACCACGGCCGGCGAGAGCGTGAAGCCGTCCGAGTCCGCCGAGAACAAGGACGACAAGCCCGTCGAGCTGCCGAAGACCGACGCCAAGGTCCTCCAGCTCACGGCGCCCGCGGTGACCGCCTCCGACATCAAGGGGTCGAAGGCCGGGACGTACGTCGCCGGTTTCAGCCAGGTGGGCGCGGCGCTGACCTGGCAGATCGACGGGTTCGAGAAGCCCGGTTCGTACAGCCTGCGGGTGACCTACGGAGTGCCCGGCGAGGACACCACCGGCACCTTGACGGTCAACGGCAACAAGCAGACGCGGCCGCTGAACATGAAGAACTTCGCCAACGCCAAGGCGGGTGACTGGGAGAAGGGCTGGACCTCCACCTACGCGGTGGTGCAGCTCAAGAAGGGCACCAACATCATCACGCTCTCGTGCGAGCAGAGCGACAAGTGCAACGCCAACATCGACCAGATGTGGCTGGTCGAGGGCACGAAGGGCTAACTCCCCAGCCGGCGCAGGAAGTGTGCCACCGTCCCGGCCATCGCCTCGCGGGCCGGGACGAGGTATTTCCGGGGGTCGACGACCGACGGGTGGTCCTCCAGGAAGGCGCGTACGGCGCCGGTGAACGCGGTGTTGAGGGCCGTGCCCACGTTGATCTTGCGCATGCCGGAGCGTACGGCTGCGCGGATCTCCGTATCCGGTACGCCACTTGAGCCGTGCAGCACGAGCGGCACGGGTACGGCGTCCTTCAGCGCGGCGATCAACTCGTGGTCCAGGGCCGCCGTCCGCTCCGTCATCGCGTGCGAGGAGCCCACGGCCACGGCGAGGGCGTCCACGCCGGTGCTCTCGACGTAGGCCCGCGCCTCGGCCGGATCCGTCCGTACGCCGGGGGCGTGCGCGTCCAGCGGCGGCTCGCCCTCCTTGCCGCCGACCTTGCCGAGCTCGGCCTCGACCCACAGGCCGCGCTCGTGGCCCCAACGGACCGCTTCCGCCGTGGCCTTGACGTTCTCGCCGTACGTCAGCTTCGAGGCGTCGAACATCACGGAGCTGAATCCCTCGGCGTGGGCCCGGCGCAGGAGGTCCTCACTGACGACGTGGTCGAGGTGGAGGGAGAGACGGGCGCGGCTGGTCTCGGCCACGGCCTTCGCCGCGGCGGCGACGGCGGTGAGGCTCCCGCCGTGGAATTTCACGGCGTTCTCGGAGATCTGCAGGATCGCGGGGGCGCCGGCCCGCTCGGCGCCGGCGGCTATCGCCTCGGCGTGCTCGAGCGTGATGACGTTGAAGGCGCCGACGGCTGTGCCGTTCTGCCGTGCGGCGGCGACGAGTTCACCGGTCGTGGTGAGCGGCATGGTCCCTCACTTTCAGCCCCTGCGGCGTTTGAGCAGATCCGAACGAAGTTCGGATGCGGGGGTCCGGGGGCTTGGCCCCCGGTTTCGGGAAGGGGCGGGTAGGGGAAAAGTCCGCCGCAGGGCACACCCGGCCCGCACCCGGCGACGAGACATTACGCCGCATCCGCGTGCTGCACCACGGAGACACCCGCCTCGAACTCCGTATACGCATCCGCGTCGAACTCCCCCGCCACCGGGGCGAGTACCGTCGCCGCCGACAGCGCGACCGCCGACGCGAGGCGCTTCGGCCAGGGGTCGCCCGCGACCAGGCCGGCGAGCAGCGCCGCCACCGCCGAGTCCCCCGCCCCCGTGGGATTGCCCGAGACGCGTGCGGCGGGTGTGGCCTGCCAGGTGCCGTCGGGGGTCGCGGCGAGGAGACCGTTCGGACCGAGGGAGGCCACGACCGCGTGGGCGCCGCGGCGGCGGGCCGCGCGCGTCGCGGGCAACGGCTCCCAGGAGCCGGTGAGTTCGGCCAGTTCGTCCGCGTTCGGCTTGACGATGTCGGGACGCGCGGCGATCCCGCGGCGCAGCGGTTCACCGCTGGTGTCGAGGAGGACGGGGACACCCGCGGCGCGTGCTCCCCGTACGAGATGGGCGTACGCGCCCACCGGCACCCCGGGCGGCAGGCTGCCGCACAGCGCCACCGCCGACGCGGAGGTCAGGAGGGCCTCGTACGAGACGAGGAACGCCGACCATTCCGACGGGGTGATCAGCGGTCCCGGCTCGTTGAGCTGCGTCGTGTCGCCGGACGAGGAGTCGACCACGGCGACCGTGCGGCGGGTGGAGCCCAGAACCGGGAAGAGCGCGTCGCGTACGCCGCTCAGACCCGCGCGCAGCGCCTCGCCCGTCGCACCGCCCACGAAGCCCGTGACGGTGACGTCGTGGCCGAGGGCGGTCAGGACGCGGGCGACGTTGAGGCCCTTGCCACCGGGGCGTTCGGTGACGGTGGTGACCCGGTGCGAGGAGTGCGGGACGAGGCGCTCCACGCGATACGTCAGGTCCAGGGCCGTGTTCAGCGTGACCGTGAGGATCACGGGTGCCCCCCGAGTGCGTGTGCGTGCGCATGCGGGTGCTCGTGTGCGCGCGTTCGTGCGTGTGCCGGGCCTGATCATGCCAAAAAGGAGGCGGTCAGCCCAGACCTCAGGGCCAACCGCCTCCTTAAAGATCGGAGGTCAACAGGGGGTCAAATCACCCCAGTTGGGGATCGACCACCCATTCACCCCGGCGCATCACGCCGACAACCGAGTAGCCGCCGTCGAGGACGACCAGGTCCGCGTACTTGCCCGGCTCGAGCGAGCCGACCTCGTCGTACGCGCCGATGAGCTTGGCGGGGTTGGCCGAGATGGCCCGTACGACGTCCTCGATCGGCAGCCGGTCGATGGTGACCGCTCGCTTGAAGGCGCGGTCGAGGGTCAGCGTCGATCCCGCGATCGAGCCCTCCGAGCCGTCCTGCGTGACCAGGCGCGCGACGGAGTCCTTCACCTCCACGGCGAGCGTGCCGAGCATGTACTCGCCGTCGCCGAACCCGGCCGCGTCCATCGCGTCCGTGATGAAGGCGACCCGCGAGGCGCCCGCGCGGTGGAAGGCGAGCTCGAGGGCGGCGGGGTGCAGATGCGTGCCGTCGTTGATCAGCTCGACCGTGACCCGCTCGTCCTCCAGGAGCGCGACGATCGGTCCGGGGAGCCGGTGGCCGATCGCGGGCATCGCGTTGAAGAGGTGCGTGGCGACGGTGGCGCCCGCGTCGATGGCTTCCTTCGTCTGCTCGTACGTGGCGTCGGTGTGGCCGATCGCCGCGATCACGCCGTGCTCGGCGAGCAGCCGTACGGAGTCCACGCCACCGGGCAGTTCGGTGGCCAGGGTGAACATCCGGGCCTGACCGCGGGCCGCGTCCATCAGCTTGCGGACGTCCGCCGGGTCGGGGTCGCGAAGGAGGGACTCGTCGTGGGCGCCCTTGCGGCACGGCGAGATGAAGGGGCCCTCGAAGTGGATGCCCGCGATCTCGCCCTGTTCGGCCAGCTCGGAGAGCAGCCCGGCGCGCTGCGCGAGGAAGTCCATGTCGCCGGTGACGGTGGAGGCCACCAGGGTGGTGGTGCCGTGCTCGCGGTGGGTGCGGACCCCCTTGAGCACGTCGTCCACGGTGCCGGACGTGAAGGACGCGCCGCCGCCTCCGTGGTTGTGGATGTCCACGAAACCGGGCACCACCCAGTGGCCGGACAGGTCGACGGCCGGGGCGTCCGGCTCGGCGGCGCCGGCGATCCGGCCCGCGTCGTCGACGATGACCCGGCCGTCGGTGACGGTTCCGGTGGGCAGCACCACCCGGGCGCCGGTGAGTACCTTGCGTGCGGCCATCAGGCGGTTACCTCCGTGGACTGGGTCGGTACATGGGCGTCGGGCCCGTCTGCCCCGGCTTCGGCTTCGGCTTCGGCTTCGGCTTCGAGCAGGTCCCAGGCGAGGAGTCCCGCGCCCAGGCGGCCCGCGGTGTCCCCGAGGGCCGCGGGGACGATCGCCGGCAGCGACTGGAACGTGATCCGCTCCTCGACGGCCGCCCGCAGCGGTGTGAACAAGGTTTCCCCGGCTTCGGCCAGTCCGCCACCGATGATCAGCGTGCGGGGGTCGAGCAGGGTGACGGCGGTGACCAGGCCGTCGGCGAGCGCGTCGATCGCGTGCTGCCAGACGGCGACGGCCCGCGGATCGCCGGATTCGACGGCCTTGGCGCAGTCGGCGGCGTCCGCGTCGGGGTCGCCGCTGGCCTCGGCCCAGGCCTCGGTCACGGCGGAGGCGCTGGCGTACCGCTCCAGACAGCCGCGCTGGCGGCAGCCGCAGGGGGTGCCGCCCGGGCGTACGACGATGTGCCCGATCTCGCCCGCGCTGCCGTGCGCACCGGGCTCGATGACCCCGTCGATGCCGATGGCGCCGGCGATGCCGGTGCCCAGCGGCAGGAACAGGAACCGGTCGGCGCCCTGGCCGGCCCCGATCCGCCCTTCGGCGAGGCCGCCGGTGCGGACGTCGTGGCCGAGTGCCACGGGGATGCCGAGCCGCTCGTGCAGCAGGTCCCTGAGCGGCACGTTCTCCCAGCCCAGGTTGGCGGCGAAGAGCGCGATACCGCGCTCGGTGTCGACGATCCCGGGGACCGCCACTCCCGCGGCCTCGGCCCGCTGCCCGTACTTCTGTTCGCCGTACGCACGCAGCTCGGCCGCGAAGTCGAGGATGGACTCGATCACCGCGTCGGCGCCACGTTCGCGTCCGGTACGGCGGCGTGCCTCGTGCAGCAGTGCGCCGTCCGCCCCGACCAGGGCGGCCTTCATTCCGGTGCCGCCCACGTCCAGGGCGATGACATGTCTCACGGGGACAGTGTGGCGCGTATCCCCAAGAAAGGTCTAGTCCACTTGGCGGCCTGTCTCGTACAAGTCTTGTACTCGATTCGTACTCGGCTCGTACAGGTCTCGTACGGGAACCAGGACCGGTACAGATGCGTTGGAGGGGGTGAGGGTAGCTTCGGGGACGACTCGCAGCACCCGCATACACATTTAGGGGAAAGGGACCTCCATGGCTGTAAGCCTGTCCAAGGGCGGCAATGTCTCGCTGACCAAGGAGGCGCCGGGCCTGACCGCTGTCACCGTGGGCCTCGGCTGGGACGTCCGTACCACCACCGGCACGGACTTCGACCTGGACGCCTCGGCGATCGCGGTCAAGGCTGACGGCAAGGTCTTCTCGGACGCTCACTTCGTCTTCTTCAACAACAAGGCGACGCCGGACCAGAGCATCGTGCACACCGGCGACAACCGCTCCGGTGAGGGCGCGGGCGACGACGAGGCGATCAACGTCAACCTGGCGGCCCTGCCGGCCGAGGTCGACAAGATCGTCTTCCCGGTGTCGATCTACGACGCGGAGACCCGCTCGCAGAACTTCGGCCAGGTGCGCAACGCGTACATCCGCATCGTCAACCAGGCGGGCGGCACCGAGATCGCCCGTTACGACCTCTCCGAGGACGCGGCCACCGAGACCGCGATGGTCTTCGGCGAGCTGTACCGCAACGGTGCGGAGTGGAAGTTCCGCGCCGTCGGCCAGGGCTACGCCTCGGGCCTCGCGGGCATCGCTCAGGACTTCGGCGTCAACCTCTGAGTCCTCTCGGCTCGTTGACGTGTGCTGGGCCCTCGGCTTGATCGCCGGGGGCCCGGTCCCGTTTCCGGGGGCTCAGAGCCTGGATGCGTGAGGTGGCGCCGCGTGAGGTGGCGCCCTGGGGCCTCGATGCGTGAGGTGGCGCCCTGGGGCCCGGATGCGTGAGGCGGCCCGGTACTCGGCTGCGTGAGGCAACCCGGGAGCCCGTGGGACGGACCGGCGGTCCGCCGTTTCCGTACCCTTGCCGCATGATCCTCGACCGGCTCACCCCCGTGGACGGCGCGCTGCCCGGTGCCCTGCTCACCGAGGTCACCGAGCTGTACGCCGCCAACCGGTACTTCTTCGCGCTCAGCGGTGACTTCCCCGATCCGGACGACATCCGGATCGGCCAGGTCGCCACCGAGCTCGCCCGTGAGCTTCAGCATCCGGACACCGAGGTGCTGCTCGCCCGCAGCGAGGGCCGGCTGACCGGGATCGCGATCACCCTCGCGCACCATCCGGATCCGGCCGACCCCGACCCGTGGATCGGGCTGCTGATGGTCGCGCCCCAACGGCAGGGATACGGGCGCCAGTTGGCGCAGCTGGTCGAGAACCGTTTCCGTGCGGACGGGCGCAAGGCGGTGAAGCTGGCCGTGCTGCAGAACAATCCGCGGGCGATGGCCTTCTGGTCCGCGCTCGGCTATCTCGTCATCGGCCACCGCGAGGACCGCGAGCGGAACCGGCCGTGCGCGGTACTGCGCAAGGAGCTCTGAGCCCCGGCCCGCACACCGCCCGTCACTGCCCCGGCACGTCGATCCCGGCCGCGCGCAGCCTCGCCTCGACCAGCGCGTTCAGGCGGGCGATGGACGGCGACTCGTCCTCCCGGTGGCGGTTGACCACCGCGTACCGGGAGGTGGCGTCGGAGCGTCTGCCGCTCCCGGGCGGCATCGCCAGCGACGCGCGGTCGGCAAGGAGGTTGTCGGCCACCTCGGCCGCCAGTTCTTCGATCCGCGGATCGTCGCGGTCCCAGGTCCGCGCGTCCCAGCTGCGCTTGGTCAGGTCGACGAACTCGGGGTCGCCGAGGCGGCGTTCGAGGTGGGTCAGGAAGGTGTCGAAGACCTCGGGGGCCACGGCTCGCGCCAGCACAAGGGCTTCTCGCTGGGTGTCCACGTAGTCGGGACCGAAGCCGAGCGCGGTGAGCCGGTCCAGGACCGCGCAGGCCCGCTCTGGCAGCAACACCCTGTCCCCGTGGGCCAGTTGGTGCAGGGTGTCCCGGCGAGCGAGCAGCTCGTCGATCCGCTCGGTGAGCCGGCGGTGCACGTCCTCCATGGCCGCGGCGAACGCTTCGGAGTCGGCATCGAGCAGCTCGCCGATCTCGGCCAGCGGCACGCCCGCGGCGGCCAGCGTCCGCACCTGGACGAGCCGGAGCAGATCCGCCGAACCGTATCGCCGGTAATCGGAGCTGTCGCGCCCGGGTTCCTCGACGAGTCCGAGCCGGTGGTAGTGCCGGACGGTCTTGACCGTGACGCCGACGAACGCGGCCGCCTGGCTGATGGTGCATCCGGTCTTCGGCTGCGGGCGTGCGCTGCGGTAGGCCATGCCAACGACCCTACGGAAAAAGGGCCTTGAGGTTGACCTCGGGTCAGGGTGCACGATCGGCCCGTCGCCACCTCCGCGAGGCTCGCACCAGGCGGGCCGCCGTGGCGACGAACGCCTCCGGCAAGGGGATTCATCATGGGAACGAACAACAGCGGCTTCTCCGAGGCCGGTCTGCTGCGCCTGCGCAACACCCTGGAGCGGCACGTCGAGTCGAAGCGGATCCCCGGGCTCGTCGCCCTGGTGAGCCGCGGCGGCGAGGCGCATGTCGAGGCGGTCGGCACGATGCGCCACGACGGCGGCGCCCCGATGCGCCGGGACACCATCTTCCGTATGGCCTCGGTCTCCAAACCGGTCTCGATGGCCGCGACGATGGTGCTGCTCGACGAGTGCCGGATGCGCCTGGACGACCCCGTGGACGAGTGGCTGCCCGAGCTCGCCGACCGCAAGGTGCTCAAGCGGCCCGACGGACCGCTCGACGAGACCGTGCCGGCGAACCGGCCGATCACCGTACGGGACCTGATGACCTGCACGATGGGGCTCGGAGTGGACTTCGATCTGATGCAGTCGCCGATCAGGACCGCCACGTTCGAGGCCACCGACTACAGCATCGCCTCCGGTCCCGCACCGCACCAGGACGAGTGGATGCGCCGCCTCGGCGAACTGCCGCTGCAGTACCAGCCCGGTGAGCGGTGGCAGTACGACCTCGCCAGCGAGGTGACCGGAGTGCTGGTCTCGCGGATCGTGGGCCGCCCCTTCGAGGAGTTCCTGCGCGAGCGCGTCCTCGATCCGCTGGGCATGAAGGACACCGCCTTCCATGTCCCCGCCGAGAAGATCGACCGGTTTCCCGTGCAGTACGGGCCCGACCCCGTGACCGGTGAGTTCCACGTCTGGGACGAGGCCGAGGGCAGCCGTCTCAACAAGCCGCAGGAGTTCCAGGGCGCGGGCGGCGGTCTCGTCTCCACCGTCGACGACTACCACGCGTACTTCCGGATGCTGCTGTGCGGCGGTGTGCACAACGGCGAACGGATCCTGTCGCGGGCCGCCGTGGAGCTGATGACGACGAACCGCCTCTCCCCCGAGATGCTCGCCGCCCGCAGCGCCATGTACGGAAGCGTCGCGCACCTCGTGCCCGGCATGGGGCAGCACGGCGGCTGGGGTTTCGGGATGGCCGTACGCACCTTCCGCAGCGACTACGCGCCCGTCGGCCAGTTCGGCTGGGACGGCGGCACCGGCACCACGGCGTACGCCGACCCGGAGAACGGGCTCACCGGCATCCTGTTCACCCAGGTCGGACTCTCGAATCAGTATTCACCACGCCTCATCCATGACTTCTGGGCCACGCTGTACCAGTCCATCGACGACTGAGAGCCTGTCCTTGAAGCCGGGAGATCCGTGACGTGACACGCCACAAGCAGTTGCTGCAAGTCGGTCAAGTCGAGCTGTGCGCAGAGACCTTCGGCGACCGGTCCGACCCCGCCGTCCTGCTCATCATGGGCGGCGGGGCCTCGATGGACTGGTGGGAGGACGCGTTCTGCGAACGGCTCGCCGCCGGGCCCCGGTTCGTCATCCGCTACGACCACCGGGACACCGGTGAGTCCGTGAGCTACGAGCCCGGCGCTCCCGGCTACACGGGCGAGGACCTCGTCTCCGACCCGGTGGGTGTGCTCGACGCCCTCGGTATCGCGCGCGCCCACGTCGTCGGTCTGTCCATGGGCGGCGGCATCGCCCAGGCGCTGGTGGTGGCGCACCCCGACCGGGTCGCCACGCTCACCTTGATGTCGACGTCCGCGGGCGGCGAGGACCTGCCGCCCATGTCGAAGGAGCTCCAGGCCGCGTTCTCGGCGCCGGCGCCCGAACCCGACTGGTCCGACCGGGAGTCCGTGCTCGACTACCTGGTCGAGGACGCCCGCCTGTACGCGGCCCCTTCGCGCACCTTCGAGACGGAGGCCATGCGCGCGCTCATCGGCCGTGCCTACGACCGCACCACGAACATGGCCTCGGCGATGAACCACTTCCTGCTCGACGGCGCGGGCGGCGCCACGCGCGCGCAACTCGCCACAGTGAGCGCGCCGACGCTGGTCCTGCACGGCACCGAGGACCCGATGTTCCCGTACGAGCACGGGCAGGCCCTCGCGCGGGCGATCCCCGGTGCGCGGCTGGTACCGCTGGAGCGGACCGGTCATGAGATCCCCGAGGCGGCGTGGGACGTGGCCGTTCCGGAGATCCTGCGGCACACGGCGGAGTAGGCGGTCGAACGGCGGGAAGCTCAGGGCGACTTGGGCTTCCCGTCGCCGTACAGCCAAGGCCCCCACACCGCGTCCAGGTCCTTGCCGGCCGTCTTCTCCGCGTACGCCGTGAAGTCGGCCGTATCCGCGTTGCCGTGGCGGTACTCGGCCGCCCAGCCCTTGATGAGGGCGAAGAAGGTGCGGTCGCCGACCGACTCGCGGACCTTGTGCAGGACCATCGCGCCGCGCCCGTACACCGGGGCGTCCGAGATCACCGAGGCGTCCGTGGGTTCGGCGGGCGGATAGGCCCAGAGCTCGTCGTCGTCGCCCTCGTAGAGCGCGTCGAAGGTCTCCTGCGCGGTGTCGCCGCCGTGGTCCTCCTCCCAGAGCCACTCCGCGTACGTGGCGAAGCCCTCGTTGAGCCACATGTCCTGCCAGCTCTTCGGCGTCACGGAGTTGCCGTACCACTGGTGGGCCAGTTCGTGGACCAGGGTCTCCAGGTCGGGGGCGCCGGGGAAGACCGGCTTGGTCTGCGTCTCCAGGGCGTAGCCCGCGGCGCCTTCACGGTCGACGATCGCGCCGGTGGAGGAGAAGGGGTAGGGGCCGAAGCGGCCCTCGGACCACTTCATGATCTCCGGGATCCGGGCGAGGACGTCGGCGCTCTCCTCGGCTTCGGCGGGATCGACCGCCGTGAACACGGGCAGGCCGTCGTCGGTCTTCGAGGTCTTCGTCTCGTACGGGCCGATCGCGACCGTCGCGAGATAGCTCGCCATGGGTTCGGCGCTGTGCCAGACGAAGGTGCTGCGGCCCGCGGAGGTCTCCGAGGACTTCAGCTCCCCGTTGGAGACCGCCTCGAGGCCCTCGGGGACGGTGATCTCGATGTCGTACGCGGCTTTGTCGCTCGGGTGGTGGTTGCCCGGGAACCAGGCCTTGGAGCCGGTCGGTTCGCCGAGCGCGAGCGCACCGTCGCCGGTGGGCAGCCAGCCCTCTTCGGAGCCGTCCTCGTCGGTGATCGTCTGCGGTTCTCCGGAGTAGCGGACGCGGGTGACGAAGGTGCTGTTCTCGGGGAGTTCGTCGTCGGGGCGGATCGTGAGCTCGTCGGCGGCGCGGTTGAAGCGGGCGGCCTTGTCGTCGACGGTGACGGACTCGACCTCGAGACCGTGCAGGTCGAGGTTGAAGGCGCTCAGGCTCTTGCCGGCCTTCGCCGTGATCACGGCTTCGCCGGTCAGTTCGCGCTCGTCCGGGTCGTATGCGAGCTCGATCCCGTAGTGCGTGACGTCGTAGCCGCCGTTGCCGAGCAGCCGGAAGTACGGATCGCGCAGGCCCGGGGCGCCCGGGGTGCCCCGCACTCCGGAGCCGGCACAGGCCGCGAGGAGCAGTCCGGAAACGACGGCGCCCACGACCTGGCGGGCCGTGGGTGCGAAGGGAACGGCCGGGCGGTGGGGCGCCCGGCGATCGGGGTGGGAGAGCACCCGGCGATCATATGAGGGTTATGCGAGGTTTGGGCCACGGGGGCCGGCGGGTGGGCGAGGGGCGCCGCCGTTGCGGAGCGGCACCCCTCTTCACCCCAACCCGACTGAACTGCTTAGGCGTTCAGCGGACTGCTTACTTGTTGAGCGCGGCGACGCCGGCCTGGGCGATCTTCTCGTCGATGTCGCCGGACGGGGCGCCGGCCACGCCGATACCCGCGATCGGGCCGCCCTTGGCGG
>NZ_JBEPEW010000105.1:0-29585 GCF_040300965.1 Streptomyces mesophilus | reverse complement strand
CGACGGCCCGTCCGCGGGGACCGGGGCGCGAAGTTCGCCCTCCATCGCGGCCACGGCCTTCCGCAGCCGCGGCAGCATCTCCTTGCGCAGGGAACGCGCGCTGTGCCGGCTGGTGTGGCTCACCACGCTCACCACACAGGCCGGAACGCCCGCCGCATCCCGCACGGGCATGGCGAGCGCGACCAGGCCGGCCTCGATCAGCTGATCGTCCAGCGCGTACCCGCTCTTGCGTGCGCTGTCCGTGGCGCGTACGAACTCCTCATCGCCCACCGGCACTTCACGTGACGGGAGCGCGGTGAAGCCGCCGTCACCCGGATCGTCCGCACGCCGCGCCCGCCACCGCTGCCAGTCCGCCTCGGACCAGTCGGCGGCGAACAGCGGTCCTGGCGCGGTGCGTTCCGCGGGCAGCAGATCACCGATCCGGAAGCTCAGCGACATCGCCCGCCGCCGCGTCGCCTGGTGGATGAAACGGATCCCGTCCTCGTCGCGCACCGCCAGCGACACCGACTCGTCGAGCTCGTCGGCCAGCCGGTCGGCGAACGGCCCGAGCAGGTCGGGCAGATGCAGCGCCCCCAGATACGCGTTGCCCAGTTCCATCAGCCGCGGGGCGAGCGTGACGTTGCGCCCGTCGAGCCGTACGTACGCCATGCGCGCGAGCGTCGCCGCGATCCGGTCCACCGTCGACCGCGCCAGACCGGTCGCACGCTCGAGGTCGCTCAGGGTGAGCGGACCGTGGGCGTCGGTCAGCGCCCGCAGTACGGCGATCCCGCGGATCAAAGGTGTGACGGCTTCCGCGGGCGGGGCTGTGGTGAGGGATGGCACGGGCTCTCCTGGCCTGTCTCGCGTGGCTCGCCTGTTGCGCGTGTCTCGCGAAGTGCGCAAGGCCGCCAAGGCCGTTGACATGGCGCAACGCGGCGCGCAGACTCAGGCCGACGCTTGAGTGAAGGAAGCTTCACTATACGAACAACAGTGGCGGCGGTCCACCGCTCGGCATCAAGCGGGACCGCCCTCGAAGACGAGGAGACGCTGTGCACACCACCGTCGGCATCATCGGCGGCGGCCCCTCCGGCCTGCTGCTCGCCCGTCTGCTGCACCAGGCGGGCATCGCCAGTGTCGTCCTGGAGAGCCGGGACCGCGCCTATGTCGAGCAGCGCCAACGGGCCGGGATCCTCGAACAGTCGACGGTCGATGCGCTGCGCACCTGCGGCGCGGGCAAACGCCTCGACGCCGAGGGCCTGGTGCACGACGGCATCGAGCTGCGCTTCGCCGGCCGCGGTCACCGAATCGACTTCCCGGCGCTGACCGGCGGGCGGCGCGTCACGGTGTACGCGCAGACCGAGGTGGTCAAGGACCTCATAGCCCTCCAGCTCGCCGAAGGCGGCCCGCTGCACTTCGAGGCCGAGGTGCACGCCGTCGAAGGCATCGACGGCGACCGCCCCGCCATCCGCTACACCCACGAGGGCCGCGAACAGGCCCTCACCTGCGACTACGTGGTGGGCTGCGACGGCTTCCACGGGGTGTCCCGTCACGCCGTCCCGGGCGATGCCTCCACCACGTACGAACGCGTCTATCCGTACTCGTGGCTCGGCATCCTGGCCGACGCGGCACCCGACTACGACGAGTTGATCTACGCGCACTCGGACCGCGGCTTCGCCCTGGCGAGCATGCGCTCGCCGCAGGTCAGCCGGCTGTATCTCCAGGTGCCCAACGGGACGGACCCGGCGAGCTGGTCCGACGAGCGCATCTGGGACGAACTCGACCACCGCTTCGGACGCGGCACCCCGCTGGTCCGCGGGCCCGTCACGCAGAAGTCGGTGCTGCCGATGCGCAGTTCGGTCACCGAGCCGATGCGCTTCGGCCGGCTGTTCCTGGCGGGCGACGCCGCCCACATCGTGCCGCCGGCCGGCGCCAAGGGCCTCAACCTCGCCGCGGCCGACGTCGTGGTCCTCGCCCGCGCCCTCGCCCACCGGTACGCCACGGGCTCGTCCGACCTGCTCGACGCCTACTCGGACACATGCCTTCGCCGGGTCTGGCGGGCCGAGCACTTCTCGTACTTCATGACGACGACCCTGCACACCGCCCCCGACCAGTCCCCCTTCGAAACCCGACTGCAGCTCTCCCAACTGGAACGGATCGCCACCTCGCCGCACGCGGCGGCCGAACTGGCGGAGAACTACTGCGGGTTGGCGCTCTGAGAGCGAGAGGCCCCGCCCCCCGATCTTTCCGATCCGGAGGGCGGGGCCTTCTGCTGCGTTCAGGCCCTGGACGGTTCGGCGATTGCCGTCGCCTTCGTGCGCGCACCTCCGCGACCGATCCGTACGGCCAGCGGCACGAGGGCGATCGCCGCCGCTCCGAGCAGTCCGGCCAGGGCGAAGGCGGTGAAGCCCCAGCTCTGGTTGCCGTTCTGGGCGAGGGCGCCCACCAGCCACGGTCCGACCACGGCGCCGGTGCGGCCCACGCCCGTCACCAGGCCCAGACCCGCGGCCCGTTCGCTGTCGCGGTAGACGCTGTTGGTCGCCGCGTACACCATCACCTGCGCGCTGAAGAGCCAGATCCCGGTGATCGCCACCACGACGTACGTGACACCCAACGGCAGTTCCGACTTGAGCAGCAGCGCGCCGGCGGCGGTCAGCACGAACCAGATCGCCGAGACCCGCACCGCGCCGAAACGGTCCGCGGTCCGGCCGGCGATCAGCATGCCCACGATGCCGCCCGCGTTGATGACCATCAGGAAGCTGACCGAGGAGTTCAGGCCGTAGCCGTTCGCCCGCATCATCGTCGGCAGCCAGGTGCTCACCCCGTACACAAGGAGCAGTCCGCAGAACGAGGCCAGCCAGAGCAGTGGGGTCGCCCACCGGGACTCGGGACGGAACAGGGCGCCGATCGCGGCGATCCGCCCCCTCGCCCCCGCGGCGGGCGCCTCGACCTCGGTCGGGCGCGGCAGCCCGAAACGGTCCGCCACCTGCTCGGCCTCTGCGCCCCGGCCGCGTGCGAGGAGCACACCCGGCGACTCGGGCAGGTACTTGAGGAGCAGTGGTACGGCGATGAGCGCGGGCAGCACCCCGGCCCAGAACACCCAGCGCCAGCCGAACTCCGGGGCCACACTCAGGCCGAGGCCCGTGGCCGCCATACCGCCCGCGTGATACGAGGTCATCAGGAGACCGGTCATGAGCGCGGCCCGCCGCGGCGGAGCGAACTCGAGCACCATCGCCAGACACAGGGGCATGAGACCGCCGAGCCCGAGCCCCGCCACGAACCGTCCGGCCCCGAAGGCACCGGCGCTCCCGGCGAGCGCACACACGGCGCAGCCGAGCGAGAACAGGGTGACGCTGGCGACCAGCATCGGGCGGCGGCCCAGCCAGTCGGTGACATTGCCCGCGGTGAGCGCGCCGATCAGCATGCCGAAGGTGGTCCAGCTGCCGATGGTGCCCGCGGTGCCCGGAGTCAGACCGAGTCCGGGGTCGTCGAGCATATGCGGCATGACGGCGCCGTAGATGTTGACGTCCATGCCGTCGAAGAACACGGCCAGCCAGCACAGCGCCAGAACGGGGAACACCGTCCGGAACGTGTGCGGGGCACGGGCCGCAGGGGCGGAGTGTGCGGAAGAGGTCATTTCGGTCCCTGGGGCGAGCTCAGCACGCCGGAGATCCGGCGTTGTTCGTGTGGTGAAGAACTGTTCACTTCTCGCGAGGGGATGAGTGTGGGGTCGGTCCCGGAGGCTGTCAATGAGTGCGGAGCCTTCGATTCCACCGGCCGTGCTTGCCCCGCCCCCGCGCGGATGTTGGGATGGGCGCCGTGACAGCAGCCCGACAGGACCAGGCGACCGCGGCGGTGGAGGCGGTCTTCCGTATCGAGTCCGCGCGCATCATCGCGGTGGTGACCCGGGTCGTGCGCGATGTCGGCATAGCGGAGGAACTCGCTCAGGACGCCCTGATCAGCGCCCTGGAGCAGTGGCCTCGCGACGGCGTCCCCGACAATCCGGCCGCGTGGCTGATGACGGCCGCGCGGCGCAAGGCCATCGACCTCGTACGCCGCAAGGAGACGTACGCCCGCAAGCTCGCGGAGGTCGGCCGCACCCTTCAGGACGTACCGCCGCCGGAGCCGTCCGACCCCGACGACATCGACGACGATCTGCTGCGCCTGATCTTCACGGCCTGCCACCCCGTGCTCTCGGCGAAGGCCCGTATCGCCCTCACGCTGCGGCTGCTCGGCGGTCTGACCACCGACGAGATCGCCCGCGCGCTCCTGACCACCGAACCGACCGTCGCCCAGCGCATCGTGCGCGCCAAACGCGCCCTGGCCAAGGCCGATGTGCCCTTCGAGGTGCCGGGAGCCGCCGAGCGGCCGGCCCGGCTCGCCTCGGTCCTCGAGGTCATCTACCTGATCTTCAACGAGGGTTACAGCGCCACCGCGGGCGAGGATCTGCTGCGGCCCGCGCTGTGCGAGGACGCGCTGCGGCTCGCCCGGGTGCTCGCCGCGCTGATGCCGGGCGAGCCCGAAGTGCACGGACTCGCCGCCCTGTTGGAGTTCCAGGCCTCCCGGCTGCCGGCGCGCACAGGCCCCGACGGGGCGCCCGTGCTCCTCGCCGAGCAGAACCGGACCAAGTGGAACCGCATGCTGATGCACCGGGGCGTCGACGCGATGCAGCGCGCCGGCACCGGCCCGTACTCGATCCAGGCCGCGATCGCCATGTGCCATGCGCAGGCGCTGCGTTACGAGGACACGGACTGGAAGGCGATCGCCGCCCTGTACGGCCGGCTCGCCCAGCTCACCCCGTCCGCGGTGGTCGAGCTCAACCGGGCCGTCGCCGTATCGATGGCCGAGGGCCCGGAGCAGGGGCTGAAACTGGTGGACGCGCTCGCGGACGAAGCAGCCCTCGAGGACTACCACTTCCTGCCGAGCGTGCGCGGTGATCTCCTGGAGCGCCTCGGGCGTCACGAGGAGGCCCGCGCCGAGTTCGCCCGGGCGGCGTCCCTGACCCGCAACGCCCGGGAACGGGAGCTGCTGCTGTCACGGGCCCGGGACCTGGAGGGCTGACCCGCGTACGCGGAGGGCGAGGTGACCGGAGTCGAGCCTGGCCAGGCAGGAAAGTCGAGGCTGGTGCCGTACGAAAACGGACACCGGCCGCGACTTATAGTTGCGGCGTGCGCGCCCCAAAGGTGCGGCAGTGCCCCCAGCCCGCCCAAGAAGGAGGCGCCGTGACGGACTTCGACGCGATCGACGCGCTCCTGGCATCGGTCCAGGAAGAGACCGCCCTGCCCCCGGCCGCCGAACGCAGACGGCTGCGCGAGGCCCTCGGCCTTTCCCGTACGCAGGTGGCGGCCGTGCTCGGGGTGTCCGCGTCGACCGTCGGCGGCTGGGAGAGCGGGCGCGAGCCGAGCGGCGAGATCCGCGCCAAGTACGGGTACTTCCTGGACGGCGCGCAGGCCAAGGTGGCGGCGGGGGAAGCCACCCCAGGTACTCGAGATGCGGCTGAGGAAGTGACCTCAGGTACTCGAGATGCCGCTGAGGAGGTCACCTCACGTACTCGAGATGCGGCTGAGGCGCCCGTGGTCGATACCGCGCAGCGGCGGGCCGCCGACGTCGAGGAGACCGCCGGGGGAGCGACCCTCGCCGCCCCCGCGCCCTGCGTCCTGTGCGGAGCCCCCGCCCTGCACCAAGTCGAGGGGTTCCCGCAGCATTTGGACGCCGCCGACTGCCAGGCCGCGACCCCCGCCGCAACGGCACCACGAGAGCAGGCGCCGCCTGCCGCAGCGGTGGAGCCGACCGCACCGGCCCCCACGAAGCTCGTCCCCGCCGGACGCCGCGCCAAGGAGGCCGACTCCCCGGACCTGATCGCCCGGTCCGTCGAAGCCGCCCTCGCCGCCCACGGCGGAGACGTGGAAACCGCCACGGCCGCCCTGGTCAAGCGCGCCATCCCCGACGCGATGGCGCTCCTCGACGAAACCCGCAAGGGGGCCCGCTACCAGGTCATCGCGCACCCGCCGATGCCCGACATCCTGCGCCGCAAGAGCGCCAAGGGCCCGGACGAGATCTGGGAGGCGCGCCCGAACTGGACCCGTCCCGAACTCCCGGCGGGCCGCCACGAGGTGACAGCCCTCGACGTCAACGGCGCGTACCTCTCCGCCCTCAAGACCCATCTGCCGATCGGTGCCCTGGAACACTCCACGGGCAACGTCCACGACCGCCGCCGCGCCGGCGTCCACCTGATCACCCCGCCCGCCTGGGACCTGGACCACCTGCTGCCCAACCCGCTCGGCAACCGCGAGGAGGCCGGCGCGTTCTGGGTCACCGAGCCGACGCTGCGCCTGCTCCTGAGGCTCTCATCGGATCCGTACGGACTGTGCGAGCCGCCCGTGATCCACGAGTCCTGGACCTCGGGCGCCACCGAGGGACTCCTGGAGAAGTTCCGTATCGCCCTCAAGGACGCCCGCGACCGTGCCATCACCGAGGACGACTCGGTCACGCTCGAGTACGTGAAGGCGATGTACTCCAAGTTCGTCTCCACGATGGGGGAGTCCAACTACAACCGGGAGCTGTACCGCAGCGACTGGATGCATCTCATCCGCTCGCAGGCCTTCGCCAACCTCTGGATGAAGGCGTACAAATGCTTCGACGAAGGCCTCGTCGTCGTCCGCGCGATGGGCACCGACGAACTCCATGTGGCCGGCGACTGGCGGCAGCTCTTCGCGGAGGGCCGGGCGGTCACAGAGGTCAAGGTCAAGGACGTCTACACGCTCGGCGACGACGAACCGGATCCGCCCGCGGACGCCTAGGTTGGGACCAAGGGGGGCCGCAGGGATGGAACCCCCGCCTACGACGAGGACCGCTACAAGGAGCGGGCCCCGTCGAACGGACGATCAACCGCCTGAAGCCCCCTCGCGATCTGGCTCCGAACATGAACTTCTACGCGACCCGGCAGTAGACGCTCTGGTTCTGGCGCCGGGCGCTGCTGACGAGAGCGGCCAGATCACCCACGATCGCTTCGGCGATCTCAGTGGGGATGACCTCGCCCTCCTCCGCGCGCAGCTGAGTCCATGAGGAGGCGACGTCGCTCAACCTGGAGTGCGTGGCATCCGCGAGCGCAGTGGACAGACGAGGCGAGATCGCCAAGACGATGCCTCCGCCGTTGTCCCGGGCGGCGACGATGCGAGGCTCACCGGCCCCGACGAGCTCCTCGAAACTGCCGCCGGCCAGAAGGCATTCCCACTCGACCACAGCCACTACGGGATCGAAGTTGCCGACGAGGAGGGACTCGAATCCCCGCCCCGGCCCGGCCCGGAGGGCCAGGCTCGCCGTCGTGTCGTCCGGCGCGACGAAGAACTCCACGATGATGCTCACCCGGACATCATGCCCGACAGCCCACAACCGTGATCGGCCGGACAAGTCCAAGGTCCTGTCGCGCGTACGCCCAGCCAGTGGCCGAGATCATGCCCGGCCCTTCGGTAAATTCCTCGACACCGGTCGTCATGATCGGAGAGGCTTCGCGCGATGACCAGGATCGGTGACTCCCCGCCCGCGTGGGACGAGCGCACGCAGCTCACCACGTTTCTCGACTACGCACGTGACACCGCCCGCGCCAAATGCGAGGGCGTCTCGGCGGAGAACGCCCGCAAGGCGCTGCTGCCGGGCTCGCCGCTGATGACCATGTGCGGAGTGATCAACCACCTCCGCTGGGTCGAGTACTACTGGTTCCAGGTGGTCTTCCTGGGCGAGGAGGACCATGCCCCCATAACCGACGAGGACCCCGACGGCGAGATGCGGATCGCCGTCGACTTCCCGCTCCCGCAGTTGCTCGACGAGTACGCCGAACAGAGCGCCCGCTACCGCGAGCTGGTCGCCGGGAACGATCTGGACAAGCGGGCCGTGGGAACCATCCGCAACGGCCTCCACGTCGACCTGCGCTGGATCCTCCTCCACCTCACCGAGGAGACGGCCCGCCACAACGGCCACCTGGACATCATGCGCGAACTTCTCGACGGCACGACCGGCGGCTAGGTCCGGCGGATCACATGGACGGACAGGACTCGCCTCGACGGCTGGACATCGAGCGGATCATCGCTCCCCTGGAGACGAACATGCCCGAGGCCGGGGATCTCGGCTTCGAGGCGATCCGGCGGCTGGGGAACCCGGCGCCGATGCTGGTGCAGAACGGCGGCAAGGAGCAACTGCAGCTGTGGCTCGAGCCGTGCGGGCAGGACTACTGGCTCGAGCCCGGCGAGGCTGTGTACGTCACCTCGTACGGGGTGTGGAGCGACCACCCGTTCGAGACGATCCACGAGCCGGACTGTCTCACCGTATGGGCAACTTCCTGGTTCGCGACGGTCTCCGACCTCGAGGGAAACGAATTTCCGCCGGGTCGCAGGGGTCAGGCCTGAGCCGGGGGCCAGGAAAGTCGAGGCTGGTGCCGTCAGCGTGAAGTCCCCGAACCGAACCCGGCGAAGGCCCCGCTGAAAGCGTGCTTCGCGAAGCGTTCTCCGATACGGAGGTGAGTGGCCGCGTCGGGGTGCAGTCGGTCGGGCAGGGGCAGCTCCGCGAAGTCGGACTCGCCGTACAGGTCGAGGCCGTCGAGGTGGTGCAGATGCGGATCGTCCGCCGCGCGCTGGGCCACGATCCGGGCGAGCTCGTCGCGGATGACCTTCAAGGTGAGCTTTCCGGCGGCGACTTCCGCCGGATCGCCGGTGGCCGTGAAGGACAGTTGCCCCGTCGCCAGCGCTTCGAGGTCGAAGGCGCCGGGTCCCGGTGTCTCCTCGTGGATCGCGCAGTAGATCGGGGAGATGACCAGAAGCGGCGCCGTCGGGTGGCCTTCGCGGATCGTGTCGAGGAAGCCGTGCACGGCCGGGCCGAACGCCCGCATCCGCATCAGGTCCAGATTGACGAGGTTGATGCCGATCTTGACGCTGATCAGGTCCGCGGGGGTGTCCCGCATCGCCCGCGCGGTGAACGGGTCGAGCAGCGCGCTGCCGCCGAACCCGAGATTGACCAGGTCCACGCCTGCGAGCCTGGCGGCCACCGCCGGCCAGGTCGTGCTCGGGCTCGCCGCATCCGAGCCGTGACTGATCGAACTGCCGTGGTGCAGCCAGACCTTGCGGTCCCCGTCCGGGAGCGGCTGAACGGGAGCGTCGGTGCGCAGCGCGACCAGCTCCGTGGTCTCGTTGTGCGGAAGCCACAGCTCGACGAGCTTGTCGCGGTCGGGCAGCCCGGCGAAACGCAGCGTGCCAGGGGCGCCCGCGGTGTGCTCGACCGATCCGCTCGCCATGTCGATGGTCAGGACGTTGCCGCCGTCGACGCTTGCCTGCCCGGCGAGTTCACCGTCGACGAGCAGGTCGTAGACCCCGTCGGGGCGCGGCGGGGCACCCACGTACACCCGCTTGGTGGGCACGGTGTCCAGCTCCAGCGCGGTGGCGCGGGTGCGCAGCGCGATCCGTACGCCCGAGGGCTGTGACTCGGCCATCGCGAGCTGCCCGTCGGCGTATTGCGCACGGGCGCGGGCGGGCAGCCGGTGCGGCAGGACGCCCTGTGCGGTGGGCTCGAGTTCCAGCGCCCCGCGCACGACGGCCGTGGTCAGCGGCGTGGTGATCCAGTCGTTCATGGTGCGTTCAGGCCTTTCGGTCGGCACGTTCGGGTTCGCCCCGGCCTTCATGTGCGGGCTCGTCCGGCCAGTTGCGCAGCAGGGCGTCGAGGGCGTCCACGATCCGCGCCCATGTCACCGACGAGTCCGGTGCGCTGTGGCTGAAACCGCCGCTGAGTTCGAGGCTCACATAGCCGTGGAAGGTGCCGCCCAGGAGCCGTACGGCATGGGTCTGTTCGGATTCCGGCAGGTCGTATCCGCGCAGGATCGCCCGGGTCATCTGGGAATGCCGCACGCCGGCGCTCGCGGCTGCCGTCTCGGGGCTGAGGCGCAGCTGGGCGGCCGCATAGCGGCCCGGATGCTGGCGCGCGTAATCCCGGTAGACGTCGGCGAAGGCGGCAAGGGCGTCCTTGCCCGAGCGTCCGGCGAGTGCCTCCGCCGCGCGGTCGGCCATCTCCTCGAGCGCGAGGAGGGCGATACGGGTCTTGAGGTCGTGCGAGTTCTTCACGTGCGAGTACAGGCTCGCGACCTTCACATCGAAGTGCCGTGCCAGCGCCGACACGGTCACCTGCTCGAAGCCGACCTCGTCGGCGAGCTCCGCGCCGGCCTGCGTCAGCCGCTGCGGTGTCAGCCCTGCACGTGCCATCCGTCGGCCTCCTGGTGTGGTCCTGCCGTGTCGCCGTGCCGTATACCTCACCCATTATGTATTTGCCTAAGGGTTTTAGGCAAATTACGATCGCCAGTATGAAGCCGCTGACCGAAAAAGAGATCCGAGCCGCGTTCGTGAACTGTTCCAAGGGCGAGGCGAAGCGCCTGAACCTGCCGCGTGACCTGGCAGAACGCCCCTGGGACGACCTCGACTACCTCGGCTGGCGCGACCCGCAGGCGCCGGACCGTGCCTACCTCGTCGCCGAGGTCGACGGTCGTCCGCAGGGCCTGGTCCTGCGCGGAGCCCCGCACGTGGCGGGGCAGGCGCGCCGCAGTATGTGCCGGATCTGTATGACCACCAAGGAAGGCGGGGTGACCCTGATGGTCGCCCCCTTGGCGGGCCCGGCAGGCAAGCAGGGGAACTCGGTGGGCGTCTATCTGTGCACCGACCTCGACTGCTCGCTCTACGTCCGCGGCATCAAGCAGGTGGAAGGCATGATGAAGGTGCCCGAGAGCCTCACCGTCGAGGAGAAGATCGCCCGTACGGTCGCCAATCTCGAAGCCTTCCTGGCGAAGGTCACCCACTGACCCGGCGGGGGTGGTGACGCGCCTTAAACTCGCCGGATGGCAACGTACTTCGACGTCCACCCGGACAACCCGCAGCGTCGCACCATCTCCACGGTGGCCGACAGCATCCGCGGGGGCGCGCTCATCGCGTATCCGACCGACTCCTGCTACGCGCTGGGCTGCCAGCTCGGCAACCGCGACGGCATCGCCCGGATCCGCACCATCCGCCAGCTCGACGACCGGCACCACTTCACGCTCGTCTGCCAGGACTTCGCGCAGCTGGGCCAGTTCGTGCACATCGACAACGACGTGTTCCGCGCCATCAAGGCGGCCACGCCCGGCAGCTACACCTTCATCCTGCCCGCCAGCAAGGAGGTGCCGCGGCAGCTGATGCACCCGAAGAAGAAGACCGTCGGTGTACGCATCCCCGACCATGTCGTCACCCAGGCCCTCCTCCAGGAGCTCGGTGAACCGCTCCTGTCGAGCACGCTGCTGCTGCCCGGCGAGGGTGAACCCCTCACCCAGGGCTGGGAGATCAAGGAACGCCTCGACCATGTCGTCGACGCCGTCCTGGACTCGGGCGACTGCGGCACCGAGCCCACCACGGTGATCGACTTCTCCGACGGCGACGTCGAGATCGTACGGCGCGGGGCCGGCGACACCTCCCGCTTCGAGTAGGAGCCGGTGCCCGGCGGGCGCACGCCGCCCCGGCTGTCACGTCGGCGGGGCGGCGGAGGTACTCCCCACGCCCGACCGGGCGTGACCGCCGGAGATGCGGGTGACGTGATCTGGCCAATCGGACGTCTGGCCGTGCGCGGTGCGCCGTTCCGCCACACGATGGCAGTCAGACCGCCGGCCGGAACACCTGGAGCGCGTCATGGCAGCAGGCTGGGACCCGCGAACGCCCATGGAACCCGCATACGAAGGCGAGTGGCTGCCCGTCTTCGACCTGCACGCGGACGGACGGCAGCGTCGCTGGACGGTACTGCTGCGATGGCTGCTGTTGCTGCCGCAGTTCATCGTGGCCGCGCTGCTGTCCTTCGCGGCGTTCTTCGTCACCATCGCCGGCTGGTTCGCGGCCCTGGTCCTGGGGCGGCTGCCCGACTCGATCTACTCCTTCCTGGCCTCGGTCCTGGCCTACCGGACCCGGGTCGGCGCGAGCGCCCTGCTGTTGGTGGACCGCTATCCGCCGTTCTCGTTCGCGGCCCCCGACTACCCCGTGCAGATCGAGGTGCGCCCCACCGAGCTGAACCGGCTCGCCGTGCTGTTCCGGCTGATCCTGGGGATCCCCGCGGCCATCGTCATCGCGCTTCTCCAATACGGCTGGGCGGCGATCGGCTGGATCCTCTGGCTGCTCGGCATCATCCTGGGCCGGCTGCCCGCACCTGTCTTCAAGGCCACCGCGGCCATGGCCCGCTACCAGCTGCGCACCTCCGCCTACTTCTCCCTGCTCACGCCCGCGTACCCCAAGCACCTGTTCGGTGACACCCCGGCCCCGCAGGAGGAAGCGCGGTCGGTGACCCGGCCGCTGCTTCTGGACACCGGCGCCAAGGTCCTGCTCGTGCTCTTCCTGATCCTGGGCCTGGCCGGCCACGTCACGCAGAACACCCTGGTGACCTACGACGGAGATGAATCGACCACGTCGAGCTCTCCCTGACAGGAGCTGGGCTACGCCGTCTTCGGGCGGCGACGTGGGTACCTGCCGACGGCCATGTCCGAATGTGACAGGCAGTCGTCATTGCCGCCATCGGGACCGCGGGCGAGGATGGGGGACATGCCCCTCAAGCACCGAGTCGTCATCGCGGTCTTCCCGGATGTCGACCTCCTCGACGTCACGGGACCGGCCGAGGTCTTCTCGCTCGCGAATCGCGTGAGCGAGGGCCGTGCCGGTTACGAGGTCCGGCTCGCCGGACCCGCGGCGGGAGAGGTGACCACCTCGGCAGGCGTACGGGTCATCGCCGATCTCGGCTTCGACGAGGTGGACGGACAGGTCGACACCCTGCTCGTACCGGGTGCGGTCGACTACACCGACGAGGGGCCTGTGGCCCGTATCGACCCAGACATCGTGGCCTGGATCGAGAAGACCGCGCCGCACTCGCGGCGCGTCGCCTCCGTGTGCGTGGGGGCGCATCTGCTCGCGGCCGCGGGGCTTCTGGACGGCAAGACGGCCACGACCCACTGGACGACAGCCGCCCAGCTGGCCGCCGACCACCCCGCAGTCACGGTCGACCCGGACCCGATCTTCGTCCGTACCGACCGCGGAAGGCTGTGGACGGGCGCCGGGATCAGCGCCTGCCTCGACCTCTCCCTGGCCCTTGTGGCGGAGGATCTCGGCGAGGACATCGCCCTCGCCGTGGCGCGCCAGCTCGTGATGTACCTCAAGCGCCAAGGGGGACAGAGCCAGTTCTCCGTACCCCTGAGCCGTCCGGCCGCGGCCCGGCGCGATATCGACGAGCTGCGGGTGTGGATCGCCGACCACCTCGATCAGGACCTGTCCGCGGAGGTGCTCGCCGACCGTATGTGCCTCAGCGAGCGGCACTTCGCCCGGGTCTTCAAACAGGAGACCGGACAGAGCCCGGCCACCTATGTCGAGGCCGCCCGGGTCGAGACAGCGCGCCGTCTCCTCGAGACGACCGACGACGCGCTCGACCGCATCGCCGCGGCGGCCGGGCTCGGCTCCGCGGAAACCCTGCACCGCGCGTTCAAACGGCAACTGGCCACCACACCGGCCGGATACCGGCGCCGTTTTCGCACCAGTTCCCCCTGAGCGCCCCGCGCTCCTACGACCTGCACCCACCCCGGCGGCACGGCGGACGGCTTCGCCCTGCCCACCCCTTGGCGTACGGCTTCGCCCTGCGACACCTTCATGAAAGGAACCCCATGACTCAGCCCTCCAAGTCCCTGCGCGAGGTCGTCGGACTCGGCAACGAGCTGCCGAAGCTCGCCGATTCCATCGTCGTGATGATCGACTTCCAGAACACCTACCGCACCGGCGTCATGGCGCTCGAAGGCGCCGAAGAGGCCCTCGCGGCCGGCGCCCGGCTGCTCGAGCGTGCCCGGGCCGCCGGCGCTCCCGTCGTCCACGTCCTCAACGACGGCGGCGAAGGCACCCCGTACGACATCCGCGCCGAGATCGGTGCCATCAGCGACGAGGTCGCCCCGGCCGAGGGCGAGGCCGTCGTGGTGAAGGGCTTCCCGAACTCCTTCCACGAGACGAACCTCGGTGAAGTGCTCACCGGCCTGAACGCCGCCCCGGGCAGCGGCAAGAACCTGATCATCGCCGGGTTCATGACCCACATGTGCGTCAACTACACGACCCAGGGCGCCTTCAACCTCGGCTACAGCCCCACGGTCGTCGCGGAGGCCACCGCCACCCGCAACCTCACCGCCCCCGACGGCTCCGTCGTGCCGGCCGCCGCGCTCCAGTCGGCCGCGCTGACCACGATCACCGACCTGTTCGGCACCGTGGCGCCGACGGTGGACGCGCTGCAGGCCTGAGCCGTACGAACGGTGGGGCGGACCCGCCCCACCGTTCACCGGGATCAGGCCACCGCGGTCCCTTCCAGCTCCACCAGCAGGTCGGGGATCGCCAGCCGCGTGACCCCGAGCATCGTGGTGGCGGGCGCCACCTGGGCCGCCCCCAACCGTGCCGCCAGCACGCCGTAGTGCTCGAAGAGCCGGTCGACGTCGGTGGTGTACACATTGAGCCGGACCAAGTGGGCCAGCGTCATACCGGCCTCCCCGAGCACCGCCTCCAGATTGTCGAGGCTCAGCGCCAGCTGCGCCGCCATGTCACCGGCGTGCTCGGGCTTGCCGTCCTTGCTCATCGCGGTCTGTCCCGAGCAGTACAGGGTCCGGGTGTGCCCGATGACGAGTTCGCCCTGGTTGTACCCCAACTCCCCGGACCACGCCCACGGGTTGACCGCCGTTCGCTCCACGCCCACATCAGCTCCCATCGAGTTCTCCTCCTCGTGCGGTGCCGAGCCTGCCAACCATTCATGACATCCCCTGTCATGTATTTGATTAGGGTTCCGGCATGCGTGCCGACCGCTTGGTGTCCCTGGTGCTGCTGCTGCGGCAGCAAGGACGCATGTCCGCGGCCGCGCTGGCCGAGGAGCTGGAGGTCTCCACGCGCACCGTGCTGCGCGACATGGAGGCGCTGTCCGCGGCCGGCGTCCCCGTCTACGCGGAACGCGGCCGGCACGGCGGATTCGCGTTGCTGCCCGGATTCCGTACGGAGCTCACCGGACTCAACCCAGACGAAGCACTCGCGCTCCTTGTCGCCGGATCGCGGCGCGGCGCCCAGGCCTTCGGGCTCGGCTCCGCGCTCGCCTCGGCGATGCTCAAGGTGGTCGACGCGCTGCCCGCGAGCTATCGGGACACGGCATCCGGCGTGGCCGAACGCCTCCTCATCGACCCCGAGACCGACCTGCTCTCCCGCCGGCGGGTCGACGACGAGGTGCCGGACGCCGTGGCGGCCGAGGTCCTGCGCGCCGTGCTCTCCGGACACCGGCTGCGCATCCGGTACGAGGCCGCCGACCAGGAGCCCGTGTGGCGCACCGTGGACCCGATCGGCCTGGTGACCATCCGAGACCGCGGCTACCTGCTGGCCGCGCGATCCGGCGAGGACCGCACGTACCGGCTGTCCCGGATCCTGGCGGCCGAAGGAGTCGACGAACCCGCATCGCGACCGGACCGGGTCGATCTCGACCGGGCCTGGCAGGAACGCAGCACGCGGTTCCGCGCCGGCGGCGACCAGGTCACCGTGCGGGTACGGGTGGATCCGGCGCGACGCGAGGAACTGGTCGGCACCGCCGTCGCCGTCCTCGGCGAAGAGGGCGGCGCGGACGGCTGGTTGCGCCTCGACGTGTCCTTCCAGGACGCGAGGCACGCGCAGTGGGCGCTGTGGCAGCTCGGCACACAGGCGGAAGCGCTGAGCCCGCAGTGGCTGCGCGACCGTCTGCAGGAACGCGCCGCCGAGCTCGCGAGCCGTTACGCGCCCTGACGGGTCCAGGGCCTGTCTTGTGGATCAGGCTCTAGCGCCGGATGAGCCCCAATTCCGCCGCGGTCGCCACGGCGGACGTACGGGAATCGACGTCGAGCTTGGCGTAGACGCGGGCCAGATGGGACTTGACCGTGCCCTCGGTGAGGTGGAGCCGGCGGCCGATCGCCAGGTTGGACAGGCCTTCCGCGACCAGGGTGAGGACTTCCGTCTCGCGCCGGGTCAGGGCGACGGCAGGGGTGCGGAGCCGGTGCATCAGACGGTCGGCGACCGCGGGGGCCAGGATGGTGCGGCCCGCGGCAGCCGTACGTACCGCGGCGGCCAGATCCTCCGGAGGCGCGTCCTTGAGGAGGTAGCCGGTCGCACCGGCCTCGATGGCGGGCAGGGTGTCGGCGTCGGAGTCGTATGTGGTGACGACCAGGACGCGCGGGGCGTCCGGGCGCGCGGTGATCAGGGCGGTGGCCTCCGCGCCTCCCATTCCCCTGCCGAACTGCAGGTCCATCAGGACGACATCGATATCGCCTGCGGCCGCGCGGACGACCGCGTCCTCGGCGGTGGCCGCTTCGGCCACCACCGCGAGTCCCGGTTCGGTTTCGAGGACCGCGCGCAGCCCTGCCCGTACGACGGGGTGGTCGTCGGCGAGGAGCAGGCGGATGGGGGTGTCGGTCATGGGCGGACCTCCGGCTCGGTCCGGGCGGGCGGGGTGAGGGGCAGCCGGGCGGTGAGGGTGGTGCCCCGGCCCGGAGCGGAGGTGAGGGTGAAAGTGCCGCCCAGTGCGCGGGTACGGGCCCGCATGGCGGACAGTCCGTAACCGCCGAACTCGGGGTCGGGCAAGGGGAGTTGGCCGGGGTCGAAGCCGCTGCCGTCGTCGACGGCCTCGAGAGCGACCTGGCCGTCGAGATAGCTGAGCGTGAGGTCGGCTGTGGTGGCCTCGGCATGGCGCACGGTGTTGGCCAGGGCGGACTGGGCGATCCGCAGCAGGGCCACCTCGTGCGCAGTCGGCAGCGGTACCGGTGTGCCGAGGAGATGGAAGCGTGCGGTGACCCCGCCGTGGGGCGCGGTGCAGAGCCGCTCCAGCGCACCGGCGAGCGTGCTGCCGTCGAGGGAGGGCGGGGCGAGGGCGGCGACGAAGCGGCGGGCCTCGGCGAGGTTGTCCACGGCAGCCTGCCGTGCCTGGTCGACGTAGCGGGCCGCGTTGTCGGGTGCCTGGGGGAGGGCGCGTTCGGCGGCGCGCAGCAGGAGTTGGATGCTGGACAGGCCCTGCGCCAAGGTGTCGTGGATCTCGCGGGCCAGCCGCTCGCGTTCGGCGAGCACGCCCGCGGTGTGCTGCGCGGTGGCGAGGTCGGCGCGGGTCGCGGTGAGCTCCTCGATCAACTGGCGGCGTTGGTCGGACTCGCGGTACAGGGCCTGGTAGCCCCACACCACGGCGACCGCCACGGCCGCCCCGAGGGCGGGTCCGATCGCCATGGCTGCGCTGAACGCGTCCTGATGGGCGGCGAACGCGGCGATCGACGCCAGCGCGGTGACGACCACTGCGGCGAGGCCCGCACGCCGTGGCAGCAGGTGCAGCTGGAGGAAGTACAGCGGAAAGGCCACCCAGATCCCGTCAGGAGTCAGGGCAAGCAGCGCCAGCCAGATCGCGCACACACAGGCCAGCCACCACACGGCAGCCCGCCGGGAGCGCTGAACGGATGGCAGCAGCGGGCCGGCCGCGTAGACCAGGGCGCACACGACCGTCACGGCGACGATCACTGCGGCATGCGGCCGGCCGTCGGTCACGGCCCGTACGGCGGCCAGGGCCAGCAGGGCGACCACGAGCAGGTGCAGACACCAGGTCAGGGTCCGGCTGGTGGGGGTGAGGGGGAGGTCGGCGGCGTTCACAGTCCTCCCAGCGTAAGGAGGCGGGCGGCGACGGGCCTCCATCGAAAGTTACAACTCGCGTGGCGCCTTTCGGTCCGTGAACTGACCTCGCCCGGCAGATGTCCCCGCAGCGGGCGGCGACGAGGGTGGAGTCACCACCGAGTCGGCCGCTCAGCCGACCGTCGAGTCCCTGACCGAGCCCGCCGTTCAGCCGACCGTCGAGTCCGGACCGGGCCCATCGCCTAAGGAGGCAGGCAAGTCCGTGTTCGTCGCCTGGAGAGATCTGAAGTTCGCCAAGGGGCGGTTCGCCCTGATGGGCGGGGTGATCGTGCTCATCACGCTGCTCGTCGGGCTGTTGTCCGGCCTGACCGCCGGTCTGGGACGGCAGAACATCTCCGCGATCACCGGGCTGCCCGTCGACCGGATCGCCTTCCAGGCCACCGGCGCAGGACAGGACCTGTCGTACGCGAACTCCAGGGTCACCGCCGACCAGTGGCAGCAGTGGGCGAAGGTCCCCGGCGTCACCGCCGCGGACCCGCTGGGCATCACCACCACCAAAGCCACCGCAGGCCAGAAGAGCACGGGCGTCTCCGCCTTCGGGGTACGGCCCGGCTCGACGCTGGCCCCCGACGGCAGCCGGATCGACGCACGCTCGGCCGTACTGTCCACCACGGCCGCCGATGAACTCGGCCTCGAGCCCGGCGACACCTTCACGCTCGCCGGACAGGAGCTGACGGCCGCCGCCGTACGAGGCGACGCCTCCTTCAGCCACACCCCGGTGATCTGGATCAGCCTCGACATCTGGCAGCACACCGCACCGGCCGCCGACGGCGAAGGAACCGGCGCCACGGTGATCGCGCTGGACACCCACGAAGGAGCCGACCTCGCGGCCGCCGACCGCACCGCCGGCACCGAGACGGTCTCCAAGGACGCCTCGCTGTCCGCGATCGGCTCGTACACCTCAGAGAACGGCTCGCTCCAGCTGATGCGCGGATTCCTGTTCGCCATCTCGGCGTTGGTCATCGGCGCCTTCTTCACCGTCTGGACCATTCAGCGCAGCGCCGACATCGCCGTACTCAAAGCGCTCGGTGCCTCCACCGCGCATCTCCTCAAGGACGCACTCGGGCAGGCCTTCGTGCTGCTCACCGGCGGCACCCTGATCGGCACGGGCCTCGCGGTGGCCTTCGGCGCCGTGGCCGCCGCGGGGGAGGTGCCGTTCGTGCTCACGCCGACGACGGTCCTGGCCCCCGGCGCCGTGATGATCCTGCTCGGCGCCCTCGGCGCCGCCCTGTCCGTCCGGCGCATCACCGCCGTGGACCCGCTGACCGCCCTGGGGAGCGCCCGATGAGCCTCGAACTGACCGACATCACCCTCACGTATCCCGACGGCGCATCCCGCCTGACCGCGCTCGACCAGGTCACCCTGCACGTGCCGGCCGGCAGCCTCACCGCCGTGGTCGGCCCGTCCGGTTCGGGCAAGTCCAGCCTGCTCGCCGTCGCGGCCACCCTGATCACCCCCGACCAGGGCACGGTCACCATCGACGGGACGTCCACGACGGGCATGAAGCGGGCCGAACTCACCGAGCTGCGGCGCCACAGGATCGGCATCGTCTTCCAGCAGCCGAACCTGCTGCCGTCCCTCACCGCCGCCGAACAACTCCAGGTCATGGCCCGGATCGACGGCCGCAGTCCGGCCAAGGCACGCACCCGCGCCCTCGAACTCCTCGACGCGGTCGGCCTTGCCGACCAGGCGCGCCGCCGCCCCCACCAGCTCTCCGGAGGCCAGCGCCAACGCGTCAACATCGCCCGCGCCCTGATGAACGACCCGACCGTGCTCCTGGTCGACGAGCCCACCAGCGCCCTCGATCACGCACGCGGCGCCGCGGTCATCGACCTGATCACCGAGCTGACCCACCGGCAGGCCACCGCCACCGTCCTGGTCACCCACGACCCGACGCATCTCGCGGCGGTGGACCAGATCGCGGAAGTGCACGACGGGCGCCTGCGCGTGCCCTGCCGATGAGTCCCCAGCCTTTCGTTGCGGTGCGCCGAAGCCGTCAGATGGAGAAGCGCTCCTTCTCGAGCAAGGGGCGCACCCGCGAGGCGAACCCGCCGGTACGGAAGGGGCGTTGCAGCAGACCGGTCCGGAGTTCCTGGGCGAGGGCAGCGGCGACCATGCCCTGGTCCAGGGCGAGGACGAAGTCGCTGACCCGGCCGGTCGTGACATCGACCGAGTCACGGAAGCCGTACGTGTGGTCGTAGGCCCCGAAGTCCCGGTCGAGCGCCCTGAGGTTGGCGATCGCCTCGCCTCGCGCGTACGGGAGCGCGAGGAAGGAGGCGTGCGGCGTCACGACGCCGAGGGAGTTGTAGCCCTCCTCCTGCATGCCGATCGCGTCGACGCCGTACTCGCGGTAGCCGCCCTGGGGGATGTTGGCGGGGGAGAAGCCCCAGTAGCCGTACTCGGCCTCGTCCATGCCGTGCTCGATCTGGCTGCGGACGAACCGGGTGTGGGTCAGGCCCCACGAGCGCGGCGACCACTGCGCCTCCGGCACGAACAGCGGCACCATCAGGGCCTCGAACATCGACCCGCCCCAGGTGGGCACCAGCTTGCGGCCCCGGTAGGTGTAATGCCCCTCCCACACACGGACGCCGTCGATCGTGACGTACGAACCCGCAGGCTCCTGCTCCTGCCCCATGCCGGGCAGCAGCGTGCGGAACACATGCCAGTAGTGCTCGGACGGGATGCAGCCGTCGGCGATGCCGAGGTAACTGGCCATCCTGGGTTCGGTGTTGAGGGCGCCGTAGTGGTGGCCTGTCGGTTCGCCCTTGCCCGGCTTGTCCGGCCAGTAGCCGCCGCGCAGCTGGCCGGGTCCGGCCACCGGGTCGGCGGGGTCGTACGGCGTGTAGTAGTACGACCAGTCGGCGTCGGCGAGCAGCCGCGCGACGCGGGGACGCAGCGAGGGGGCGGCGTCGGCGGCGATGCGCAGGCCCGTCACGAGCCAGGCGTTGTCGACCGAGGAGAGGAACGGGCGGACCGTCTCACCGTTCTCCGGCCAGGTCGTCAGGAGTGAACCGTCGTGCGCGTCGTACCAGTTGAACCAGAAGCCGTGCGCCCGCTCCAGCTTCTCCACCGCGGTGACCGTGCGGGTGAGTCGGCGCTCCATCTCCTCCTGGCCGATCACCCCGAGCCCGCCCGCTGCGGCCGTCGCCCAGAGCCCGCAGCCGATGTTCGTCGGAGAGGTCTGCACCGACGGTACGGGGGCACCGGCCCCGCTGACGTCGATCTTGTCCGTGACGAGGCCGAAGTCCGTGGTCATCGCCTCGATCGAGCGGTGCGTTGAGCGGAACCAGGTGCGCAACAGGGCCGCGTCGGAGCGGGCCGGGGAGGCGGTGGCCGCGTGGGCCGGGCCGAGCGTGAGGGCGGCGCCGCCGGCGCCGGTGGCCATGAGGAACGTACGACGATCCATGAAGTCCTCCGAAAGGGCGGATATGGAAGGGCAGTTCGTGGTGCTGGTGCTGGTGCTCGTGCGCGTGCTTGTGCTCATGCGGGCAGCGGGCGGGGGCCGGCGCCCATCGCGGGCGTCGGCCCCCGCCCGTGTGCGGGCCTGCGGGGTCAGGTTGCGCAGGCCCTCGGGACCGGGACGGCGGGGTGTGTGCTCCCGGCCCCGTACGCCCCGGAGCGGCCTAGGGGCGTCGCTCCGGGGCGGGTCGTGGTGCGGCGGACGCCCGGGCGAGGGGCGTGGCAGCCGCGGACCGTCGGGATCAGAGGCGAGGCAGCCCCTGCTCGCGACCCAGACCGCCGAGCCAGTGGGCGGCCGGCTTGGGGGTGCGCTCGAAGGTGTCCTTGTCCCAGCCGATCAGCCCGAAGGTCGCCTTGTACGTGCCCCACTCGTAGTTGTCGAGCGCGCTCCAGGCGAGGTACCCGCGTACGTCGATGCCGTCGACGAGGCAGCCGGCCACGGCGTCGAGCGCACCGGCGTAGTAGTCGATGCGGCGCTGCTCGTCACCGGTGGCGATGCCGTTCTCGGTGACGATCAACGGGGTGCCGGGGCCGATGAGTTCGGCGGTGTGCCGGATCGCGTGCCCGACCGCCTCGGGGTAGTACTCCCAGCTCGTCAGCGTCCGCTCCGCGTCGTCCGGCGCGGGCACCGGACCGTCGGCGCCGATCTTCGTACGGGTGTAGGACTGCACGCCGATCCAGTCGTCGCCGCGCGCCGCCTCGATGAAGACGTCCTCGCGCGGGGCACGGTAGGCGGCCGTGACCTCCTCGGCGCCGGGGAGGGCCTGGTAGACCTGGTTGGCGATGGTCCAGCCCACCTGGATCCCGGGGTTGATGGAGCGCACGGCCTTCACGGCCGCGTGGTGCGCGGCGATGACCGCGTGCGTGGTCTCCTCGTCGGGGAAGGGCAGCCCCGCCGGCGGGAAGCCCTGCTCGCCGCGCTTGGCGAGACCGGCCATCACGGCGATCATGTTCGGCTCGTTGATGGTGCACACATGCCGTACGCCCTCGGCGATGATGGGCGCGCACTCCTCGACGTACCGCGCGAAGAGCTCCACCGCGCCGTCTGCGGTGAAGCCGCCGAGGTCCTCGAACCACTGCGGGATCGTGAAGTGGTGCAGCGTCACCATGGGCCGCAGACCACGGGCCAGAGCACCCTCCACCATCCGGCGGTAGTGCGCGATCTCGGCCTTGGAGAAGTGGCCGCGCACGGGCTCGATCCGCGCCCACTCGACGCTGAACCGGTAGTCGGTGAAGCCGAGTTCGGCCAGCAGGTCCATGTCCTGCTCCCAGCGGTGGTAGCTGTCGCAGGCGTCCAGGCTGGGCTCGGCGATCTTCGCGGCCGGGTCGTGCTCCTTGCGCCACCAGTCGCTGTTGACGTTGTTGCCCTCGATCTGGTGGGCGGCGGTGGAGGCGCCCCACAGGAAGCCGTCGGGGAAGGGCGTGCGGGCAGGGGTGGGCGTCATGGTGGTGCCTGTCTTTCTGCGTACGACGCGTACGAGGAGGTACGAGGGGGAAGGGACCGGGCGCTACTTGAGGCCGGCGGTGGCGATGCCCTGGGTGAAGTGCCGCTGGAGGACGGCGAAGACGACGAGCACGGGCAGGACGACGAGCAGCGAACCGGCCATGAGCATGCCGTTGGCGCCGCCGACCGTGCGGTTGGGATCGTTGGCGAAGGTCGCGAGGGCCACCGGGAGGGTGTACTTCTCGGGGTCGTTGGTCGCGATCAGCGGCCAGATGAAGTTGTTCCACGACCCGAGGAACGTGAAGATCGTCAGCGTGGCGAGGGCCGGCTTGACCAGCGGAATGACGATCCGCCAGAAGATGTACCACTCACCGGCGCCGTCCATCCGCGCCGCTTCGAGCAGCTCGTCCGGGATCGCCTGCATGAACTGCCGCATCAGGAAGACACCGAAGGCCGCCGCCGCGAAGGGCAGAACGAGTCCCGCGTAAGTGTCGAGCAGGTTCAGCTGGTTGATGAGCACGAACAGCGGCAGCACCATCAGGTTGGCCGGCACCATCAGCGCGGCGAGCACGATCCCGAAGACCTTGGAGCGGCCGGTGAAGTTCAGCTTTGCGAGCGCATAGCCGAGCATCGAGCAGAACAGAAGATTGCATACGGTGACCAGGACCGCGACGATCACCGAGTTCAGGAAGTACTGCGGCATGTCCAACTGGTCGAGCAGATCCCGGAAGTTCTGCAGCGTCCACTCGGACGGCAGCCACACCGGCGGGCTGGCCGTGAGGTCCTTCTTCGTCTTGAAGGCGCTCAGCGCCATCCAGAGGAAGGGCGTGGCCATCACGAGCAGACCGAGCGAGGCGACCACGTACAGGGCCGGCTTGCTCATGCGGCGCTGACCACGGCGGCGCTTCGGGGCGGCCGTGGGTGCGGCGGGTGCGGCGCTCATTTCGTGTTGTCCTTCATCAGTCGCAGCTGCAGCACCGTGATGGCCATGATCACCACGAAGAGGACATACGCCATGGCGCTCGCGTAGCCCATGTTGAAGAAGCTGAAGCCCTGCTTGTACATGTCGAGCGACACGGTCAGCGTGGCGTCCGAAGGGCCGCCCTGGGTCATCACGAAGGGCTCCTCGAAGACGTTGAGATAGCCGATCGTGGTGATGACCGTGGTGTACAGGAGCGTCGGGCGCAGCAACGGCACCGTGATCCGGCGCAGTTCCTGCCAGGCGTTCGTCCCGTCCAGGCGGGCCGCTTCGCGGACCTCCGCCGGGATGGCCTGCAGACCGGCGATCATCAGCACCATCACGGTGCCCAGGTTGCGCCATACGGCCATCGCGATCAGGGACGGCATGGCCCAGGTCTCGGAGCCGAGGAAGTCCGGTGCGGTGAAGCCGAGTTCAGCGCCGAGGCCGGCGATCAGGCCGTCGGCGGGGTCGAGCACGAAGCGCCACACGATCGCCACGGCGACGATCGTCGTGACCACGGGGGCGTAGAAGCCGACGCGGAAGAACGTACGGGCCCGGTCGATGCCGTTGTTGAGCAGGATCGCGACGAGCAGTCCGAGACCGATGGTCAGCGGGACTCCGACGACGACGAAGTAGGCCGTGTTGAACAGGGCCCTGAGGAACTGCTCGTCGCCGAAGAGCTTCACGTAGTTGTCGAAGCCGACGAACTCGGCCTCCAGCGGACGTCGGACATGACGCTGCCCGAAGTCGGTGAAGCTCATCAGGAGCGTCGCCACGATCGGGAAGAGCATGAAGACGCCGAACAGCACCAGGAACGGGGTGGAGAACAGCCAGCCGGCCAGATTCTGCTTCCCCATCGAGCGTTTTCTGCGCCGCCCGCCGGGGCCGTCGGGCGCGCCGCCCGGGGCCTTGACGGCCCCGGACCGTGCGGGGGTGGGTGTCGTGGTGGACATGGTCCGTCCTTCGGGCTTCCGGCCTGCGGTCCCGCATGTGCCGGGGTGGAGTGTGACGTCGCGCGGCGGTGGTCCGCCTGCTGCGCCTACTTCGCTACGAGGCCCTCGATCTCGCCCTGGGCGGCGTCGAGTGCGCTCTGGGCCGAGGCCTTGCCCTGGACGACCTTCTCGATCGCGCTGTCGATCTTCGAGGTGATCTCGGTCCACTTGGGCTGGGCCGGGGAGACCTTGGCCGACTCCATCTGGGTCTTCCAGATCTGCATGTTCGGATCCGTGGCGAGCTCGCCCGTCTCCCAGGCGTTCACGTTGGCCGGCAGGTCCTTGGTGCGCTTGTACCAGTCGGCCTGGCCCTTGGCGTCCGTGAGGTACTTGATGAACTCCTCGGCGGCGGCCTTGTGCTCGCTGTCCGCGGAGATCGTCAGCGCCGAGCCGCCCGCCATGGAGGCGGAGGTCTCGTCGGCGGGCACGTTCGCGACGGCCCACTTGCCCTTCAGGTCCGGGTAGTTCTCGTCGATCAGGCCCATGATCCAGGGGCCGCCGAAGAACATCGGCACGGAGCCGTTGTTGAAGTCCTTCGTCACGTCGTAGCCGGGACGCACGGACTTCTCGCTCAGGCCCTTCTCGAAGTAACTGCCGTAGTTCTCCAGCGCCTTGACGGCCGCGGGGCTGTTGGCGACGGCCTTGCCGTCCTTGCTGACGATCTCGCCGCCGGCGGAGTACAGGAACTGGTAGAAGCTCTGCACGGTGTCGAGCCCGCCGGGCTGGATCGACAGGCCCCACTTGGTGCCGGCCTTCTTCTGGTACTTCTCGGCGGCCTGCTGCAGCTCGGCCATCGTGGCCGGCGCCTTGTCGACGCCGGCCTTCTCCGCCAGGTCGGTGCGGTAGAAGAGGACTCGGGTGTCGACGTACCACGGAACGCCGTACGTCTCGCCCTCATACTCGCCCTGCTGCCAGCCGGCCGGGAAGAAGTCCTTCTTCTGGAAGGTCTTGGTGTCGACGGGCTCGAGGGCGCCCATGTCCGCGAACTCGGTCATGTAGCTGCCGCCCATCTGCATCACGTCGGGCAGCTTGCCGGCCGCGGCGGCGGCGACCAGCTTCTGGTGGGCGACGTCCCAGCCGATCGGGGTCACCTTCACCGTGATGTTCGGGTTGGCCTTCTCGTAGACCTTCGCGACATCGGCGAGCTTCTCGCCCTCGGTGCCCATCGCCCACACGCTCAGCGTCTGCTTCGAGTCCGCCGAGGCTTGCGAACCGCTCGATCCGCCGCAGGCGGTGAGGGTCAGCGCAGAGGCCAACGTGACGGCCACGGCAGCTGTGGTGGCGGCGCGGTTCATGGACGGCTCCTCTTCGAGCGTTTCCGATGTATGCGCTGTCTGTAAGCGCATACATAACTCTGTGGCAACCACTCGGGATGTGACAAGAGGGGTCTTGGTCACACTCCCGTAACGGGAGGGCGATGCTGCTAGTTGTTTGCTAAACGAAACTACCTGGCGGGTGCCGCTCCAGGCGAACCGCCGGTGCCGCGGTGGGCTGGGCGTCCGGGGTGACGAGCGGGGCATTCGCGGTGCCGGGCTGGGCGTCCGGGGTGACGAGCGGGGTACCCGTGGTGCCGGGCTGGGCGTGCGGGGTGGCGAGCTGGGCATCCGCGGTGCCGGGCTGGGCGTCCGGGGTGACGAGCCGGGCATCCGCGGCGGCGAGTGTGGTGGCTAGGGTCGAGCGCGTGACCCGCACCCCTCTCGCCTTCACGCACGACTTCCCCTTCGACCCGTCCTACGGCAGCACGCTCGACGACCTGCTCGGCATACCGGTCCCCGCGGCGCCGGCGGACTTCGACGAGTTCTGGCGCGAGCGCCATGCCCGTGCGCTTCGCGTTCGGCCCGAACCAGAGGTCGGACGCGTCGTCGAGGAGCGCGACGGTGTACGGGTCCACGAGGTCTCGTACACCTCCGTCGGAGGTGTACGCCTCGGTGGCTGGCTCGCGCTGCCCACGGCCGGCCCGGTGGAGCACGGATTCGTCATCGGCCACGGTTACGGCGGCAGGGACGAACCCGGTCGCGACCTCCCCCTGCCGCTGCCGCGGTCCGCGGCGATCCTGCCCTGCGTACGCGGGATGGGCACGCGCGGTCTGCTGCCCGGGGTGCCGTCCACGTCCGATGAACATGTCCTGCACGGCATCGCCGCACGGGAGTCGTACGTCATCGGGGAGTGCGTCGCCGATCTCTGGTGCGCGGCGACGGCGCTCCTCGAACTCGTGCCCGGCCTGTCGCGTCTCGGCTACCTCGGAGAGAGCTTCGGCGGCGGGCTCGGAGCCCTGGCCCTGCCCTGGGACGAACGGTTCGCGGCGGGTCAGCTGACCGTACCGACGTTCGGCAACCATCCGCTGCGGCTGACGCTGGACTGCGTCGGCAGCGGTGCCGCGGTGCGCCGGTACCACCGGGAGCATCCCGAAGTCGTCGATGTGCTGCGGTACTTCGATGCGGCGACGGCCGCGATGCGTATCCGCAAGCCCGTGCTGGCGGCTCCGGCCCTGTTCGATCCGGCCGTGCCGCCGCCCGGGCAGTTCGCCGTGTACAACGGCCTGCCCGAGGACTCCGGGCGTGAGCTGCATGTGCTCGAGGCGGGGCACTTCGAGTGGCCGTGCGCGGAGCGCTCCGTGGCCGAACTGGCGTCGGCCAAGGCGGAGTTCTTCGCGCGGGTGCTGGGGTGACGGGCTGATCCGGGCAGGGTTGGGGCGGCGATACGGGGGAGCGCCGGACGGTCAGCGGGCGCGGCGAGGGAGGGGCCGACGGGCGGTCGGTTCGAGGGAGCGCCCGACGGGCGGTCGGTGAGGCGGGCGAATGCCGGCTGGGCAGTCGGTGAGGCGGGCAGGCGTCAGTGGGGCGGACTTCACGGCAGTCGGCGAGGCGGGCGGACATCGGCAGGGCGGAAGGCGATGCGGGCCGACGTCAGTGGTGCGGGAGTCAGTGACGTGGGCGTCCGCGGGGTGTTCGGCGATGTGGGCCGACGTCAGTGATGCGGGAGTCAGTGATGTGGGCGTCCGCGGGGTGTTCGGCGATGTGGGCCGACGTCAGTGGTGCGGGAGTCAGTGATGTGGGCGTCCGCGGGGTGTTCGGCGATGTGGGCCGACGTCAGTGGTGCGGGCGTTCGCGGGGCAGTCGGCGATGCGGGCCGACGTCAGTGATGCGGGCGTCAGTGATGTGGGCGTCCGCGGGGTGTTCGGCGATGTGAGGCGAACGTCAGCGAAGCGGTCGTCGATACGGGCGAACGCCAGCAAGGACGTCGTCGATAGGAGAACGGTGGCCGGGCAGTCGGCGACTCGAGGGGCGGCGGCCGGAGAGCTGAAGGGGTGCTGTCCGGCGGGTCGGCGATGCGCGGGGGACCGGACCGTCGACCAGCGATCAAGCGGCCTTGCACCCGCAGCTCGCCCGTCGCACCACGGAGACCGGCAGGGTCATGGAGACCGGCTCTCCGGCGTTCTCCGGCGTCCGGCCGCCGCTGAGGCGGCGGACCAGGAGCTCCACCGCCTCCTCGCCCATCCGCCGCATCGGCTGCCGCACCGTCGTGAGCGCCGGACGTACCAAGCGGCTCAGGGTGATTCCGTCGAACCCGGTCACGGCCACGTCCTGCGGTACCCGCAGGCCCCGCCGCTCCAGCGTGTGCAGCGCGCCCACGGCCATCTGGTCATTGGCGAAAAGGAGCGCTTCGGGCCGGTCCCCGGGCCGGTCGAGAAGGGTGTCGGCCGCCCGTGCGCCCTCCGCCTGCGTCATCATCGGCACCCGCAGATCCGGTTCGGCGCCCACCGCGATCCCCGCGGCCCGGCAGGCCTCGACGTACCCCCGGAACCGCGCCTCGACGTCCGGTGACTCCTCGGCGAACCCGACGTATGCGAGCCGCCGCAGGCCGTGGTCCTCGATCAGGTGCCGGGTGAGTTCCCGCTGGCCGTCGGAGTTGGCGACCTCGATGTGGTCGAGGTGGTCCAGCTGGTTCGACTCCCGCGGTCCGGCCAGCATCACGACCGGCTGGCGGCGCGAGATGACCTCGAGGTCCTCCGTCGGTACGGTGCGGGCGAGCACCGCGAACCCGTCGACCCGGCCCGCGACCTTCGCCACGAGGCTCTCCGGCCCGCCCTTCAAGGAGGCCGCGATCAGCAGGGCGTACCCATGGCGGCGAGCGGCCCGTTCCATGCCGCGGATGATCTGGTCCGAATAGAGCATGGCGGCCTCGTCGTCGGCCTCGTCGCCATGACCGGCTTCGGCTTCGGACTCGGCGTCCGGGTCGGAGTAGTCGGGGAAGCAGAGTCCGAGGACGCCGGTGGAACGGCTGGCGAGCCCGCGCGCATTGCCGCTGGGCACGTAGCCGAGATCACGGGCGACCGCGAGCACGCGCTCGCGGGTCTGGGCGCGGACCGAGTCGGGGTTGCGGTACACCCGGGACACGGTGGCGATGGAGACACCGGAACGCTCGGCGACGTCGTACACCGTGGGGGTTGTGCTCACTGAATCGGTCCCCCGAGTCGGTCGCATGGGCGGTACGTGAATGAAAGCGCATTCATCTTAGGCGGGCCCGTGGCAGGCGGGCAAGGCGGGATCGGGGCCCCCGGCACCTCGGCCGGCGCTCACCGTGTCACCGCCGGAAGTCACGCTGACGACGCACGCAGCCGCACCAGATACGCGGCCGTCAGTGCCACGGCACGGTCCTTGTCGTCGCACAGCTCCGCGAGGGCGCCGTCGGCCGTCGTCCCGGGGATGCCCGCCAAGGCCTGGGTGAGCCGTCCGCGCGCGGGCGCCGGGGTGGTCTCGTGGCCGAGGCGTTCGACGAGCAGGCCCGCGAGCTGCTCGGCCGAGGCGGCGTCGGATGCCAGCGTGCTCAGGGTGTCGGCGGCATCGGTGTCGCGAGATCCCTGCACGATCATGTCGACGAGCACCGGGACCGCTTGGGCCTCGCCGAGCGTCCCGAGGGCGAGGGCGGCATGTCCGCGCACCGCCGGGTCGGCGTCCGTGAGGGCGCGGCGCAGCTCGGTGGCGGCATCCTCGCCGGTCAGCGCGGCGAGGCACTGAACG
>NZ_JBEPEW010000104.1:0-30152 GCF_040300965.1 Streptomyces mesophilus | reverse complement strand
GCAACGGGCTGCCGCGCCGCCGCGTCCGCGCGGTGCTCGACGAGGTGGGCCTCGGCTCCGTCGCGCGCCGTCCGGCCGGTACGTACTCTCTGGGCATGAAGCAGCGCCTCGGTATCGCCGCGGCCCTGCTCGGCGATCCGCCGGTGCTCGTGCTCGACGAACCGCTGAACGGACTCGACCCCGAAGGCATCGTCTGGATCCGGGGGTTGATGCGCCGGATGGCCGCCGAAGGACGCGCGGTCATGGTGTCCAGCCATCTGATGAGCGAGGTCGAACTCACCGTCGACCACCTGGTCGTCATCGGCCGGGGCCGGCTGATCGCCGACACCTCCATGGCCGCGTTCATCGAGTCCAACTCCCTGCGGGAAGTGGTCCTGCGCAGCCCCCGGGCGCCTGAGTTCGCCGGACGGCTCGAGGCCGAGGGCGCGACTGTGCACCGCGACGGCGACGCCCTCGTGGTCACCGGTCTCGCCGCCTCGGCGATCGGCGCGCTGGCCGCTGCCCGCGGTGTGGAACTCCATGAACTCGCCCCGCGCAGGACCTCCCTGGAGGAGGCCTTCATGCGCCTCACCCAGGACAGCACCGAGTACGCCGCCGAACAGGAAACGGAAGCCGCCTGATGAGCGTCACCAGCGTGATCACCCGCCGCACCGCACCCGGCCACCAGCTCCCGGACACTGCCGAACCGGAGAAGGCGACCTTCCGGCACAGCCTCCACGCCGAGTGGATCAAGATCCGCACGATGCGCTCCACGCTGTGGGTCGTCCTCGGCACACTCGTGATCGGAGTCGGCCTCGCCTCCCTCAACGGCGCCTCGGCCGGCGACGAATACGCCACGATGCCGCCGGCGGACCAGGCGGTCTTCGACCCCCTCGCCACCAGCCTGAAGGGCTACATGCTGGCCCAGGTCACGCTCGCGCTGCTCGGCGGCCTGGTCGTCACCGCCGAGTACGGCAGCCGCACCATCGTGAGCACCCTCACCGCCGTGCCCCACCGCGGCCGGGTGCTCGCGGCGAAGGCGGTCGTCCTCGCCGTGATGGCGTACGGGGCGGCCCTGGCCACGATGGTGGTCGGCTTCGTCGTCGGGCAGTCGGCCCTGGAGGGCGCCGGAGCTCCCTACGCGACCCTGTCCGATCCCCAAGCGCTGCGTGCCGTGTTCGGCGGGGCCCTGTATCTCACCCTCGCGGCGCTGCTCGGCTTCGCGGTGGGCACCTTGATCCGCAGCACCACCGCCACCGTCACCACGATGTTCGCGACCATGCTGATCGTCCCCGCGTTCGGCCCGGCCCTCCCGGGCCCGCTCGCCGACTGGACGGCCACGTACTGGCCGCCCTCGGCCGGGGGACAGATCGTCACCGCGTACCGAGACCCGGAGCTTCTCGGCCCATGGCCGGGTCTGGCGGTGATGGCGGGATGCGTCGCGGTGCTGCTCGTGGCCGCGTTCCTCACCTTCCGCAGGCGCGACGCATAGGAAGATCGAGCAGCGACCGGGGATCGGGCAACGGCCCGGACAAGCCGGCGGACCGGCAAGGCGGTGATACGACGATGGCGGAACAGCTCCTCGTGGTGGAGGACGATCCCACCCTGCGCGAACTCCTCTCCGCGAGCCTGCGCCTGACCGGCTTCGAGGTGCGCGCGGTCACCACGGGCGGCGAGGCGCTGAGCGCGGTGCGGCAGGACCGGCCCGACCTGATCGTTCTCGACGTGATGCTGCCGGACTTCGACGGCTTCGAAGTCGTCCGCAGACTCAGGGCGCTGCACGCCGATGGCCCGCCTCCGGTGCTGTTCCTGACGGCCCGCGACGCGGCCGAGGACCGGATCAGCGGCCTGACGGCGGGCGGCGACGACTACGTCACGAAACCGTTCAACCTGGAGGAGCTGATCCTGCGCATCCGCGCCATCCTGCGGCGTACGAGCGGAGCACGGGCGGACGGCCGTCTCGTCGTCGGCGACCTCGTGCTCGACCCGGACAGCCACCAGGTGACCCGCGGGAGAGCGGGCATCGCGCTGTCGCCGACCGAGTTCAGCCTCCTGAAGGTGCTCATGGAGCACACGGGTCAAGTCCTGTCCAAGGAGCAGCTCCTGGACCTCGTCTGGCACTACGACTTCGGCGGCGACGACAGCATCGTCGCCTCGTATGTCAGCTATCTGCGGCGCAAAGTCGACAACGCCGAGCCCAAGCTGATCCACACCGTCCGCGGCACCGGCTACGTGCTGCGCAGGCCGCAGCCGTGAAGGGCCTGGGCAGGGGACTGTCCCTGCGGGCCCGGCTCCTCGCGCTCACCCTCGCGCTGCTGATCGCCGCCCTGCTGGCCAGCACCGGACTGCTGATCGACCAGCTCCAGCGCGATCTCCTCGAGCAGCTCGACGAACGCGTGGCCTCGGTCGCCGCCGTCGCGGCCCGGCTGCCGGCGCTGCCGGACGCGGTCGGGGACGAGGCCCCTCAAATGCGCGACGCCATCGAGCAGGAACTCATGAAGGGCATGTACGTGGCGGACGCGGCTCCCGACGGCGCCGTCACCTGGCTGATCCGGCCCGGGGCGGATGACCCGCCCGAACTCCCCGCCCTCGACACGACCGAGGTGGCCGCGCGGGGCGGCGAACCGTTCGACGCCCGCTCCGACGACGGACGCGAATGGCGCGTCGTGGCACTCCCACGCTCGGCCGGTGAGGGCTCCGGCAGCGTGGTCGCGGCAGGTTCGCGCGCCGATGTCGACGCCGCCATGCAAGGCCTCACCCGACGCGTCCTGCTGATCGACGGCATCGTGCTGGCCGCCCTCGGCCTCGCCGGCTGGTTCGCCGTACGCGCAGGGCTGCGCCCGCTGCGCCGGATCGAGACGACCGCGGCCGCCATCGCCTCCGGCGACCTGACGCACCGTGTCCCCGAACTCGCGGGCCCACGCACCGAATTGGGGCGCCTGTCCTCGGTGCTCAACGGGATGCTCGACCGCATCGAAGCGGGCGATGCCGCACGTGCCGACGCCGAAAAGCGTATGCGCCGCTTCATCGCCGACATCAGCCACGAACTGCGCACACCCCTCTCCGGCATCAAGGGTTTCACCGAGCTGTACCGGATGGGCGGCATGCCCGAACGCTCCGATGTCGACGCGTCGATGAGCCGGATCGAAGGCGAAGCGGGCCGCCTCATCCGACTCGTCGAGGAACTCCTCCTGCTGGCCCGCCTGGACGACCGGTCCGCCGACACCGCACTGCCCCTCCAGCTCACCCCGATGGATCTGCGCACGCTGGCAGCCGACGCGCTGCACGATCTGCGCGCCCTCGACCCCGGGCGCACGGTCACCCTCACCGGTCCCGGCGGCGGCCCGCCCGGCGGCGCACCGGTCCTCGGCGACGAGGCGCGGCTGCGCCAGGTCACCTCCAACCTCGTCGGCAACGCCGTCGCCCACGCGCCCCCCGGTACTGCGGTGCGGATCGGCGTCGGCGCCCAAGGCGCCTTCGCGGTCCTGGAGTTCGAGGACGAGGGCCCGGGCATGACCGCCGCACAGGCCGAGCGAGTCTTCGACCGCTTCTACCGCGGCGACACCTCCCGCGCCCGCGCCACCGGCGGGGGAGCGGGCCTGGGCCTGGCCATCGTCGACTCCCTCGTACGCGGCCACGGCGGCCGGGTCGAGGTCTGTACGGCGCCGGGACGGGGGGCGACGTTCAGGGTGCTGCTGCCGTTGTACGAGGGGGACTGAGCCGGCGCGGCAAGGCTCACGCTCCCGCCGTGCGTCCAGCCGCCACGGCTCAGGCTCCCACCTGACCCCCGGCCGTCACCGCCCTCAGCTCATCCAGCGTCTCGCGCACCAGGTGCGCGAGGTCCGCCGTCCCGTCCTCGGCGATCCACCGGACGAAGGCGTGCTTGAACGCGGCCACACCGGCCTCGGCGGCCAAGGTCGCGGCAGGCTCCGCGACGCCCCGGCCGCGCAGCGCCTCGGCGATGGACTCCACCAGCGACGCGAGCTTGATCAGCTCGCGTTCCCGCAGCTCGGGCCGTGCGTCGATGACCGTCTGGCGCTGCCGGGCGAGCTCTCGGCGTTCCTCGAGGAGCGCCGCGGCCGCGCCGAGTGCGTGCGCCACCGCATCGATCGGCGAGGCCGTCTGCGGGGCCTGCGCGACCGCCGTGGCCAGCGCCTCGTTCAGCGGGTTCGTGTGCGGGAACAGCACCTCGCGCTTGTCCGCGAAATGCCGGAAGAACGTCCGTTCCGTCAGTCCCGCCCGCTGGGCGATCTCCTTCACGGTCGTCTGCTCGAAGCCGCGCTCGCGGTAGAGCTCGAGGGCCGCCTGCTCCAGGCGTCCGCGTGCGTTCGGTTCCCATCGGGCCATGCCCGCATCGTACGCGATGACAGTGACTGACATCGCGTGTAATCTGATGTCAGTCACTGTCATCGACATCCATGTCGCACCGTACGGACAGTGGCCTGGCAGGAGGTCAAATCCCATGCGTGTCTTCGTCACCGGCGCTTCCGGCTGGATCGGTTCCGCCCTCGTCCCCGACCTGCTCGCCGGCGGCCATCAGGTGGTCGGCCTCGCCCGGTCCGAGTCCTCGGCGAACGCCCTTGCCGAGGCAGGCGCCGAGGTGGTCCGCGGCTCACTCGAGGACCTCGGCACTCTCCGCGCTGCCGCCACCGCGGCGGACGGCGTCATCCACCTGGCCTTCCACCACGAAGTCGCCTTCGAGCAGGGCGACTTCAAGGCCGCGGCCGATACGGACCGTCGTGCCGTCGAGGCCATGGGGGAGGCGCTCGCCGGCACCGGCAAACCCTTCGTCCTGGCATCCGGCACGCCGGCCCTGTCCGGCCTCGTGGCCGGCGAACGCGACGGCCACGACCTGCCGCCCGTCGACGCCGTACCGCCCGAGGCGGCCGGAATGGTGACCCGGATGGCCACCGCCGAGTACGTTCTCGCCCTCGCCGGGCGTGACGTGCGCTCCTCGGTCGTACGCCTGCCGCGCACCAACCACGGCGAAGGCGACAAGGGCTTCATCGCGGTCCTGGTCCAGATCGCCCGTGCCAAGGGTGTTTCCGGCTACTACGCAGACGGCACCAACCGCTGGCCCGCCGTCCACCGTCTGGACTCGGCCCATATGTTCCGCCTCGCGCTCGAACAGGCCCCGGCCGGCGCGACGTTGCACGCCGTCGCCGACGAAGGTGTCACCCTGCGCGAGATCGCCGAGGTCATCGGCCGCCACCTCGGCCTGCCGACGGCCTCCGTCGCACCCGAGGACGCCGCCGACCACTTCGGCTGGCTGGCCATGGTCCTCACCACGGACCAGCCCGCCTCCAGCACCCTCAGCCGCGATCTGCTCCACTGGTCCCCCTCCCGGCCGGGCCTCATCGCAGACCTGGACAAGGGGCACTACTTCCGTACGGACAAGGGCTGATCGCCGGCGCGCTCGGGCGCGGCCCTCGGGGGAACCGGCGGCTCAGCCAGTCCGTGTCTCCGTATCCATGGGGCCCGCGTGATCCATGGGTTCCGCGTGACCGTATCCATGGATTCGGTAAGGGACCTCGAGCCGTTCGCCGACCTCGGTCAGGACGTCCGGGCAGAAGTAGTACCAGCGCAGGCACGTGATCCCGCCGTCGGCCGTGTCCGCCCGGAGCACGTCCTCCAGGGCCTCGGGGCCGCTCCCGTCGCTCGGCGTGGCCCACATCAGAACCAGCAAGTCACCGTCGAGTGCACGGACTTCGGCACGCCATCCGACGGTTGTCTCCAGGAAGAGCGTGTGGTGCAGCGAGCCCGAGGCGATCCGGTCCCGGCCCACTTCATGCGCCATCCCGATGACGTCGCTCACCGCGTCCTCGACGAACAGTTTGGTCAGTCCGTCCAGGTCATAGGCAGTGAACGCCCTCGCGAGTGCGTCGAGGGTGCGGTGGTCGGGAGCGGTACGCCGAGCGAGCGCGGCCGCCCGCCCGGGACCGGCCAGCCGTCCGCGCGCGCGGTGCAGTGCGGCTTTGACCGCCCCTTCGCTGGTGTCCAGCATCGCGGCGATCTCCTTCAGCGGCAGGTCGAACACGTCCTTGAGGACGACGGCGGCGCGTTCCTGGGGCGCCAGGAGCGTGGTCATCTCCGCGAGCGCGTCGCGTACTTCGAGCGGATCCACGAAGGGCGGGGTCGCGGGATCCGACGGCTCGACGAGCAGCGGAGCCGGGCGGCGCACCTGGTCGAGGTAGACGTTCGTCGCGATCCGCACCAGCCACGCCACCGGCCGCTCGATCGGCTGGTGCGACTGCGCGGCCCTGGCGAGCGCTCGCGCAAGCGTCTCCTGGACCAGATCCTCCGCGTCCCACACGCTGCCCGTCAGACGGCGGCAGTACCGGAACAACTCGCCCCGCAGCGGCTCCAGTGCCGTCAGGAACTCACGCCGCGCGGCCTGCGCCGCCGCAAGCACGGAATGCGGCAGTGCTCCGGGTGCGGAAGAGGGACAGGAAGCGGATCGAGACGTCACGGCACGGCTCCTTGCATGGTGGGCGGCTTTACATCTCGGTACGACGTGACAACCTTCGTATCCGATACGTAGCCGGGAACGTGAGCCCGATCACCTCGTGGCCGACGTACGGCCGGACGAACGGGGGAGGGGCTGTGGCGGGTCGACAGCTGCACGGATTTCTCGGGATGGCGGTGGGGCTGATTCTCGCGGTGGCCACCGCGATGCTCCTGGGCAGGGCGTGGAGCGCCTGTGGCGTGGGGGTGAACAACGCGGCCAACAGCGGCTTCCTGCTGTGGATCTTCATCCCGGGACTGTGGTCGGTTTTGCTGCCGGCCTGGCTCGCGGTGGGCGCCCTGCTCGGGAACCGTCCCCGCCTCCACGCCATCGCGCTCGCGGTGACGCTCCTCGGTCTTGTCTGGTGCGCCATCTCGATCTTCTGGGAAAGTGCCACCCCGGCGTGCCCCGCCGGCGTACCCACGTGGTGGCCCAACTTCCTTCCCACCCCGGGGTTTTGAGATCTCACCGGACCCAGCGACTCGTCCCGCGGCTCGGTCGGCGGCCCAACCGCAGTCCGCATGCTCCTGGATCTTCTCCCGGCGTTCACCTTCCGTCTTGAATGGCCCTCGACACTGCGTGCGGCCTGCGACTTCACTGCGCGGGCCGTGCGTACGTATGCAATCGATGGAGGTCGCATGGGCATGGTCGGACGTCGTCAACTACTGGGAATGGCAGGTGCCACGGTCGGCGCGGGACTCATCGGCGCCGGTGCGGCCGAGGCAGCCGAAGGTGCTCACCAGTCCGCGCGCCGCACCCTGAAGGTGCTTCAGTTCAACATCTGGCTCGGTGGCAGCAGAGTGGACGGCGGCCGTGCCGGAATCGCGGACACCATCGCGGCGGTCCGCCCGGACGTGGTCCTGCTCAGCGAGTCCAACCCGCAGCGGGTTGCCGACCTGCTCGCCGACCTCACCGAGCGCGGGCTGACCTTCCACGACAACGCCAACCCGACCGATCCGGCGGTGATCTCCCGCTTCCCGATCGTCGACCGCGCCTCCTTCCCCTCCTGGTCGAAGGCCGTGATATCCGTCGAAGGCACCGAGATCGCCGTCTACTCGGGCCACCTCGAATACCGCTACTACGTCAACTACCTGCCGCGCGGATACGGAGGCGGCACCCCCGCGCCCCTGGAGACCTCCGAATACGGCTGGGACGAGATCCCCACCGGACCGATCACCGACGTCGACCTGATCACGCGCCTCAACGAGGCCTCCGGCCGTACGGCGGTGACGAAGACGATGCTCGCCGACGCGGCGGCCGAACGCCGTCGAGGCCGGCTCGCCATCCTGGGCGGTGACTTCAACGAGCCGTCGTTCCGCGACTGGACGAGGCGCACCCGCAACCTCTTCGACCACAACGGCACCGTTGTCGACTGGTCGACGACGAGGGCCATCGAGGACGCCGGCTTCCGCGACACCTACCGCGAGATCCACCCCGACCCCGTACGCACCCCGGGCTTCACCTGGCCGAGCGACAACCCGGGCGCCGAGACGGGCGAGTTGACCTGGGCCCCGAAGGCCGACGAACGCGACCGTATCGACTTCGTCTACTACCACCCGGACCGCCGCATCCGCCTCCTCGACAGCGTCATCGTCGGCCCCTCGACGACGATCGTGCGCAACGAGCGCGTCGAGGAGACCGGCCGTGACCCCTTCTGGGAGCCGACCTGGACCTGGCCGAGCGACCACAAGGCGGTGCTGAGCACGTTCCGGCTCAACTCCGGGGCGTGACAGGGGCCTTGAATTCCGGGGCCCTACGGGAATCCTGAACCCCGAGGCCTGACGGTAATCCTGAACCCCGAGGCCTGACCGGTCTCCTGCGTCCGGCGCCGCGTACGGCGCCGGACGCTCCGACCGACGATGCCCTGGTGTGGCCCGCCTGGCGGCTTGGCCCTACTTCAGGTGCCGGACGAAGAACCTGCCCCCGTCCTCTCCCGCGAACTGGGGGACGCCCGTGTGCCCGCCCATGTTGGCCTGCAGCGTCTTCTCCTTGGAGCCGAAGGCGTCGAACAGGTCCAGCGCCGCCTGCCGGTCATTTCCTTCGTCGTCCCACTGCAGCAGGACGTGCAGCGGAATGGTCACCTGGCGGGCCTCCTCGAGGATGGCGCGAGGGATGAAACTCCCGGCGAACAGGCCGGCGGCCACGATGCGCGGCTCGACCACCGCGAGCCGCACCCCGATGGAGATCACTCCCCCCGAGTACGCGACCGGGCCGCCGATCTCGGGCAGCGCGAGCAGGGCGTCGAGGGCGGCCTGCCATTCCGGGACCGACTTCTCGACGAGCGGCAGGATGAGGGCGTCGATGATCTCGTCGCCGATGGGTTCGCCGGCCTCCATCGCCCGGCGCAGGTCGGCCCGGGCCTGATCGGCTTCGGCCCAACGGGGCCGGTCACCGCTCCCGGGAAGCTCGATGGTGGCCGAGGCGAAGCCCTCGGCCGCGGCACCGCGGGCCCGCGCCGCCAGGCGCGGGTACATCCTGGGCAGTCCGAGCGGAGGGTGGCCGAGAAGGATCAGCGGCGCCGGTGCGGATGCGGACGAGGACACGGGTGTCCACAGGATGCCGGGGATCTCGCCGAGGGTGAAGGCGCGCTCGAGGACACCGTCGTCGAGGCGTTGTTCAGAGGTGAAGTGCACGGTCGTGCCTTTCGGGAGGGCTCAGAGCGGCGCTCCCGGACGACCTATCGCCCGACCGTGACCCCGGAGGGGAGCACCCATGTCGTCACTGCGTTCACGGGTACCACCTCCTGTATTTCTCTCGCACGGCCTCCAGGAACCTAGCAGCGCCGGCGAAGGGTCCGCAAACGAGTTCCTGACGAGGGTCCGTGCCCGGTGGCGCGTGACCTCCGGGGAAACGGTCCGAGGGGCGTCCCTCAGGCGATGGGGAAATCGAAATACGTGTCGGGGTAGGGCTCGTCCTTGAGGGTGTAGTGCCACCATTCGCAGTCGTACGCACTGAATCCCGACCCCTCCATGACGGAGTGGAGGAGGTGACGGTTCCGCGCTTCGAACTGCTTGACTCCCTCGGCGCCGTGGTGCGAGATGGAATCCATCAGGTCATGGCCGCCGCCCATGGCCGCGAGGTCACCGGTGTCCAAGTGGTACAGCGTCACATCGACCGTGCTCCCGCGGCTGTGCCCGGACTTGGTGGCCACGTACCCCTTCTCGAACATCTCGGCCCGCTCGATATTCGGATAGTGCCGCGGCTTCGTACGGCCGTCCTCCGGCAGTTCCGACCAGCGCAGGAAGCAGTCGACGGCGCGCTGGGGCCGATACCCGTCCCACAGCACAAGGCCGAAGCCGAGGTATTCGGCCCTCGCCTGGGCTTCTTTCAGAGCGCTGCACAGTGCCCGGGTGCCGACGATCCGATTCGCCCGGTATCCGTCCACCGGTTTCCCGGTGAAATTGTCCCAGGTGGCGTACTTGGCATCCCAGCGTATGCCGGGGACGTGCTCGTCGACGAACACGAAATCGTCGTTCACCGGCTGCCTCCTGCGATCGCCAAAGCCACCATCCTGTCGATCACTTCGGACAGCGGCACGCCCGCGGCGGCCATCATGCGCGGGTAGCGGCTGTACGAGGTCATCCCGGGAAAGGTGTTCACCTCGTTCAGGACGACGGTTCCGTCCTCCTTGAGGAACAGGTCCACGCGAGCCAGCCCCCCGCAGCCCAGGGCGCGGTAGACGGACTTCGCCGTCTCCTGGACGAGCGCGCGGGATGCGGCGGGAATATCGGCGGGGACGATCGCCGTCGAGTTGTCGGAACCCTGCTCAGGTGCCGATTCCTGATGGATCCGGAAGAAGCCGTGGGACAGGGCGATCCGGTCCACTTCGCCCGCAGTCAGATCCGGGCCGTCGCCCAAGATGGCACAACCGATTTCGCTGCCGATCACAGCCTCTTCGATCAGCACCTTCGCGTCGTACTGCCGCGCGGACTCGATGGCACCGGCCAGTTCATCCTTCGCGGACACCTTGCTGACCCCGAACGAGGAGCCTGAACGCGCCGGCTTCACGAACACCGGATAGGTGAGGCTGTCCGCATCGATGTCTCCGAGTTCCGTGACAGTCCAGAAGTTCGGCACGGCTATCCCCGCGCTGCGGGCCACGGTGTACGCGAGGGACTTGTCCATGCACAGGGCGGAACTCTGCACATCGCAGCCCGCGTACGGAATGCCGGAGAGCTCGAGCAGGCCCTGCATCGCGCCGTCCTCGCCGAGCGTGCCGTGCAGCACCGGCAGGACGACGTCCAACCTGATCGTGTCGTATTTTCCCTGGTCGAGGACGAGCAGCCCACCCACCGTCCGGTCCGGCGACAGCGCGGCAGGACGGCAGTCCCCGGTCTCCCACTGCGTGTCGGGCCCCTCGCACAGCAGCCAGGCGCCGCTCTTCGTGATCCCGATGTAGAACGGCTCGTACTTCGCGAGATCGAGGTTCTTCGCGATTTCCTGAGCCGACTTGACCGAGATCGGGTGCTCTTCGGATGAGCCGCCGAAGATGATGCCGACCCTGAGCTTATCCATGGTGATTCCTGCTTTCGAATTCAAGGCAGTTGGCGATCGAGTTGGTGACCGTGTCGCTGAGTGCGTGGTCCGTGTAGTACGCGGTGTGCGGGGTGATGAGAACGTTCGGCATTTCCTGAAGCCGCAGAAGTGTTTTGCTCTCGATGTCCCTGTTCCTGCAGTCGGCGTAGAAGATCCCTTCCTCGCCTTCGAGGACATCAAGGGCGGCACCGGAAAGGCGGCCGCTTTCCAGCCCTGAGAGCAAGGCCTCGGTGTCGAGCAGCGGCCCGCGCCCGGTGTTGATGACGAACGCTCCGCGCTTCATCCGCTCGATGCGCCGGCGGTCGAGCAGATGGTGGGTCTGTGCGGTCAGCGGAGTGTGGAGCGTCACGATGTCGCTCTGCCGGAGCAGTTCATCGAGCGGCACATACGCGGCCGAGGTGTGCGGGGCATGGGAGTTGGCGAGTATGCGGCAGCCGAAACCCCGTAGCCGGTCCATGACCGCCGACCCGATACGCCCCGTTCCGATCACTCCGACGGTCAGATCGCGCAGTTCCTTCCCGCGTACCTCGTTCAACCGGTAGTCGTGAACGGCGCCACGGCGGACAGTGGACTTCGCGTCACGTATTGCCATCAGCATCAGCATCAGCGTGTAGTCGGCCACGCTGTCGGGGGAGTAGTAGACGTTCCCGACGGAAATGCCGAGACCGTCCGCGGATTCGAGGTCGATGTGGTTGTAACCGACGCTGCGCGTGGAGATGTAGCGCACGCCGACGCGGTGGAGTGCAACGAGCGTCGCACGGGTGAGAGGAGTCTTGTGGCCGACGCTGATGGACCGGTTTCCGCGGGCCAGTTCAGCATTGGACTCCGACACGGCCGCCTCGGTGAGGGTGGGAACGATGCCGAATCCAGGCGCCAACTCCCGGAACAGAACGGCTTCGTCCCGCCCGCATCCATAAACGGTGATTCCCGTGGTCGACAGCGGGCGGGAGGACGACGAAGCCGGAGCTCGCGTGCGGCGGACCGCTGCGCGGACTGGTTCGGTGTAGGTCATGCCCACAGTCAACGAGAGGCGGTGTTGCCGCAACGTATGCGCTTTTTGATACGAGGACGATATGCGGGCGGCTTGTGAGGCTACGTCAGGACCCCTGCCCTGCCGAAGACTTGAGCCGCACCGCGTCGAACTTTCCCAAGGTGTGCGCCCACATATCGTCGGCGTATCGAAAAACACATACGCGCGGACAACACTCCGCCCCTTTGCCTGAAGGCATGACTTCCAGCGAACGAGCCGCCGCCCCCGCGCCCTTGGCCGAGCCGCTCCGGTGCGTCCTCCCGCGTACCGCCGGGACGCCGGCATGATCCCGCTCGGCCTGCGCGAGATCGCCGAGGTCGTCGGCGGGACCGTGGAGGGAGACGACACGGTGCGGGTGACCGCGCCGGCCACGCTCGACAGCCGGCAGGCCGACCCCGGCGGGCTGTTCGTCGCCTTCAGCGGCGAGAACGCAGACGGTCACGACTATGCCGCTTCGGCGGGCCGCGCCGGCGCGGTGGCCGTGCTCGGGTCGCGGGCCACGCCCCTGCCCACGGTCGTCGTCCAGGATGTCCAGGCCGCACTCCAGCGACTCGCCGCCCATGTCGTGGCCCGATTGCGCCCGTGCCTGACAGTGGTGGGCGTGACCGGTTCGCAGGGCAAGACGAGTACCAAGGACCTGATCGCAGCGGTGCTTTCGAGCGCCGCGCCGACCGTCGCCACCATCGGCTCGCTCAACAACGAGCTCGGCGTACCGCTCACCATGCTGCGCGCGGACGCGGACACCCGCTGTCTCGTCCTGGAGATGGGAGCCCGCCACGTCGGTGACATCGCCCACCTCACCGACCTGGTCGCGCCCGACATCGGCGTCGTACTGAACGTCGGGCAGGCCCACTTGGGCGAGTTCGGGTCCCGCGCCGCCATCGCCCGCGCCAAGGGCGAGATGGTGCGGGGGCTCGCACCCGGCGGCACCGCTGTCCTCAATGCCGACGATCCCCGGGTGGTCGCGATGCGTGCGCTCACCGAATGCCCGGTGCTGACCTTCGGCCGGGCGGAGCATGCCGACGTACGCATCCTCGATCCCGTTCTCGACGGGTCGGGCAGACCGTCGTGCACCCTGCGGACCGCCCACGCCTCGACTCCGTTGACCCTGCCGCTCGTCGGAGCCCACCAGACGCTGAACGCCTCGGCCGCCGCCGCGGTGGGTCTGGCAGCAGGCATCCCGCTCGCCGCGGCCGCCACGGCCCTTGCGACCGCCTCGCTCTCGAGTTGGCGCATGGAGCCGCGCCAACTCACCTGCGGAGCGACCCTTCTCAACGACTCCTACAACGCCAACCCCGACTCCACCCGCGCCGCCTTGGACGCCCTGGCCGCCATCGAGGGCGGGCGCCGCATCGCCGTACTCGGCGAGATGCTCGAACTCGGCGCCGCCGGCGCCTCGGAGCACCGGGCCATCGGGGAGTACGCCGCCTCCCGCGCCGACGTGGTGGCCGTCATCGGCGAGAGAGCCCGGCCGATTGCCGACGGAGCGGGGGAGCGGGCCGTGGTGTTGGCCGACAACGACGCCGCCGTCGACTGGCTGCGCGGCAGGCTCGCGGCCAAGGACGTGGTCCTGGTCAAGGCTTCCCGCGGAGCGCGCCTCGACGAAGTCGCCGCCGCCCTCGAGTAGTCCGGCAGGGCGGCGGCGACTTCGTCGGCGAGACTCGTTCGCGGGGCGGTGATCGGGGCTCAGCGCCCGCGTCGCCTCATATAGAGATCGAAGGCGCGGTACACCATCGGTCGCAACGGCAGATCCCACTCCCCGGCGTACCGCACTGCCTGACCACCTGTCCCGACCTTGAACTGGATCAGCCCGACATGCGGATCGTCGGCATCGAGGGTGGGCGTGATGCCGCGCAGATCGTAGACCTCGCAGCCCGCCGCCAGGGCGTCACGGATCATCGCCCACTGACAGGCGTTCGAGCCCCGCACTTCGCGCTTCGCGGTCGAGGAAGCGCCGTACAGGTACCAGGCGTGACCGCCGACGCGTACCAGGATCGTGGCCGCCACCAGATCGCCCTGGTGCCGGGCCTGATAGAGCTTGATCCGCTCGGGCGCCTCCGCGCTCAGCTCGGCGAACATGGTGGCGAAGTAGTGCAGCGGCCGGGGCGTGAACCGGTCGCGTTCGGCCGTGTGCATGTAGAGGTCGTGAAAGGCCTTGAGGTCCTCGCCGACGGTGCTGCCGCCGACCGTGACCTCGACCCCTTCCTTGGCGGCCTTCTTGATATTGCGGCGCCACTGCTGGTTCATACCGCGCAGCACGTCGTCCTCGGACCGGCCGGCCAGCGGCATCTCATACGTGAACTGCGGCTGCCCGGCCCCGAACCCGTCCTCCGGGCTCTGCGGCAGCCAGCCCGCATCCCGCAGCCGAGCGGTCAGGTGAGTCCCGACCGGATCGTCCGTCAGGCTCGCCATGTCCGTGAGCCGTGTGAAGCGAGGGTCGGCGATGCCCTCCTTGACCTGGGCGGCGCTCCACACCGCGGTACGCACCGGCGGTCCGAGACGTATCGCGAACGCGCCGTGTGCCTTCAGATGGACCGCCAGCGGGTCGAGCCACGCCTCGATCTCGCCGTTCCAGTCGATGACCGGTCCCTGTGGCAGATACGCCAGCGTGTAGCGGTCAAGCCGCGGCACCGGTCGGTGCAGCACGAGCCCGGCACCGACCAACTGCCCGCCGTCGAACCATCCGAGATACTCGCTGCGCCACTCGGTCTTGACCCGGCCCCATGCCGGCGTCTGCAGAAAACTGGCCGACGGCTGCGCGCGCACGAACGCCGCGTACTCGGCGGCCGTGATCGCCCATACGCTCAGCCCCGCACCCCCGGCCTCCCGCTGATGAGCAGTCCGGCTCACAGGCCCCTCACCTTCGCATCGGCGTGTTCCGTGGGGGCGTTCGACGGAGTCCGGGGCGCGGTGCGTGCTGGTTCGCTGTACGACATGCCCCCAGTCAAAGCAGCGTGATGTTGCCGGAGGGTATGCGGATTTCGATACGCCGACGATATGCGCCGATGCCGGCCGCGATGAGGCGGACAGTCCGCGAGAGGCCCGTGGGTTCTGTCGTCCGGGTGGGCGCATGGCGCGTCGATATGGCGTACGCGGCCGTGTCGTCCGTGGTGCCGGAGCGGTCCGGTCGGATAGACGGGGCGGATGATCAGAACTTTCCGGTTGTGGTGTGCGGCTCTCGCGCTGCTGGCTCTGGCGGGAGCGTGGTCGCCCGCGAGCGCGGGTCCGGCGGCGGAGGTATCGGCGGATCCCGTGCCGCGCGTACAACTCCGCAAGGCGGTGCAGCTGCTGGGGGTGATGTCCGCACATGGGACCGGCTTCGAGCGGGGCGCGTTCGGGCGCTGGACGGACGCCGATTTCGACGGCTGCGACACCCGTGCCGAGGTCCTTCGGGCGGAGGCGGTCGGCCCCGTGCAGGTCGATGAGGGATGCGTGATCGCATCCGGGCAGTGGTACTCGTGGTACGACGACCGGCCGGTGACGGGCGATCCGGCCCGACAGCTCGTCGTCGAGCACGTCGTGCCGCTCGAGGAGGCCTGGGCGTCGGGTGCGTACGCATGGGACGCGGCCGAGCGTGAGGCGTACGCGAACGATCTCGCCGCACAGACGACCCTGACCGCCGTCTCGGCGGAGACGCACAGCGAGAAGGCGGGCCGGGACCCGGCAGGCTGGCTGCCGCCTTATGAGGCCTCCCGCTGTGCGTACATCACGGACTGGGTGCTCACAAAGCTGCGCTGGGGCTTGACGGTTGACTTCCTGGAGGCGGTGAAGCTCACCGAGGTGGCACAGGGCTGCCCCAACGTGCCGGTGACGCTCAGGTCGCGCTGAGCGGTCAGGGCAGTGCGTCAGGCTGCGAACGCCGAGGCCCAGGGGGACGCGGGGTTCGGGACCAGGTCGGCCAGCGAGCCGAGGGGGATCACGCCACCGGGCCGCGTCGGTGCGTGGTCGCCGGAGTCCAGGGCGAGGCAGATCATTCCGGCCGCGAGGGCGGCGTCGGCGGCCGCCGGCCTCGGGGTGAACACCGCGCATGCGCCGGCCTCGGCGCCGAGCATGTCGGCGGCTGCCGCGTAGGAGCCGGGCTCGGTGACTCCGGTCAGCACGAGAGCGGGCGCGGGCAGCCCGGCTTGCGCGCAGCGGGCGTCCGCGTCGGCGAATCCGCGCTCCCGCTCGGTGAGAGCGCCCCACATGCGACCGATCAGGAGCGTGGCGAGCGCCGCACGCTCCGCGGTGCCGCACCGCGGGAGGTGGTCGATGTCGTTCAGGACGGTGTCGGCGTGGACCGTGAGGGTCGAGGTCATGGGTTGCCTTCCTTCGTACGCCTGGCGCGCGAGCCGTACCCGCTCCGAGGGGCGCCGAACCGGTGCCGCTGGTCTCATGCCTGCGTGCGCTGCTGCCTCGGCCCGGCGTCCTCGCAGGGGTGTTGCCGGTGGCCCTGGTCAGGGACTGCACCGCCGTCGGTATCGGCGAGTACGGGTTTGAGGAGTCCGGCGCGCTGTTGGTGGTCGCCGGTGAGCGGCATGGCATGGGCTCGGCACTTGTGGGCGGTACGGACCGGGCGCGGACGTTGGAGATCGGCCACGTGTGCGCCGATCCGCGGGGGCCCGTATGTGCGTGCGGGGCTCGGGGCTGTTTGGAGCTGTACATCGGCGGACCCGCACTGTGCGCCGCGCTCGGCGTCGCCCTGCAGCCCGACGGCAGTGACGACCAGGTCGAGGAAACCGTCCGCGCCGCACTTGCCGACCCTGCGAAGGCGGCTGCCGTGCAGGACCTCGGCGCCCATCTCGCCCGCGCCGTGACCAGCGTGGTGAACACGGTGGGTCCCGACGCGGTGGTCTTCACCGGGCTGCTCGGGCTGCTGGCTGCCGCCGTCCCGCAGAAGATCGACGCCGCGCTCCGGGACTCGGTGGTCGGCCGCGTGCGCGGAACCCGGTACCGCCTCGGTCGGAGACCTCACGCAGCGCTTGCCGGAGCAGCGGAGCTGGCGTTCGGCGGGCTCCTGTCGGACCCGTCGGCTTGGCAGGGCACGGAGGCCACTTGGCAGGGCACGGAGGCCACGCGGTAGCTGTCGCACGAGACTCCTCACCCGTGCGGCGGCACACGTACTGCGAATGGGGCCCTGCCGAAGGCGAGCTCCCTGGCTGCCGACTTGCATGAAGGCATCGGCGCAACGAAGCGCCTCGCCCCGGTATCCGAGGAGTCCCGTCATGCGCACCTCCCGCGCCCTCGCCGTATCCGTCCTCACCGCCGCGGCCGTGCTCGCGGCGGCCCCCGCCGCCTGGGCCGAGTCCGCGGACGTCACGCCCCGCACCGTCTCGCCCGGCGGCACGGTCACCGTCAACGTCGAGTGCGCGTTCACGCAGACCAGTCAGTCGCCGTCCACGATCACCGCCAACAGCCAGGCGTTCGCCTCGGGCACGGCCACACTGCATCTCGTCGGTTCTGGCGGCATGCCCGGTTCGGGTGGTCAGTATCAAGGCACCGCCCGTATCGCCCCCGCCACCAACTTCACCGGCTCCGGTCCCAACGGAGTCGGTGCCACGTCGCAGTGGGGCGTCGACGGGAACTGCCCCGGCGGCGGTCAGTGGTCGGCGTCCTTCACCGTGTCGCGCAACGCCACCCCCCACGGTGTCCACGGCGGCCTCGGCGGCAGCTTCGGCGAATCGGGCACCGCGATGATCACGGGCGGGCTCCTGGTCGCGGGTTCGCTCGGCGCCACGTACTGGGTGATCCGCCGCCGGGCGGCCGAAGGCTGAGCCTTCCACGGGCCGGAGACCGTCTTCCGGCGCCACCCCGAGGCCTGTGACCAGCGCCCTGTCCTGCGGAAACCGCCGGGCAGGGCGCTTTGCTACGCGTGAGTAGGGATCATGTAAGGAGACTGAGATACAGGTGCGTTTCACCTGTTACATCCCGTATGGATGGCTTTGACGTGAGGTGCGTAGCTTCGTAGATGTCGCCGGAGGGGAACCGGAACCGGGCGGCCATCACATCCTGAAACCGCGACCCGAAAGGGCCCCTTTTCACCATGCGTATGACCTCCCGCACCCTGCGTACCAGCATCATCGCCGCCACTGCCGCGACGGCCATCGGATTCGGCGCGTACACGGCCACCGGCGCCATGGCCGACCAGGCCGACACCGCCACCGCGGCCGGCACCGTCATCACCGAGACGGACGATACGCAGGTCTTCACCGCCGCCCCCTCCGACGCCGAGGCCACGGCCGGCGTCGAGGCCGCCGCCCACGGCAAGCGTGTCTTCACCAAGACGGTCAAGCTCGCCTCCAAGGGCCACACCGCCAAGGTGTACAAGCTCGGCAGGAACTGCTTCCAGGCCGACATCCTGTTCAACGGCAAGAAGATCGCCACGGTCAACGCCTTCGGCAAGACCGCCGACGCCAACCTGAACGGCCTGCACGTCAAGCTCACCAAGACCGGACAGATCAGCTCCTGGGTCGACCGTGCCAAGCCCAACCCGAAGCCCAAGCCCAAGCCGAACCCGGAAAAGCGTGAGCACGTCCGCAATGACACGCTCGCCGACGGCTCCATGGCCCGCGTCTACAAGCTGTCGGCCAACCACTGGCAGGCCGTCGTCTCCAGCGGCCCCGGCGCGGCGAGCATCGGCACCCTCGACGCCAACGGCCGCGCCGCTTCGGGTGAGAACAACGGTCTGCATGTCGTGCTGTCCCCCGACGGCCGGCTGACCTCCTGGCTCGACAACGCCGGTGCACCGCAGCCGGCTCCCGAGCCGAAGCCGGAGCCCACCCCCGAGCCGGACCCGGTCGACCCGCAGCCGGTTCCGGACGGTGACCAGCAGCCGAAGCCGCAGCCGGTCCCGGACAACGACCAGCAGCCGCAGCCGGACGCCGACACTGCGCCGAAGCCGCAGCCCGACGCCGACACTGCGCCGAAGCCGCAGCCCGACGCCGACGCCGCGCCGAAGCCGGACAAGAAGCCGGCCCCGGCTCCGGTCGCGCCCACGACCGACCCTGGCCAGGTCCAGCTCAACCCCGCGGCCTGACGCCTGACGTCTGACGTCTGACGCGTTACGCCAGACGTCGACTTTCACCGTGGCGAAGGGCCCGCCGGTCCGGGGACGCACCGGCGGGTCCTTCACCAGCCCGCGAACCAGCCCGAAAGGCCGTCCGCTCATGCCCGCCCGCGTGCGCATCCGAGCCCTGATCATCGTGGCCGGCGCCCTGGCCGCGACCGTCCTGCCCACGCTCCCCGCGTTCGCCACGCCTGCGCCCGCCCTCACGGACGGGGCGGCGACCACGCACATCAGTCCGCGCGAGGAGATCCAACCCGCCGCGAACATCGTCGGCAGGATCGCCCACCGCGGCGCCGAACGCGTCACCGGAAAACCCATCGGGCTCGTGCCCGAACAGGCGGCCTCGCTCCCTGCCCTCAAAGCGCCCCGCCACCCTGTCGACCCCTGCCCCTGACGGAGGCCTGCCATGCTGATCCCCCTGGTTCTGACCGCCGCGCTCGCGGGCACGGTCGCCTGCACCCCCACCCCCTCTGCTGCCCTGACCGTGACGCCGGCCACCGCGCGCCCCGGGCAAACGGTGACCATCACCCTGACCGGGTGCGCCGATCCGTCCATGGGCGGTCGGGCGGAAGGACAGCTCGTCGGTGACGGCACCACCGCGCACACGCCCATCGAGCCCGTGGACCTCACCCCCGTGAAGCCGGGCAGCCACACTCTGACCGGCACCACGGTCATCACCCCGGGCAGCGGCCACACCGTCTACGCCGTCTGCGCCAGTGACCCCGGCAATGTCACCGAGGTCGACCTGCACGGGAAGGCGTCCGGTGTCCCGCACGCCGACGCGTCCCGGCCGACGGAGCGTTCACGGCCGTCGTCGCCCAGAGGATGACGATGGCAACGAGGCCGGTGGCCCGTTGATCGAGCCGGTCAACCCGACGCCGCGGACGGCTGTCCGGGATCAGGGCCGGTCAACCCGCTGCCGGTGGACGGCCGTCCGGGATCCCGCCGCCGATGGACGGCCGCCCGGGATCCCGCCGCTGGTGGACGGCCGCCCGGGATCAGGGCCGATAATCCCGGCGGCGCGGACCATCGTCCGCAATGCTGAACGCCATGGACGAGGTCAAGGTCGTCGTCGCGCACTCCGAGCGTGCGACCCTGCGGGTCGGCGACGTGTTCCTGAAGGTGGACGCCGATCAGGCGCGTAGGGACGTCGAGGTCGAGGCGCTGGCTCTTGCGCCGGTACCGACCCCCGAGGTCCTGTGGCACAAGCCGCCGGTGCTCGCGATCGCGGCGCTCCCCGGAGCGGCGCTCGCCCACCTCGGCGAGCCGTCGACATCGTCGCCCGCGGCGTGGGCCGCCGCGGGCGCGACCCTCCGGGCCCTGCACGACGGGCCGTTGCCCCCATGGCCCGGCCGGGCCGGCAGAGGTGCCGACGAGTTGAGAGCGGCGCTGGCGGAAGAATCCGCATGGCTCGTCAGCAACGGCGTCCTGCCCGCCGACCTGGTCACCCGCAACCTGCAGGTCGCCGAGGCGGCACTGCGTCCATGGACTCCGGCGTTCACCCACGGAGACCTGCAGGTCGCCCATGTGTTCGTCGACGGCGACGAGGTCACCGGCATCATCGACTGGTCCGAGGCCGGCCAGGGTGATGCCCTGTACGACCTCGCCACCCTGGCGCTCGGACACAAGGAACACCTCGGCGACCTCGTCGACGGTTACGGACGTGACGTCGACCTCGACGTCATCCACGCGTGGTGGTCCTTGCGCAGCCTGCTGGCGATCCGCTGGCTGATCGAGCACGGCTTCGACCCGTTCACCCCGGGCTGCGAGGTCGATGTGCTGAGAGCGCGCATGTGAGGTCCCCGGGGGAGCGGCGGCGCGAGTGCCACCGCGCGGGCCGGCCCTCGCCCCGGGCTCAAAAGGGTCACCAGCGCGGCGAGGAGTGCGGGGTCCACTGCGGATCGACGAGGCGCATCCCGGCCTCGTCGTCGCGGTCGCGCATGCTGGGCCTGGCCAGCCAGCGCTCATGCAGTACGGCGAGGGCGTCTCGGTCGAGTTCGATGCCGAGGCCCGGGGTGTCGGTGACCTCGATACGGCCCTCGCGGAAGACGTGCGGCTCGGTGATGACGTCGTCGGTCTGCCAGGGGCGGTGGGTGTCGCAGGCGTAGTCGAGGTTGGGCACGGTTGCGGCGACCTGGGTCATGGCGGCGAGGCTGACGCCCAGGTGGGTGTTGGAGTGCATGGAGACGCCGACGCCGAACGCGCCGCAGATCGCGGCGAGTTCCTTCGTGGCGCGCAGGCCACCCCAGTAGTGGTGATCGGAGAGCACGACCTGCACGGCGTCCTTGGTGAAGGCCTCCGGGATCTCGCCGAGCCGCGTGACGCACATGTTCGTGGCGAGCGGCATACCGCTTGCTTCATGGACCTGTGCCATGCCTGGTGTCGAGGTGGTGGGGTCCTCCAAGTACTCCAGCACGCCGGTGAGTTCGGCGGCGACCTTCAGGCTGGTGTCGACGCTCCAGCCGCCGTTGGGGTCGAGCCGCAGCGGACTGTCGGGGAAGGCCTCGGCCAGGGCGCGGATCGCGGCGGCCTCCTCGTCTGGCGGGAACACGCCGCCCTTGAGCTTGAACGAGGTGAACCCGTGCTCGCGGTGGAAGCGTCGCGCCTGCTCGACGATGCCCGCCGGGTCGAGTGCGGCGCCCCAGTCGTCACGCGGGGCGTCGTCCTGCGGATGCTCGGCCCAGCGGTAGAAGAGGTAGCCGCTGTACTCCACGCTGTCGCGCACCTTGCCGCCGAGCAGCGCATGGACGGGCAGCCCCGTCGCCTTGCCGAGGGCGTCGAGCATGGCCACCTCGAAGGCCGAGATCACGCTGAGCCGCAGCTTGCCGGCGTCCGGCGCGCCGCGGAATCCCGCCGCGTCCGTGGGGGAGCTGAGCGCGCCCGCGTCGACGTCCGCGGCGCCGGAGGCCATCGCGGGCAGCCGATTGGTCTCGGTGGTACGTCGTCCCACCAGGGCCGGGCCCAGCTGCCGGGCGATCTCCAGATAGGTGGTGTCGCCCAGCGTCTCGCCGACGCCGACGATCCCTCCCTCGGTCTCCACCTCGACGATGAGGCGGGGAACGTAGGGCTGGTGGACGCCCTGCACGTTGAGCAGCGGAGGATCGGCGATCAGGACCGGCGTCAGGCGGACGTCGGTGATCGTCGTATCGGCTGCGGAGGTGCGGTGCCCGATCTCGGCTGCGGACGTGCGGTGCCCGGTCATGCGGTCGCCTTTCGATGCGTACGGGAGGGCAGGAGCCGGAGCCGGACGGGCATGTGGTGGTCGGTGCTCTGCGAAGACATGCCGTCTCTCTATGTGAACAGCGTTCCCGTATGGGGACCGACCGTAGGGAGGGAATCACCGAGTCGTCAAGGGTCGGCAGCCGGTCGGATCGCACGCAAGTGCAGTTCGGCGCGCATGCGTTGAACCGCAAGCGGATGGCTGCAGGCTCGACCAGTCCCGCGATGACGGGCGGTCGGCACTGTCAGGCAGCGGGCGCGGGCCCGGGCCGGTACCGGAGCCAGACGAGGCCGTCGTCGAATGTCCGGCTCTCGATGAGTTCGAGCGGTCGGGCTGAAGTGAGAGCTGATCCGTGCCAGAGATGGGGAGTCGGCGCACCACTGACGCAGGGATGGATGAGCAGGCTCACCTCGTCCAGGAGGCCGGCCTGCCAGAGGGCGCCGGTGAGGGAGCCGCCGCTGTCCACGCGTACGACCTCTGCTCCGTGCCGTCGTCCCAGTGCGCCGATCGCCTCCGCGAGATCGACGCGTTCGGTCCCGGTGACCAGTTCCGGCACGGTGGAGTTGGCGGGGCGTGGCGGGGTGGACTCTGCGTACAGGGCGATGACGTCCGACCAGTGCCCGACGTCGCGCAGGGCCTCCCACTGGCGGATGCGGCCTTTGCCGTCCACGACGGCGAGTAGCGGCCCGTGCGCGGCGGGCCCGGGGCGGGGCGCTGTGGCGAGGGCCTGTTCCTGGGCGAGGATCGTGTCGGCGCCGGCCAGCGTGATGTCCTCGTGCCAGGTGGCGGCCAGTTCGTAATAGCGCTCCACATCAGGCGTGAAGCCCGTGGTCGCACCGTCGAGGGAGACGGCGGTGTGCGCCACCACGTACGGACGGTGTGAGTCGCGGGACGTGTCCGTCTGCATGTTTCCAGCGTAGAACTCGCCACCGACATCGACCTGTACGGGTTTCGGGGCGGACGTGTCGTACGGCGCAGGCCCTCCGGTCAGGAGGTGAGGTGGGCGTAGACGACGACGTTGCCGCGGTATCGGCCGCGGTGCTTGTCGTAGCCCCCGCCGCAGGTGATCACGCGGAGTTCGGCGCGGTCGCTGTCGGCGTACACCTTGTCGTCGGGGAAGTCCTCGGCGTCGTACACCTCGATGGCATCGATCGTGAAATGCGCCGTGCGCCGATCGGAGCGGGAGACGTCGATCCGCATGCCCTTCTTGAGCGCACCGAGGTGGTAGAAGACGGCGGGCCCGGTCGGGATGTCGACATGTCCGGCGATGATCGCGGTGCCCCTCGAGCCGGGGGCGACGCCGTCGCCGTACCAGCCGGCGAGGTTGCTGTCGTTCTCCGGCGGGGAGGCCAGGCGCCCGTCCGGCTCCAAGTCCAGGTCCATGAGCGGGGCGTTCACGCCGATGGCCCCGATCCGCACGCGGGTCGGGGCCGCGGAGGGCAGTTCCGCGAGCGGCTTCGCCGTCCGGTCGGTCCCGGCCTCGAAGGCCTGGCCCAGGCCGGGCTGTGGCGGTGGCCCGGTGATGCCTTGCTCGGTGACGGCGACGGAGAACAGGACGAGCGCCGCACCGGTCAGCAGGAGCGAGGAGAGACTACGCGCCACGCGGCCACCCGTGTGCGGCTCCCGGCGGTGATGAACGGTGCGCATGACGGCGTCCCTGTGCGCTCGAGGGCCGGTATGCGCACGCGGTGTGGGCATGCGCATACCGGCCGGGGGAGAGGGTCAGTTCCCGCCGCGTGCCGCACGGCGGCGGCCGAGGAACGCGCCGGCGCCGATCGCGGCCACGGCACCACCCAGCACGGCGTACGAGGCGGTGTCACCGCCGCCACTGGTGGAGCCGACGCCGGTGTGCACGGCACCGCTGGGCTTCTTGCCGCTCGGGTTCATGGCCGTGTCACCGCAGATCCGCTGCGCCTCGGACGCTGCCGAGTCGGCCTTCTGCTTGAGCTGGTCGACGTTGTCCCGCTCGGCCTGACCGGGGTGGCCGCCGTTGTCGACGGTCTTCTGATAGTCGGCGAGGGCGGCCTTGTAGTCGGACTCCGCCTGCATCGCGGCCGAGGTGGCCGGGTCGCACTGGGTGTCGGACGCGGACGCCATCGGAGCGGCGAACAGAAGGGCGGTCGAGGCGAGGACGGTGCCGGTGGCTATCTTCAGCGAACGCATCAAGGAGGTCCCTCCATCGGTGGCGGCCGCGACACCGTTGTGCCGCAACGAGCGAAAGCCGCTGCCGTTGCCACGAGCAGACCCGCGCCGGCTGCTCGCTGCATGTTGGGGCAAAGGAGGAGGCGGCTCGGCGCGGCGGTCGGGCGTTCCCCGACTCGGGCAGCCGGCCTGGTCGCAGGCCTGGAGTGCCGCCAACTGGTTGAAATGCCGGCGCATTCCACTGAATGGCGTTGGTCGACTACCACTGAGTGGCGTCCGTCGACTGCCGACGGGTCCGGCCAGGCGACGGTGCCGCGTGCATGGAGCGCGCGTGCGCCTGATCGAGCCGGAGTGCGACAACTCCGCACCGTCAATTGCTCTGCGTAATCAATCTGTTGGCCGCCCGTCTGCGAGGTTCCCGCATATTCGCTGGTGGGCGGGGCATGTGTTGAGCTGAGCTCTGCCAGGAGTTGACTACGCAAGGTGATCGCCTGCGCCGAACCGGCAGATCCCGGAGTCATTTGCTCCAGTTGTGGTGAGAAGGGGAACATTGTGGCCGACCGGTGTCAGGATGGACGTGCGGCCGGCCATGTACGCCGGCCGCACGCCGCAGGCGTACATGCCGCAACTCCCCATCACGGCAAGCGCCATGTGGCAGACGACTGGCTGCCAGCTCAGTCGGTGGAGCTGGAAGTGGTCGCCCCTTGGCGGGAGTTGAGAGCGACCCGAAGCGGGCCCTTGCGCGCCGTCCCGGCGCGATCAGGGGCTCGCCTTCGCAGCGCACGTTCCGGCGCGACTGACCAGCCTCGGAGCCCTTGCGCTGGCCCGCCGCAGCGGCGAGATCATCCACACGAGTGGTGAAGGTCTTGTGTGCGCTCGCGGTGGCACCGTATTTTCCGCGCGTGACAGAAACGGAACCCGGTACGGGCCCACAGGCCACGATCCTGGTGGTCGATGACCATGAGCCCAATCGGTTCGCCGTCGGCAGCGTGCTGCGCCGGGCCGGGTATGCAGTGGTGGAGGCGGCTTCGGGCCCCGAGGCGTTGAGGGTCTTACACCGCTCCGATCCCGTGCCGGACATGGCGATCATCGACGTACGGCTGCCCGAGGTGAGCGGCTTCGAACTGGCCCGGCAGATGGCCGCCGATCCCAAACTGCCCCGCATCCCGGTCGTCCATGTCTCGGCGGAAGCCAACGACACACGTGACCGCGTCCAGGGTCTTGAAGCGGGAGGCAGCGCCTATCTCGCTTCCCCGGTCGCACCGGAGGAGCTGCTGGCCACCGTCTCCATGGTGCTGCTCGCGGCGCGCGAGGCGAAAGTCGCGCGGGATGAACGGCGGTTCGCCTTCGAGCTGCAGCACGCGTTCCTGCCCCTGCCCCAGAAGCTGGCCTCCTTGGGGGGCATCGACCTTGCCGTCGGCTATGTGCCGGCGATGGACCGCTCGGAACTCGGCGGGGACTTCTACGCGGCCTTCGCCGTCGAGCGCGGGGTGCTGCTGGCCGTGGGCGACGTGGCCGGGCACTCCCTGGCCGCGGCCACGGTCATGGTGGAACTGCGGCACGTGCTGCGCGCCTACGCCCTCGAAGGCCACGAGCCGCACCACATCCTCCAGTTGATGGACCGCCTGCTCGCGCACTTCCACCCCGAGCTCACCGCGACCATGTGCCTGGTCGTCCTCGATCCGGTCACCGGTGCCATGGACATCGCCAACGCCGGGCACCTCCCGCCCCTGGTCGTCCCGCCGGACGGTCAAGCGGAGTATCTGCCCGTCCACGGGCCGCTGTTGGGCCTGAACCTGGACCACAAACCCGCCACCTCGGCCCGCCTCGAGCCCGGGCAGGTGCTGCTGATGGTCACCGACGGCCTGATCGAGCGGCCCCGCGTCGACCTCGCCGACTCCCTGGAAGACCTGCGCGAGCGCGCCACCCGCACGGCCTGCACCCCGGACACCTTGCGCGACGCCCTGCTGCAGCACTACAGCAGGGACACCGACGACGACATCGCCTTGCTCGCCGTACGCCGGCGTCCCGCCGAATCCTCCTGAGTCCCCTGACCTGCGGCCCGGCGCCGGTCAGCTCAGCAGATGCCCCACCATGTCCGCGAACTCGTCCGGCGTGGCGAGCCGGATGCCGAGCTCCTCCGCCTTGGTCCGCTTGGAGCCCGCGCCCTCGCCGGCCACCACCAGGGAGGTGCGCTTGGAGACGCTGGAGGAGGACTTGCCGCCCGCGCGCTCCACGAGCTCGTTCATCTGGTTGCGGCTGAGGGATTCCAGCGCGCCCGTCATCGCTCCGGTGACGACGACGGTCATGCCGTCCAGAGGGCCGGCTTCGGACTCGGCGGCCGCCGAGTCCGGCGCTGCCGCGCCTGGCTCGGTCATGTTCACACCGGCGGCCACCAGCTTGTCGATCACCGGGGCGAGTTCCACGAGCTCGGCGACGATCACCGGTGACTTCTCCGGACCGATGCCCTCGACGCTCTGGATCGCCTCCTCGTCGGCGCCGCGGATCGCGTCCATGGTGGCGAAGTGCCGGGCGATACGCCGGGACATGGACCGGCCGGTGCCGCGCACCCCGAGCGCGCACAGGACGCGCGACAACGGCTGCGCCTTGGCCCGCTCGATCGCCGCGAGGAGGTTGTCGGTGCTGGTCGGACCCATCCGCTCGAGCCCGAGCAGCTGGTCACGGGTGAGCGTGAACAGGTCCGCGAGATCGGCGACGAGCTCCGCCTCGACCAGCTGCACGATGCGTGAGGCGCCCAGGCCCTCGATGTCGAACTGGTCGCGCCCGGCCGCGTAACTCAGCGAAGCGACCAGATGGCAGTTGCGGCCGCGCTCGCAGCGCCAACGCTGCTCGCTGGTGTCGATGCCGGAACCGCACTGCGGGCACACCTCGGGGAACTCGATGGGCCGCTCCTCACCGGTCCGCAGATGGGCGACCGGCGCCTCGATGCGCGGGATGATGTCGCCCGCCTTGTAGACCATGACCTGGTCGCCGATGCGCAGATCGCGACGGGTGATGTCGGCCGGGTTGTGCAACGTGGCATACGTGACGGTGGAGCCGTCGATCTCGACCGGCTCCAGCTCGGCGCGGGGCGCGATGACGCCGGTGCGCCCCACGTTCCACTCGACGCCGACGAGCCGGGTGATCTTCTCGACGGCCGGCAGCTTGTAGGCGATCGCCCAGCGTGGCGCCCGCGTGCCGAACCCCGCGTCCTGCTGGTCGGCCGCGAGGTCGGCCTTGATGACGATGCCGTCGATGCCGAAGGGCAGCTCGGCACGGAGAGCACCGATCTCCTCGATACGCCGCTGCACCTGCTCGACCGTGGTGACCGCGCGGCCCGGCACCTCGGTGGCATCGGCCGTGTGCACACCGAGCGCGGCGACACGGGCCATGAGCTCGCTGTGGGGGAGCGTGCGGAGCTCCTCGGCAAGCGGCTCGTCGGTGTCCGGGGTGGGAATCGCGCCGTATCCGAAGAACAGCATCCGGACCTTGTACGGGCGGTCCTTGGCCCGCAAGCTGCCGGCCGAAGCGCTCCGGGCGTTGGCGAAGGGCTCGCCGCCGTGCGCGGTCCGCACCTCGTTGGCCTCTTCGAACTGGGCGGTCGTCATGAGGACCTCGCCGCGCAGCTCCATGGTGTACGGCTGCGCGAGCTGCGCCGGCAGGCCCTCGATGCTGTCGATCCCGTGCGAGACGTCCTCGCCCGCGGTGCCGTCGCCACGGGTGATCAGGCGGGTCAGCCGGCCGTCGGCATAGCGCGCGGCGATCGCGAGCCCGTCGAGCTTGGGCTCCACGCTCCACTGCTCGACGGGCCGCCCGATGCGGCGCTCCAGGGATGCGGCCCAGCTGCTGAGCTGCTCGGCCGAGAAGACGTTGTCGAGCGACAGCATCGGCACCGTGTGCGGCACATCCCCGAGCGCGGCACCGCCCGCGACCTTTCCGGTCGGTGAGCCGGGGAGCACCTCGCCCGGGTGCTCCTTCTCGTACGCCTCGATGCCCCGGACCAGGCGGTCGTAGCTGTCGTCGTCCAGGGCGCTGTCGCCGCCCGCGTAGTACGCGGCGGCGGCCTTCGTCGCGGTCTCGACCGCTTCGGCGTAGGCGGCGGCGTCAACGAGTACGGCAGAAGTCGTCGTCATGGTCCCCATCTTCGCGCCCCCCACTGACAATCCGGAGCGTTGGACTCCGGTCCGGCGCCGACGCCCAGGTGCGTCGGGCATCGGGTCGGGCCGTCGTCGAGCCTGCGCCTTCCCGCACGTCCGCGCCATGGGTTGCGGGTCTTCCGTCTCGGAAATGAGGGACTTTCGGCTGGTGCAGCAGGTGAGAAAGGTCCCGGTATGGGCGCTTGTGACTGCGGAACGACTCTCCCGCCGTAGGAATCGGGTCGCGAGTGAGGAGAGGGCATGGGGAGAGCCACCCGACGGATCGATCAGAGGCAGCCGAGCCGCCGGCGCACGGTGCCGGCCGCGGGGAGGTGTGAGGCAGTTGGTTCCGCCGTTGACGCCCGTTGAGTCGTCCATGCCGAAACAGGAGGGAAGGAGGAACAAGGCGATGAGCGGTGGCCGGCTCGGCGTGCGTCGAACTGTCGAAAGGACGCCGACAGCGCAGGCAGCGGATATCCGGCTGCCGCCGGGGATCGACCGGGCCGACCAGGTCGCGCCGAGGGACGCGCGGGAACTGACGAAGCTGTTCTTCGAGCAGCTGAACCAGCTCGAGGCCGGCTCGCCCGAGCACGAGTACGCGCGCAACACCCTGATCGAGATGAACATCTCCCTGGTGCACTACGTCGCGGGCCGTTACCGCAACCACGGCAACGGGCAGCTCGAGGACATCGTCCAGGTCGGGACCGTGGCGTTGATCAAAGCCATCGACCGGTTCGATGTGCGCCGGGGCGTCGAGTTCATCTCGTTCGCCGTCCCGTGGATCCTCGGCGAGATCAAGCGCTACTTCCGTGACACCAGCTGGGCCGTGCACGTGCCGCGCAGGCTCCAGGAACTCCGCATCGACCTGACGAAGTCCAGGGAGCGCATGGCGGCCGAACTCGGCCGCGACCCCACCGTCAGGGAACTCGCCGAGGACCTGGGCGTCACCGAGGAGGACGCGGTGGAAGGCATCGTGGCCGCCAACGGCTACGTGGCCGAATCCCTCGACACCCCGGAGGACTCCGGCGACGGCGGCAGAGACAGCGGCCGTCCTCTCGCCGACATCGTCGGCGCATCCGACCCGTCCTTCGAGACCTTCGAACACCTCCATGCACTGGCTCCTCTCCTCGCCGAACTCGACGACCGCGAACGCCGCATCATCGAGATGCGCTTCGGCCAGGAGATGACCCAGTCCGAGATAGGCGCCGCCCTGGGCATCTCGCAGATGCATGTGTCCCGCCTCCTCTCGAAGACCCTGGCGCGCCTGCGCCGCGGGTTGCTCATCGAGGAGTGACGGGACGGACGAGGAGTGCAGGGGACAGGGGGCCGGAAGTCCTCGCCCGCGGGACCTTGGTCCCGGTGAGGGCGCTCCTGTCGGGGTACTGAAGCCCGGCTCGGCCGGGGAGGCCGGCGAACCGGCGAGGGAGGGAGTCCATTCCATGCGGACGATCAGGCGCGTGAGGCGTCTGCTGTACGTGGCGGTGTGCCTGCCGGGAGGACGACGGCAGTGTCCTTCGGACAGAGCACCGGGGCGCGGTGACCGAGGCCCTCACCTCGGT
>NZ_JBEPEW010000103.1:0-30153 GCF_040300965.1 Streptomyces mesophilus | reverse complement strand
TTCTAATCCGCCCACCCCCTCCATCGGCCCAACCCCGCGGGGGAACGGGCCCCTCCCCCCAACCCCCCCCCCCCCCTCTGGGGCCGTCGGGTCGGCCTCCCCCCTCTCCTCGGCGGGGGGGGCGCCCCCCCACCGCGGCGGCGCCGCCACCCCCCCCCCCCGCGACCTCAACCGCCCTCGGGGCGCGGAGCGGGGTTCGGTCCAGGCCTCGGCTGCGACGGCGCGGGCCCGGGCCGGCGTTCAGTCGAGGCGGCTCAGCTCCATCACCATCGCCGGATACGAGGCCGTCACCGGCGTCGCGTACTGCGGGGGCAGCACGTTGTCCATGCGCAGCCGCAGGCCGTCCCCGGCGGCCGCGAGGGCGATGTGCCATCCCCAGTCCTCGGCGTACCGCGCGTCCAAGCCCACCGAACCGTCGTCCGTGAGGCGGCCGTCGAGGGGCATGGGGGCCGGCTTCTGATGCCAGGAGTCGGCCCAGATCGCGGTCAGGGTGCCCGCCGGCTCGCCGCTGCCGATGACGATGAGGCCTTCCTGCGGGCCGTCGTCCGGGTGCTCCCAGGTGTACGTGAAGGAGGTGAGGTGACCGCCCGCGGCGAGGGCGAGCGTGGCCGTCGCCGGGCGTTCGGCCAGGGGGTCCTCCGGCATGAGTCGGAACCCGTTGGTGCCGGACCACTCGCCGGTCGCTGCGGAGAGGATTGCCATGGGGTCAGCATGGCAGTGGTGTGCGGTCGGTGCGCCGGGGCGGCGCCCCAGCCGAGCCCCGGCCCCCTCCGAGCCCCAGCCACGCCCCAAACCCCTCCGAGCCCCAGGCCCGCCCCCGCACTCACACCCTGCGCCCACCCCCGCACTCACACCCTGCGCCCACCCGCGAGCTCCAGCCGCTCCCCCACGAACCTCTCCCTGAAGCCCCGGTCGTGCGAGACCACGACAACCGCACCCGGATACTCGGCGAGCGCCGCCTCCAGGTCCTCGATCAGATCGAGCGCGATGTGGTTCGTCGGCTCGTCGAGCACGAGGAGGTCGGAGGGCCGCGTCACCAGGATCGCGAGCTGCAGCCGCCGCCGCTGGCCCGCGGACAGCGCCGCCACCGGGACGTGCAGATCCTCCTCGCGGAACAGGCCGAGGGAGAGCAGCTCCTCGGCGTACTCGTCGGGCAGCCCCGGCCGCCCGGCCGCGAACGCCGCGAGGAGCGGCAGTCGCGTGGCACGCACCGGCAGCTCCTGCGCCAGGTACCCGATCCGGGCCGAGCGGCAGACCGTGCCCGCGTCCGGCTCCAGATCGCCCGCGAGGACGCGCAGCAGGGTCGTCTTGCCGGCCCCGTTCTCGCCGGTGACGAGCAGCCGCTGACCTGGCGTGACGGTCAACGGACCGTCCAGGAAGAGCCGTTCCCCCACACGTACGTCCTCGCACTCGACCAGGGCATGGGCCGCGGCCGGAGAACCGGCCACGGCGGGCAACCCCGCGGTGAACCGCAGCGGGACCGGCGGCGCCGCCACCGGATTCCGCCGCAGCTGCGCGAGCCGCTCACGAACCGCCCGCACCTGCCCGCCGAGCTTCGCCTCGTGGGAGCGCCGGTGCTTGCCGAAGCCCTGGCCCGGGTCCTTGCCGGTGCCGGCCAGGCGCCGCCCCGCGGCCTCCAGCAACTCCTCGGTACGGGCGACTTCGTCCAGCCACTCCGCATGGTCCTGCTCCGCACGGCGCCGGGCGGAGGCCTTGGCCGTGCGGTAGCCGGCCCAGCCGTCCCCGTACCGGCGCACGGAGCGCGTATCGCGGTCGACCTCGAGGATCGTGGTGGCGATGCGCTCCAGGAAGCCGCGGTCGTGGGTGACCGCGACGACGGTGCCGCGGTGGGCGCGCAGCTGTTCCTCCAGCCAGCGCACGGCGGTCACGTCGAGGTGGTTGGTCGGCTCGTCGAGGAGCAGCTGTTCGGGGGCGGCGGCCAGGACGCAGGCGAGCGCGAGCCGGGACTGCTCGCCGCCGGAGAGCGAGCCGAGCACGCGGTCGCGGGTGCTGCGTTTTCCCGGGGGACCGCCCCCGGACCCCCGGTCGGCGAGCCCGAGCCCGAGCCCGTGCATGGCGGCGTCGACGCGGGCATCGGCGTCGTAGCCGCCGCGCTCCTCGTACGCGATCAACAGCTCGCCGTACGCGGCGAGTTCGGCCTCGGACGCCTCACCGAGCCGCGACTCCGCCGTACGGAGGTCGCGCTCCATGGCGCGCAGCTCGGCGAGGGCGAGGTCGACGGCGTCCTGGACGGTGCAGTGCGGGTCGAGGTCGAGGGTCTGGGCGAGATGGCCGACGCCACCGGGGAAGCTCACGGTGAGCTCGCCGGAGTCCGGCGTCTCGGCCGCGGCGAGCAGCCGCAGGAGGGTGGACTTGCCGGAGCCGTTCTCGCCGATGACGGCGGCCTTCTCGCCCGGGCGGACGGTGAAGGTGACCTGGTCGAGGACGGTCCTGGTGCCGTACGACTTGGTGACGTCCTTGACGGACAGCTGCGCCACGGCAGCGGGCATGGCGGTATGAGCGCGGTCGCGCATGGTTCTTTCCCTGGATACGAGGGTCTACGGGCAGCAGAAACGGCGGCGTGGGCCGCGCCCGGACTCAGAGAAAGAAGTAGTGACGCATGCGGACACCATACAAGACGAGCCGTCTCGTCTCAAATCAAAAGCCGCAGGGGAACGGGAAAGGACCGCCCCGGCCGAAGAAGAACTCCGGCCGGGGCGGTCCCATACGACGAACCGTGCGCGTTACGCCAGCGTGGCCAGCGTCTCGTTCAGCGTCGCGGACGGGCGCATCACCGCGGACGCCTTGGTGACGTCCGGCTGGTAGTAGCCGCCGATGTCGGCCGGGCTGCCCTGGACGGCGAGCAGCTCGTCGACGATCTTCTGCTCGTTGGCCGCGAGCGACTCGGCGAACGCGGCGAAGTCCTTCGCCAGGTCCGCGTCGGCCGTCTGCTTCGCCAGCTCCTGCGCCCAGTACAGGGCCAGGTAGAAGTGCGAGCCGCGGTTGTCGATGCCGCCGACGCGACGGGTCGGGGACTTGTCGTTCTCCAGGAACGTGGCCGTCGCGCGGTCCAGGGTGTCCGCGAGGACCTGGGCGCGGGCGTTGTTCGTGGTGGTCGCGAGGTGCTCGAAGGAGACCGCGAGCGCGAGGAACTCACCGAGCGAGTCCCAGCGCAGGTAGTTCTCCTTGACCAGCTGCTGGACGTGCTTCGGGGCGGAGCCGCCGGCGCCCGTCTCGAAGAGGCCGCCGCCGTTCATCAGCGGGACGACGGAGAGCATCTTGGCGCTGGTGCCGAGCTCGAGGATCGGGAACAGGTCCGTGAGGTAGTCACGGAGCACGTTGCCGGTGACCGAGATGGTGTTCTCGCCGCGGCGGATGCGCTCCAGGGAGAACGCGGTCGCCTCGACCGGGGACATGATCTCGATCTGCAGACCCGAGGTGTCGTGGTCGCCCAGGTACTTCTTGACCTTCTCGATGAGCACCGCGTCGTGGGCACGGGCCGAGTCCAGCCAGAACACGGCCGGGTCGCCGGTGGCGCGGGCGCGCGTGACGGCGAGCTTGACCCAGTCCTGGATCGGGGCGTCCTTGGTCTGGCAGGCGCGGAAGATGTCGCCCTCGGCGACCTCCTGCTCGAGGACCACGTTGCCCGCGGTGTCCACGAGGCGGACGGTGCCGGCCGCGGCGACCTCGAAGGTCTTGTCGTGGGAGCCGTACTCCTCGGCCTTCTGCGCCATCAGGCCGACGTTCGGTACGGAGCCCATGGTCGACGGGTCGTACGCGCCGTTGGCACGGCAGTCGTCGATGACGACCTGGTAGATGCCGGCGTAGGAGCTGTCCGGCAGCACCGCGAGGGTGTCGGCCTCCTGGCCGTCCGGGCCCCACATGTGGCCGGAGGTGCGGATCATGGCCGGCATCGAGGCGTCGACGATGACGTCGGACGGCACGTGCAGGTTGGTGATGCCCTTGTCGGAGTCGACCATCGCGAGCTCGGGGCCCTCGGCGAGCTCGGCCTCGAAGGAGGCCTTGATCTCGGCGCCGAGTCCGTGCGGGATGGTCTCCAGGCCCTTGAGGATGCCGCCGAGACCGTCGTTCGGGGAGAGGCCGGCGCCGGCCAGGACCTCGCCGTACTGCTTGAAGGTCTTCGGGAAGAAGGCACGCACCGCGTGGCCGAAGACGATCGGGTCCGAGACCTTCATCATCGTGGCCTTGAGGTGCAGCGAGAACAGCACGCCCTCGGCCTTGGCGCGCGCGATCTGCTCGCCGAGGAAGGTGCGCAGCGCGGCGACGTGCATCACGGAGGCGTCGACGACCTCGCCCGCGAGGACGGGGACGGACTCGCGCAGAACGGTCGTGGTGCCGTCGGCGGCCACGTGCTCGATGCGCAGGGCGCCGTCCTCGGCGATGACGGCCGACTTCTCGCTGGAGCGGAAGTCGTCGGCGGTCATGTGCGCCACGTTCGTCTTGGACTCGGGGGTCCAGGCGCCCATGCGGTGCGGGTGGTTCTTGGCGTAGTTCTTGACCGAGGCGGGGGCGCGGCGGTCCGAGTTGCCCTCACGCAGGACCGGGTTGACGGCCGAGCCCTTGACCTTGTCGTAGCGCGCGCGGATCTCGCGCTCCTCGTCGGTCTTCGGGGAGTCCGGGTACGCGGGAAGCGCGTAGCCCTGGCCCTGCAGCTCGGCGACGGCGGCCTTGAGCTGCGGGATCGAGGCCGAGATGTTCGGCAGCTTGATGATGTTGGCCTCGGGCGTCTTCGCCAGCTCGCCCAGCTCCGCGAGGGCGTCCGGGATCCGCTGGCCCTCCTCGAGGTACTCGGGGAACTGCGAGATGATCCGCCCGGCCAGCGAGATGTCACGGGTCTCGACACTGACGCCGGCCGTCGAGGCGTACGCCTGGATCACCGGCAGGAACGAATGGGTCGCCAGGGCCGGGGCCTCGTCAGTGTGCGTATAGATGATGGTCGAGTCAGTCACCGGGTGCTCCGCTCCACGTCTGCATAGCGTCGTCTGCTTGCGTCGTCGGTCGAGATTACTCGACATCAAGATATCTCCTTCGACCCCGGGTTCCGAAAGGGCCTCCTCGGCCCGAAGCGAACATTCGTCCGCGCACCCCTGTCGCGGCACACGCCACGGACCTACGCTGACGATCATGGCTCTCACCCTCAGCTCGGCGGCCCGCCGGCTTCTCGAAGCTCCGAATCCCGCGATCCTGGCCACGATCAACCCCGACGGCAGCCCGCAGACCTCGCCCGTCTGGGTGGGCCTCGACGGTGACGACCTCGTGATCGCCTCGCAGGCGGGACGGCGCAAGGACAAGAACCTGCAGCGGGATCCGCGCGTGAGCCTCACCGTGTACGACGCCGCGGATCCGCAGCAGTACATCGAGGTGCGCGGGACGGCCGCGATATCCGAGGACGTCGGCCGCCGGCTCACCATCGAGCTCGACGAGCAGTACGAGGGGCCCGGCGCGGGCGACTGGGCGCTGACGCTGGGGCCCGAGGTCGTACGGATCGTCATCCGGATCACGCCCGAGCGGGTGGTGGGCACGGCCGCGAACTGAACGGCCGCGACGTGAACGGCCCGACCTGAGCCGCCTGCCTCAGCGGCCCCGGGTGACGGCGGCCGGCCGCCGTCACCCTGCCGCGCCGGCCGCTTCCCGGATACGGCTCCACAGCGCGGCGAACAGCTCGCCCGCCTCGCCGGCCCGCGCGAATTCCGGGTCCGCGACGAGCCGCACCATCTTGGGCGCACGGCGCTCGTTCTCCCGCAGCACCTCGGCGTCCGGGCCGCGCAGCTCGTAGGCGCTCCGCAGGAAGAGGAGTGCGGAACTCACCGCCCAGACCGGCGAGTTGAGCGGCTGCCCGGGCGATACGGGAAGTTCGCCGGCGACGGCCCAGGGATCACGCGCCACGTACCGCACGGCGCCGACTCCGGTGAACTCCGCGGCGGCCGTGCACATCGCGCACGGCTCGAGGCTGGACCAGAGCGTGTGCGTGGCGAGGTCCCATTCCGTACGCGCCCGGGCCAGGGCATTCGTCTCGGCGTGCGCGAGCGGGGTGCCCTGCAGGGGATCGGTGCCGCCCGGAGGGTCGTACGCGCGGTTTCGGCCCTCGGCGACGATGGCGCCGGATGCGTCGGTGAGGACCGCACCGCAGGCGAGGCCCCCGCCGCGCAGCGAGGTGTGGGCGAGCTCGAGGCAGCGGCGCGCAGCCGGATCGAGGGCCTGCCATGCGGTCGTGAAGTCATCGGACATGGCGCGATCCCAGGGAACGCCATCGTGCGGCATCAGGCCGCGCGCCCCGCAAGGCGCAGGCTCCAGCGCCCTGCCTGGCCGGTGACGGTGACCGTCGAGAGCGGGGGCACGTCGATGTTCCAGTACGTCGCCGGGGGTGCCTTGAGGGCGTAGACCAGGGCCGCGCGGACCACCCCGGGCTCGGCCACGGCGACGATGCTCGAACCGTCGCCGACCGGGCGGGTGTCCAGCCATCGGCCCACCCGGGAGATGAACGCGAGCAGCGATTCGCCGCCGTGCGGAGCCGAGCGGGGGTCGCCCAGCCAGGCGTCCACCGCGGCCGGTTCACGTGCTGTGACCTCGGAGAGTGTGCGTCCACGCCAGCGGCCCATGTCGCAGTCGCTGAGCATGGGCTGCGCCATCGGCGCGAAGCCGAGTGCGTCGCCGGTCGCGCGGCTGCGCGGGGTGGGCGAGCAGTAGCGCAGCTCGGCCCGCCCGTACGGCACCAGAGCGTGCGCCGCGAGCTGAAGCTCATGCCAGCCGGCCTGATCGAGCGGCCGGTCGTCGTCGAAACGCTCGGTGAGCAGCGAGGAGCTGCGTGCGGCGGCGATCAGCGTGACCCGAACATGCATGCGGCGATGTTGGAACGCACCGCTCCGCAGGTCAAGAGCCACCCGCCCGCGATCAGGGCCGCTGCAGCTGCAGCGCCATCCAGTGTTCGGGGTGCTCGAGCGGCGCGAAGCCCTGTTTCGCGTACACCCCGTGCGCATCGTGGGTCGCGAGCAGGATGCGACGAAGCCCACACGGTTCGAGCTCCTCGCGTACGGCGGCGACCAGGGCGACACCGACACCCTTGCCGCGTACGGCGCGATCCACGTACACATCGCAGAGCCATGCGAACGTGGAGCGATCCGTGACGACCCGGGCGTATGCCACCTGTTCACCGGAAACCGGGTCGTACGCCCCGAAGTTGAGCGACCCGGCGATGGCCTGGTCCTGCTTCTCGCGGCTGCGTCCGAGCGCCCAGTACGCATCGGTGGAGAGCCAGTGGTGGATCTTTGCGGGGTCGAGGCGCGCGGGGTCGGTGGAGATCACGTAGTCGGTCATGGGCACGAGGTTCGCATCGGGGGGCGCGCGGACGCGAGTCGATTTGCCCGGCGGCCGCTCACCCTCCGGTCACCTCGTCCCATGCGGTACGCAGCCTCCGTACGCCCTCCGTGATCTCCGCCGCGCCCGCAAGCCCCGCGAAGCTCAACCGGACATGTCCGGCCGGGGGTTCGGCGCTGAAATAGGGCCGGCCCGGGGTGATCGCGACGCCCGCGCGCACCGCCGCGGAGGCGAGGGCGGACTCGACGAAGGCGCCGCCCCGGCCGTACACGCCGTCGGGCAGGCGCAGCCAGAGGTGGTAGCCGCCGGACGGGATGTGCGGCAGGGCCAGTTCGGGCAGCTCGCGCAGGAGCGCCGTGGCCATCTGGTCCCTGCGGGTCCGCAACTCCGTGGCCACGGTGCGCAGATGGCGGGTCCAGGCCGGGGCGCCGACCAGTTCGAGGGTGGCTTCCTGGAGCGGGCGCGGGACGAAGAAGTGGTCGACGATCTGGATGGCGCGCAGCCGCTCGAGGACCGGGCCGCGGGCCACCAGCGCGGCCACCCGCAAGGACGGCGAGGTCGCCTTGGTCAGGGAGCAGACGTGGACCACCACACCGTCGGGGTCGGAGGCGATCATCGGCGGCGCGAGCGGACCGCTGTCGTCGTGGGCGAGCAGCCGGACGAAGTCGTCCTCGACGACAAAGGCACCGAACTCCCTTGCCGTACGCACCACTTCGGGCCTCCGGGCCGCCGAGAGCACCGCACCGGTCGGGTTCTGGAACAGCGGCTGGCAGACGAACAACTTCGCCCCTGTCGCCCGGAACGCGTCCGCGAGCAGCTCGGGCCGCACCCCGTCGGTGTCCACCGGCACCGGTACCGGCCGCAGACCGGCGGCGCGGGCGATGGCGATCATCCCGGGATACGTGGGCGACTCCACCAGGACCGGCGTGCCGGGCGCGGCGAGTGCGCGCAGGGCGGTGGTCAGCGCGGTCTGGCCGCCGGAGGTGATCAGCACGTCGGAGGCGGTGACGGCGCCGCCGCAGCCGCGCGCGAACCAGTCCCGCAGCTCGGGCAGCCCGTCCATGGGCGGCCGCCCCCAGGCGCCAGGTCTGCGGCCGGCACGGCCGAGAGCGGCGGCGAGAGCCTGTTCCGGCTGGAGCGAGGGGTGCAGATAGCCGCTGTTGAACTCGATGACCCCGGTGGGCGGTTGCGCCAGACAGGCCAGCACTCCGGAGGCGTCCACGGCCCTCGGCTCGGCGGCCGCCTGCGCGCTGAGGGTGACCTCCTGCCAGGAGGTGTCACCCACCGGCTCGACAGCGGTACGCGTCTGCGCGCGGAACGCACCCGCGCCCGGCCGCGTCACCACGAGGCCTTCGGCCGCGAGCTGCGCCAACGCCCGGGTGACGGTCACCGGGCTCACACGGTAGCGCTCGATCAGCGTCCGACTGGACGGGAGCTTTCCACCAGGTGAGTAGCGATGAAGCTCGCCACGCAGACTGTTCGCCAATTCCCCCACACTGCTACGCTCTTGCATGACAGCACAGGATAGCGCTACTCGCCCGACCACGATAGCGGTCGGCACCCCCGGGACCCCCAGCACCCCCGTCACCGTCCCGAGCACCGGCGGCGACTCCACCCGTACCGGCATCCTCCTGGCCGCCGCCGGCGTGACCGCGTTCTCGCTGACGTTTCCCGCCACCGCATGGGGACTTGACGGCTTCGGACCCTGGTCGCTGGTCTCCGTGCGGATGGCGCTGGCCGGACTGATCGCCGGCGGCTGTCTGCTCGCCCTGCGCATCAAGCCGCCGGCCCGCGAGCACTGGGCTTCCCTGGCCGTCGTCGCGGCCGGCGTCGTGATCGGTTTCCCGCTCCTCACCACGCTCGCCCTGCAGACCTCCACGACCTCGCACGCCGCGGTCGTCGTCGGCCTGTTGCCGCTCACCACCGCCGCGCTGTCCGCGCTGCGCACGGGAGCCCGCCCCTCGCGCACCTTCTGGACGGCTGCCTGCCTCGGGGCCGCCGCGGTGATCGCTTTCACCGTGCAGCAGAGCGGTGGCGCCCTGACCACCGCCGATCTCTACCTGTTCGGCGCCCTGTTGATCTGCGCCGCCGGGTACACCGAAGGCGGCAGGCTGGCCAGGGTGATGCCGGGCTGGCACGTCATCGGCTGGGCCCTGGTGGCCTGTCTGCCGCTCGCGCTCCCCGCGTCCGCGGTCGCTCTCGCGTACGAGCCCTGGGAGTTGACGGCGAAGGCCGTGACCGGCCTGCTGTGGGTTGCGGTGGGTTCGCAGTTCGTGGGCCTGGTCGTCTGGTACCGGGGCATGGCGGCGATCGGCATCCCCAAGGCCAGCCAGCTCCAGCTCGCGCAGCCGCTGCTCACCCTGGTGTGGTCGGTCTCCCTGCTCGGCGAGAGCATGACGGCCGCAGCGCCGCTGACCGCCGTGGCCGTGCTGATCTGCATCGCGGTGACCCAGCGGGCCCGCGGCTGAAGCGGTGCGGGCCGGCCGCATCGCACAGGGCACGCCGGCCGGCCCGTCAAGGGACTCCGGCCGGCCCGCAAAGGGACTCCGGCCGATCCGCACCGGGTCCCAACTGCCGCCACCCGCCGTACACTTGCCGCCACGGATCGCAACTCCCTGGCAGGCCAAGGAGGTCACTCCCGATGCACGCAAGTGTGGGCGACATGCTGCTGGTGCACGGCAGGGTCGTCGGGCAGCAGGACCGGGTCGCGGAGGTCATCGAGGTGCTCGGCCCGGACGGCACTCCCCCGTTCAGGGTCCGCTTCGAGGACGGTCACGAGACCCTGATGTCGCCGGGCCCTGACACCGTCGTACGGCACAGGACCCGCGACTGACACACCTCTCAGCGCAGCGTGTAGTGGTCGGCCACGACCCGCGCCATCGCCCCGATCGGATCGGCCGCCACCTCACGCGCCGCGAAGTACACATGCCCGCGCACCTGCCGGTACCTGCCGGCGTACGACAGATGCCGGGACAGCTCGGCGGGGTCCTGCCAGGGTGCCGGCTGCACGGGATCGCCCGCCTTGTAGAGCGCCTCGCCGAGATACAGATCGACATCCGTGCCCGCGACCGTATCGGCCCACCACGGCACGAGCTTGGCGTAGTCGGCGGGTGCGAAGCCCATGTTCCAGTACAACTGGGGCACGACGTAGTCGATCCAGTCGCGCTTGATCCACTTGCGGACATCGGCGTGCAGGTCATCGTAGGTCTGCACGCCCGCGGTGGTGTCCGAACCCAGTGGATCCGTCGCCTTGTTGCGCCACACCCCGAACGGGCTGATGCCGAACTGCACACCCTTGCGCACCTTCGGGATCGCGGCGGCCATCCCGCGTACCAGTTGATCGGTGTTGTCCCGGCGCCAGGCCGCACGGTCCGCGAAGCCCGCGCCGTAGCGCTCATAGGCCGCGTCGTCGTCGAAGACCTGGCCCGCGACCGGATACGGATAGAAGTAGTCGTCCCAGTGGACGGCGTCGATGGGGTATTTGCGTACGGCATCGAGCATCGCCCGCATCACGAACTCGCGGACCTCGGGCAGCCCCGGGTTGTAGTAGAGCTTCCCGCCGTACGTGACGAGCCAGTCCGGGTTGCTGCGCGCGGGGTGGTCGGGCGAGAGCCGGGACGGGTCGGCGTGGCCCGCGACGCGGTACGGGTTGAACCAGGCGTGCAGTTCGAGGCCGCGCTTGTGCGCCTCGTCGACTGCGGTGCCCAGCGGGTCCCAGCCCGGGTCCTGGCCCTGGACTCCGGTGAGATACGCCGACCACGGTTCGTAGTCGGAGGGCCACAACGCGTCCGCCGTGGGCCGTACCTGGAGGATCACGGTGTTCAGCCTTCGGCGTACCGCGGTGTCGAGATGCGCGAGCAGTTCGGCGCGCTGGGTCTCGGCGGGCAGTGCGGGCTTCGAGGGCCAGTCGCGGTTGGCGACGCTCGCGATCCACATCCCGCGGAAGGCCGTATTGCGGGGCCTGCGGCGCTTTTCGACCGCCGCATCGGCCGCTACGGCATCCCCGGTGAGTCCCGCCCCGAAGAGTGCCGCGGCACCCGCCACCGTGAAACTCCTGCGCGTCATACGCAACGTATGCCACCTCTTATATCGAATTGTTCGCTATGCCCGTAAGCACCGGACAGCACCTGTTGTCCCGTGGGACGTGCCACAGCATGCCGCCCCGGCCGACTGTGCACCAGTGAACGCGGAGTAACGTCGGTACATCGGGGCAGGCGCCGAACATCCATCGGGACCCTGCCGACCCGGAGCACGAAAGGGACGATGTGACAGACGTTGCATTGGGCACGGGCGACATCGCGCGCGTCGGAGTCGTCGGCTGCGGCCAGATGGGAGCGGGCATCGCAGAGGTCTGCGCCCGCGCCGGCCTGGAGGTCATGGTCGCCGAGACCACCGGCGAGGCGCTGGAGATCGGCCGTACCCGGCTGCACAACTCCCTCGCCAAGGCCGCCGAGCGCGGCAAGATCAGCGAGGAGGAGCGGGACGCCACACTGGCGCGCCTGACCTTCACCACGGATCTCGGCGAGTTCGCCGACCGTGACCTCGTGATCGAGGCCGTGGTGGAGAACGAGCAGGTGAAGACGGAGATCTTCCAGGTGCTCGACCAGGTGGTGACCCGCCCCGACGCGATCCTCGCCTCGAACACCTCCTCCATCCCGCTGGTGAAACTCGCCGTCGCGACCTCGCGTCCCGACCAGGTCATCGGCATCCACTTCTTCAACCCGGCGCCGGTGCAGCAGCTCGTCGAGCTGATCCCCGCGCTCACCACCTCCGAGGGCACGCTCGCGCGCGCCCAGGTCGCGGTCGAGAAGGTGCTGGGCAAGCACGCCATCCGCGCCCAGGACCGCTCGGGCTTCGTGGTCAACGCGCTGCTCATCCCGTATCTGCTCTCCGCGATCCGGATGTTCGAGTCGGGCATCGCGAGCCGCGAGGACATCGACAACGGCATGGAGATGGGCTGCGCCCACCCGATGGGCCCGCTGAAGCTGGCGGACCTGATCGGTCTGGACACCGTCCACTCGGTCGCGGACTCCATGTACCAGGAGTACAAGGAGCCCCTCTACGCCGCTCCCCCGCTGCTCCAGCGGATGGTCGACGCGGGGCGCCTCGGCCGGAAGTCGGGCTCGGGGTTCTACACGTACTGATCCGGTACGTACTGATCTCATACGAAGCGCGGGGGCCGCTGTCCGTCACGGGCAGCGGCCCCCGCGCGTTCCGCGGTCAGGCGAGGCGCAGATCGACCCACTCCACCGGCTCCCCCGGCAGCGTGTAGCGCTCGAGCTCCACGAATCCGAGCCGCTCGGCGAAGCGGAGTCCGTCCTCGTTGGAGGACAGGACCACGGTCTCCACCGTCTCCGCGCCCAGCTCCCACGCCCGCGCGAGCCCTCGCCGGTACAGCTCGGTTCCATACCCCTGCCGCCGGTGCGCCGGCAGGATCCGGGCGATCACGATCGCCGTGCGCGAGCCGTCGGCCGGCGGGCGGACGGTGCTGCAGCCGGCCAACTCCTCGCCCGTATAGGCCACTTCCAGATGGTGGCGGACCGCCCGGTCCCGCACGTCGGCCAGGGACAGCGGATGGGTGGGGATGACGGTGTTGTGCACCCGGCGCCAGTCCGCGAGTGCGGCATCGTGCACGGGCTTCTCGATACGCAGGTCTGACATGTCTGCACCCAAGCCGCCCCACCGATCTTGAGTCAACCCAGATTTCTCCCGCCCACCGCAGGCACCCCCGACCTCCCTCATATCCCTGCCTCCCCCGCCGATTCGGCCACTCTCCGTATCCTTCCGGCCAGATTCACGCCCTGACCCCCGGCCGGGAGGGGGTCTGCGGAAGCCGGGCCCGAAGCGTTCGCACGGGTGTGAAAGCAGGCCCCGCATATGCCCCGCGCACACGCTCCCGCGCCCCTCACCAGGCCGCTTTACTGTCCGTGCGCAGAACAGGGATGGCTGCGCACGGACAAGTTTCAGCCATGTACGACCCAGGAAGGAGCAGACCCGTGAGCCCCGACCCCGAGCATCCCGTGATCCAGGAAGAACACGCAGAGTTGCGCCGCAGCCTGGATGTGGGACTCGCCCGTATCGAAGGCCACTTGGCGCTGCTGACCCAGCGCGACGAACACAGCGCCAAGGAGCTCGACGATCTCACCACCCGTATCACCGCACTCGAGCACAACCGCTGGCCCTTGCCCACCGTTGCGACGCTGACCGCGATCGGCGCCTTGGTGGTGGCCGTGTGGCAGGCGCTCGGGCGGTGACCGGGATCAACCGGACCCTGGAGATCACCCGAGTCGCAGGTGGTGCAGCATCAGCAGCGCGGCCGTCATGTTGGCCGCCGGCACCTCCCCCCGCGCCACCATGTCGGGGACGAGTTTGAGGGGCACCCACTCGCGTCGCGACGACTCGAAGTCGTCCACGGGATGGCCCGTATACGTCCCCTCGTCCGCCCAGTAGATGTGATGCCGGGCGTCGGTGAGGCCGTTGGAGGGTTCCACACTGAGCAGATGCTGGAGGGGGCCGGGCCGCCACCCGGTCTCCTCTTCCAGCTCACGGGCCGCGGCGACCGCGATGTCCTCACCGTCCTCGACGACCCCCGCGGCCAGTTCCCAGCCCCAGCTGTCGGTGATGAAACGGTGCCGCCAAAGGAGCAGGACTTCGTTGGCCTCGTTGACCACGGTGGCGACGGCCACCGGGCGCAGCCGGATCAGGAAGTGATCGAGATGCTTCCCGTCGGGCAGCTCCACATCCGCCAAGTTCACCTGGAACCAGCGGTTTTGGTACACAGTTTTTTCGCATAGGTTCGTCCACTGCACGGTTCTGCCACCTTCCGCCGAGATAGATGGCAATATCGCACGCACCCTTGCAGCAGGCCCTCAGGGTCACAGCGGTACGCGCAGCGCCCCGTCGATGAGTGCGGCAGCTTCTTCGGTGCCGGAACATCCGCTGCGTACGAGATGCTCACGCACCGCACGCAGCCGGTCGCGGAGCCGCTGGGACTCCATCCCCCGTGCCTGCCGGGCCATTTCGACGGCCGTGGCGACCGCCGCCTCCGCCTCACCGCGCCGCAGCTCGATCTGGCTGAGCACCGCGAGGCGGTGCACCCGCCCCCGGTCATGGGCCGGGGTGTCCACGGCCGCGGCCGAGTGCATCCGGGCCGCCGCGAGATCACCGAGACTGAGCAGGGCCTCCGCCACCTGTACGTTCACCAGGCCCGGCTGCACATAGCCGGTCTCGGCGGGTTCATGGCCCGGATGGATCCGGTCGGCGGCCGATTCCGCCCGCCGGATGCAGAACAACGCGCTGCTGCCGTCCCCGAGATGGGCATACGCCTTGGCCTGCATGGCGTAGAGATCGGCGGCGAGCGCGGGCGTGATGTGCCGCCCGGCGGCTCTCAGGGCGGCCTCCGCGAACGCGACGGCCTGCCGGTATTCGCAGATGAACAGCGACTGGTTGACAAGGAGCGCTATCACATACGCACCAAGTCCCCTGTCCCCGCTCGCCTTCGCGAGCCGGAGCGCCTGGTGGAAGTAGCGCTGCGCCAGACCGTGGGCGTCGGAGTCGTACGCACAGATACCGGCGATCGCCACCAATCCGCCGGTGGCTCTGTGCAGTTGACGCCCGGTCGCATCCGTATAGCTGCCGCGAAGCAGCGGGGCGGCCTCGGCGTTGAGGAAGCCCACGATGCGTGCGCGGGTCGCGACCCCTCCCGTCTTGCGGTACATCTGCTCGTAGTGCGCTCGGGCCGAACTCAGCATCGCGATATCGGACTTGCTGACCTGATGGCGTCCGCCGCGCGAGACATCGACGTCCTCCGGCGGGTTCTCCCACTCCCAGACCGGCATCACGGCGGGAGTGCCGGTGACCGCGGCCGCGCCGAGCACATGCGGGCGCTGCTGCATGTCGGACCGCCATAAGGCGGTGGCCCGTTCCACGAACCCGGACAGCGAGGTCGCGGCCACACTCGCCTGCTGCCCGGGCACCCCCAGACCGATGTCGTCGAGCGTCACCGGGCGCTGCAGCCGGGCCGCGAGCACTTCGCAGATCAGGTCGGGCACCTGGCCGCGCGGCCGCTGGCCCTTCAACCAGCGGGCCACGGCGGTGTGTTCGTACCTCAGCGCGAGACCTCGGGCTTTGCCGGCCTGGTTCACATGGGCGGCGAGGCCCGCATGGGAGATTCCGGCCTCGTCGAGTATCGCGTCGAGCAGGGTGTTGGGCTGCATCAGGCCCTCCGGTGGCTCGGTGCCGCCCAGAGTAGTCGAGCGGCTTTCACACGGGGTGCGAAACAAGTGCCCACAGTGACCGGGCGTGCACTCTGCCGTACCGGGGGCGGCGGCCGGTTGGATATATGCGTCCGGACCCCCTGGACCGGACACCTTCTGGCCTCGCCAGAGGCGGCCGGGCCGCCGGCTCCCCCTCGTACAGTGCGGCGGCCCATACCGCGCCGCTCACCTCGTCCGCCTGCCGAACTCTCCGCGGCGAGGTGGGCGGCGCCGGCCGGGCCGGTGGTCCAACCCTCCCTCGTACGGGAGTGGTTCGCGCGACGGCGGATCGGTGTCCTCCTTGCTCGAGCGGTCGAGAGCGCGAGGACAGCCGCACCGATACGCACGGCCGAGGAGCCGCGGGTGGCAGCCCGTGGCCCGGTGACTGCGGGTGGCAGCCCGTGGGTCAAGTGGCCGTCCGTGCCCCGCGCACCACCGGTTCGCCCGGCTGCTGCGGTACCTTGCGCCGCTCGTTGCGCAGCACGAGGAGCGCCATGTCGTCGGCGAGCCTGCCGCCCGTGTGCCGCAGCAGCGCGTCGCACACGGTGTTGATGACCTCGCCGGGCGCACTGCGGTTGCCGGCGAGCACGGTGGCCAGCGGGAAGAACTCGCCGGCCGCGTCCCGTGCGTCCTCCACACCGTCGGTGTGAAGGAGCAGCGTCTCGCCGGCGCGCAGCCATCCGCAGTGCAGGACGGGCAGTTCGGCGGGGAGCGGGAAGGGCCCGAGCGGCGGCAGGGGTTCACCGCCCGCGATGCGCTCGACCTGCAGACCGAGCCGGTAGGGCCAGGGGTGGCCGCAGTTGAGCGCGTACACCGAGCCGTCGAGACGGATCTCGAGAAGCAGGACGGTGACGAACTCCTCGGAGAGCGGGGTCTCGGGTTCGCCGGTACAGGCCGAGGGATGCTCGGTCCGTGCGCGCTCGCGCAGATGCCGCCCCATCGCGCGCTCCAGCCTGCGCAGCACGGCCGGGAGTTCGGCCTCGTCGTGCGCGGCCTCGCGGAAGCTGCCGAGCAGTGCGGCGACGGTGCCGATGGCGGCGAGGCCGTGCCCGCGCACATCGCCCATGACGACCCGTACGCCGTGGTCGGTGGCGACGGCTTCGTAGAGGTCGCCGCCGACCGTCGCGGCCCGGTGGGCGGAGAGCTGCCCCGCGGCGATCGCCAGACCGTCCAGACGAGGCGGCAGCGGGCGCAGCAGCACCCGCTGGGCGGCGCCGGCGACCTCGCGGATCTGGGCCAGCTCCTGCAGGAGGGCCCTGCGTACGCCGAGTATCAAACCGGTGCCCACGGCGAAGAACACCGCGCTGGTGGCGATCCGCGCGGTGAGCCCGTCCTGCTGGGCGAGCGGGCAGGTGAGCTTGTAGAGGATGGCGACGCCGCCCCACAGCGTCGGCAGCGCAAGAGTGACCACGCGCCGGATCGGGGATGACTCCGCCCGTGACGTGCGGTGTCCGGACCCCGGTACGACGGGTGCCCTGGACTTGATACGGATCATCGCCGACGGCCTCCCTAAGGCCCTGTCGAGCAGGGGCCAGCCCCGAGACAGCGCGTGCACCGGAGCAGCGACTGCTCGGCGTACGGCCGGATCGATTCTGTCCATGGGGTGGCCCGATCGGGCCAGGGAGTCCGTTCTTCTCACTCGAATGAGTGAGGGGCGCACTTGGTGTCCCAAGTGCGCCCCTCACCAGGCGTTTTGAGCCTCGGCTCTACGGGAACGCGAGCCCCCGCCGCGGCCTCACGCGCCGCGCAGCACCGCCCCCGTGATCTCGGCGGCCTTGGCCACCGCGGCATCACGGGCGGCCGACGCCTCGTCGACGGTCAGGGTGCGGTCCGGGGCGCGGAAGCGCAGCGCGTACGCGAGCGACTTCTTGCCCTCGCCGACCTGGTCGCCGGTGTAGACGTCGAACAGCCGGATGTCCTCGAGGAGTTCACCCGCGCCCAGGCGCAGGAAGTGCTCGACCGCGGCGGCCGGCACCTCGCTGCCGACGACGAGCGCGACGTCCTGCGTGGCCACCGGGAAGGTGGAGATACGCGGCGCCTGCAGCGTGCCGTCCACGGCCTGCTCGACGAGGTCGAGGTTGAGCTCCATCGCGCAGGTGCGCGCGGGCAGGCCGAGCGCCTTGACCACGCGCGGGTGCAGCTCGCCCGCGTGACCGGCGAGGGTCTTCACCCCGTCGATGACGACGGACAGCTCGGCGCACCGGCCCGGGTGCCAGGGACCGTACTGGCCCTGGTCCACGAGCAGGTCGACACCGGCCTCGGCGGCTACGCCGCGCGCGGCCTCGACGGCGTCGGCCCAGTCCGCCGGACGGCCCTTGCCCCACCAGCCGGCCTGCTCACGGGCGCCCGCGAGGACGACCGCGACGTGCCGCGGCTGGACGGGCAGCACCGCGTCGATCCCGGCGAGCTCCTCGTCGGTGGGACGGCGGTCGACCGGGAGACGCACGGCGGTACCGACGCCGTCGGCAGGGTGGAAGACCAGACCCGTCTCGAAGAGCGCGAGGTCGTGGCTGCCCCGGCCGTCGTTGCGGCGCAGCGCCTGGAGCAGTCCGGGCAGCAGCGTCGTACGAAGAGCGGGCTCCTCGTCCGAGAGCGGGTTGACCAGCTTGACGACGCGGCGGGCCGGGTCGTCCTTGTCGAGCTGCAGCTGGTCGAAGACCTGCGCGCCGATGAACGGGTAGTTCAGCGCCTCGACGAAACCGGCCCCGGCAAGGGCGCGGCCGACGCGGCGGTGCAGCCGCTGGCGGTCGGTCAGGCCAAGTCCCGCGGGGGGCTTGGGCAGCGTCGAGGGCAGGTTCTCGTAGCCCTCGAGCCGGATGACCTCTTCGGCCAGGTCGTTCGGGTCGGTCAGGTCGGGCCGCCAGGACGGCACGGTGACGACGAGCTCGTCCTGCCCGTACACATCGCAGCCGACTTCCTGCAGCCGCCGTACGACGGTCTCGCGGCCGTAGTCGACACCCGCCACCTTGTCCGGGTGGTTCGCCGGGATGGTGATGGTGTGCGGCGCGAACGGCGCGATCACCTCGGTGACCCCGGCCTCCGCGGTGCCGCCCGCGAGCAGCACGAGCAGGTCGACGGTCCGCTGGGCCGCGGCGGACGCGGCCTTCGGGTCGACACCGCGCTCGAAGCGCTTGGACGCCTCGGACGACAGCTTGTGCCGGCGTGCGGTGCGCGCGATCGACAGCTGGTCGAAGTGCGCGGCCTCGATGACCACCTCGGTGGTGCCCTGGGCCAGGCCCGTCTCGGGGTCGACCTCGGGGTCGGCGATCTCGGTGTTGGCGCCGCCCATGACACCCGCGAGACCGATGGGGCCGCGGTTGTCGGTGATCACCAGGTCCTCGGCGTCCAGGACGCGCTCGACACCGTCGAGGGTCGTGAACTTCTCGCCGGCCTCGGCACGGCGTACGCCGATCGGGCCCTCGATCGAGGAACGGTCGTACGCGTGCAGGGGCTGACCGAGCTCCAGCATCACGTAGTTGGTGACGTCGACCGCGAGCGAGATCGGACGCATCCCGGCCTTCTGCAGCCGGCGCTGCAGCCAGATCGGGGAGCGTGCCTCGGGCTGCAGCCCGACGACCGTGCGCGCGGTGAAGCGGTCGCAGCCACGCGGGTCGGAGATCTTCACGGGGTGGCCGAACGAGTTCGGCGCCGGGACGTCGAGCAGCGCCGGGTCGCGCAGCGGCAGACCGTACGCGGTGGCGGCCTCGCGGGCCACGCCGCGCATGGACAGGCAGTAACCGCGGTCCGGCGTGACGGCGATGTCCAGGACCTCGTCGTACAGCTCGAGCAGCTTGGTGGCATCCGTGCCGACCTCGTGCTCGGGCGGCAGGACGATGATGCCCTTGGTGCCGTCGTCGCCCATGTCCAGCTCGTCGCTGGAGCAGATCATGCCGCGCGAGACCTTGCCGTACGTCTTGCGCTCGGCGATCCGGAAGTCACCGGGGAGCACGGCGCCGGGCAGGGCCACGACGACCTTGTCGCCCTCGGCGAAGTTACGGGCGCCGCAGATGATCTCCTGGGGCGCGCCGGTGCCGTTGGCCTGGCCGACGTCGACGGTGCAGAAGCGGATGGGCTTCTTGAACTCGGTCAGCTCCTCGATGGTGAGGACCTTACCGACGACGAGCGGACCGGTCAGGCCCGCGCCCAGCTGCTCGACGGTCTCGACCTCGAGGCCGACCCCGATCAGCTTCTCCTGTACGTCACGGCCGGTGGCGTCCGCCGGCAGGTCGACGTACTCCCGCAGCCAAGAAAGCGGGACCCGCATCAGATCTCCATCCCGAACGGCCGGGTGAACCGGACGTCACCCTCGACCATGTCTCGCATGTCTTCGACGTTGTGGCGGAACATCAGCATCCGCTCGATGCCGAACCCGAAGGCGAATCCGCTGTACTTCTCGGGGTCCACACCGCAGGCGGTCAGCACGCGCGGGTTGACCATGCCGCAGCCGCCGAGCTCGATCCAGCCCTCGCTGGAGCAGGTGCGGCAGGGCTTGTCGGCGTTGCCGACCGACTCGCCGCGGCACACGTAGCAGAGCATGTCCATCTCGGCGGACGGCTCGGTGAACGGGAAGTAGTTCGGGCGCAGACGCGTCTTCATGTCGGCGCCGAAGAGCGCCTGGACCATGTGGTCGAGCGTGCCCTTGAGGTCCGACATCGTCAGACCCTCGTCGATCGCGAGCAGCTCGATCTGGTGGAAGACCGGGGTGTGCGTCGCGTCCAGCTCGTCGGTCCGGTACACGCGGCCGGGGCACACGATGTAGACCGGCAGCTCACGGCTGAGCAGCGCGCGCGCCTGCACCGGCGAGGTGTGGGTGCGCAGGACGATGCCGGACTCGTCGTCGACGGTCGGCTTGCCGTCCTCGCGCGTGCCCTGGACGAAGAAGGTGTCCTGGGTCTGGCGTGCGGGGTGGTCCGGCACGAAGTTGAGCGCGTCGAAGTTGAACCACTCCGCCTCGACCTCGGGGCCCTCGGCGATCTCGTATCCCATCGATACGAAGACGTCCGCGACCCGCTCCATCATCGTGGTCAGCGGGTGCCGGGCGCCGGCCGGTACGCGGTCGTAGGGCAGCGTGACATCCACGGCCTCCTCGACGAGTACGCGGGCGTCGCGCTCGGCCTCGAGCTCGCTCTGGCGGGCGGCGAGCGCCTTGCTGACCGCGCCACGGGCCTGGCCGATGCGCTTGCCGGCGTCCGCCTTGGCCTGCGGGGGCAGCGCACCGATCTCGCGGTTGGCGAGAGCGAGCGGCGAGGTGCCGCCGGTGTGCGCGACCTTGGCGGCCTGCAGCGCGTCGAGGTCACCCGCGGCGGCGAAGGCGGCGAGCGCCTCGTCCCGCATGCGCTCGATCTCTTCCGGTTTCAAGGCTTCGACCTCAACAGGGTCGTACGACTTATTCGGTGCCGACATCTCTTCCCGTGCTTCCGATTGGCTGGCTGGGGTCTCCTGGACCGCAGGCCGCGACCACGCAGACACAAATGCGCCAAGGGTCGAGTCTAACGGGGTGCCAGGGTGGCTGAATGCGCCCGTGGGGGCCGGAGGTCCTAGAGCAGATAGCCCGGAGTGCCCACGGGCAACGTAAATCGGAACTCGGCGCCACCGGAGGGTCCGCGGCCGACGGTGATCGACCCGCCGTGCGCCTCGACGATGCCCTTGACGATGTAGAGGCCCAGGCCGGTGCCACCGCGCTTGCTTCCCCGCCAGAAGCGGGTGAAGACACGGCCCATCGACTCCTCGGGGATGCCGGGGCCTTCGTCGCTCACGGTGACTGCGGTTCCTTCCAGGGGGCTGTGCTCTTTGGGCAGCGGTGCCACGTCAATGGTGACAGTGCCCTCACCGTGGCGCACGGCGTTTTCCAGGAGGTTGGAGAGCACCTGGTCGATCTTGTCGGGGTCGGCCCACAGGTCGGGCAGCGGCTGCTGCAGCCGTACGAGGAAACGGTCCGGCGCCTGGCCCGCGGCGATGTGTGACTGGATGTGCCGCCCGACGGCGGCGGCGATGTCGACGGGCTGCCGCCTGAGCTCGAGACGGCCCGAATCGATCCGCGAGATATCGAGCAGCTCCGCGATCAGCCGCGTGACCCGGTTCGCGTCGGCGTCGACGGTCTCCAGCATCAGCTTCTTCTGGTCGTCGGTGAACCGCTCCCACTTGGCGAGCAGCGTCGCCGTGAACCCTTTGACCGAGGTCAGCGGCGAGCGCAGCTCGTGGGCGACGGTCGCGATGAGCTCGGCATGGCTTCGTTCGGTACGCCGCCGGGCCTCGGTGTCCCGCAGGCTCACCACGAGCCGGTGCAGGGGCCCGGTGGGCCGCGTCCGCACATAGCGCGCGGAGACGAGCACCTCACGGCCGCCGGGCAGCAGCAGATTGCGTTCGGGCTGGCCGGTGCGGATCGCGAGCCCGCCGTAGGGATCGGTCAGCTGCCACCAGCGCCGGCCTTCGAGGTCCTCGAGCGGCAGGGCCTCCTCGACCGGATGCCCGAGGGCGTCCTCGGGGCGTACGGCGGTGATCCGCGCGGCCGCCGCGTTGAAGCAGACGACCCGGCCCTTCTCGTCGGCGACGACCAGACCGTCGGGCAAGTCGTCTGGATCCAGGCCCAGTTCACCCGGCGGGGTGTCGATACGGGGCGCGGCAGGGCGCGGCACGGAGCGGTGCGCTCCGGCCTGTCTCCTGGTGCCGACACTCATCCCCGTATCCCACCTCTCGACTCGTCATCAGTGGGCCCCCGAGCCCGCCACACTACTAGCTGAGGGTGACGGTGGGGGTGCCCCGTGTACCGGTGAAGGTGAGAACTTCGGGGAGGAAGGGCTCAGGGCCGGGGCGCGTTCCTGCGCTGGGCGCGCGCGGAGGCGTAGAGGCAGACGGCGGCCGCTGTGGCGAGATTGAGGCTCTCGGCCTTGCCGTGGATGGGCACGCGCACCACCGCGTCCGCGAGTGCGCGGGTCTCCTCCGGCAGGCCCCAGGCCTCGTTGCCGAAGATCCAGGCGGTGGGCCCGCCCATGGTGCCCTTGTCGAGTTCGTCGTCGAGATCGTCCTCGCCCGCGCCGTCGGCCGCGACGATCCGTACGCCCGCGTCCTTGAGCCCCTGCACGGCCTGCTCGACCGGGACACCGACGGCGACGGGCAGATGGAAGTGCGAACCGACCGACGCCCGTACGGACTTGGGGTTGTACAGATCGACGGACGCGTCGGTCAGGACGACGGCATCCGCACCCGCCGCATCCGCGCAGCGCAGCACGGTGCCGGCGTTCCCGGGGTCACGCACATGCGCCAGTACGGCGACGAGCCGCGGCTGCGCGGCCAGGATCTGCTCGAAAGGCGTGTCCAGGAAGCGGCAGACCCCGACGAGTCCCTGGGGCGTGACGGTGGTGGAGATGTCCGCGATCACGGTCTCGTCGGCGAGCTGTACCCGGGCGCCGGCCTTGTGCGCGGCGTCGATGATGCCGGCGTACCGCTCGGCTGCCTCGACGGTCGCGAACAGCTCGACGAGCGTGGCCTCACCGGCACTGCTGTGCCCCGCCGCTTCCCGCACGGCCTGCGGCCCCTCGGCGAGAAACAGCCGCTCCTTGGTCCGGAAATTCCGCTTCCCGAGCCGCCGGGCGGCGGCTACGCGGGAGGACTTGGGAGAGATCAGCTCAGGACCGGCAACCATGACTCATACCTTAGTGATCTAGGGGTGCGGGGAACTGCGCAGGGGAAGGCGCGAAGCGCCGACCCAGGGGCGCGGGGAACTGCGCGCCCAGCCACGACGAACCCGCAGACGGCAAACGACGAAGCGGGGCAGACACGCATCCGAACGCACTCGGACCCGCAGACCGAAACGGTCCACGGGTCCGAGAACAACACTCAGACGGCGACGCCTCAGGCGGCGGCCTTCGGGGCGTTGACGTCGGCGGGGAGCGCCTTCTGCGCAACCTCGACCAGCGCGGCGAACGCGTTGGCGTCGTTGACGGCAAGCTCCGCCAGGATCTTGCGGTCGACCTCGATGTTCGCGGCCTTCAGACCCTGGATGAGGCGGTTGTACGTCATGCCGTTCTGGCGGGCCGCAGCGTTGATGCGCTGGATCCACAGCTGACGGAAGTCGCCCTTGCGCTTCTTGCGGTCGTTGTAGTTGTAGACCAGCGAGTGGGTGACCTGCTCCTTGGCCTTGCGGTACAGACGCGAACGCTGTCCGCGGTAGCCGCTGGCCTGCTCGAGGATCGCCCGACGCTTCTTGTGCGCGTTTACCGCGCGCTTGACGCGTGCCACTTTTAACTCCTTGTAGCGGGGCCGTGGTTGTGTTCACACGGCCCAAGTTCGAATAGGTCCCGGTCCAGGCGTCCGGCCCCCGCCCGCGGCAGAGCCGCAGATGTCACAGCGGGGGCCGCGACGTCACTTGCCGAGAAGCTTCTTGATCTTCTTGGCGTCGCCCGGGGCCATCTCGGCGTTGCCGGTGAGGCGGCGCGTCAGGCGCGACGACTTGTGCTCGAGCAGGTGGCGCTTGCCGGCGCGCTCACGGAGCACCTTGCCGGAGCCGGTGATCTTGAAGCGCTTGCTGGCACCGCTGTGCGACTTGTTCTTCGGCATAGCGCCGTTCTCTCCTCGTCAGTGGCGCTCCCCCGGTGATGAAACCGGCAGGCGGGAGCGTCAGTTGTATCGGTTGGCGATCCTGGGCTCGCGCCCCGGATCAGGCCTCGGCGGAAGCCTCGGTGGGCTCCTCGACAGGGGCCTCCGTGGGCTCCTCGTCCGTGGCGCGGTCACGACGCGTGGTGGTCGCCGGAGCGTCCGCCTTGCGCGCGGCCTGGGCCTCGCGGGCCTCGGCCATGGCTTCGGTCTTCTTCTTGTGCGGACCGAGAACCATGATCATGTTTCGGCCGTCCTGCTTCGGATTCGACTCGATGAAGCCGAGGTCCTGGACGTCCTCCGCGAGACGCTGCAGCAGTCGGTAGCCGAGCTCCGGCCGGGACTGCTCGCGACCACGGAACATGATCGTGATCTTGACCTTGTCGCCCTGCTTGAGGAACCGGACGACGTGACCCTTTTTGGTGTCGTAGTCGTGCGGGTCGATCTTCGGCCGGAGCTTCATTTCCTTGATGACCGTGTGCGCCTGGTTCTTGCGCGCCTCACGGGCCTTCATGGCCGATTCGTACTTGAACTTCCCGTAGTCCATGAGCTTGCAGACGGGCGGGCGAGCGCTCGCCGCCACCTCGACCAGGTCGAGGTCGTACTCCTGAGCAAGCTCAAGGGCCTTGGCAAGCGGAACAATCCCGACCTGCTCGCCGCTGGGACCGACAAGTCGCACTTCGGGAACGCGAATCCGGTCGTTGATGCGGGGCTCGGTGCTGATGGATCCTCCTCGGTAGCACCACGCGACGGTCTGGCGGACCGCCACGTAACGTCATGTTGTGAGACCTAACCGCACCGGCACATGAAAAATGCCCCGGACGATCACAGGCGGGGCTCCAAACCGGAGCACCACCGCGACGTACGCGGGGCGCATCAGCGACGGAAATACACACGAGGTGTCCGTCGGACCGGTGACCCGCCGCCCTTGCGGGTGGCCAGGTGGGAGATCGGAGCCTCCACTTGTGGGCCGGGCACGCGAGTGTCCGGCCGGTCGTTACACAAGGTTAGCAGAGCTTCAGGGGTGCGGCTAACGGCCCGTGTTCAGGGCCGCCGCCGCGGGCCGGCTCAGCCGAAGACGGGGCCCGTGTACTTCTCGCCGGGGCCCTGACCGGGCTCGTCCGGGACGAGCGAGGCCTCGCGGAACGCCAGCTGGAGCGACTTGAGGCCGTCGCGCAGCGGGGCCGCGTGGAAGGAGCTGATCTCGGTCGTGCTGGCGTCGAGCAGACCGGCCAGGGCGTGGATCAGCTTGCGCGCCTCGTCGAGGTCCTTGTGCGCATCGCCCTCTTCGGTCAGGCCCGCCTTCACGGCGGCGGCGCTCATCAGGTTCACCGCCACGGTGACGATCACCTCGACCGCGGGGACCTCGGCGATGTCGCGGGCCATGGTGTCGAAGTCGGGGGTCTGTCCGGTGGGGCTTGCGTCAGTCATGGTGCTCAGCCTAAGCGCGTACGGGATGTGCTCCGACCGTCGGGGGCGGCGTCCGCTTCCCCTGGGCCCGCACGTGCAGCGCTGGCCTAAGCGCGCGCATACAGCGGCTCGCCCGGCGGCGTCGCCTCGGCAGGCAGCAGCGCGAGGTCGAGCCCGCGGACCAGACGGGCCCGCAGGTTCTCCTCCGCGGCGAGCGCCCGCGCCACGCGCTGCGCGACGGCCGCGGGGTCGCTGCCGTCGTCGAGCACCAAGGCGAGCGTCCCGTCGGAGTTCCCCGCGGCGCCCAGGTGGGCCCGGATCACCGACGGCTCGGCGGCGACCACTGCCCGTACCGCTTCGGCGACGGCCGGATCGGTCAGCGGGTCCGTCGAGGTACGTCCCTCGGCGAGCGCGTACAGGGCGCGGCGGGGCAGTTCGTACGCGACGGGGCCCGCCAGGTCGAGGACGATCGTGTCGGCCTTCTCGTGCACGGCCGCGCGCAGCGCCTGCTGCATCGGCACGGCGACGGGGCGTGCGGCCGGGTCCCACAGGGAGAGGGCGTGCGTCGAGGTGAAGGCGGGCAGCGCGGTGCGGTCGCCGGCCTTCAGGGTGGGCACGGCCATATCGCTGTTCTTCTCGCGCTTGAGCCCGTTCTCGTCCGTCTCCACCTCGCCGAGTACGGCGACGACGGGGACGAGGAGCCGGGCTTCCTTGAGCGCTTCGAGGACCAGGCTCTCGTTGGCGGGTGTCCGCTCCGCGGCCCAGGCGGCGAGTGCCGCGCTGAGGCGGGGGTCGGCGGAGCCGTCGTCGTTCCCGTACCCGTGGTCGGGGATGTTCTTGTTCGCCACGTTGCCCGACCCTACAGAGCCGCGACGGCCGGTGTTCCCACCGAGTTCTGAGGCGGATCTCACGCTGCGCACAGGCAGGCGGACGAGCCTCGCGGCATGCCCGTGCCCCGTACCCTCGCCGTGTCCCTGCTCGTCTGTGTGATGGCCGGCTGCGCTCCGACGGCCGACGTCGGCCCCGCGTCCGCCGTGCCGACGCCCCGCCAGGACCCTGTCGTACAGGAGGTGACCGTGCCGCCCTCCATGGACTCGCTGCTGGAAGATGCGCTGGCATCTGTCGCGCTCTCGGGCGAGGCGCGGTTCTCCGTCGCCGTGCAGGGTCTGGCCGACGGCAGCAGGGGCGGCTACGCGGACGAGAAGGCGTACGACACGGCAAGCATCGTGAAGGTCGACATCCTGCTCGCGCTGCTCCTCAAAGCGCAGGACGAGGGGCGCGCCCTGTCCGGGCAGGAGCGGGCCTTGGCGCACGCCATGATCACCAGCAGCGACAACGCGGCGGCGAGCGCGCTGTGGGACGTGATCGGCGGAGCCGAGGGGCTCGACGCGGCCAACGCCCGCCTCGGGCTCACCGGCACCAGCGCCGGCGCGGACGGGCGGTGGGGGCTGACACGGACCACCGCCGCGGATCAACTGGTGCTGCTCGAGGCCGTGTTCGGCGATGCGCGTGTGGTCTCCGCCGCGTCGCAGGCGTATGTACAGGAGTTGCTCGGGGCGATAGTCGAGGGGCAGGACTGGGGGGTTTCGGCTGCGGGCGGCGACAGCGCGCTCAAGAACGGCTGGCTGCCGCGCTCCACCACCGGCCTCTGGGACATCAACAGCATCGGCCGCGTGAGACTCGACGGGCGGGAGTACCTGATCGCCGTGCTGTCGGACGGGCATGGGACCAAGGAGGACGGGGTGGCGCTGGTCGAGCGGGTGGCGCGGGCGGCCGCCGCAGTGGTGACCGGGGGCGCGGGAAGCTGAACCCGCGCTTCAGGCCCGGCGTCTGGTGCGCCAGAGCACCGTCGCGACGACCAGGAACCCCGCGCCCAGAGTGCCCGCCGCGAGACCGAGCCAGCTGGATGTACCCGAGTCCGGCTCCCGCTTGGAGGGGCCCTGGCCGAAGTATTTCTTCGGGTACGCCGGTGCCGCCGCGGGCTTGATCTCGGCGCCCTTCGCGATCGCGGCCACCGGATCGATGAAGCCGTACCCGAAGGAGTCGTCGCGGCCGCCGGACGGGGAGTCCTCGGCCGTGTCCTCCAGGAGCCGCTTGATCTGGGCCGGGCCGAGGTCCGGATGGGCGGCGCGGACCAGCGCCACCGCTCCGGAGGCGAAGGCGGCCGCGGCCGAGGTGCCCCAGCCCTTGTAGTACTCGCGGTCCGGCCCCGCCATCACGATGTCGTCGCCGGGGGCGCTGACCGTGGCGTACCAGCGGCGGGTCGAGAACGAGGCGCGGGCCCCGTAGCGGTCGACGGCCGTGACGGCGATGACGCCGGGGTAGGCCGCGGGGTACGAGATGTGGTCGCCCTTCTCGCCGCCGTTGCCAGCCGAGGCCACGACGACCGCGCCCTTGCGCAGCGCGTACTGGACGGCGGCGTCCTCACGGGCGTCGGCGTGGGCGGACTCGCTGTCGTCGCCGAGCGACATGTTGATCACGTCGGCGCCGTGGTCGGCGGCCCAGCGGATGCCGTCGGCGAGGGCCGTACCCCGCGTATTGCGGGCTTTCGTACGGGACTTGTCGCCGTCCTCGAGGATCACCCGTACCGGAAGGATCTTGGCTTCCGGGGCGATGCCGAGGACACCGTCCGCGCGGCCCGGGCCGTGCCCGTGGCCCGCGATGATGCCGGCCATGTTGGTGCCGTGCCGGGCCCAGGCCTTGTCGCCCTGCCGGGCGCCGAAGCCGATCATGTCCTTGCCCTGGAGGACGTTGTCCTCGAGGTCCGGGTGCGTGCCGTCGACCCCCGTGTCCAGGACCGCGACCGTGATGCCCCGGCCCTTGGTCGTGGCCCATGCCCGCTCGGCGTCGAGGGCGTCGAGAGCCCACTGCTGGGCGCGGATCGTGTCGGCCTGTGCCGCGGTCGTCGGCAGCAGGACCAGGGCGCCGGCCAGGAGCAGGGCGCCGATGGAGCGAACCTTCACGAACCGTCCTCCGTGGCCTCGGCGGCCTTCTTGCGCAAGCCACGCTCGATACGGTCGGCCAGGCCCTTCGCCTCGTGGCCGAGACCGGACTGGGCGGCCGCGCTGGTGGCGCCCTCGGCCATGGCCTTCGCGGCCGGTTCGGGGACCGCGACCGGACGGCCGTCCGCGAAGCCGGAGACCGCGAACACGACGACGGGTGCGTCGCTCAGCACCGACACGCTCCAGCTGGCCCGCTGCCCGTCCCCGAACTCCGCGGCGATCGTGCCCTTGACGGGATAGGTGCGCGGCAGCAGATCGGGGCGGGTGGCGAGGCCTTCCTTCGCGAAGCGGGTGCGCAGGGCGCTCATCGCCTCGGCATCGGCCTCCGTGAACACCATGCCCACGGTGGTGACATAGCTGTGGGTGGCGTCCGTGTACGTGGCGCGCACGAGGCGCTGGCAGCCGGCCGTTTCGAGTGCCTTGTGCAGCAGCGGGTCGAGTCCCTTCGCGCAGCCACTGTCGGGGGCGACGGCGATCCGCGTCCACCGGCGGTCCGCGCCACCGGGTCCGGCGCCTTCGCCTTCGACCGTACGCGGGAAGAGGGTGTCGACCGGTTCGCTGTGCCAGGCGTCCGCGGCGGCGGCGAACACGCTCGCGTCACCGGCGGCCGCACCGGACTCGCCGGTCAGCCAACTCCCGGTCACCGCACCGGTGATGAGCCCGACGCCGAGCACGAAGCAGCAGGCCGCGGCGAGGATACGCGGGCGGCTGCGGCCCACCGGGCGCAGCCGGGTGGTGTGGTCGTCGAAGACGGCGGGCGGTTCGAACACCAGCGGCCGCCCGGCGCCCGGCCGCGGGCTGAGGTCCACGGACCCCACGGGCCGCCTCCGCCGCAGGCCCGGGGGGCCTTGCGGGGCTGGCGAGTCGGGGCGCGGGGGCACGACGGCCGGCCGGGACGGAGCCTCCGGCGGCAGTGGCCCTGCGCTCACCGGGCGCAGCCGCGTGGTGGTCTCGGCCGGGGTCTCGGGGCCAGGTCCGGTGCGGGGGCGGGGGGCGGCGTCCGGGTTCGGGTCCGTGCGGGGTGCGGTGAAGGCGTCCGGGCGCGTACGGGGAGCGGCAAAGGCGTCCGACGGCGGCTCGGTGCGGGGTGCGATGAAGGCGTCCCGGTTCGGCTCGGTGCCAGGTCCTGCCAGAGCGTCCCGGCTCGACCCGGCGCCGAGGGTATCCGGGTTCAGGTCGGCGCCGGGTGCGGTGAAGGCGTCCCGGCTTCGCTCCGCGCCAGGGCCGGCGGAAGGGGCACGGTCGCCCTCGGTACGGCTCACGGTGGCGGCGGATGATTGCGTACGGGAAGGCGAACTCGCCGGGCGAAGGCCCGCGTCGGACCGCTCGGCGTCCGCATCGCATCCGACCGACGGTGCGCCCGCGGGCCGTGGCGGCACCGGGGGCATCGGCGGTACGGGGGCGGGGGCGCCGTCGCCGTCGGAACGCTCGGGGTGTGACCCAGTGCGCCCCGGGAGCTCTTCACCGGAGCTCGCACGGCGGGCCCGCGACGCACGCCCGGCGGCGACCGCATCGGCGAGCAGCGGTCCGGTCGGCAGCCCACCGGACTGGGCGCTCTC
>NZ_JBEPEW010000102.1:0-30944 GCF_040300965.1 Streptomyces mesophilus | reverse complement strand
GTCGCGGCTGCTGTGTGGTCGCGCCGATCGTGCTGCACGGGCGGGCCTGGGGCGAGCTCTATGTGGCGCGGCCCGTGGGAACGCCGGTGTTCGGCCGCGAGGACGCCGACTTCGCCACCGTCCTCGCCGCGGTGATCGCGGCCGGGCTCGCCCAGACGGAGCGCCTCGAGGAGGCCCGGCGGCTCGCCTTCACGGACGCCCTGACGGGCCTCGCGAACCGGCGGGCGGTGGACGCCCGGCTCGACGAGGCGGTGGAGTCCCACCGCCGCGATGGCACGGTGGTCTCCCTGGTCGTCTGCGATCTGAACGGCCTCAAGAAGGTCAACGACACCCACGGCCACGCGGCCGGCGACCGCCTCCTGGAGCGCTTCGGCTCGGTCCTCTCCCTCTGCGGCGCGATGCTGCCGGGCGCCCTGGCGGCACGGCTCGGCGGCGACGAGTTCTGCCTGGTGTCGGTGGGGCCGCCGGCCGACGAGGTGGTACGGGTCGCGGACGAACTCTGCGTACGGGCCCTGGACTTGGACCTCGGCGAGGGCGTGGCCTGCGGAGTCGCCTCGACCGGGGACCCGATCGGCCCGGTCCGCTCGGCCCGCCGCCTCTTCCGCCTCGCGGACGCGGCCCAGTACCGCGCCAAGGCGGCCCGCTCCACCAAGCCGGTCATCGCAGGCCGCGAGGGCCCGGACGACCCGGTGATCAGACTCGCGGACGCCCCGGAGAAGGAACGCCGCGGCGAACGGAGACGGTTCCGCAATTAGCCCCTGCGGCGCTTGAGCAGATCCGAACGAAGTTCGGATGCGGGGGTGCAGGGGGCGAAGCCCCCGCGGCCCACCCACCCATGGGGGCTCATGCTGTAGGGGCCCGGGGGCGAGCCCCCGGTTTCGGGAAGAGTGGGGTCTCCCCTGCTCGAACGAAGTTGAGAGCTTGGGGATGGGTAGGGGAAATCCGCCCGCCGCAGGCGCAACCGGCCCGCACCCGACGACGAGACCGAACCCAGGCCCTGAACCCAGGCCCTGAACCCAGGCCCTGAACCCAGACCCTGAACCCAGACCCAGACCCGAAAGCTAGACGCGCCGCGTCAACAGCCAGGGCTCCACAACCCCAAGCCCCCGCACCGGCCGCTGCCACATAGGCTGCAGCGCAAACCGATACGCCGGCGGCGTCTCCCCGGCGGCAAGCGCCTTCTCCGCCTCGGCCGCCGCCTCCGCCTCGGACACCGGCGCATCCCCGGCCCGCTGCAGATCCGCCGCGAACGCCCCGTCCACCAGAACGGCGTCCTTCGGCGCTATCGACGTCAGCCGCGAGGCCAGATTCACCGTCGTACCGAAGACATCGCCCATCCGCGTGGTCACCGTGCCGAACGCGATCCCGACCCGCAGCTCGGGCATCGTCTCGTCCCCGGCCATCGTCTCGATCAGACGCAGCGCGATCTCGGCCGCCGTCCCGGCGTCGTCCGCCGCGAAGAGCACCTCGTCGCCCAGCGTCTTGATCAGCCGCCCGCCGTTGGCCGCGACCAGATCGGCGGAGGTGGTCTCGAACGCCTCGACCAGCTCGCCGAGTTCCTCTTCCTCCATACGGCGCGTCAGACGCGTGAACCCGACGAGGTCCGCGAAGCCGACCGCGAGCCGCCGGTCCACCATCTCCTCGTCGTCCGCGGCCTGCACGACACGCCCCGTCGCCGCGGCGAGCTGGCGCCGCCACACGTACACGAGGAATTCCTCGAGCTCCGGAAGGAGCAGCTCCATCAGCGGATACGTGACCTCGGTGCGGGTCATCCCCGGCTCGGGCGGCTCGGTGAGCCCCGCGAGGAACGAGTCGATCTGCCATTCGGCGAGCCGCGCCGTGGTCTGCCCCGTGGAGCGCGCCACCTGGACGGCCATCGCCTCGCTGAGCAGTCCGGCCTCGACCAGACCCGCGAGCCGGCGCAGCGCCAGGACATCCGCCTCGGTGAGCGCCTTGGCCTGACCGATGTCCGCGAAGCCCATCGCCCGCCAGAACCGCGAGGCCAGCTCCATCGAGACACCGGCGGTGCGCGCGGCCTGGAACGCGGTGTAGCGGCGCTCGGCCCCGAGGATCAGCCCTTCGAGCCGCAGCGCGAGCGGATCGGCCTCGCCGTCGGGGCCCGCCGCTTGCTGCGCGGAGTGGTCGATCGGCCGGGGGCCGGGCTCCTCGTCGGAGGGCGCGCCGCCCGCCGCACCGTTGGCATGCGCAGTGGCGGAGCCGGAGTGAGAGCCCGAGTCATCGACGGTCACTGCCTGCTGCCCTGCCCTTCCGCACTCGCTGCCGCATTCCGCGCCATTCGATCTGTCACAGCCCCATAACGCCGCTGACGAACGGGCACCACGATACGGCAGGTGTGGGCTGGCTCACTCGGGTACGGAAGTCCTCAATCGGATACGTACGGAAGTCCTCAATCGGACACGGGACCGGACGCGGAACCTGACGCGGCCCTCAGATGGACGACGTCCCCGGCCCCGACCGCCTCGCGGCCGCCTCCGTCCACGGCGATGACCAGGCGCCCGTCACCGTCGAGCGCGACGGCCTCGCCGACGAGGGTGCGCTCGCCGGGGAGTTCGGCGCGCACCTTGCGCCCGAGCGTGGCGCACCCGGCGGCGTACGCCTCCTGGAGCCCGGACGCGGCGGGGTCGCCGAGTGCGTCGCGCCACGGCACGTACCACTGCTCGATGGAGCGCAGGACGGCCCGGAGCAGCGGATCGCGGTCGTGGACGCGGGCGCCGGCGAGGGTGAGCGAACCGGCCGTCGGCACGGGCAGTTCATGGGCGCCGAGGCTGACATTGATGCCGATACCGAGGACGACGAAGTTCTCGCCGGCCCGCTCGGCGAGGATGCCGCCGGTCTTGCGCTCCTCGCCGTCGACGGTGACGAGCAGGTCGTTGGGCCACTTGAGGGCCGTGTCGATACCCGCCGCACGGGAGATCGCGGAAGCCGCGGCTACCCCGGCGAGCAGCGGCAGCCAGCCGAGCCGGTGCACGGGGACCTTCGAGGGCTCCAGGAGCACGGAGAAGAACAGGCCCGAGCGCGGCGGTGCGCTCCAGGTCCGGTCGAGACGGCCGCGGCCCGAGGTCTGCTCCTCGGCGACGAGGACGGCGCCCTCCTCGGCCTGCCCGGCGACGGCGAGCGCGGCGAGGTCGGAGTTGGTCGATCCGGTGGACTGCACGACCTCGATGTCGCAGTAGAGGCCGTCGTCCCGTTTCGTCAGGGCCTGCCGCAGCGCCGCACCGTTCAGCGGGGGCCGTTCGAGGTCGGACCACCGGTTCGCGGGGGAGTTTTCGCTCGTCATGCAAGACAGACTAGGTGTGGGGAACACCGCACTGCCGGGGCCGTGCCACGCCATTACGCTACGCATCAGTAGCCAAGCGTTCTCATACGAGCATTCGAGTTCTTCGAGCAGGCAGGGAGCCGCATCCCGATGTCCGAGCCGATCGACATCCACACCACCGCGGGCAAGATCGCGGATCTGCAGCGACGTATCGATGAAGCGACCCATGCCGGTTCGGCGCGCGCGGTGGAAAAGCAGCACGCCAAGGGCAAGTTGACGGCCCGTGAGCGGATCGAGCTGCTCATGGACGAGGGCTCGTTCGTGGAGCTGGACGAGTTCGCCCGGCACCGCTCGACCGACTTCGGGCTGGACGCCAACAAGCCGTACGGCGACGGTGTCGTCACCGGGTACGGCACGGTCGACGGCCGTCCGGTCGCGGTGTTCTCGCAGGACTTCACGGTCTTCGGCGGGGCGCTCGGCGAGGTCTTCGGGCAGAAGATCATGAAGGTGATGGACTTCGCCCTCAAGACGGGCTGCCCGGTGATCGGCATCAACGACTCGGGCGGCGCGCGCATCCAGGAGGGCGTGATGGCGCTCGGGATGTACGGCGAGATCTTCCGCCGCAACACCCACGCGTCGGGCGTGATCCCGCAGATCTCGCTGGTCGTCGGCCCCTGCGCGGGCGGCGCCGTGTACTCCCCCGCGATCACCGACTTCACGGTGATGGTCGACCAGACCTCGCACATGTTCATCACAGGACCGGACGTCATCAAGACGGTCACCGGCGAGGACGTGGGCTTCGAGGAGCTGGGCGGCGCCCGCACCCACAACTCCACGTCCGGCGTGGCCCATCACATGGCGGGCGACGAGAAGGACGCGATCGAGTACGTCAAGTCGCTGCTTTCGTACCTGCCGTCGAACAACCTGTCCGAGCCGCCTGCCTTCCCTGAGGAAGCAGACCTCGAACTGTCCGACGAGGACCGCGAGTTGGACACGCTGATCCCGGACAGCGCCAACCAGCCGTACGACATGCACACCGTCATCGAGCACGTCCTCGACGACGGCGAGTTCTTCGAGACGCAGTCGATGTTCGCGCCGAACATCCTCACCGGCTTCGGCCGCGTCGAGGGCCGTCCGGTCGGCATCGTGGCCAACCAGCCGCTGCAGTTCGCGGGCTGCCTGGACATCAACGCCTCGGAGAAGGCCGCGCGGTTCGTGCGCACCTGTGACGCGTTCAACGTCCCGGTCCTGACCTTCGTGGACGTGCCGGGCTTCCTGCCGGGCGTGGACCAGGAGTACGGCGGCATCATCCGCCGCGGCGCCAAGCTGATCTACGCGTACGCGGAGGCCACGGTCCCGCTGATCACGATCATCACGCGCAAGGCCTTCGGCGGCGCGTACGACGTCATGGGCTCCAAGCACCTGGGCGCCGACCTCAACCTCGCCTGGCCCACCTCCCAGATCGCCGTCATGGGCGCGCAGGGCGCGGTCAACATCCTGCACCGCAAGACGCTCGCGGCGGCCGACGATGTGGAGGCCACGCGCGCGCGGCTGATCCAGGAGTACGAGGACACACTGCTCAACCCGTACACGGCGGCCGAGCGCGGCTACATCGACGCCGTGGTCATGCCCTCGGAGACCCGCCGCCAGGTCGTGCGCGGGCTGCGTCAACTCCGTACGAAGCGCGAGTCGTTGCCCCCGAAGAAGCACGGCAACATCCCCCTCTAGGAGGTCCGCCGATGATGATCAAGGTCGTCCGGGGCAATCCGACCCCGGAGGAGCTCGCCGCCGCCCTGGCGGTGGTCCAGGCGCGCGCCGCGTCCCTGGCCGGTGAGGAGAGCGGCGCGCCCGCACCGTCCGACGCCTGGTCCGACCCGGCGCGGGTGGCCCGCCACCGGCTGCCGGCTCCCGGTCCGACGTCCTGGTCCCGTACGTACTGGCCCGGATAGAGCCGTCCCCGGGAGAACTCGGGGTGGTGACCAGGTGCGCCTGAGTACCCGTACTCAGGCGCACCGTCGTGCGCAGCGGCACCATCGAGGCATGCTCTGGTCCGACCCCGAGAACAAGCCGCCCAAGGACATGCGCGATGCGCAGGCCATGATGCGGCGCGCGGGCTTTCTGCTCGCCCTGGCGATGGTGCTCGCGATGTTCGTCCTCGGGGTGCACTGAGGGGCCGGGGTCCCGCAACCGGCCGCGGCGCCCTATCGTCCCTATGGAAGGAACTGCCGGGGAGGGACGCACCACGTGAACAAGCCATTGCGGCACATAGCCATCTTCTGTGGGCTTCTTGTGCTCGCACTGCTGGTCCGCGCGAACTGGATCCAGTACGCGGAGAGCGACGAGCTCGCGAAGCACGAGAAGAACCGCAGGGTCGCGATCGAGCGCTATGCGCAGCCGCGCGGGAACATCCTCGTCGCGGGCAAGCCGATCACCGGCTCCAAGGCCGTGGACGGACAGGACTTCAAGTACAAGCGGACCTTCAAGGACGGTCCGATGTACGCCCCGATCACCGGCTACTCCTCGCAGGCCTTCGGCTCCACCGCCCTGGAGAACCTGAACGACGAGCTGCTCTCCGGCTCCGACGACCGGCTGTTCATCCAGAACACCGTGAACATGCTGACGGGCAAGTCCCAGCGCGGCGGCGATGTCTACACGACGATCGACCCGGACGCGCAGAAGGCCGCCTTCGAAGGCCTCGGCGAGCTGAACCTGAAGGGCGGCGTCGCCGCGATCGAGCCGGAGACCGGCAAGATCCTCGCGCTGGCCTCCACTCCCTCGTACGACCCCTCGTCCTTCGCCGGGATGAGCACCAAGGACGGGGAGGACGAGGATCAGTGGAAGAAGCTGCAGGCCGACAAGACGAAGCCGCTGCTCAACCGCGCCCTGAAGGAGACCTACCCGCCGGGCTCGACCTTCAAGGTGCTCACCGCCGCGGCCGCGATCGAGGCCGGCAAGGTCACGGACGTCAACGATCCGACGGACACCCCTGACCCGTACAAGCTGCCGCAGACCACCAGCCCGCTGCCCAACCACACCGAGGGCCTGCCCTGCAAGAACGCCACGGTGAAGGCGGCCATGGAGGTCTCCTGCAACACGGTGTTCGCCAAGCTGGCCGTCGAGGTCGGCAAGGAGAAGATGCGTGAGGTCGCCGAGGGCTTCGGCTTCAACGACGGCGAGGTCGACACCCCGATCCGGGCCGGCAAGTCCATCTACCCGTCCGAGATCGACGTCCCGCAGACCGGCCTCAGCGGCATCGGCCAGGGCTCGGTGACCGCGAGCCCGCTGCAGATCGCGATGCTCGCCGCCGGTATCGCCAACGACGGCAAGGTCATGAAGCCGTACCTGGTCGACGAGTTGCGCGGCCCCGACCGTGACCTCATTGCGAAGACCGAGCCGGCCGAGCGGTCCCGGCCGATCTCCGCCGACACCGCGGCCAAGGTCCGCGAGGCCATGGAGTCCACCGCGACCAACGGCTCGGGCCGGCCCGCGGTGATCGGCAACGGCGTCACGGTCGGCGCCAAGACCGGTACCGCCCAGCACGGCGCCAACAACGAACTGCCCCCGTACGCCTGGTTCATCTCGTACGGCAAGAACAGCGACGGCAAGCAGGTCGCGGTCGCCGTGTTCGTCGACCCCGGACAGGACATCCCGCGCAGCGACATCGCGGGCGGCAAGCTGGGCGGGCCGATCGCGAAGGACGTCATGGAGGCGGTTCTGCTGAAGAAGTGACCCTGGGCGTACGTGCAGGGCGAGGTGGCCCGGGGTTTCCTGGCGCTCCTACCCACCCCGATACCCTGACCCGCATGACTGCTCAGCCCACCCGCCGCCGCCTCGTCCTCGCCTCCCAATCCCCCGCAAGGCTCGGCCTCTTGCGCCAAGCCGGCCTGGCCCCCGAGGTGATCGTCAGCGGCGTCGACGAGGACGCGATCACCGCCCCGACCCCCGCCGAACTCGCCCGTGTGCTCGGCGAGGCGAAGGCGCAGGCGGTCGCCGCGCGCCCCGAGGCGGCGGGCGCCCTGGTCGTGGGCTGCGACTCGGTCCTCGAACTCGACGGCGAGGCACTCGGCAAGCCCGCCGACGCCGAGGAGGCCACCGCGCGCTGGAAGGCGATGCGCGGACGGGCCGGAGTGCTGCAGACCGGGCACTGCGTGATCGACACGGCGAGCGGGCGGCAGGTCTCGGCCACCGCGTCCACCACGGTGCGCTTCGGGGAGCCTACGGACGCGGAGATCGCCGCGTACGTCGCCAGCCGTGAACCCCTTTACGTGGCGGGCGCGTTCACGCTCGACGGCCGCTCGGCGCCGTTCGTCGACGGCATCGAGGGCGACCACGGCAACGTCATCGGGATCTCCCTGCCGCTGCTGCGCCGGCTGCTCGGCGAGCTGGGCGTATCGATCACCGACCTGTGGGTGCCGGCTGCGCAGGACTAGGTCCTGTCCTGTGATCAGGCCCTAGGCGGTCTGCGGCTCCCCGCCGCCGTTCACCGGCGCCGGGGGTGTGTCCTCGGGCTCGGGCCTGCCCTCGTACCCCATGAGGCTGAGCACGATCAGACCGAACATCACCATCATGAAGGCGAAGGCCTCCCAGCCGACCATGCCCACGGTGAGGGCGCCGAGCACGGCGTGCAGGACCGCCGCGCTGATCAGCAGGACACGGGCGAAGCGGCCGTGCGGGCGGTTGCGGATCGCGGAGAGCAGCAGGATGAGCGCGCAGCCGCCGAGGTAGAGGAAGACCACGCCGGCGAGCACGTACGAGGACGTCGACATGACGTCCGGGTCGATCCCGTCCAGGGACATCGACTGGGCCTTGGCGACCTTGCCCAGGACCACATTGACGATCACCAGGCCGACGGCCTCGACGAACAGCAGGATCGCGGCCACGACGGCCGCCGCTCTGCGCATCACGCGTACCCCTACCCCTGGTTACCTCTACGCTTCGGCGCGAACGCTACTGGCGAGTAAGGCGTAGGACAAGAGGTGGGCGCCCTTCGGGCAGCCATGAGGCCCGGCCCAACCGTTCGTGGACACCCCAGGGCAAAGTTTGGTTCGGCCGTTCGTAGGGACTCCACAAAGAAACCTGACGCGGCGCTGGCCGCGAAGACAGAGACCTGCACCACACCAGCCGGTTACCGTGGCGTTCAGAAACCCGGCGTACCGTGGTGCGACAAGGGATTTCGCGAGTGGAGCGGCCCTCGCATCACACTCCGTGTGGGCAAGCTCACCCTTGGGGACGGGTCGAAAGGCCGTGTCGGCAGTCCCTAAACTCAGCTTGTTTCAAGGAGGGAGCCATCGTGCGCAAGGTGCTGATCGCCAACCGAGGCGAAATTGCTGTCCGCGTAGCCCGGGCGTGCCGGGACGCAGGGATCGCGAGCGTAGCCGTCTACGCCGACCCGGACCGGGACGCTCTGCATGTACGGGCCGCGGACGAGGCGTTCGCCCTGGGCGGTGACACACCGGCGACCAGCTACCTGGACATGGACAAGGTCCTCAAGGCCGCCCGTGAGTCCGGTGCCGACGCCGTCCACCCCGGGTATGGCTTCCTGTCCGAGAACGCCGAGTTCGCCCAGGCGGTCCTGGACGCGGGTCTGATCTGGATCGGTCCGCCGCCGCAGGCGATCCGCGACCTCGGCGACAAGGTCGCCGCGCGCCATATCGCGCAGCGCGCCGGCGCCCCGCTGGTGGCCGGTACGCCGGACCCGGTGAGCGGCGCCGACGAGGTCGTGGCGTTCGCCGAGGAGCACGGTCTGCCGATCGCGATCAAGGCCGCCTTCGGTGGCGGCGGCCGCGGTCTGAAGGTCGCCCGCACCCTCGAAGAGGTCCCGGAGCTCTACGACTCGGCCGTACGCGAGGCCGTCGCCGCCTTCGGCCGCGGCGAGTGCTTCGTCGAGCGCTACCTCGACAAGCCGCGCCACGTCGAGACCCAGTGCCTGGCCGACAGCCACGGCAACGTGGTCGTGGTCTCCACCCGTGACTGCTCGCTGCAGCGCCGCCACCAGAAGCTGGTCGAGGAGGCGCCCGCGCCGTTCCTCACCGAGGACCAGAACAAGCAGCTGTACGCGGCCTCCAAGGCGATCCTCAAGGAGGCCGGCTACGTCGGCGCCGGCACCGTCGAGTTCCTCGTCGGTGTGGACGGCACGATCTCCTTCCTCGAGGTCAACACCCGCCTCCAGGTGGAGCACCCGGTCACCGAAGAGGTCACCGGCATCGACCTGGTCCGCGAGATGTTCCGTATCGCCGACGGCGAGGAGCTCGGCTACGGGGACCCGGAGATCCGCGGCCACTCCTTCGAGTTCCGTATCAACGGCGAGGACCCGGGGCGCAACTTCCTTCCGGCGCCCGGCACCGTGACGCTGTTCGCGCCGCCGACCGGTCCGGGTGTCCGCCTGGACGCCGGTGTCGAGTCCGGCTCGGTCATCGGCCCGGCCTGGGACTCGCTGCTCGCCAAGCTGATCGTCACCGGTGCGACGCGTGAGCAGGCGCTGCAGCGTGCCGCGCGTGCGCTCGCGGAGTTCAAGGTCGAGGGCATGGCCACGGCCATCCCGTTCCACCAGGCGGTCGTGGTCGACGAGGCGTTCACCGCCTCGCCGTTCAAGGTCCACACCCGGTGGATCGAGACCGAGTTCGTCAACGAGATCAAGCCCTTCACGGTGACCCCGGACGCGTCCGAGGACGAGGACGAGGCGGGCCGCGAGACGATCGTCGTCGAGGTCGGCGGCAAGCGCCTTGAGGTCTCGCTGCCTTCGTCGCTCGGCATGACGCTCGCCCGTACGGGACTTGCGGCCGGCGCCAAGCCGAAGCGCCGCGCGGCGAAGAAGTCGGGCCCGGCTGTCTCGGGCGACTCGCTCGCCTCGCCGATGCAGGGCACGATCGTCAAGGTCGCGGTCGAGGAGGGCCAGGAGGTCGCCGAGGGCGATCTGATCGTGGTCCTCGAGGCGATGAAGATGGAACAGCCGATCAACGCGCACCGTGCCGGCACGGTCAAGGGCCTGGCGGCGGAGGTCGGCGCTTCGCTGACGTCCGGTGCGCTGATCTGCGAGATCAAGGACTGAGCAATTCCCGTACGGGAGTGAGCGGTTCGCATACGAGGAAGGGCCCCTGGCATTGCGCCGGGGGCCCTTCCTCGTGGGTGCGGCCGCCCTATGCTGAGGCGCGTGGACCTGTTGATCACGCTCCAAATCACCGCGGACGCCGAGGACTTGGCGTGGTCGCTGCAGCGGCATCTGCGCCAGGCCGGCGGGCCCTGGACCGTCGAGCCCCTGGATCATTCGGACACCGTGCGCGTACGCGTTCCGGCGGCGCCCGGCCTGCAGGGACTGATCGGCCCCGTCTTCCAGTGGCTTCTGCCGCGGCCGGGGGTGCGTGCGGTCACGCTCACGCCGCCGAACGGCGAGCAGGTCGTGGTGAGCGCGGACAGCGCCACGCAGGAACTGCCCGAGCCGGTGTATCCACCGCAGGACGCGGCGGACGAGGACGCCGAGGAGTACACCGACCCTCGAGCCCCCTCGAACGAGCCCAGCGCCCCCTTCGACACCCGGCGCCGCCCCAAGTCGTCGCACCGGGTCACACCCCCCGGCCCCGTCATCGACCCCGACGACGACTGGGAGCGCTGACCCGTGGGTGATATCGCCAAGGGCGTGCTCGGCGGCGGCTGGGCGCTGCTCGTGGGGTGGGTGCTGCCGTCCGCGATCAACCTGGCCGTGTTCTTCTTCGCCGTCGCCCCGAGCCTCGAAGGGCTCGGCCTGGTGCGGCAGTTGTGGCCGAGCACGCAGAGCGGCACGATGACGCTGCTGCTCGTCTGCGCCGTACTGCTCGGTCTTGTCCTGAGCTCACTGCAGCAGCCGCTGTACCGCTTCCTGGAGGGCTACGCACTGTGGCCGCAGCGCGCGTACGACCGGGGGCTTCGCACTCAACGCGCGCGGCGTCAGCGGCTGGCCGAGCTCGTGGCGCAGCCGGGGCATCCGACCCTGCGACTGGCCGTACTCCAGGAGCAGTTGAGCCGCTATCCGATCGGCGACGAGCAGATCGCGCCCACGCGGCTCGGCAATGCGATCCGGCGGTTCGAGGAGTACGGGCACGACCGCTACCGGCTCGACACCCAGGTGCTGTGGAACGAGCTGACCGGCGCCGCGCCGGGGCCCGCCGTACGGCAGACGGAGACCGCCCGCACACCGGTGGACTTCTTCGTGGCGCTTCTGTACGGCCACGCACTGCTCACGCTCACGGCCCTCGGCGCGCTCGCGGCCGGACATGCCGACCGCGCACTGCTCGTCCCGACGGCCGCGGTCGCGCTGGCGCTCATTCCTGTCTGGTACCGCTCGGCGGTGGTCGCCACCGATGAATGGGCCGCGGCCGTACGGGCGTTGGTGAACGTCGGACGCAAACCGCTGGCCGACGCGCTCGGGCTCGTCCTGCCGAAGGAGCTGGCCGAGGAGCGGCGGATGTGGCAGCTCGTGACGCGGATGTCACGGCGTCCGTACCATCCCGCGGCCGAGGCGGCCTTCGCCCCGTACCGCATGGACCCCGACCGGGTGGCGCCCATGCCGGGCACGCCGGTCGTGCCCGGTCAGCCTCAGCCGTAGGACAGGGCCGACCTCCTGGAACTACCTCCGCCGGAGGTCGGCCACGCGTGCCTCGCCGGCCGCTCCGGCCAGCGCCGCCGTACTGCGCAGCGCGGACGGACCGCCGGGAGCGCCGCGGCGCTGCCCCGGAAGGGGCACGTCCCGGCGCGGCTGGCGCCCCGCCGGGACGGGATCGGCACCCTGGGACGGACCCGCGGCGCCGGCGACCGCGACCTGGACACCCTGGTCGGCCAGGGCCTGGAGCTCGGTGGCGGCGCGTTCGTCATGAGCCGGGGGCTCGTCAGTGACCAGGCGGGTGATGACATCCGTCGGCACCGTCTGGAACATGGTGTCGGTGCCCAGCTTGGTGTGGTCCGCGAGGACCACGACCTCCGCCGCGGCCTGGACGAGAGCCCGGTCCACGGACGCCGAGAGCATGTTGGACGTCGAGAGCCCGCGCTCGGCGGTCAGACCGCTGCCCGACAGGAACGCGCGCGAGACGCGCAGTCCTTGCAGCGACTGCTCGGCACCACTGCCCACCAGGGCGTAGTTCGAGCCGCGGAGCGTACCGCCGGTCATCACCACTTCGACGCGGTTGGCATGGGCCAGCGCCTGTGCCACCAGGAGGGAGTTGGTGACGACGGTGAGTCCGGGCACGCGGGCGAGCCGGCGGGCCAGCTCCTGTGTGGTCGTACCCGCACCGACCACGATCGCTTCGCCCTCTTCGACGAGGCCTGCCGCGAGGTCGGCGATCGCCGTCTTCTCGGCGGTCGCCAGATGCGACTTCTGTGGGAATCCGGATTCACGGGTGAATCCGCCGGGCAGGACCGCACCGCCGTGGCGGCGGTCCAGGAGTCCTTCTGCCTCCAGTGCCCGCACGTCCCGCCGTACGGTCACTTCGGAGGTCTGGACGACGCGGGCGAGCTCACGGAGCGAAACGGCCCCGTTGGCGCGCACCATTTCGAGGATCAATTGGCGACGTTCTGCAGCGAACACGAAACTGACAGTAACCCCAACGTCCGTCTGCTTTCAGCACTTTGCGCCGAATTACAGAAGATGAGCGTATGGGGAGGCCCGGAGTGGTATAGGGGCCCAGACCTCTGGCCTATGCCAGACGACTGGGCCCCAACTCTGCGTAACTACCGGTCAGTTACTACCTCACCTGCGACAACGGCCCCTGCCGTACGGCCGGCTCAGGCCTCGCCGGTCACCTTGCGGGTGTGCAGCTGACGGGCGACCTCGGCGATCGAGCCCGACAAAGAGGGGTAGACCGTGAACGCATTCGCGATCTGTTCCACCGTCAGGTTGTTGTCGACCGCGATCGAGATGGGGTGGATCAGTTCCGAAGCGCGCGGGGAGACGACCACTCCGCCGACCACGATGCCGGTACCGGGGCGGCAGAAGATCTTGACGAAGCCGTCGCGGATGCCCTGCATCTTCGCGCGCGGGTTGCGCAGCAGCGGGAGCTTGACGCTGCGGGCGTCGATCTTGCCGCCGTCCACGTCGGCCTGCGAGTAGCCCACCGTGGCGATCTCGGGGTCGGTGAACACGTTCGACGAGACGGTCTTGAGGTTCAGCGGCGTCACCGCGTCGCCCAGGAAGTGGTACATCGCGATCCGGCCCTGCATGGCCGCGACGGAGGCGAGCGCGAAGATGCCGGTCACGTCGCCGGCCGCGTAGACACCGGAGGCGGACGTCCGCGACACCTTGTCGGTCCAGATGTGACCGGACTCCTTCAGCTTGACGCCGGCCTCCTCCAGGCCCATGCCCGCGGTGTTGGGGATCGCGCCGACGGCCATCAGACAGTGCGTACCGGAGATGACCCGGCCGTCGGAGAGCGTGACCTCGACGCGGTCGCCGACGCGCTTGGCGGACTCGGCGCGCGAGCGGGCCATGACGTTCATGCCGCGGCGGCGCATGACGTCCTCGAGCACGGCGGCGGCGTCCGGGTCCTCGCCGGGCAGGACGCGGTCACGGCTCGAGACGAGGGTGACCTTGGAGCCGAGGGCCTGGTAGGCGCCCGCGAACTCGGCACCCGTGACACCGGAACCGACCACGATGAGCTCCTCGGGGAGCTCGTCGAGGTCGTAGACCTGGGTCCAGTTGAGGATGCGCTCGCCGTCCGGCTTGGCGTCAGGCAGCTCCCGCGGGTGGCCGCCGGTGGCGATCAGGACGGCGTCTGCGGTGAGCAGGGTCTCCGTGCCGTCGGCGGCGGTGACGATGACATCGCGGGTGCCGTCGATGCCGGACGGTCCGGCGAGCCGGCCGCGGCCGCGCATCACCTTGGCGCCGGCGCGGGTCACCGAGGCGGTGATGTCGTGGGACTGGGCGAGCGCGAGGCGCTTGACCCGTCGGTTGACCTTGCCGAGGTCGACGCCGACGACGCGGGCCGGGCTCTCGGGGTCCGGGGTGTCGTCCTCGACGATGATGCCGAGTTCTTCATACGACGAGTCGAAGGTGGTCATCACCTCGGCCGTCGCGATCAGAGTCTTCGACGGTACGCAGTCGGTGAGCACCGACGCCCCGCCCAGACCGTCGCAGTCGACGACGGTCACCTCCGCGCCGAGTTGAGCCGCCACGAGGGCCGCTTCATATCCGCCGGGTCCGCCACCGATGATCACGATCCGAGTCACGTACTCCATTGTCCCGCACGCCGGACGGCTGTACGTCCCCGGGGCGCCGGGAGCGACGAACAGGAGCTCCGGAACCCCGGGATACCCAACCCTCGAGGCGCGAACGCACCCCGGCTCTCACCCAACCGGCGGCACACCTGACACCGCCCGCGCGTCACCCGGCACTGCCGTACCCTCGGTCCCATGTCGCTCTACGCCGCGTACGCCGGCAATCTCGACCCGCGGCTCATGTCCCGCCGCGCCCCGTACTCGCCGCTGCGCGCCACCGGGTGGCTGAACGGGTGGCGCCTGACGTTCGGCGGGGAGCACATGGGGTGGGAGGGCGCCCTGGCCACGGTCGTCGAGGCACCGCGCTCGCAGGTGTTCGTCGCGCTGTACGACATCGCGCCGATGGACGAGGACTCCCTGGACCGCTGGGAAGGCGTGGGGCTCGACATCTACCGGCGGATGCGGGTACGGGTGCAGACCCTCGAGGGCGAGATGCCGGCCTGGGTGTACGTCCTGAACGGGTACGAGGGCGGCCTGCCCTCGGCGCGCTACCTGGGCGAACTGGCCGATGCGGCCGAGTCGGCGGGCGCCCCGCACGATTACGTGATGGAGCTTCGCAAGCGGCCTTGCTGAGACGGTTCGGGAAGGGGTGGGGCGGGGGCTCGGGAGCGGGCGCATCCCGGGGTTTCCGGGGGCTCCTGTTCGTCGCCCCCGGTCTCTTTGGCAGAACCCACAACCCGACGCGTACCGCCCTCGTACGGCACGCATCTACGCGCGTAGGCCATTAGCGGATACCCTCTTGCGCGTGAACGCTTCCAATACGCCCCCCACCGACCCCTACGCCGCCGCCGACGCCGCCGCCACCAAGCTGCGCGAGCTGACCGGGGCCGATGCCCATGACGTCGCCCTCGTGATGGGCTCCGGGTGGGCTCCCGCCGTGGACGCGCTCGGTGCCCCCGAGGCCGAGTTCGCCGTGACCGAGCTGCCCGGCTTCCCGCCGCCGGCCGTCGAGGGCCACGGCGGCAAGATCCGCTCGTACAAGATCGGGGACAAGCGCGCCCTGGTCTTCCTCGGGCGGACCCACTACTACGAGGGCCGCGGTGTCGCCTCCGTGGCGCACGGTGTGCGCACCGCCGTCGCCGCGGGCTGCAAGACCGTCGTCCTCACGAACGGCTGCGGCGGCCTGCGGGACGGCATGCGTCCGGGCCAGCCGGTCCTCATCAGCGACCACCTGAACCTCACGGCGACCTCGCCGATCGTCGGCGCGAACTTCGTCGATCTGACCGACCTGTACTCGCCGCGGCTTCGCGCGCTGTGCAAGGAGGTCGACCCGACGCTGGAGGAGGGCGTGTACGCGCAGTTCCCCGGCCCGCACTACGAGACGCCGGCCGAGATCCGGATGGCCCGGACGATCGGGGCGGACCTGGTCGGCATGTCGACGGTGCTCGAGGCGATCGCGGCGCGTGAGGCGGGGGCCGAGGTGCTCGGCATCTCTCTGGTCACCAACCTCGCGGCGGGTATGACGGGCGAGCCCCTGAACCACGAAGAGGTCCTCCAGGCGGGCCGCGACTCGGCGACGCGCATGGGGCAGCTCCTCACCCAGGTGCTCGACCGCATCTGAGCGGGCACTCGCTGTCCGGGGCCGCCCCCACACCTCACTCTGGGGGCGTCGCCCCCGAACACCCCGTAACAACCGGAAGTCCCGAAAGGCCCCTCGGGGGATCCGTTCTCCGGACCCCCGGAAGTACCCGAAAGGCAATCCACGTGTCGGAAGAACTCATCGCTCGCGCCCAGGCCTGGCTCGCCGAGGATCCTGATCCGGAGACCCGTGAGGAGCTGGCCAAGCTCATCGAGGCCGGCGACGTCGACGCGCTGGCCGAACGGTTCGCCGGGACGCTGCAGTTCGGCACCGCGGGCCTGCGCGGTGAGCTGGGCGCGGGGCCGATGCGGATGAACCGGAGCGTCGTGATCCGCGCGGCCGCCGGCCTCGCCGCGTACCTGAAGGCCAAGGGGCAGACGGACGGGCTCGTCGTGATCGGCTACGACGCCCGGCACAAGTCCGCCGACTTCGCGCGCGACACGGCCGCCGTCATGACGGGCGCCGGCCTGCGTGCCGCCGTACTGCCGAAGCCGCTGCCGACCCCCGTGCTCGCCTTCGCCATAAGGCATCTCGGTGCCGTGGCGGGCGTCGAGGTGACGGCCAGCCACAACCCGCCGCGGGACAACGGCTACAAGGTCTACCTCGGCGACGGTTCACAGATCGTGCCGCCGGCCGACGCGGAGATCGCCGCCGAGATCGCCGCCGTCGCGGCGCTCGCGGACGTCCCCCGCCCCGAGAGCGGCTGGGAAACCCTCGGTGACGAGGTCGTAGGGGCGTATCTGGCGCGTACGGACGCCGTCCTGAAGCCCGGCTCCGCGCGCGGCGCGCGGACCGTCTACACGCCCATGCACGGCGTCGGCAAGGAAACCCTCCTCGCGGCCTTCGCCCGCGCCGGCTTCCCCGCCCCGGCCGTCGTGGCCGAACAGGCCGAGCCGGACCCGGACTTCCCGACCGTCGCGTTCCCCAACCCGGAGGAGCCGGGCGCGATGGACCTCGCGTTCGCCGCGGCCGAGCACGAGCGGCCGGACCTGATCATCGCCAACGACCCCGACGCCGACCGCTGCGCCGTCGCCGTACACGACGGTGAGAAGTGGCGGATGCTGCACGGCGACGAGGTCGGTTCGCTGCTCGCCGCGCATCTCGTACGGCGTGGAGTCAGCGGGGTCTTCGCCGAGTCGATCGTCTCCTCGTCGCTGCTCGGCCGGATCGCCGAGAAGGCCGGCCTCGGCTACGAGGAGACCCTGACCGGCTTCAAGTGGATCGCCCGCGTGGAGGGCCTGCGCTTCGGATACGAGGAGGCGCTCGGCTACTGCGTCGACCCCGAAGGCGTACGCGACAAGGACGGCATCACGGCCGCGCTGGTCGTCGCGGAGCTGGCCTCCGAGCTGAAGGAGCAGGGCCGCACCCTGCTCGACCTCCTCGACGAGCTCGCCGTGGAGCACGGCCTGCACGCGACCGACCAGCTGTCCGTACGGGTCGAGGACCTGTCGGTGATCGCGGACGCCATGCGCAAGCTGCGCGAGCAGCCGCCGACGGTGCTGGCCGGCCTCGACGTCGTACGGCGTGAGGACCTGAACCAGGGCACCGAGACGCTGCCGCCGACGGACGGTCTGCGGTACACCCTGGACGGCGCGCGGGTCATCGTGCGGCCGAGCGGCACCGAGCCCAAGCTCAAGTGCTACCTGGAGGTCGTCGTGCCGGTCGAGGGCGCTGTGGACGGTGTGCCCGCGGCCCGCGCGAAGGCCGAGGAGCTGATCGCCGGGCTGAAGCGGGATCTGGCGGTCGCGGCCGGGATCTGAGGGCCGGGGACGACTGACGTCACGCAAGGGTGGGCTGCCGAGTGGCAGCCCACCCTTCGTACGTCTGACGGGTGATTCCTGGGCGGCAGTTGACCCAACCGACCCCCAGCCGGCCACCCGGCCGAGGAAGGGCTGACCGGAAGCGCACCACCGAGTCCAGGAGCCGCAGCCCGTGTCAGCGACCACCCAGGCACCGAACCGCAGCACCCTGACTGCTCCCCTGCCCGGGGGCTCCCTGCCGGCTTCCCGCCGCCACCCCGACGTACCGCGTCCGACGCACGCCGCGGTGAACGCCCTGCGGTACGCGGCGCCCGCGCTCGCCGCCTACGCGGCCGTCCGCCTGACGGGACTCTCCGTCCTGTGGGCCTGGGCGCACGCGGAGGGTGTCGGGGTGTGGCAGACCGTCGCCTCCGACTGGGACGCCAACTGGTATCTGGGGATCGCCGACCAGGGGTACGCGCGCGAGCTGGGCACCACGTACGACACCAACAACCTGGCGTTCTTCCCGCTCTATCCGGTCCTGGTCAAGGCGATCGCCGCGTTCACCCCGGGCAGCCGCGCCACTGTCGGGCTGCTGCTCGCCGTCGCCTTCTCCTTCCTCGCGGCCTGGGGTGTGTTCGCGGTGGGCGACCGGCTGTACGGGCGGCGGGTCGGGGTGCTGCTCACCGTGCTGTGGGGTGCGTTCCCCGTCGCCGCCGTGCAGTGGATGGGGTACACCGAGTCGCTGTTCACGGCGTTCGTCGCCTGGTCGCTGTACGCGGTCCTGCGCGGCGACTGGCTGTGGGCCGGTTCGCTCGCGGCCCTGTCGGGCCTGACCCGGCCGACCGGGGTCGCGCTGGCCGCCGCCGTCTCCCTCACGGCGCTGCTCTCGCTGCGGCACGGATTCCGGGCACGCGCGCTCGCGGGCGCCCTGCTCGCGCCGCTCGGCTGGCTCCTGTACGTCGGCTGGGTGGGCCTGCGCCTGGACCGCTGGGACGGGTACTTCGCGGTCCAGAAGCTGTGGCACAACGAGCTCGACGGCGGCGTGGAGACGCTGCGCGTCGTACGCGAGCTGCTCTTCTACGACTCGGACCCCGAGCTCTACCTCGTCATGGTCACCCTGGTGATGGCGGCCTGCGCGGCGCTCTTCGCAGTCTGCTTGCGCCGACGCCAGCCGCTGCCGCTGCTCGTCTTCAGCGGCATCCTGCTTGTGATCGTGCTCGGCTCGGGCGGCGTGTACTTCCCGCGCGCCCGCTTCCTGCTGCCGGGCTTCCCGCTCCTTCTGCCGCTCGCCCTGTACGTGGCGGGTCTGAAGTGGACGCGTGCGGCCCTGTTCGTGACGGCGGCGGTGCTCGGCTCCGCGTACTGCAGCGGCTACATGCTCCTTGTGTGGCCGAGCGCGCCCTGACTCCCCCGGACATACGTGTGGGCCCCTTGGTACGCGTACCAAGGGGCCCACACGTATACGGCGATCGGTTGTACGGCGATCAGTAGGAGGACCCGCCCGAGCCCAGCGACCCGGTCGGGTGCCAGACCGTCTTGGTCTCCAGGAAGGGCGTCAGGCGCGAAGTGCCCGGGTCCGCGGCCCAGTCCACAGGCTGTGGACGAAGGACGCGCTTGAGGTTGTCGGCCGCCGCGACCTCCAGCTCCTTGGCCAGCTGCTCGTCGGCGCCCGCGAGGTCGATCGCGTTCACGTCCTGGTGCGCGGCGAGCGGTGTGGCGATCTCCGCCGTCCTGCCGGAGAGGATGTTGACCACACCACCCGGGACGTCGGAGGTGGCGAGCACCTCGGCCAGCGACAGGGCCGGCAGCGGACGGTCCTCGGACGCGATGACCACGGCAGTGTTACCCGTGGCGATCACCGGGGCGAGCACCGACACCAGGCCGAGGAAGCTCGACTCCTGCGGCGCGACGACGGTCACGACACCGGTCGGCTCGGGCGAGGACAGGTTGAAGAACGGGCCCGCGACCGGGTTCCCGCCGCCCACGATCTGGGCGATCTTGTCGGTCCAGCCCGCGTACCAGACCCAGCGGTCGACGGCCGCGTCCACGACCGCGCCGGCCTTGGCCTTCGACAGGCCTTCGGCGTCCTGGACCTCCCGTACGAACTGGTCGCGGCGGCCTTCCAGCATCTCCGCGACGCGGTACAGGATCTGCCCGCGCAGATACGCCGTGGCGCCCGCCCAGCCGCCGAACGCCTTGCGCGCGGCGACCACCGCGTCACGGGCGTCCTTGCGGGACGAGAGCGGGGCGTTGGCGAGCCACGTGCCCTTTGCGTCGTTCACTTCGTACACCCGGCCGCTCTCGGAACGAGGGAACTTCCCGCCCACGTACAGCTTGTAGGTCTTGAAGACACTGAGTCGCGTCACATCAGACATCGAGGTAGGCCTCCAGACCGTGCCGGCCGCCTTCGCGGCCGAAGCCCGACTCCTTGTAGCCGCCGAACGGCGAGGTCGGGTCGAACTTGTTGAACGTGTTGGACCAGATCACACCCGCGCGCAGCTTGTTCGCGACCGCGAGGATCCGCGAACCCTTCTCGGTCCAGATGCCGGCCGAGAGTCCGTACGGGGTGTTGTTGGCCTTGGCGACGGCCTCGTCCGGCGTACGGAAGGTGAGGACCGAGAGCACCGGGCCGAAGATCTCGTCGCGGGCGACGGTGTGCGCCTGGGTGACGCCGGTGAACAGCGTGGGCGCGAACCAGTAGCCGGTGGACGGGAGTTCGCAGGGCGCGCTCCAGCGCTCGGCGCCCTCCGCCTCACCGGTGTCCGCGAGCGCGGTGATCCGGGCGAGCTGCTCGGCCGAGTTGATGGCACCGATGTCGGTGTTCTTGTCGAGCGGATCGCCCAGGCGCAGGGTGGACAGGCGCCGCTTGAGCGAGTCGAGCAGCTCGTCCTGGATCGACTCCTGGACGAGGAGGCGCGAGCCCGCGCAGCAGACCTGGCCCTGGTTGAAGAAGATGCCGCCGACGATGCCCTCGACGGCCTGGTCGATGGGGGCGTCGTCGAAGACGATGTTGGCGCCCTTGCCGCCCAGTTCGAGCGTGAGCTTCTTGTCGGTGCCCGCGAGGGCCCGGGCGATCTGCTTGCCGACGGCGGTCGAACCCGTGAAGGCGACCTTGTTCACGTCGGGGTGCGCGGTCAGGGCCGCGCCCGCGTCGCCGTATCCGGGAAGGATGTTGACGACGCCCTTGGGCAGTCCGGCCTGGCGGCAGATGTCCGCGAAGAAGAGCGCGGACAGCGGGGTGGTCTCCGCCGGCTTCAGAACGACCGTGTTGCCGGTCGCGAGCGCCGGGGCGATCTTCCACGCGAGCATCAGCAGCGGGAAGTTCCAGGGGATGACCTGGCCGGCGACACCGAGGGGCCGCGGGTTCGGGCCGTAGCCCGCGTGGTCGAGCTTGTCGCCCCAGCCCGCGTAATAGAAGAAGTGCGCGGCGACCAGGGGGAGGTCCGCGTCCCGCGTCTCCTTGATCGGCTTTCCGTTGTCGAGGGTCTCCAGGACGGCGAGCTCGCGGCTGCGCTCCTGGATGATCCGGGCGATACGGAACAGGTACTTGCCGCGCTCCGCGCCCGGCAGCGCGGACCACTTGTCGAAGGCCTTGCGGGCGGCCTGCACGGCACGCTCGACATCCGCCTCACCGGCCCGGGCGACCTCGGAGAGGACCTCCTCGGTGCTCGGCGAGACGGTCTTGAAGACCTTGCCGTCGGCGGCCTCGGTGAACTCACCGTCGATGAACAGGCCGTAGGACGGGGCGATATCGACGACCGACCGCGACTCGGGGGCCGGTGCGTACTCAAACAGGTTGGTCATGGGGGATCAGTCCACCGTCACGTAGTCGGGGCCGGAGTAGCGTCCGGTGGCCAGCTTCTGACGCTGCATCAGGAGGTCGTTGAGGAGGCTGGAGGCGCCGAAGCGGAACCAGTGGTTGTCCAGCCAGTCGGGTCCGGCGGTCTCGTTGACGAGCACGAGGAACTTGATCGCGTCCTTGGTGCTGCGGATGCCGCCCGCGGGCTTCACCCCGACCTGTACCCCGGTCTGCGCACGGAAGTCGCGGACGGCCTCCAGCATCAGGAGGGTGTTGGCGGGGGTGGCGTTGACGCCGACCTTGCCGGTCGAGGTCTTGATGAAGTCGGCCCCCGCGATCATGCCGATCCAGGAAGCCCGCCGGATGTTGTCGTACGTCGACAGCTCACCGGTCTCGAAGATCACCTTGAGCCGTGCGGGGCCCGCGGCCTCCTTCACGGCGCGGATCTCCTCGTAGACCTTCATGTAGTTCCCCGAGAGGAACGCACCGCGGTCGATCACCATGTCGATCTCGTCGGCGCCCGCGGCGACGGCGTCCTTCGTGTCGGCGAGCTTCACACCGAGCGCGGCGCGGCCGGCCGGGAAGGCGGTGGCGACGGAGGCGACCTTCACACCGGACCCGGCGACGGCGGCCTTGGCGGTGGCCACCATGTCCGGATACACGCAGACCGCCGCGGTCGTCGGCGTGCCGCGGTCCGTCGGGTCCGGATGCACGGCCTTCGCGCCGAGCGCGCGGACCTTGCCCGCCGTGTCGGCGCCTTCGAGGGTGGTCAGATCGATCATCGAGATGGCCAGGTCGATGGCGTACGCCTTGGCCGTCGTCTTGATCGACCGCGTCCCGAGCGCGGCGGCGCGCGCCTCGAGCCCGACCGTGTCCACGCCCGGCAGGCCGTGGAGGAAACGGCGCAGGGTGGCGTCGGAGGCGGTCACATCGGCGAAGGGGGACTCGGCCGGGGCCGCGGCACGCTCCGTCTTCACGGACTTCACCTTCTTGTCGGCCTTGTCGGCCTTCTGGGCCTTCTCGGCCTTGGCCGGCTTGTCTGACTTGGGGACTGGGGGCATGGTCACGAGGGGAGCATATCTACGCGCGTAGCGGCTTGTGAAGTCCTCGGCTCCGCAGAGCTTGCGCTTCGGGGTTACGCACTGTTCGCCCCCTTTGGGGCCGGTGGATCATTCCCAGGCGATACGGATGTGACGGACGTGACCGCGGAGGCGGCCTCAGCCCCTGGGACGGGCTCCGGAACGCTGGGGCAGAATCGACACCATGAGCTCCCCCGACGAGTCCGAGTCCGCCCGCCCCGAGCCGGCCGGCACCCCGACCGAGCCCGCGACCCCGGACCGCGTCTTCCGTTCCGGCGCCGGGATCGCCGGCGGTGTCCTGCTGCTCGGCCTGGGAGGGTGGCTCGCCGGGGACGCGCTGCTGCGCGGCAGCGGGATGACTCCGTGGCGGGCCCTGGCCGCGCTGATCGCGCTGGTGCCGCTTGTGGTGGCCTACACGGTGCGGCCGGCGGTGTACGCGAACAACCAGCGGCTCAAGATCCGCAATCCGTTCCGCACGATCGTCCTTCCGTGGGCGTCGGTGGACGACGTGAAGGCCTCGTACTCGTGCGAGGTCCTTTCCGGTGCCGAGAAGTACCAGCTGTGGGCCATCCCGGTATCGCTGCGCGCCCGCAAGTCGGCCAACCGCCGTCAGGCCCGCGCCGCGGCGGCGGACCCGAGCGGCCGCACCTCGGCGCTCGGCATGCCGGACCGCTCCACCCGCGCCTCGGCCGACCAGGCGGTCGACGACCTCCGCGAGCTCGCGGAGCGGCACGGTCGCGAGGCGGGTGCGCAGGGGCCGGTCGAGGTCCGCTGGGCCTACGAGATCCTGGCCCCGCTGGTCGCGGGCACGATCCTCCTCGCGATTCTCGCCCTGGTGGGCTGAGCTTTTCGGGTGTGGGGGCGGTGTGCTCTGCGGGGGTGGGGGGCCGTCCCGGGTGGGGTTCTGTTGCCGGGTGGGGTTCCGCTGTCGCGAGCGGTTCTGTTGCTGGTGCGGTCCCGCTGTCGCGTGCGGGTCCGTTGCCGCGTGCGGTTCCGCTGCTGATGCGGTCCCCTTGCCGCGTGCGGTTCCGCTGCTGATGCGGTCCCGCTGTCGCGTGCGGTTCCAATGCCGCGTGCGGTCTCGCTGCTGATGCGGTCCGCCTGTCGCGTGCGGTCCCGCTGCTGATGCGGTTCCGTTGCCGCGTGCGGTCCCGCTGTCGCGTGCGGTTCCGTTGCCGCGTGAGGTCTCGCTGCTGGGCGCGGTCTCGTTGCCGGGTGCGGGTGGGTGGCGCCTGCGGCGGGCGGGATTTCCCCTACCCGCCCCTTCCCGAAACTGGGGCTGCGCCCCAGACCCCGTATCCGAACTTCGTTCGGATGTCCTCAAACGCCGGACGGGCTGGATAGGAACGCTCAGTTCAGGGCGGCCCAAGGGGCGGAAATTGAGCGAGGGCTTTACGGGGTGGTTGTGCCGGGTCAGTGGGCCGGTGCAAGTCGGGGCCGTTGCCGCTCCGTGCCGTTGCGGGGGCTCCGCCCCCTGCGCCCCCGACGCACGGGCCCAAGCGGCATACCGGTCGCCAGGCACGCGGCGACGAGAGCAGTCGGCATGGAGGGACAGAACACCCCACCGGCGGTGTAACCACACGCCGGCACAGCCCGACGCGGAAGGCGGAACACCCCACCGGCCGCACAACCGTCCGACGGCACAGCCCGACGCGGCGAGCGGAACACCCACCGACAGGCAGCCGCGCGACGACGGAGCACGCCGGCCCGGAGGGTGCAGGGCCACAGGCGCACGGAGGCAACCGAAGCAGCCGACGCCAAGGACGGAACACCCCACCGTCCGCAAAACCGTCCGACGGCACAGCCCGACGCGGCGAGCGGAACACCCACCGACAGGCAGCCGCGCGACGACGGAGCACGCCGGCCCGGAGGGCGCAGGGCGACAGACGCGCGGCAACGAAGCAGCCGACGCCAAGGACGGAGCACCCCACCGTCCGCAAAACCGTCCGACGACGGAGCCGACGCGACGGGCAGCACACCGCACCGGCCCGCAGCCGCGTACCGGCGGAAGGGGACGGGGTGGGGTGCATTGTCATTCGGGCGCCCCCGACGACAACGGCAACCCTTCGCGGCCACGGTGCCATTGCCCGAATGAGCAAGCACCCCACCCCGGCCCCGACCCACGACGAAACCGCAGGCGACGGCGCACCGGCGGACAGCCGCGCACGAAACCGCACGCGCAAACGACCCGGCGGACAGCCGCACGCGAAACCGCGCGCGCATACGACCCGGCGGACAGCCGCACACCAAGCCGCACGCGCAGAACCCGCCGGCAGAAAGCCGCCCACGAAGCAGCCCTCCCCGCGCAACGAAACCGCCGGCGCAGCGCCCGCCCGGCCGACAGCCGCAGACGAAACACCGCGCCCCGACCAGCAGCCGCAGGCGAAAGCAACCAGACCCCGACCGACAGCCGCAGGCGAGACAGAAGCCGAGACGGATCGCCGCCGTCAGGTGGCGGCAGCCGAAGCAGCGCCCCCCGAGCCGGGAGCCCGGGGGCGCGAGCCACCAGCGGGGGGCCCCGGGACAGCAAGGGATCAGCCCGGCAGGACGCCCGAGGCGCGGTCCAGGAGGGGGAGGTCGTCCAGGGAGCCGCCCGAGGCGAGCGGGCCCGTGACCAGTGCCGAGCTCACCGGCTTGAAGTCGGCGAGCTGCGTACCCACCGAATTGTCCAGCGGATCCACCCCCGTCCCGGCCAGCGGATCGAGCCGGAGATCCCGCGCCGGACGGACCGCGAACCCCACCGCATCCGTGACCGCCTCGGTCGGATTCGCCGAGTCCACGTCACCCACCGGCGTCCCGAGTCCGAGCGTCAACGGCACCCCGAGCGCACTCGCCCCACCCGCGGACACCCCCAGCGCCACCCCGGCCACGGAGGCGACGAGCCCCACCCGGGCCACCACCCCGCCACCCCGCCTCGGCGCCGCGTGCCGGGCTGCATTGCGTCGTACCAGTCGAGCCATGAGGTCACCTCGTGCGGTAATCGTGAGGCAACGCAGCGTAGTTGAGGTGTGAGGTGCGTTTCAAAGGACGTACGCCGGGATGAGCCGAACGGACTCATGCCTCACACTGGTGTTCCGTGAGCTCCCACCCCCCGATACCGACCCGCGTCGTCCTGCTGTGCGGCCCTTCCGGCGGCGGCAAGTCGCGCCTCGCTGCCCGCTCCGGTCTGCCGGTGCTGCGCCTCGACGACTTCTACAAAGAGGGCGACGACCCGACCCTGCCGGTCGTGGCGGGCGGTACGGACATCGACTGGGACGCCCCCGCCTCCTGGGACGCCGACATCGCCGTCGCGGCGATCGTCGAGCTCTGCCGTACGGGACGTACGCGCGTGCCCGTCTACGACCTCGCCACCAGCTCACGCACGGGCGAGGAGGCACTCGACATCGAGCGCACGCCCCTGTTCATCGCGGAGGGAGTCTTCGCGGCCGAGCTCGTCGACCGCTGCCGTGAGCTGGGCGTACTCGCCGACGCGCTGTGCCTGCGGGGCCGGCCGTCCACCACGTTCCGCCGTCGATTCCTCCGGGACCTGAAGGAAGGCCGCAAGTCCGTGCCCTTCCTGCTGCGCCGCGGCTGGCGCCTGATGCGCTCCGAACGCACGATCGTCGCCCGCCAGGTGGCCCTCGGCGCCCACGCCTGCAACAAGGAGGAGGCCCTCGGCCGCCTCGCCGCCGCAGCCGCGGGCCGCTGTCAGACGGCCCGTACGACAGCTCCGTAAGACAGCGGGACGGCTGGGCAAAACCGCTCCGTACACGGCAAAGGGACCGGAAAAGACCCCCCGGCCTCTCCGGTCCCGCTGCCTTGCGGCTCCCCCACGTCCCCCGTGGGAGCCCCCCGCTTTCCCCGTTCCCCCGTGCTCGCCCGCAGGTATCCCCCGATCCCGACGGGCTCTCCCGGGGCCTCTCGCGAGACCCCGGACCCCCACTCGGTCACCGCCTCCCCCCTGGGACGGCGACCGACAACTCGATGAAGATGAAGAAGCGGCTCAGGCGACCAGTTCGCCGAAGCACTCCTCCTGGTCACGGCCGAAGGCGAGGACCTCGTCCTCGCGCAGCCGGCGCAGCGAGCGCCAGATGCTGGACTTCACCGTGCCGACGCTGATGTCGAGGATGTCGGCGATCTCCGGGTCGGTGCGGCCCTCGTAGTAGCGCAGGACCAGCATCGTCCGCTGGAGTTCCGGCAGCCGGGCCAGCGCCTGCCACAGGACCGCACGCAGCTCGGTGCCGCGCATCGCGTCCGTGTCACCGGCCGTCTCCGGCAGCTCCTCGGTCGGGTACTCGTTCAGCTTGCGGCGGCGCCACGCGCTGATGTGCAAGTTCGTCATGGTGCGGCGGAGGTAGCCCCCGACCGCGGCCTTGTCCGAGATCCGGTCCCAGGCCCTGTACGTGGAGAACAGTGCGCTCTGCAGCAGGTCCTCGGCCTCGAAACGGTCACCGGTGAGGTGGTAGGCGGTGGCGTACAGGGAGGCGCGGCGCTCCTGGACGTAAGCGGTGAACTCCGCTTCCGAGCAGGGCACCTGCTCCCCCGAGGCCTCCCTGTACGCGGCTCCCCCGTCAGTCACCCCGGACGCCGGCGTCACGTCGACGACCGTCATGTAACCGGTGTGCTGACGTCCGGCACCACGAGCGCACCCCCGCCCGCTCACGGCGCCGGACTTCTCGTGACCCCCGTTGCCGGACTTCGCGACATCGTGCAGACGCGTGACAACTGCGCTTGTGCTGGTGCTGTGCAGCGTGTTCATCTCGCGCCCCCCGTCGTGGAGTCCGTGGTGTTCCGTGTGATGAGAACTCTGCCCGGCCACTTCGACGGCAGTGTCAGCCAACTGTCACAGACCTGTCACAGGGGGCTGTGTCTTTACGTAGGTCCTACGGGGGTTGAGTGCGGGAGCTGCCCAACTGTCGATACGGCGCCCTGGGATGGGCCAGAATGACCTCTGTGCCTTCCCTGTTGCTGATCGAGGACGACGACGCCATCCGGACGGCCCTGGAGATGTCACTGACACGCCAGGGTCACCGGGTAGCCACGGCTGCCACCGGCGAGGACGGTCTGAAGCTGCTGAGCGAGCAGCGACCGGACCTCATCGTGCTGGATGTGATGCTGCCCGGCATCGACGGCTTCGAGGTGTGCCGGCGTATCCGGCGCACGGACCAGCTGCCGATCATTCTGCTCACCGCGCGCAATGACGACATCGACGTGGTGGTCGGCCTGGAGTCGGGCGCGGACGACTATGTGGTCAAGCCCGTGCAGGGCCGGGTGCTCGACGCCCGGATCCGCGCGGTGCTTCGCCGTGGTGAACGCGAGGCCAACGACTCGGCCACGTTCGGGTCGCTGGTCATCGACCGGTCGGCGATGACGGTCACCAAGAACGGCGAGGACCTGCAGCTCACGCCCACCGAGCTGCGGCTGCTGCTCGAGCTGAGCCGCAGGCCCGGACAGGCGCTGTCCCGGCAGCAGTTGCTGCGTCTCGTATGGGAGCACGACTACCTCGGTGACTCCCGGCTCGTGGACGCGTGTGTGCAGCGGCTGCGCGCCAAGGTGGAGGACGTGCCGTCCTCGCCGACGCTGATCCGTACGGTGCGCGGCGTGGGTTATCGCTTGGATACGCCTCAGTGACGTCGAACTCCGAGCGGACCGCTCCGTCTTGGGGCCGCAGGGTGGCGGCGAAGCTGCGGTTCACCAGTCTGCGGCTGCGGCTCGTGGTGGTGTTCGGGCTTGTGGCGCTGACCGCCGCGGTGTCCGCTTCGGGGATCGCGTACTGGCTCAATCGCGAAGCCCTGCTCACCCGCACCCAGGACGCGGCGCTCAACGACTTCCAGGGGGAGATGCAGAACCGGGCGGCGACCCTCGGGCCCGATCCGGGCCGGGCCGAGCTGCAGAACGCCGCGCTGGCCATGGCCCGCAGCAGCCAGCAGTACAGCGTGATCCTGATCGCCCGGGACGCGCAGGGCAAGGAGATCTCCGCGACGGCCGGGTCCCCCACCGCGTTCGCGCTCGACGATGTGCCCGAGTCGCTGCAGGACGCGGTGAACGAGCCGCAGGAGCCTTCCGGCGGCGGGCCGGCGGCGTACCGGATGTTCTGGCAGCGCACGCAGCTGGACGGGACGCCGTATCTCGTGGGCGGTACGCGGGTGCTCGGTGACGGGCCGACCGGGTACATGCTCAAGTCGCTCGCGCCCGAGCAGAAGGATCTGAGTTCGCTCGCCTGGTCGCTCGGGATCGCCACGACGCTCGCGCTGATCGGTGCGGCGCTGCTCGCGCAGGCTGCGGCGACGACGGTCCTGAAACCCGTACACCGCCTCGGCGTTGCCGCGCGGCGGCTCGGCGAGGGGAAGCTGGACACGCGGCTGCGGGTGTCGGGGACCGATGAACTGGCGGAGCTTTCGCGGACGTTCAACCGGACCGCCGAATCCCTGGAGAAGAAGGTCGCGGACATGAGCGCGCGGGAGGAGTCCAGCCGGCGCTTCGTCGCGGACATGTCCCATGAGCTGCGCACGCCGCTGACCGCGATCACGGCCGTGACGGAGGTCCTCGAAGAGGAGGAGGACAGCCTCGACCCGATGATCGCTCCCGCGGTACGGCTGGTCGTCAGCGAGACACGGCGGCTCAACGACCTGGTGGAGAACCTGATGGAGGTCACCCGCTTCGACGCGGGGACGGCCCGGCTCGTACTCGACGATGTGGAGCTCGCCGACCAGATCACGGCCTGTATCGACGCGCGGGCCTGGCTGGACGCGGTGGAACTGGACGCCGAGCGCGGCACCATGGCGCGGCTCGATCCGCGCCGGCTCGATGTGATCCTGGCGAATCTGATCGGCAACGCGCTCAAGCATGGCGGGTCTCCGGTACGGGTGTCGGTGCGCAAGGAGAGCGTGGACGGGGACGGGGACGGCAAGGCGGGGGCGGACATCGTGATCTCGGTGCGTGACCACGGGCCGGGGATCCCGGAGGACGTCCTTCCGCATGTGTTCGACCGGTTCTACAAGGCGAGCGCTTCGCGGCCCCGGTCGGAGGGGTCGGGGCTCGGTCTCTCCATCGCGCTGGAGAACGCGCATATCCACGGCGGGGAGATCACCGCGGCCAACTCGCCCGAGGGCGGTGCGGTGTTCACGTTGCGGCTGCCGCAGGAGGCCTCGGGGTCGGTCGAGCCGGAGGAGGCCGAGGACGCCGCGGAGTCCGGCGCCGCTCCGGCTGCGGAGGGGGCGCGATGAGGCGGCGGGCTTGTGCGGTGCTCCTTTCCGTCGGGGCTGTCTTGCTGTCGGGGTGCGGGATCCGGTCCACCGAGGTGCCGACCGAGTTCGGGGCGGCGCCTTCGCGGGTGCCGTGCACGACGTCGGGGGCCGATGTGGCGGCTCAGGCGGCCGGCGGGCTGCCCATGCAGGTCTTCCTGATCTGCGGTGCGCAGCTGGTGAGTGTGGACCGGTCGGTGCGGCTCGGGGACGGGCGTACGGCGGATGACCGGGTGGATGTGGCTCAGGCGTTGCTCGACGAGTTGCGGGAGCAGCCGTCGGCGGCGGAGGCGAAGGCGGGGTTCACGTCGGACGTGCGGTCCGTGATCAAGGTGCGAGGGCCTCGGGAGGGTGATCCGGCTCAGGCGCTGCGGCTGAGTACGGCGCCTGAGCGGTTGGCGCCGCTTGCGTTGGCGCAGGTGGTCTGCACGTTGGTGCACGGGGTGGGGGCGGGGTCGGAGTCCGTGTTCCTCGGGGGTGTGGAGTCGGGGGCCGGGGTGCGTGAGTATCCGTGTACGGATGAGTTGCGGGCCGAGCCGGGGGATGCGCCGGTGCCGTCCGGGTCGGCTGGCTGATCGGTCGCTGTCACGGGGGCTCCGCCCCCGAACCCCCGCTGCCGGCTCGCGCCCCCAGGCCCCCGCTTTTGCCGGGTGCGGGTTCGGGTGCGGCTTTCTGGCGGTGCGTGCTGCGGGTGCGGTTTCGCTGCGGGGCTGCTTCGTGTGCGGCTTTCCGGCGGTGCGTGCTGCGCGTGCGGCTTCGTGGGCGGCTTTCCGCCGGGTCGTTTGCGCGTGCGGTTTCGTTGCGGGGCTGCCTCGTGGGCGGCTTTCTGCCGGTGCGCTTTCGCCTGCGGTTTCGTCGTGGGTCGGGGCCGGGGTGGGGTGCTTGCTCATTCGGGCAATGGCACCGTCTCCGCGAAGGGTCACCGTCTCCGACGGGGGCGCCCGAATGACAATGCACCCCACCCCGTCCCCTCACGCCGGCACGCGGCTAACGGCCGGTGGGGGTTT
>NZ_JBEPEW010000101.1:0-31359 GCF_040300965.1 Streptomyces mesophilus | reverse complement strand
AAACGCCCGGTTACATTCCGAACCCGGAAGCTAAGCCTCACAGCGCCGATGGTACTGCAGGGGGGACCCTGTGGGAGAGTAGGACGCCGCCGAACAATTATTGGAGGACCCGTGGTCCCAGCGTTCACGCTGGGGACCACGGGTCCTTTTTCTTTTTCTGCCGAAGCGCGGCCGGTTGGCGGTTGCGCAAGAATGACTTGCGGTACCTAGGACAGGAGTCACCGATGTCGAGCAACTCTCCCGAGGATCGTCCGGAGCGCGATCCGCGCCGCCGGGACGATGACCGGGGCGGATACCGCGGCGGCCGTGATGACCGCGGCCCGCGCAGGGACGACCGCGGTGGTTCCGGCCGGCGTGACGACCGCCCCAGCGGTCCCCGTAGGGACGATCGCGGGGGCGACCGAGGCGGTTTCCGTCGCGACGACCGTTCCGGCGGTCCGCGCAGGGACAACGATCGCGGTGGCCGTCCTGCAGGCGGTGGCTACGGGCCCCGTCGTGATGACGACCGTGGTGGGTACCGCGGGCGTGACGACCGTTCCAGTGGTCCGCGTCGAGATGACCGTCCTTCCTTCCGTCGTGACGACGACCGCGGTGGTCGTCCGTCCGGTGGTGGCTATGCGCCCCGTCGTGATGACGATCGTGGTGGCCGGCCGTCGGGTGGCGGCGGTTTCCGTCGCGATGACCGTGGTGGCCGTCCCTCGGGTGGTGGCTATGCGCCGCGTCGTGATGACGACCGTGGTGGATACCGCGGACGTGACGACCGCTCCGGCGGTCCCCGCCGTGACGACCGAGGCGGGCGCCCGTCCGGCGGCGGCTTCGAGCGTCGTGACGACCGGGGTCCCCGTCGTGATGACCGTGGCGATGACCGCGGCGGGTTCCGCCGTGACGACCGTCGCGATGACCGCCGTGACGACCGTGGTGGCCGTCCCTCGGGTGGTGGCTACGCGCCCCGCCGTGATGACGACCGTGGTGGGTACCGCGGGCGTGACGACCGTTCCAGTGGTCCGCGTCGAGATGACCGTCCTTCCTTCCGTCGTGACGACGACCGCGGTGGTCGTCCGTCCGGTGGTGGCTATGCGCCCCGTCGTGATGACGATCGTGGTGGCCGGCCGTCGGGTGGCGGCGGTTTCCGTCGCGATGACCGTGGTGGCCGTCCCTCGGGTGGTGGCTATGCGCCGCGTCGTGATGACGACCGTGGTGGATACCGCGGACGTGACGACCGCTCCGGCGGTCCCCGCCGTGACGACCGAGGCGGGCGCCCGTCCGGCGGCGGCTTCGAGCGTCGTGACGACCGCCGTGACGACCGGGGCCCCCGAAGCGATGACCGCGGCGGCGACCGCGGCGGGTTCCGCCGTGACGACCGTCGCGATGACCGCCGTGACGACCGCGGCGGCCGTCCCTCCAGCGGTGGCTACGCGCCCCGCCGTGATGATGACCGTGGTGGATACCGCGGACGCGACGACCGTGGCGGACGTCCGGGCGGCGGCTACGGGCCGCGTCGCGACGACGACCGTGGTGGATACCGCGGGCGTGACGACCGCGGTGGGTACCGGGGGCGTGACGACCGGGACCGTGACCGTGAGCCGATCCGGCGGTTGCCGATCCCCGAGGACGTCACCGGCTACGAGGTCGACCCCGACGTACGGCAGGAGCTGCAGAGTCTCCCCAAGGGGCTTGCGGACGATGTCGCCAAGAACCTGGTGATGGTCGCCAAGCTCATCGATGAGGACCCCGAGCAGGCCTACGCGTACTCGCGTGTGGCCCTGCGCCTCGCGTCCCGTGTCGCTGCCGTCCGGGAGGCCGCCGGCTTCGCCGCGTACGCGAACGAGAAGTACTCGGAGGCGCTCGCCGAGTTCCGTGCCGCGCGCCGGATGACCGGCTCGGCCGAGCTGTGGCCGGTCATGGCGGACTGCGAGCGCGGTCTCGGGCGGCCCGAGAAGGCGCTCGACATGGCAGGAGAGCCCGAGGTGCAGCGGCTCGACAAGGCCGGGCAGGTCGAGATGCGGCTGGTCGCCGCCGGTGCGCGGCGCGACATGGGCCAGCTCGACGCGGCCATCGTGACGCTGCAGAGCCCCGAGCTCGCCTCCAACTCCGTACAGCCGTGGACCGCGCGGCTGCGCTACGCCTACGCCGATGCGCTGCTCGAGGCCGGGCGCGAGGACGAGGCGCGGGAGTGGTTCGCCAAGACCGTCGAATCCGACAAGGAGCACACCACCAACGCCTCCGACCGGCTCGCCGAGCTGGACGGCGTGGAGTTCGTGGACGCCTTCGACGAGGACGAGGACGAGCACGAGGGCGGCGAGGACGAGAACCTCGTCGCTGAGTCCCGCATCGACGAGTCCGACGCCGAGGGCGATGAGGACGCCGAGGATGCCGAGGACGACGAGGACGTGGCGGAGGCCGAGAAGGCCGACGGTACCGAGTACTACGACCCCGATGACGAGGAGTACGAGGAGTTCGAGGGCGACGACGAGGCGGACGAGGACGTAACCGCCAAGCCGGCGCTCGACCAGCCGCTCTTCGTTGCCCCGGAGCAGGCCGAGGCGCAGGCCGCCGACCAGGGCGAGGAGCCCGAGGCCGACAAGGCCTGAGGCTTCAGGAACAAGTGAAGGGGCGGTGACCGGTCACGGTCACCGCCCCTTCGTCGTGTCCGGGCTCAGTGGGCGAGGCTGCGCAGCACCAGACCCGTGGCCGGCTTCGGTCCGAACGAGGTGGACTTGCGCGGCATCGTCACGCCCTCGCGGGCCAGCTCCCGTACGACGTCCTCGTGGACGGGGTGCATGAGGACCGCCGTACCGCCGTCGCGTTCCGCCTTGGCGACCGTGGCCACCGTGTCGTGGATGTACGCGATGTGGGCTGAGTCGTCCGGCATGTTCCAGACGTGGTCCAGGAGCGTGGCGTGCAGGACCGTCGCGTCGAGCCGTCGCCAGGCTTCCGGGCGGTCGCCCCGCACCGTGCGGGCCAGCAGCTCGGGGGAGGGGCGGTCGATCAGGTGGTACGTGCCGTCGCCGGTCAGGAGGAAGGCGTTGGACTCGGCCGACGCGGACGCCAGCGCCTCCATCGCACGGGACAGGGGGCCGTCGACCTGGCGTACACGGAAGGTGTCCCGTACGGCGGACACGGCTTCGGCGAGCGGCAGCCGGTGCAGCAGGCGGTGGATGGCCCGTACGCGCAGGGGATAGCGGGCCGTGTCCACCAGGAGCACCAGACCGTGGTCCCAGGGCGTGCCCCGCGGGTGTTCGTCGCGCAGGCGCAGATACGTGGCCCAGCGGTGGTGGCCGTCGGCGATCAGGGCCTGGCGGCGGCTCAAGTCGTTCTGGACCTCGGCCAGTTCGGCCGGGTCCGTGACCGACCACAGGCGGTGGCTGAAGCCGTCCTCCGTGGTCGTGGTGAGGAGCGGAGGCCGCTGGGCCGCCCGCTCGATCACCGCGGTGGCGCCGACGCGGGTGCCCTCGCTGCGGTAACTGAGCAGCAGCGGCTCGAAGTTGGCGGCCGCGGCGCGCATCAGGTCGGCCCGGTCCTCGACGATGTGCGGCATGACGTCCTCGTGCGGCAGCACGACGCCCTCGGATGCCTCGGAGAGTTCCAGCGCGCCGATGAGACCGCGCTGGAGTACGTCCCCGTTGCGCTGCTCGTAGACGTAGAGCGCCGGTTCCGGGTCGGGGGCGAGGATGCCCTCGGCGAGCCAGCGGTGCAGGGTGTCGGCGGCCTGCTGGTGGCGGGCGGCGGGCGTTTCGGCCTGCGGAAGGATCAGCCGGACGATGTTGTGGGGGTCCGCCGATTCCAGGTGGGTCAGGCCGTCGGGCCGTACGACCACGTCGTACGGCGGCGATGTGACCGCGGCCAGGCTGCCGACCCGCTCCGGGGCGTAACGCAGGCCCCGAAACGGTGAGAGGTGCAGCCCCTCCGGCCTACCGCTGTCCCTCTGACCTGTGGTGTTCATTGAGGCATCGTAGTTGTGTCGGGGCAGTGCGAGATGATCGGGGCAGAGGCACCGATCGAGGAGCGATGACCACCATGCATGAGACCGTCAGGACCAGCCCGGCCGGCAGTGAACGGGCGCTGAGCGCGGCGTACGACACGGCGCTGCTCGACCTCGACGGGGTGGTGTACGCGGGCGGTGCGGCGATCGCGCACGCCGTCGACTCGCTGCTCACCGCGCGCGACGGCGGTATGCGGCTCGCGTATGTCACCAACAACGCGCTGCGTCCGCCGCAGGTCGTGGCCGAGCACATCACGGAGCTCGGGGTGCCGACCGAGGCCTCCGAGGTGATCAACTCCGCACAGGCCGTGGCCCGGCTGATCTCCGAGCAGCAGCCGGCCGGTGCGAAGGTCCTCGTCATCGGCGGTGAAGGGCTGCGGATCGCGCTGCGGGAGCGCGGGCTCGTACCGGTGGAGTCGGCGGACGACGATCCTGCGGCCGTGGTGCAGGGGTACGGCGGGCCCGAGCTGCAGTGGGGCAGGTTCGCGGAGGCCTGCTATGCGATCGCGCGGGGCGTGCCCTGGTACGCGTCCAACACCGACCTGACCATTCCGAGCGGACGGGGCATCGCGCCCGGCAACGGTGCGGCGGTGGAGGTCGTACGGATCGCCACGGGCGCCGAGCCGCAGGTCGCGGGCAAGCCGTTGCCGCCGATGCACCGCGAGACGATTCTGCGCACGGGTGCCGAGCACCCGCTGGTGGTGGGCGACCGGCTCGACACGGACATCGAGGGTGCCTACAACGGGCAGGTGGACTCGCTGCTCGTCCTGACCGGAGTGACCGACGGCGCGCAGCTGCTCGCGGCACGGCTCGAGCACCGGCCCACGTACGTCGACGCCGATCTGCGCGGCATGCTCACCGGGCAGCCCGAGGTCGTGGCCGAGGGCGACGGGTTCCGCTGCGGCGGCTGGACCGCGCGGGCGGGGGAGGGCCTCGAACTCGACGGTGAGGGCGAGCCGTTGGACGGTCTGCGGGCGCTGTGTGCCGCCGCGTGGACGCATGCGGGCGCCGGGGTGTGCGAGCTGGACTCGGGGAAGGTGCTGGCGCGGCTGGGGCTGTGACGACGTGAGGGGTGCCGTCCGGCCCGGGCGGCACTCCTCACGTGGTTCAGGCGTCCTCGCCCGAGGTCAGGAGATCGTCCTCGGTGGCTCCCTGGCGCCAGTAGCCCGTGAACTTCACCCGCCGCTTGTCGAAGCCCCGCTCGCCGACGAGATGGCGGCGCAGCGCCCGTACCGTGGCCGATTCGCCCGCGATCCAGGCGTACGGGGTGCCGGACGGCAGATCCGCCGCGCGGACCGCGTCCACCACACCCGAGGTGCCCCACTCGATCTTCGCGTCCGCGGCGGTGGCCAGCTCCTGGCGGTCGGCCGGATCGCGGACTTCGAGCCACACCCGTACGGGAAGACCGGACGGCAGCGATTCGAGGATGCCGGCGATGGCGGGCAGGGCCGACTCGTCGCCGGTGAGGAGCAGCCAGTCGGAGTCCTCGGGCGGCCGGAAGTCGTACGCGCCGTTCTCCTCGTCGACGGGGGCGAGGACCGAGACGCGGTCGCCTGGCTCGGCGTGCTGGGCCCAGCGCGATGCCGGGGCTTCGGTGCCGTGCAGGGCGAAGTCGACGAGGAGTTCGTCGGAGGTCAGGGCGCGGGTCGTGTACGTGCGCATGATGCCGCGGACCGCGGGGTCGAGCTCCCGCCAGGCGGTGTACCAGTTCTCGCCCTGTTCCGTCGGCACGACCGGAGCGTCCTGGCCCGGGTGCGGCAGGAACAGCTTGATGCGCTGGTCCCGCCCGGCCGACGCCATCCGCGCGACGTCCGGGCCGCCGAAGGCGACGCGGATCATCGACGGGGTGAGGTGCTCCTTGCGTACGACACGGGTGTCGAAGAACTGGTACGGGGCGTCGGACACGGGCGGTCTCCTCTTCGCAATGGCGCCGGCCGGTCAGGCCTTGAGCTTCTCGGCAAGGCCTGGACTCTCGGTCAGGCCTTGAGCTTCTTCGCGTTCTCGACGGCCTCGGCGAGTGCTTCGAGGACGGGCGCGTAACCGGCGTAGCTGTAGCGCTCCTCCATCGACCACGGGATGACCTGGTCGGCCTCGACCGCGGGCATGCGGGTCCACGTCGGCTTCTTGGCCAGCTCGGCGGCGGGCAGGGTCTGGCTGCGGTTGTCGAGCAGGAGCAGGTCCGCGTGGTACTTGTCGGTGTTCTCCCAGCTGAAGGTCTCCCAGAAGCCCCACTCGTCGACCTTCTTGCCCTCGATCAGCTCGACGCCGAGGTCCTTGAAGTAGTTGAGGTCGCAGTAGGAGTCGGGGACGGCCACATAGAACTGGTCCTTGTCGGCGGTCACCGCCATGACCTTGAGGCCCTTGTTCTTCTTCGCCGCCTCGCGCAGCCGCGCCTCGGCCTTGTCGAAGCGGGCCTTGGCGTCCTTGACGGCCTGGGCCTCCAGGTCGGCGCCGAGCGACTTCGCGAGGTCGGTGTAGCGCTTGAGCGGGTCGAGCAGCGTGCGGCGGGCGCCGTCGATGCCGACGGTCGGGGCGAGTGCCTCGATCTTCTTGGTGGACTCCTCGGGGACGAACCAGAGCAGCGGCGCCGGGAACATGTTGCTGATCAGGAGGTCGGGCTCGAGCGCCGCGTACTTCTCGACGTTGAACTGGCCCCAGTCCTCGCCGAGGCTCGTCACCTTGGATACGTCCATGGCGCCGGCCTGCGGGTTGGGCTTGCCGTCGATCGGCTTGCTGGGGCCGAAGATGCCGACGCATTCGATGCCGTAGTCATGCAGGGCCGCGGCCGTGGAGACAAAGGCGACGATCTTGTTCGGGGTGTGGTCGACCTTGGCGGTCTTACCCCGGTCGTCCTTGAACGACCAGGGCTTGTCCTTGCCCTTGTCGGTGCTCGCCGCGGGCTTCTTGTCGTCGCCGCACGCGGTGAGGAAGGCACCGAGACCGAAGGCCGCGCCGGCGGAGAGCAGGCCGCGGCGGGACAGGCCGCCCTTGTTCAGCTGCGAGGGGCGGTTCTTGGCAGACATCAGGCGACCTTCTTGGCGTCTTGAAGAGCGGTGGCAAGGGATTCGAGAAGCGGCGCGATACCGGCGTGGCTGAACTGCGGCTCGTTGTACCAGGCCACGGTCTGGCCGGCCTTGGCCGCCGGGAGCTTCGCCCAGGTGGGCATGGACTTCATCAGGTCTTCGGGCTGCAGATTGCCGGTGCGCTTGTCGACGAGGATCAGATCGGCCTCGTACTTGCCGGCGTTCTCCCAGCTCAGTTCCGCGAAGAAGCCGGCCTCGCCGACCCCGTCCGGGGTCACGAACTCGACGCCGAGCTCGCGGTAGTAGCGCAGGTCGGTGAAGTCGTCGGGGGTGCCGACATACAGCCGGTCTTTGGTCGCGGAGACCGCCATGACCTTCAGCTTCTTGGCCTTCGCCGTCTTGGCGGCCTGGCGTACGGACTCGGACGCGGCCTCGAAGCGGGCCTTGGCGTCGGTGACCTTCTTGGCCTTCAGGTCCGCGCCGAGCGAGGCCGCGAGCTCGCCGAAGCGGTCGATCACGCCGGTCAGCGAGGTCTTGCCGGTGAGGATGCCGACGGAGGGGGCGAGGGCGGCGATCTTCTTGGCCGACTCCTCGGGGACGTACCAGAGCGTCGGCGACTCGTTCATCGTGGTGACGAGGAGGTCGGGCTCGAGGGCCGCGTACTTCTCGATGCTGAACTCGCCCCAGGCGTTGCCGATGATCTCGACCTTGTCGACGTCGATCCGGCCCGCCTGGACATCGGGCTTGCCGTTCTCGAGCTTCGTGGGGCCGAACACACCCACGCACTCGACGCCGAAGTCGTACAGGGCGGAGGCCGCGCCGATGTAGGCGACCACGTTCTTGGGCGTGCCGTCGGTCTTCACGGACTTGCCGCGGTCGTCCTTGAACGACCAACCGGCCTTCTTCTGCGGGGACTTGGCGTCGTCGGAGTCGCCGCACGCGGCAAGGAGCGCGCCCAGGCCGAGGGCGCCGCCGGTGGCGAGCAGCCCGCGCCGGGATATCCGGGAGCGCTGATCGGCCGGCGAAAGGGGAGGACGGGACGGCAACATTCTTCGTGCTCTCTCGTCGAAGGGGAGTGCGAGGGTAGGCTAACCTAACCGGGTGTTGGTCGACAGTCCCCCTCAGCCCCAGACACAGCCGCCACCAGCCGATACGGTGCCGGCCCGGCGCCAGGCCATGCGCGCGGCCGGTCTGCTGGTCTCCGTCGGCGTGCTGCTGCTCGTCGTCGTGGCGAGCATCGCGATAGGGGCCAAGCAGATACCCGTCGGCGACGTCTGGCACGGCCTGTTCGGTAACACGGGCACCGACAACGACGTCGTCATCCGCGATCTCCGCCTGCCGCGCACCCTGCTCGGGCTGCTCGCGGGCGCGGCCCTCGGCCTCGCCGGCGCCGTGATGCAGGCGCTCACGCGCAACCCGCTCGCCGACCCCGGACTGCTCGGCATCAACGCCGGAGCCTCCGCCGCCGTCGTCTCGGCGATCAGCTTCTTCGGGGTCACCTCGCTGACCGGCTACGTCTGGTTCGCCTTCGCCGGCGCGGCCGCCGTCATGGTCCTCGTATACGCGCTCGGCGGGGTCCGCGCCGCCACTCCCGTACGGCTCGCGCTCGCCGGTACGGCCGCCACCGCCGCGCTCTACGGCTACATCAACGCCGTACAGATCATGGACACCGCGGCCCTCGACAAGATGCGCTTCTGGACGGTCGGTTCGCTGGCCTCGGCGTCGATGGGCACGGTCAGGCAGGTGCTGCCCTTCATCGCCGTCGGCATCGTCCTCGCACTCGTCGTCGCCCGCCCGCTCAACGCGATGGGCATGGGAGACGACACCGCCCGCGCCCTCGGCGCCCACGTCAACCGCACGCGCGCGGTCGCGATGCTCGCCGTGACGCTCCTGTGCGGTGCGGCCACCGCGGCCTGCGGGCCCATCGTCTTCGTCGGCCTGATGGTGCCGCACATCGTGCGCAGCTTCACCGGACCCGACCAGCGCTGGATCCTGCCGTACGCCACGATCCTGTCGCCCGTGCTGCTGCTCGGCGCCGACGTCATCGGCCGTGTGGTCACGCGCCCGGCCGAACTGCAGGTCGGCATCGTGACGGCGCTCATCGGCGGTCCGCTGTTCATCTTTCTCGTACGACGCCGGAGGATGGCGCAGCTGTGAAGGCCCCTTCGAAGACCTCTGGGTCGAGCACCCCTGTGGCGAAGAATTCTGTGCGAGCGGTACGGACCGCGGGCGGCCTCTCCGTCCGGTTCGAGCCGCGTCCGCTGCTCACGGTCGGGGCGCTGCTCGTCGTCGCCTTCGCGGCCAGTGTGGTGCTGATCGGCACCGGCGACTTCCAGATCCCCGTACCGGACGTGCTCAACACCCTGATGGGCAACGGCACGGCCGCGCACGAGTTCATCATCAACGACCTGCGGCTGCCCCGTGTCGTCGTCGGCCTCCTGGTCGGCGCCGCGCTGGGTCTGTCCGGTGCGCTGTTCCAGTCGGTGACGCGCAATCCGCTCGGCAGCCCCGACATCATCGGCTTCGGCCAGGGCTCCACCGTGGGCGCGCTCGTCGTGATCGTCCTGTTCCAGGGCAGTGCAGAGGCGGTCGCGCTCGGCTCGCTGGCCGGCGGCCTGGTCACCGGCGCGCTGATCTATCTGCTCGCCTGGAAGCGCGGTATCCACGGCTACCGGCTCGTCCTCGTCGGTATCGGCGCCGCGGCCGTGCTCACCGCGATGAACGGCTATCTGCTCACCAAGGCCCAGATCGTGGACGCGGCCCGCGCCGTCGTCTGGATCACCGGCTCGCTGAACGGGCGCGGCTGGGAGCAGGTCGGCCCCCTGTTCTGGTTCTGCCTGATCCTCATGCCGCTCGTGCTGCTGTACGCACGCCCGCTGCGCATGCTCGAAATGGGCGACGACGTGGCGTACGCCCTGGGTGTACGGGTGGAACGCACGCGGCTGGTCCTGATGACGGCGGCCGTGCTCCTGACCGCGGCGGCCACCGCGGCGGCAGGCCCCGTGGCCTTCGTCTCGCTCACCGCACCGCAGCTCGCACGGCGGCTGACCCGCTCCCCGGGACCCAACCTGCTCGCCTCGATGGTCATGGGCGCCACGCTCCTGATCGCCGCGGATCTGGGGGCGCAGCGGGTGTTCGGCGCCGACCAGTTGCCGGTCGGTGTGGTGACCGGGGTGCTCGGCGGCGGATATCTGCTCTGGCTGCTCGCCTCGGAGCGGAAGGCGGGGCGGATTTGAGCCACGTGAAGCACCAGACGACCGCTGCGAAGAACTCATCGAACCAGGAGCGTGCTCCCTTGAACCGCCTGTCCGCGGACAACGTCACCCTCGGCTACGACCAGCGCGTCATCGCCGAACAGCTGTCGGTCGAGATACCCGACCACTCCTTCACGGTGATCGTCGGCCCCAACGCCTGCGGAAAGTCCACGCTGCTTCGCGCCCTGTCGCGGATGCTGAAGCCGTCCGAGGGCCGGGTGCTGCTCGACGGCCAGACCATCCACTCGATGCCGGCCAAGAAGGTCGCCCGTACGCTCGGCCTGCTCCCGCAGTCCTCGATCGCACCCGACGGCATCACGGTCGCCGACCTGGTGGGCCGCGGCCGCTATCCGCACCAGGGGCTGCTCCGCCAGTGGTCATCCGAGGACGAGCGGGTGGTCCAGGAGTCGATGGCCTCGACCGGTGTCGCCGAACTGGCGGATCGCTATGTCGACGAACTCTCCGGCGGTCAGCGTCAGCGCGTCTGGATCGCCATGGCCCTCGCCCAGCAGACGCCGTTGCTGCTGCTCGACGAGCCCACCACGTTCCTCGACATCCAGCACCAGATCGACGTGCTCGACCTCTGCGCCGATCTGCACGAGGAGCAGGGCCGCACGCTGGTGGCCGTGCTGCACGACCTCAACCACGCGGCCCGCTACGCGACCCACCTGATCGCCATGCGCGAGGGCCAGGTGATCGCGGAGGGCGCGCCGGCCGAGATCGTGACGGCCGACCTCGTGGAAGAGGTCTTCGGGCTGCCCTGCCAGATCATCGACGACCCCGAGACGGGGACGCCGCTGGTGGTGCCGGCGGCGCGCAAGGGGCGGGTCCGCGACGCTGTGGGGGGCCGGGGGCGTTAGCCCCGGAGAGATTCACCGCAGCGGAGCGGCGGAGCAGTCGAGCCTGACAGGCGACGCTGCCCCCGACCTCGTAAGACTCAGAGCATCTTGCGCAGTTGGAGCAGGTCCCTGAAGCCCGCCTCCAGCTTGACCCGGCCCGAGGCCCAGGCCTTCGCGAAGTTGAGCTCGCCGTTCACCATCGCGACCAGGTCGTCACCGGTCATCGCCAGGCGGATCTGCGCCTTCTCGCGCGGAGGCCCCGGCTGGGTGTCGTGCACCTCGATCCGGCCGTCCTCGAGGCGGCCGGTGAAGGTGACGTCCAGGTCCTTGATGTGGCAGCTGACCGAACGGTCGAGCGCGGCCGCACTGCGGACCTCGCCGTCGGCGGAGGCCAGATTGTCGCTGAGTTTGACGAGCGCACCACGGCACTCTTCGATCGTCGCCATCGTGATCGACGGTACCGCAGACGGGCTCCGCGCCCTTCGCGGTCCAGGTCCGGGCCCTTCGCGGTAGCGTCATGGCATGAGCTACCCGATGCCGGGGCCCGAGCGTGAGGTCCCCTCGGACGACGAACAGGTCCCCTCCGGCCAGTACGCGCCCCAGGCGCAGGCCCCCGCCCCCGACGAACCCGGCCCGCTCGGCGTGCCGCGCACCGCCACCGGTCACGGTGGGGTGGACGCCCAGCTGGAGCGCCTGGCCGATGTGGACCACCTCGCCACCGACGGGCATATCGAGGTGTACGAGGATGTGCACGCGGGGCTGCGCGACACGCTGACCGCGCTCGACGCCCGGCAGGGGCCGCCCGCACCGGGCGCCCAGCAGGGACGGCCCGCACCGGGCGCCGGGCCCATGCCCGGCGGCGCCCCGGCACGACCGTACGACCACAGGAGCTGAACCGAACGTGGCAGGAGTGGCACGCCGCCGCCTCGACGCCGAACTCGTCCGCCGCAAACTGGCCCGTTCGCGCGAGCACGCCAGCCAGCTGATCGCCGCGGGCCGCGTCACCGTCGGCCGCAATGTCGCGACGAAGCCCGCCACCCAGGTGGAGACGGCGGCCGCGATCGTGGTCGCCGCCGACGACAGCGATCCCGAGTACGTCTCGCGCGGCGGGCACAAACTCGCGGGCGCCTTCGAGGCGTTCGTGCCGCAGGGGCTTGTGGTCAAGGGCCGCCGGGCCCTCGACGCCGGCGCCTCCACGGGCGGCTTCACGGATGTGCTGCTGCGCGCGGGCGCGGACCATGTGGTCGCGGTCGACGTCGGCTACGGGCAGCTCGCCTGGTCGCTGCAGAGCGACGAGCGCGTCACCGTCAAGGACCGTACGAACGTACGGGAGTTGACGGTCGAGGTGATCGACGGCGAGCCCGTCGACCTGGTCGTCGGCGACCTCTCCTTCATCCCGCTCGGCCTGGTGCTGCCGGCCCTCGTGCGCTGTGCGGCGCCCGGCGCCGACCTGGTTCTGATGGTCAAGCCGCAGTTCGAGGTCGGCAAGGAGCGCCTCGGCAGCGGCGGAGTCGTCCGCAGCCCCGAGCTGCGCGCCGAGGCGGTCCGCACGGTGGCCGGGCAGGCCTGGCAACTCGGGTACGGCGTACAGGGCGTGACGGCGAGCCCGCTGCCCGGACCGTCCGGAAACGTCGAGTACTTTCTGTGGCTCAAGGCCGGTGCACCCGAACTGGACCCGGCCGATGTGGAGCGAGCGGTGGCGGAGGGACCGAGTTGACGAGTCAATCGGACAAGGCGGCGACGGAGCGTACGGTTTTCCTGCTGGCGCACACCGGACGCCCGGCCGCCATCCGCAGCGCCGAACTCGTCGTACAGGGACTGCTGCGCAGCGGTCTCGGCGTACGGGTGCTCGCGGCCGAGGCCGCCGATCTGCCGCTGCCGCCCTCGGTCGAGCTGATCCCCGAGGCCACGCCCGAGGCGCTCGACGGCTGTGAGCTGCTCATCGTGCTCGGTGGCGACGGAACGCTGCTGCGCGGCGCCGAGTTCGCGCGCGCCTCCGGGGTGCCGATGCTCGGGGTGAACCTCGGTCGCGTCGGCTTCCTCGCCGAGGCCGAGCGGGACGACCTGGACAAGGTCGTCGACCGTGTGGTCACCCGTGCGTACGAGGTCGAGGAGCGGATGACGCTCGACGTCCGCGTTCGCAACAACGGCGCGGTGGTGCACGCGGACTGGGCGCTGAACGAGGCCGCCGTGCAGAAGGTGTCCCCGGAGCGGATGCTCGAGGTCGTCCTGGAGATCGACGGCCGGCCGGTCAGCGGCTTCGGCTGCGACGGCATCGTCTGCGCTACACCGACCGGCTCGACGGCGTACGCGTTCTCGGCGGGGGGTCCGGTCGTCTGGCCCGAGGTCGAGGCGCTCCTGATGGTCCCGATCAGCGCGCATGCCCTGTTCGCCAAGCCGCTGGTGACGTCGCCGAATTCGGTCCTCGCGGTCGAGGTGCAGCCGCACACGCCGCACGGGGTGCTCTGGTGCGACGGCCGCCGGACGATCGAACTGCCCGCCGGCGCGCGGGTGGAGGTGCGCCGCGGTGCGGTGCCGGTGCGTCTTGCCCGGCTCCACCACGCCTCGTTCACGGACCGGCTCGTCGCCAAGTTCGCGCTGCCGGTGTCGGGGTGGCGGGGGGCACCGCACTAGGGCTTGGTCTCTGCGGCCGGCCGTTCCCCATGGCCGGCCGCCCGGCTCAGGCCGTCTTCACCACGGTGATCGCGCGCCGCCGCAGCGCGGCCCTCACCGGGACCGCGGTGGCCCCCACCGTCAGGAGCAGCGTGCCGCCTGCCACCGCGGCCAGGAACGTCCAGGGGAGATACGGCAGGGGCGAGCCGAAGGCCGTGGACAGCACCGGCGCCAGCGTGGCCAGCGCGGTGACCCCGCCGAGCACCAGCGCGGTCAGCGTCACCACCACGCCCTCCCACAGCGCCATCACCCCGATCTGCGCGCGCTGGGTGCCCACGACCCTCAGGAGCGCGAGGTCGCGCCGGCGCTCGAACGAGATCATGGCGAGCGTGTTGGCGGCGGCGATGGCGGCGAACCCCGCGTACAGCGAGGTGCCGATGTAATCCAGCCAGACCTCACTGCTGCGGCCGGGGGAGCCGGTGTGGTGCCGTGCCGTCGTATGCATCGCGATCTTGGTGAGGCCGAAGCCGACGACGAGCACGAGCGGGACCACCGCGGCCGCGAACCGCCGCGGCTGCGAGCGGATGTTCAGCATCGCGAGGCGGGCCGAAGGGCCGAACCGGCCGATGAGCGCCGACACCAGCCAGGCCGCGGGCCCGATGACGCGCGGCCCGAGCAGCCCCATGCCCACGCAGAACAGCAGCAGGACGAGGAACGCCCCCTGTCCCGCCTCTTCGGCGGGCTGCCCGGACAGGAGCACCGAGAGCGCACAGCCGCCGGCCAGGGCCAGCAGACCGAGCGGTGCGCGCAGCACTCCGAGACCACGGCGGCCGGACTCGGCCTCGGCCAGGGCGCGCGCCGGACGCAGGAGCGAGAAGCGCAGGGAGCACAGCACCCCGGCCAGCGCGGAGGTCACCACCGCGACGGCCAGGCAGACGGGCAGGGCGACCCAACTGGTGGCGAACGGCACCCCGGCCGGCACGAGATCGTGCGTCACCATCGCGTCGAACCACAGGCGCCCGAGCAGCCCGCCGAGCCCGAAGCCGAGCAGTGCCGCCGGCACCGCGGCGGCCAGCGCCTGAGCCGCCACCGCACGGCGTATCTGCCGCGGCCGGGCGCCGACCGCCCGGACGAGCGCCAGCTCGCGGTGCTGCTGAGCGACGGCGGTGCCCATGGTCGAGGCGACCACGAAGATCGACATGTAGATCGAGCCGATCAGCATCACCACGGCCATGTCGCCCACACCGTTCGCCGACAGTGCGTGCCGGGCGGCCGGGGACAGGGCGTCGCTGCCCGTGGCGACGAGCATCGACGTCGCCGCGCTCACCACGCACGCGGCGAACAGCGCTGCCACGGCTGTGCCGACGAAGGCGGGTCGGTGGGCACGGAGTGCGGCCGCTGCCAGTCCAGTTCGCATGATCACCAGGCTCGCGCGGCGGGACAGGAGAGGGGAATGAGGCGAGCCGCCGACTTGTGCTGCGGCTCGCCTCAGGGGAATGCGGGGGTTTTCCTCAGGTGCGGTCCTTGCCCGCGAACCGCGCGCAATGGCCGCCGTCGTCCCCTTCGCCCGCCACTCCCGCGGGTGATACGTCCCCTCCGGCCGCCTTCGCCAACTGCTGCTTCGCCCCCGCAGGCCGGGGCCCGTCGCACATCGGGCCCCGGACCTCGTAAGGTCGTGTCCGTGTTGGAGGAGATGCGGATACGGTCGCTCGGAGTCATCGACGACGCGGTGGTCGAGCTGTCGCCCGGATTCACCGCGGTCACGGGTGAGACCGGAGCGGGCAAGACCATGGTCGTCACCAGCCTTGGGCTGCTGCTCGGCGGTCGCGCCGACGCCGCCCTCGTACGGATCGGTGCCAAGTCCGCCGTCGTGGAGGGCCGCATCAGGGTGCCCGCCGACGCGTCGGCCATGGTGCGCGCCGAGGAGGCCGGGGCCGAACTGGACGACGGGGCGCTGCTGATCAGCCGTACCGTTTCCGCCGAGGGCCGCTCACGCGCCCATCTCGGCGGCCGCAGCGTGCCCGTGGGCCTGCTCGGGGAGCTGGCCGAGGACCTCGTCGCCGTGCACGGCCAGACCGACCAGCAGGGGCTGCTCAAGCCGGCCCGGCAGCGGCAGGCCCTCGACCGGTACGCGGGGGACGCGGTGGCCGTGCCGCTCGCCAAGTACGTGGCCGCGTACAAGAGATTCCGTGCCGTGAGCCAGGAGCTCGACGAGATCACCACGCGGGCGCGCGAGCGGGCACAGGAAGCCGATCTGCTGCGCTTCGGACTCGAGGAGATCGCCGCTGTCGAGCCGCGGGCCGGCGAGGACGTGGAACTGGCCGCCGAGGCCGAGCGGCTCGGGCACGCCGAGGCGCTGGCGTCCGCGGCGACCGCCGCGCACGGCGCCCTGGCCGGCAACCCCGAGGACCCCGAAGGTGTCGACGCCGGTCTCCTCGTCGGCGGCGCCCAGCGCGCGCTCGACGCCGTACGGTCCCATGACCCCGCACTCGCCGGACTTGCCGAACGTCTCGGCGAGATCGGGATCCTGCTGTCCGACGTGGCGGGGGAACTGGCCGGTTACGCCGACGACCTCGACGCCGACCCGCTGCGGCTTTCCGCCGTGGAGGAGCGACGGGCCGCGCTCACTCAGCTGACCCGCAAGTACGGCGACAGCATCGACGCCGTACTCGCCTGGGCCGAGAACAGCGCCGCGCGGCTCATCGAGCTCGACAGCGACGACGACCGGATCGGTGAGCTGACCGCCGAGCGCGACGCCCTGCGCGGTGAACTGGCCGGGCTCGCCCAGGCGTTGACCGACGCGCGGGCCGAGGCCGCCGAGCGTTTCGCCGCCGCCGTCACCGCCGAACTCGCCTCGCTCGCGATGCCGCACGCCCGCGTCACCATCGCCATCGGCCAGACCGACGACCCCGACGGGATCGAGGTCGGCGGCCGTACGGTCGCCTACACCTCGACCGGTGTCGACGAGGTCGAGCTGCTCCTTGCCCCGCACCCGGGCGCACCGCCGCGGCCCATCGCCAAGGGCGCGTCCGGCGGTGAGCTCTCGCGCGTGATGCTCGCGGTCGAGGTCGTCTTCGCCGGCTCCGATCCCGTACCCACCTATCTCTTCGACGAGGTGGACGCCGGCGTCGGCGGCAAGGCGGCCGTCGAGGTCGGGCGCCGGCTCGCGCGCCTTGCCCGTTCCGCGCAGGTCGTGGTCGTCACGCATCTGCCGCAGGTCGCGGCGTTCGCCGACCGGCAGCTTCTGGTCGAGAAGACCAACGACGGCTCGGTGACACGTTCGGGTGTCAAGGTGCTCGAAGGCGAGGACCGGATCCGCGAGTTGTCGCGGATGCTCGCCGGTCAGGAGGACTCCGAGACCGCCCGTGCGCATGCGGAGGAGCTGCTCGCGGCGGCGCGCGTCGAGGGCTGACGTCCGCTGCGCCACTCGCCCATGTGGGTGGTCCGCACCTTCTCCTTGCCGCAGTCGCCACAGGTCGTACCGTCCGGCGGTGCCGGAACGTGCGTACGGACTGGCATCCTTGGCGGAGCACTTCGCGGCCCGTGCCCGTCCGGCCCGCACCCCGCCGGCCCAACTGCCGGACCGTCCACGCCGATTCAGGAGCACAAGGCGAGTGAGCCACCTGAGCAGCCAGCCGTCGCAGGGCAGGACCCCGCTGCGTACCGTGCAAGTGCTCGGCGGCGGCAGTGCGGGAAGCTCCGTGCACGTCAGGTCGCTCACCGGGGGACTCGTCGCCCGTGGTGTACGGGTCACGGTGTGCGCACCGGCCGAGCTGGACGAGCGGTACGGATTCACCGAAGCGGGCGCTCAGTTCGTGCCCGTGCCGCGGCGCGCCGACCCCGTCTCCGTGGCCGCGCTGCGGGCTGTCTGCGCCGAGGCCGATCTGGTCCACGCCCATGGGCTGCACGCGGCTGTACGGTCCTCGCTCGCGCGCCCGAAGCCCGGCAAGCACGGCACCGTCCGGCGTACGCCCTTGGTCGTGACCTGGCATACGCGGGCCTACGCGGAAGGCGCGCGCGCCCATCTGCTGCGGATGATCGAGCGGCGGGTGGCCAAGGCGTCGGCCGTCGTGCTCGGCACCTCGTCCGATCTGGTCGACCGGGCGCGCAGCCGGGGCGCACGCGACGCGCGGCTCGCGCCGATCGCGTTCCCCGCTCCGCGCCGGCCGGCGGCGCCCGGGCATGACGATCCCGACCGGCTCAAGCACCAGGCGCGGGCCGAACTGGGCGCCGTGGACCGCCCGTTGCTGCTCGCGGTCGGCACCCTGGAGCCGCACCGGGGGTACGGAACGCTGCTCGACGCCGCCCGGTCCTGGCTGCGCCTCGATCCGGTGCCGCTGCTCGTCGTGGCGGGCGAAGGGCCCGAACGCGGCGCGCTGCAGCGCCGGATCGACACCGAAGGGCTTCCCGTACGCCTCGTCGGCCGCCGTGACGACGTACCCGAACTGCTCACCGCCGCCGATGTGGCCCTGCTGCCCAGCCGCTGGGAGTCGCGTTCCGTGCTCGCCCACGAGGCCCTGCACGCGGGCGTACCGCTGGTCGCGACCGACGTCGGGGGAGTGCCGGAGCTGGTGGGCGACGCCGCCGAACTCGTCCCGTACGGCGACGCGCGTGCGCTGGCCTCCGCGGTCGAGGGTCTGCTCGCGCAGCCGGGACGCCGTGCGTGGCTGCGGGCGGAAGGGCTCGCGCAGGCGGCGACGTGGCCGACGGAGGACGAGACGGTGGCGCAGATCCTCAGCGTGTACGACGAGTTGACCCAGCCCTTGGGGCGGTGAGGCGCTCACACGGTGTCGCGGTGGGCGCCCCCAATGGCCTCCAGCCCAGGACGCCCGTGCCTCGCCGGCCTCCGCGCCCCCGACGACCTCAGACCCCGGACGGCCCGTGCTTCACCAGCCTCCGCGCCCGCAACGCCAAGCTGAGCGCGAGCACCGTCTGCGGGTCGTCCAGATCCGTCCCCAGCAACTCGGCGATCCGGGCCAGCCGGTTGTACAGCGTCTGCCGGTTGAGATGCAGCTCGCGCGCCGTCTCCGCCTTGCGCCCCGCATGCGTCAGATAGGTCTCGAGCGTCGGAAGCAGCGGCGCCTTGGAGCGGGCGTCGTGCTCCTGCAACGGCCCGATCGCCCGCTCCACGAACGCGGCGAGGTCCGGATGCTCGCGCAGCCGCCAGAGCAGCAGCTCCGTGTCGAGCCGGCGCGCGTCGTACCAGGGCCGGTCGGAGAGCCCCTGCGCGGCCGTCGCCGTCTCGGCCGCGTGGCGCAGCCCCGCCGACGCCGCCACCCAGCCGCCCGCGACACCGACGACGACCACCGGCGCACGGCCCGCCGAGTGCATCCCCGCGCGTTCGACGCCGGCCCGCAGCGCGGCGGCCACCCGGTCCGCCACCGCCGTGCGCTCGGACTCCGAACGCAGCCCGAGCAGCAGCGGAACCCGGCCCTCCACCGGACGTACGCCCACGAGCACCGGCACCCCCACCGCCGCCAGCTCCTCCGAGACCGCACGGGCGAGCACCGCCCAGCCGCCTCCCGGCGCGAAGGCGACCGTGTCGTCCGGCAGCCGCATCACCACGGGAAGCAGCGGTCCTTCGCCGGGCTTGAACCCGAGGACCCGGGCCTGTCCGGGCGCGTCCTCGGCCGCGATCCGGCCTTCGGCGAGATCGGTCAGGAAGTCGCCTCGCCCCCGGGCCGCGAGCTCCTCCTCCTGGCGCGCCTGCATCAGCACGACCGCCAGGATCCCGGCCGCACGCTCGGCCGCGATCCGGTGCACGGGCAGCAGGGGCGCACTCACCGCGAGGAGCGCGATACGGGCCCGTACGACTCCGGAAGTACTCCCTCCGGAAGCCCCGCCGGACCCGGGCACGTCCACGAGCACCGCGTTCGCCGGCGGCTCCGACTCGCGCGACCGTCCCCGCAGGCCCTCCCAGGCCTGCAGCGGATCCACCCCCGCGGTGCCCGGCCCGGCCGCGTACAGAAGCTGCCCGTCGGCGGTCTCCAGGAAGACCGGGTTGGCCGTGAACTCCGCCAGGATCGACAGGACCTGCGGCACACCGCCCCCGCCGAGCAGCGCCTGCGTACAGCTGCGTACGACGTCCTCGGCCTCCTTGAGCAGTGCGTAGTGCCCGTTGACGATCTCCGTGTGCACCTCCTCGGTGACCGTCACGAACGGCACCTCGCGATGCAGCTGTACGAGGGGGAGTCCCGCCGAGCGCGCGGTCTCCACGATCGCCGAGGGCAACCGGGCGAAACGCGGGCCGAGTTCCACCACGAGCGCAGCGATCTGCCGCTCGGCCAGCTTGCGCACGAAGGCGCGCTGCTCGGCAGGGCGCGTGCCGAGGCCGAGCCCGGTGGTCAGGAGCAGCTCGCCGCCCTTGAGCAGCGAGGCGATATTGGGCACCTCGCCCGCGTGCACCCAGCGCACCGTGCGCTGCAGCCGCTCGGCGCCGACGACGACCTCGGGCAGCCCGCTGCGCAGCCCGGGCAGTTCGAGTGCCCGCTGGACCGTGATCCCGCCGCCGTTGGGGACCCCCTGGATGTTCATATTCCGGACGCTACCTGCGGCCGCGTTTCCGGAACATCACCGGCCGGTCACAGCAGCGGCCTCAGTGCCCCCTGAGGCGACAACTCGTCGCCCCCACAGGCCGATTGCATGACTTGATGTCTGTTGTGGCCTGCGTCACTCCGGGCCAAGCTGCGCGGTCATGACAGATTCCTCAGCGGGTACCGGCGCATCTCCCTCGGCAGGTACCGGCGTACCGCAGCGCGAGGTCCACCGCCTCAAGGCGAACTCCGTCGGGCTCGTCGGCGTCGTCTTCATGGCCGTCGCCACCGCCGCGCCGATCACCGCGATGACCGGAAACCTGCCCATCGCCGTCGGCTTCGGCAACGGCACCGGCGCACCCGCCGGCTATCTCTTCGCCACGCTCGTCCTCACGGTCTTCTCGGTCGGCTACGTCGCCATGGCCAAGCGGATCACCGCCGCCGGCGCCTTCTACGGCTATATCTCGCACGGCCTCGGCCGGATCGCGGGGATGGCCTCGGGCATGCTCGCGGTCCTCGCGTACGTGGTCTTCGAGGCCTCGATCGTCGGCGTCTTCGCGTACTTCACGAAGACGACCGTGCTCGACCAGCTCGGCTGGGATCTGCCCTGGATCCTCTACGCGGCCGCCATGCTCGCGGTCACCGGGATCCTCGCGCACTTCGACATCAATCTGACCGCGAAGGCGCTCGGCGTGATGCTGCTCGCCGAGATCGCGGTCCTGTTCGCCGTGGCGACGGCGGTCCTGCTCAACGGCGGCGGCCCCGACGGCATCCCGGTCGAGCCGATCAACCCGAAGAACGCCTTCACCGGGGCGTCGGCAGGGCTCGGCCTGTTCTTCGCCTTCTGGTCCTGGGTCGGCTTCGAATCGACCGCCATGTACGGCGAGGAGTCCCGCAACCCGAAGAAGGTCATCCCGCGCGCCACCCTGATCTCCGTGATCGGCGTCGGCCTCTTCTACATCTACGTCTCGTGGATGACGATCGCCGGCAACGGCCTGTCGGGATCGGTGAAGATCTCCTCCTCCGCGAGCCCGCTCGACCTGTTCTTCGCCCCGGCGAACTCCTTCATCGGCGGCTGGGCCGTCGACACCTTCCAATGGCTCCTGATCACCGGCTCGTTCGCCTGCGGCATGGCCTTCCACCAGTGCGCCTCGCGCTACCTCTACGCGATCGGCCGCGAGGGCTTCCTGCACCCCGCCCTCGGCCGTACGCACGCCAAGCACGGCTCGCCGTACCTCGCCTCGTACGTCCAGTCGGCCATCGCCGTCGTCCTGGTCGGCGCGTTCTGGCTCACCGGCCAGGACCCGTACATCCACCTGTACACACTGCTCGCGATCCTCGGCACCATGGCGATCCTGATCGTGCAGACCCTGTGCTCCTTCGCGGTCATCGGCTACTTCCGCAAGAACCACCCCGAGGACCGGCACTGGTTCAAGACCTTCACCGCGCCCCTGCTCGGCGGGATCGGCATGATCGCGGTCGTGGTCCTCCTGGTGATCAACATGGAGACGGCCGCGGGTCTCGCCGCCGACTCGGTCTTCTTCAAGGCCATCCCCTGGATCGTCGGCCTCGTCTTCTTCGGCGGCCTCGCCCTCGGCTTCTATCTGAAGGCCAAGCGCCCCGCCCGCTACGAGATCATCGGCCGCATCGTCCTCGAGGACGCACAGGAGCGCGAGGGCGCGCAGGGCGCCGTACCGGGCCCGTCGCCGTCGATGAGCACGGCCGACCACAGCTGACCCGTCCACCCGACTGCGAGGGAGAGCCGCTCATGGCACGCACCAACCCGATGCACCTCCTCAAGCGCCTCGTCGCCGAGCACCGCGACGCGGAACGGCTCGGACTTCCCGTCGCCGAGCTGCGCGGCCTGCGCGCCGAAGCCGCGGTACAGCAGAGCGGCAGCAGCCGCCGCACGCTCCTCAAGCGGGCCGCCGCGGCCGGCCTCGCGGCAGGGGGCGCGGGCCTCGCCGTATCCGGTACGCCGGCAACGGCCGCCGTACCGAAGGCCGTTCGGCCCGGAGCCGCCCCCCGGATCGCCGTGGTCGGAGCCGGCATCGCGGGCCTGACCGCGGCCCTCACCCTCAAGGACGCCGGACTGAACTGCACGCTGTACGAGGCCGATCCGGGCCGGGTCGGCGGCCGCATCTGGACGCAGCGCGACCACTGGGCGTACGGCCAGAGCTCGGAGATCGGCGGCGAGCTGATCGACACCGGCCACAAGAAGATGCTCGAGCTGTGCCGCCGCTTCGGGCTCGGCGTCGAGGACTTCGCCGCGGCCGGACCGAACGGCGCCGAGGAGATCCTCTGGTTCGACGGCACGTACTACCCGCGCGCCCAGGCCGACGAGGATTTCAAGGGCGTCTACCAGGCGCTGCGCAGCGACCTCCAGAAGGCGGGGGAGGTGATGTGGAACCAGACCACCGCGCACGGCACCCTGCTCGACCATATGAGCATCCGCGAGTGGATCGACTCCCGCGTCCCCGGCGGCTTCGCCTCGAAGCTCGGGCAGTTCTTCGATGTCGCGTACAACATCGAGTACGGCCTGGACACCGCCGAGCAGTCCTCGCTCGCCCTCGTCCTGCTCATGGGCTACCAGCCCAATCCCGGCCACTTCAACGTCTGGGGGCTCTCCGACGAGCGCTACCACGTGATCGGCGGCAACGACCGGCTCCCGCACGCGATCGCGGACGAACTGCCGGCGGACACGCTGCGCCACGGCTGGTCCCTCGGGGCCGTACGGGCCAACGGCGACGGCACCCAGACGCTCACCTTCGACGAGGGCGGCAGCACCCGGACCGTCACCGCGGACCACACGATCCTGTGTGTGCCGCTGCCGATCCTGAAGCAACTCGACCTGTCCCAGGCCGGGTTCGATCCACGGATGCAGAACCTGCTGCGGGACGCCCGGATGGGCACCTGCACCAAGCTCAACATGCAGTTCTCCGCCCGCCCTTGGCGCGGTACGGGCCCCTGGCCCGGGGTGTCCGCCGGTGACACCTTCACCGGTGACGCGCTGCAGCAGGTCTGGGACACCACCAAGACCCAGCCGGGCAGCGGCGGCATCATGATCCAGTTCAACAGTGGAAGCCTGGCCACCTCCCTCGCCCCCGGTAGCCCGTTCGCCACCGAGTCGGACGCGTACGTACGCAAGCTGGCGGAGAGCAGGCTCACCGGTATCGACAAGATCTTCCCCGGGACGAAGGCGGCCTGGACCGGCAGGGCCCAGCTCTCCGCATGGCACCGCAACCCCCTTGCCCAGGGCGCCTATTCGGGCTGGCCGGTCGGCTACGTCAGCCGGTACGCGAACTACGAGGGCACCCCGCAGGGCAACGTCCACATCGCGGGGGAGCACTGCGCATACGACTACCAGGGCTTCATGGAGGGCGGTGCGACCGAGGGCGAGCGCGCCGCCAGGGAGGTGATCGGCAAACTGTAGGTCTCAGGGCCGCGTTGCCGCCCGGACCCCGGCCAACTACGTTGTGCCGGACGGAAACAGGGGGTCCGGGTGGCTGAGGCACGCGACGCGGCGGACGCGCAGGCCACGCCGTGGGACGCGGCGGTCCCCCTGGTGCGGGCGGCGCAACGGGGCGACGCCCTCGCGATGGACGACCTGCTGACACGGGTGACGCCGTACGTGACCCGGCTGTGCCGTCCGATCGCCCCGGCCGACACCGCGGACGCCGTACAGGAAGCGCTGCTTGCCGTCTTCAAGGGCCTGCGGACTCTGCGCGACCCGGGTGCCTTCTACGGCTGGGTCCGCATGGTCACCGTGCGCGAGGCGGTACGCGTCGCACGCCGGACCGCGGTCGAGCGGCCCGCCGAGCCGGACGAACTGGTCCGGCTCGGCGGTCTGCGGACGGACGGCGACACGGAACTGTCGGCCGACGTGCGCGACGTCCTGGTCCGCCTGCCGGTGCACTACCGCGCCGTGCTGGTGCTGCGGGAACTCGAAGGCCTCGACGAGCGCAGCGCCGCCCGGCTCCTGGGCGTGGCCCCCGGCACGGTCAAGTCCCGGCTGCACCGGGCGCGTTCACTGTTCCGCAAGTCGTGGTCGGAACCTACGCGGCAAGGGGAACGGCATGAGCACTGATCCGGTGGCGCGGCTGCGCGTCATGGCCGCGGGGCTCGGCGCCGCACTGTACGCCGAGGAGCGCATCGCCCTGCCGTACGAGCAGGTGTGGGCGGTCGCCTCGGACCTGGCGGGGGAGCTGCCGCATCTCGTGCCGCTGCTGCGGGAGTTCCGGGTGCCGCCCGGGGACGGCGAGCGCAAGGAAGCGATCGCGGTGGGCCCGCTCGGCACCCGGGACGCCTTCGAGGTGCGGCTCTCGCCGGGCTGGTGCCTGATGCAGTCCGGCCTGATCGTGGGCGGTATGGCCGCCGTACGAGAGGCGGACGGCACCCGCTTCGCCGTGCTCGGCGCCACCCGCCCGTCCGCCCTCCGCCCCGTACAACGGGCGTACGCACCCCTGCTCGGACGGCGGCGCGGACGGGCCTTCCTGCGCACCGTGGAGCAACGGGCCCGGCTGCGGCCCCGGCCCTGAACTAGACCCTGGCGAACAGTTTCCTTGCCGCCTCCGCGACCTGCTCGGGACGTTCCTGCGGCAGGTGGTGCCCGGCCCAGGGCACGATGCGTACCGTCAGGTCGTCCGACCTGCTCTCCCCGCCGGCAAGGAGCGAGGGCGCGATCACCGGATCCTGAGCGCCGCCGAGCAGCACGGTGGGCACGGTCAGCCGGTGGTGGCGCCAGGAGCCCTTCATCAGCCGGGGCACGTCCCGCAGCACGTACTGCCAGAACATCGACTGCCCCGCATGGGCGCTCACACTGGCCGCTGCCGCGAACTCCCGCAGTTCGTCCACCTCCCAGACCGACGCGTCGCCCACCTGCCGGCGCAGCAGAAAGCGCGTGAATCCGGGCCAGTGCCGCAGCACGAGCCGGCCGAGCACCGGGTACTCGATGAACTCGGTGAACCACATCCGCCACAGATTCGGCACCACGGCGCGGTGCCGGGGCCACGGATGCGTCATGTTGAGCGCCAGGTGGCCCGTGAACCGCTCCGGCGCCCGCAGGCACAACCGGAAGCCGACATGCGCGCCCCAGCTGTGCCCCACAAGCCCCACCCGCTCCAGACCGAGGGCGTCGAGCAGCGCGATCATGTCCCCGGCCAGACCGTCCGCGTCGTATCCGCGCTCGGGCTGTTCCGACCACCCGAAGCCCCGCAGATCCGGCACGATCAGCCGGTGCTCGGAGGCCAACAGCGCGGCGACTTTGCGCCAGCCGTACCAGTGCTGCGGAAAACCGTGCAGCAGCAGAAGCGGTGAGCCGCTGCCGTACTCCGCTACGTGCAGCCTGGCGCCGGGCACGGTCACCCAGTGGTGCACGACCCCTTCGTCGTGCGGCATGGGCCGGCCGGACACCGCCGTGCCGTGTTCCGGAGTGGATCCCGTCGTAGAAACCACGATGCGTCCCTCTCGCCTGCGCGCGGATCGCTGTCGATGCCGCGTCGGCAGGCCAGGAGGGACGCATCGTCCAAAAGGTTCCCGGCGCTTCGGGATCGGGGGAAAGGAACGACTAACCCCCGTACGCCCCCGAGGCCGTGAGCCGCAGAGCCGTGTCGATCAGGGGCACATGGCTGAACGCCTGCGGGAAGTTGCCCACTTGGCGCTGCAGCCGCGGATCCCACTCCTCGGCGAGCAGCCCCAGGTCGTTGCGGAGCGAGAGCAGCTTCTCGAAGAGCTCGCGCGCCTCGTCGACCCGGCCGATCATCGCGAGATCGTCGGCCAGCCAGAACGAGCAGGCGAGGAACGCCCCTTCGTCGCCCTCGAGTCCGTCCACGCCCGCGTCGTCCCCGGAGGTCGGGTAGCGCAGGACGAAGCCGTCCTCGGTGGACAGTTCACGCTGGATCGCCTCGATGGTGCCGACCACGCGCTTGTCGTCCGGCGGCAGAAAGCCCACCTGCGGGATCAGCAGCAGCGACGCGTCCAGCTCCTTCGAGCCGTACGACTGCGTGAATGTGTTCCGCTCCGGGTCGTACCCCTTCTCGCACACATCCCGGTGGATGTCGTCGCGCAGTTCGCGCCACCTCTCCAGCGGGCCGTCCGCGTCCCCGGACTCGATCAGCTTGATCGTGCGGTCGACCGCGACCCAGGCCATCACCTTGGAGTGCACGAAGTGCCGCCGTGGGCCGCGCACTTCCCAGATGCCCTCGTCGGGCTGGTCCCAGTGCGTCTCCAGATAGCGGATCAGCTTGAGCTGGAGCAGCGAGGCGTAGTCGTTACGGGCGAGCCCCGTCATGTGCGCCAGGTGCAGCGCCTCGGTGACCTCGCCGTACACATCGAGCTGCAACTGATGCGCGGCGCCGTTGCCGACCCGTACCGGCCCGGAGTTCTCGTAACCCGGCAGCCAGTCCAACTCGCTCTCGCCGAGCTCCCGTTCACCCGCGATCCCGTACATGATCTGGAGGTTCTCGGGGTCGCCCGCGACCGCCCTGAGCAGCCACTCGCGCCAGGCGCGGGCCTCCTCGCGGTAGCCCGTGCGCAGCAGCGAGGAGAGCGTGATGGCGGCGTCGCGCAGCCAGGTGAAGCGGTAGTCCCAGTTGCGGCTGCCGCCGATGTCCTCGGGCAGCGACGTGGTCGGCGCCGCCACGATCCCGCCGGTCGGCGCGTACGTGAGCGCCTTGAGCGTGATCAGCGAACGGATCACGGCCTCGCGATAGGGCCCGTGATACGTGCAGTGCTCGACCCATTCACGCCAGAACTCGCTGGTCGCCTCGAGCGCGGCCTCCGGCTCCGACAGCGGCGGCGGCTCCTTGTGCGAGGGCTCCCAGCTGATCGTGAACGCGATCCGGTCACCGGGCCCGACGGTGAAGTCCGAGTACGTCGTCAGGTTCTTCCCGTACGTCTCCGCCGGAGTGTCCAGCCATACGGAGTCGGGCCCGGCGACCGCCACCGTCCGCCCGTCCACCTTGTGCACCCAGGGCGTGATCCGCCCGTACGAGAACCGCATCCGCAGCGCGGAGCGCATCGGCACCCGGCCGCTGACGCCCTCGACGATCCGGATGAGCTGGGGTGCGCCGTCACGCGGCGGCATGAAGTCGGTCACCCTGACCGTGCCGCGCGGGGTATCCCACTCGGACTCCAGGATGAGCGAGTCGCCGCGGTAACAACGCCGGTCCGCCGGCGGGGGTTTGTCGTCGGAACCATGTGCGGGACCCAGGCGCCAAAAGCCGTGGTCCTCGGTCCCGAGCAGGCCCGCGAAGACCGCGTGCGAGTCGAAACGGGGCAGACACAGCCAGTCAAGCGAGCCGTCTCGGCAGACCAGCGCCGCGGTCTGCATGTCCCCGATGAGTGCGTAATCCTCGATGCGCCCGGCCACGTGCAATCTCCAGTCGAACGGCCACTTCCGCCCTCTCGGGGCGCTTGCCTTGCAGTCAAGGGTCGTTGACGAGCACTTGGGTCCGGGGCGGCGGGGTGGTGCCTTGTGCCGGCCGGCTCGCAGCGTATTCCGAGCAGGATACGCGCACCCTAATGATCTGGACGGGGCCGCGGGCAAAGCGGTTCGGCTGAACGAGTGACGACTTTGTGACGTCCGCATTGTCGGGTACGCGGCGTCAACCCACGGCCACGGAATGTGGTCGTCCGGTGTGGCTCCCGGGTGGCCGGAAGCATGCTCCCCGTGTCGCTGATACCCTGGTAGCCCGTGGACCGGTGGTCAAAAAACCCCCGACCGCAGCGACGGCGCCTCCCCTCCTTCTCATGGGAGAGACCAGGAAAAGCCGGCACGCACACCACTTCGCGACCACGGGAGCCCCCTCTTGGCCATGCCGCCCAAAGCCACGACGACCAAGCACATCTTCGTCACCGGGGGTGTCGCCTCCTCCCTCGGCAAGGGCCTGACGGCCTCGAGCCTGGGTGCGCTGCTGAAGGCCCGCGGCCTTCGGGTCACGATGCAGAAGCTCGACCCCTACCTCAACGTCGACCCCGGCACGATGAACCCGTTCCAGCACGGCGAGGTGTTCGTCACCAACGACGGTGCCGAGACCGACCTGGACATCGGCCACTACGAGCGCTTCCTCGACGTCGACCTCGACGGCTCGGCCAACGTCACCACCGGCCAGGTCTACTCGACGGTCATCGCCAAGGAGCGCCGCGGCGAGTACCTCGGTGACACCGTGCAGGTCATCCCGCACATCACCAACGAGATCAAGCACCGCATCCGCCGCATGGCCACCGACGACGTCGACGTGGTCATCACGGAGGTCGGCGGCACGGTCGGCGACATCGAGTCGCTGCCTTTCCTGGAGACCGTCCGCCAGGTCCGCCACGAGGTCGGCCGCGACAACGTCTTCGTCGTGCACATCTCGCTGCTGCCCTACATCGGCCCCTCCGGTGAGCTGAAGACCAAGCCGACCCAGCACAGCGTCGCCGCGCTGCGCAACATCGGTATCCAGCCGGACGCGATCGTGCTCCGCGCGGACCGTGACGTCCCGATGTCCATCAAGCGCAAGATCTCGCTGATGTGCGACGTCGACGAGGCCGCGGTGGTCGCCGCCATCGACGCCAAGTCGATCTACGACATCCCGAAGGTCCTGCACACCGAGGGCCTGGACGCGTACGTCGTCCGCAAGCTGGACCTCCCGTTCCGCGATGTGAACTGGACCCAGTGGGACGACCTCCTGGACCGGGTGCACAACCCGAACCACGAGATCACCATCGCCCTGGTCGGCAAGTACATCGACCTGCCCGACGCCTACCTCTCGGTCACCGAGGCGCTGCGCGCGGGCGGTTTCGCCAACAAGGCCCGCGTGAAGATCAAGTGGGTCACCTCGGACGACTGCAAGACCCCGGCGGGCGCCGCCAAGCAGCTCGGCGACGTGGACGCGATCTGCATCCCGGGCGGCTTCGGCGACCGCGGTGTGAACGGCAAGGTCGGCGCCATCACGTACGCCCGTGAGAACAAGATCCCGCTGCTCGGCCTCTGCCTCGGCCTGCAGTGCATCGTGATCGAGGCCGCGCGCAACCTGGCCGACATCCCGGACGCCAACTCCACCGAGTTCGACTCGTCCACCGCGCACCCGGTCATCTCCACGATGGCCGAGCAGCTCGACATCGTCGCCGGCGAGGGCGACATGGGCGGCACCATGCGCCTGGGCATGTACCCGGCGAAGCTGGCCGAGGGCTCGATCGTGCGCGAGGTGTACGACGGCAAGGAGTACGTCGAGGAGCGCCACCGCCACCGCTACGAGGTCAACAACGCCTACCGCGCGGACCTCGAGAAGAAGGCCGGCATCCAGTTCTCCGGCACGTCCCCGGACAACAAGCTCGTCGAGTACGTCGAGTACCCGCGCGAGATCCACCCCTACCTGGTCGCGACCCAGGCGCACCCCGAGCTGCGCTCGCGTCCGACGCGTCCGCACCCGCTGTTCGCGGGCCTGGTGAAGGCCGCTGTGGAGCGCAAGACCGGTAAGTAATCTCCAGGCGATACGGTTGCCGGGGTACGGGCCTTTCGGGGCGCGTGCTCCGGTTTTCCGTTTGACGGTTCCGCATGTGGGCTCGTGGGAGGACGTACGACATGTCGATCAAGGACACCGCCGAGGAATGGCAGATCACGGCCACCACGACGCCCTTCACCGGCAACAAGACCAGCGTCCGCACCGACGACGTGGTCATGCCCGACGGAACGGTCGCACGCCGTGACTACCAGGTGCACCCCGGCTCCGTGGCCGTGCTCGCCCTCGACGACCTGGGCCGCGTCCTGGTGATCCGCCAGTACCGCCACCCCGTGCGCCACAAGCTCTGGGAGATCCCCGCGGGACTCCTGGACGTCCCCGGCGAGAACCCGCTGCACGCCGCGCAGCGCGAGCTGTACGAGGAGGCGCACGTCAAGGCCGAGGACTGGCGGGTGCTCACCGACGTGTACACGACGCCCGGCGGCAGCGACGAAGCCGTACGCGTGTTCCTCGCACGCGATCTCTCCGAGGCCGAGGGCCGGCGGTTCGAAGTGTCCGAGGAAGAGGCGGACATGGAGATCAAGCGGGTGCCTCTGGAGGAGCTGGTGCGCGGCGTGCTGGCCGGTGAGCTGCACAACACCTGCCTGGTCGTGGGCGTGCTTTCGCTCGTCGCCGCACAGACCGGTGACGGCCTGGACGCCCTGCGTCCCGCGGAGGCCCCCTGGCCCGCCCGCCCCTTCGAGTCCTGAGGCGGCAGGCTTCATGAGGTCCTTTCCGGTGTGACCATCGGCTGATCCGATCGAGGGATCTATCCGCCGCGCTCCCCGGCTTTCGTCACGATGCGTGAACTACGCTCAGGTCGACGGAATACGCCGGAAACGACCTCGGCGTCCCGTCATCTTCCCCGGCCGCAGCCGCGGCCGTGGCGGTGCGGCTGGACGGGAGCATGACCCGTGACGGATCAGGCGGTGGACACCCACACGGCGGCGGAGGGCGACCTCGAGCGCGGCCGCAGTGCACCAGCGGAGTTCGTCGGCCGGCAGCGGGAGTTGAAGGAGCTGCGCGCCGACATCGAGCGCACCGGGCTCGACACTCTCGCGGCCGGCAAGAAGCCGCCCCGCGCGCGCGTCCTGCTGATCGCAGGCCGTCCCGGCTCGGGCCGCACCGCGCTCGCCGAGGAACTGGCGGGGCAGCTCGGCGGCCGCTATCCGGACGGCGTGCTGCGCGCCAAGCTCGCCGAGCCCGACGGCACCCGAGTCCCCACCGAGCGCACGGCACGTGAACTGCTCGACGCGCTCGGCTTCCCGACCCCGCCCGGCGCGGCCGAGGACGAGCTCGCCGAATCGCTGCGGACCGCCCTTTCCGTACGCAGAGTGCTCATCGTCCTGGACGGTGCGGCCGACGCCGAGCAGGTCGAACCGCTGCTGCCGGACTCGCCCGAGTGCCTGGTCGTCGCCACCGCGGAAGGGCCGCTCACCGGGATTCCGGATGTGCGCCCCTGCACACTCGGCGGGCTCGACACCAAGTCCGCCCTCGAGCTCCTGAGCGGCTACACGGGGTCGGTGCGGATCACCGTCGACCCGCGGGCCGCCGAGTCGCTCGCCGAGCTCTGCGCCCATCAGCCCGCGGCTCTCGTGCTCGCCGGCGGCTGGCTCGCCGCCCGGCCCAAGGC
>NZ_JBEPEW010000100.1:0-31404 GCF_040300965.1 Streptomyces mesophilus | reverse complement strand
GTGCCCACCCCCAGAACCCCCCCGGGCGTCCCCCCCCCACTTACCCGCCGGGGCGGCCCCGCCCCCATTGCCCCCCCCACCGTCCGGGCGGGGGGGGCGGGCACGCCCATGGTCCACGCGCAACTGCCCTGTGCCGGCGTGCCGTTCGGGGTGTTCGGCGGGGCCGCGTCGGGGCACCCGTGCGGCATGCACGACAAGAACCCCGATCCCGACCCCTACCGGACCCCGGGCCTCGAGCCGGGCGGGGGAGTACCGCCCGGTGAGACGCCGCCCGCCGAGGGCAGCACGTCCGGTGCGGGGCCGCAGGAGACAGACAACCCCACGCGCGGCTGGGCGAAGGGGCCGCTCGCGGCCATCCTCCTCGTGGTGGCGCTGGTAGCCGTCGGCTGCCTGGCCTTCGCGGTCGAACTGCTGCTGTGAGCCGGGCTGCTGCTGTGCCGCGCCCTCGACGCCGGGCCGCTGCTGTGATGCGCCCTCGACGCCGCACCGCCGGTCACGGACCGGGCGGTGCGGCTCGCCGAGAGACGGCGCAAGGCTGCCGCGCCGGGCGTCAGGACGGCTTGAGGGGGTCGTGCCCCAGGGACATCAGACGGTGCCTGCCGCGGGTGTCGCCCGCCTCGGGCTCCCGTTCCTCGCCGCGGGCGGCCTCGACACGGTCCACCACGTTGCGCATCACGCGCAGGTCGTCGTCGGTCAGGTCCGTGCGCCGTTTCTGCAGGATCGCGAGGACGTGCTGTCCGGTCTCGGGACCCGCGCGATCGGGCAGCGGCTCGGCGTGCTCTCCCGCGTCCCGGGTCCTGAGCCAGGCGCTGAGTTCCTGTGAGGTCATGTTCACCACGCGGTGGAACGCGTCCCAGAGCGCGTCGAGTTCGAGGGTGGAGTACTCCGCCATGATCGGTCTTTCTGTCGTCGGGTGGTGGCGGGGACCGGAGGGAGACGGATACCGGCCGGGCCCGATGGAGACGGATACAGGCCGGAGCCGACGGACACGGATACCGGCCGGGCCCGACGGACACGGATACCGGCCGGGCCCGACGGACACGGATACCGGCCGGACCGGATGAACACGGACGCCGCCGGGTCGGTCGGCCGCCCCGCCGCTGGTCCGGCCGGGTACCCCCGACAGCGCCGTCGACCCGCACCGGAGGGAGGCCGGAATGCGTTTTCACCACAGCCGTCCCACCGACCGCGGGTACCGCCGCCTGCGCCACGGGCGCGGCTTCCGCTACCTCGACGCCGGGGGCGAGCCGCTGCGCGACCGGGCCGAACTGGCCCGGATCCGCGAGCTTGTGATCCCTCCGGCCTGGCGCGACGTGTGGATCTGCACCAGGGCCAACGGGCATCTCCAGGCCGTCGGCACCGATGACGCCGGACGCCGGCAGTACCTGTACCACCCCCGGTTCCGTGCCGAGCAGGAGCTGGCCAAGCACGAGCACGTCCTGGAGGCCGCCGAGGCGCTGCCCGCCGTACGGGAAGCAGTCGAGGCGCACCTCGGCGACCGCGGACTGACCCGCCGGCGCGTCCTCGCCACGGCGGTACGCCTGCTCGACCTCGGCTTCTTCCGCATCGGCAGCGAGCGCCACACCGAGCTGAACGGCAATTACGGCCTCACCACGCTCCTGCGCGCACATCTGCGCTGCCGGGCCGGAGCCGTCGAGTTCACCTACACCGGCAAGCACGGCAAGGAGGTCGCGCAGTCCGTCGCCGACCCGGCCGCCTGCCGGTGCCTGACCGCGCTGCTGCGGCGCGGGGGCGACGGCGACCGGCTGCTCGCGTACGGGGAGCGGCGCTCCTGGCACGAACCCGGCGGCGAGGAGGTCAACGCGTACCTCAAGGAGCTTGCGGGCCTGGAGATCACCGCCAAGGACTTCCGCACCTGGCACGCCACCGTCCTGGCCGCCGTCGCCCTGGCCGTCTCCCAGCCGGTGGCGCGCAGCGAGACCGCCCGCCGCCGCGCCATCGCCCGCGCGGCCCGAGAGGTCGCCGGCTACCTCGGCAACACCCCGGCGGTCTGCCGCGCTTCGTACATCAACCCGCGGGTGATCGAGTTGTACGAGGAGGGGGTGACGATCGCCGACGCCCTGCCCCGGCTCGGCGCCGAGGTTTCCGCAGGCTCGCCCGCGACCCAGGGGCCGGCCGAACGCGCCGTGCTGCGCATGCTCAGGGCCGGGGCTGACTGACGCGGCGACCCGTGGCGTGGTCAGGCGGCCGGTTCGCCTGGCTGGTCGTGGGTGGCGCAGTGGATCCCGCCGCCTCCGGTGGCGAGGGTGTCGATCCTCAGCTGCACGATGTCCCGCCGGGGGAAGTGCTCCTGCAGGATCCCCCGCGCCCGGTCGTCGGCCCTTCTGTCGCCGAAGCGGGGTGCGTACACCGCGTCGTTGCCGATGAAGAAGTTCGCGTACGTCGCGAGGAACTCGTCGCCGTAGCCCGGGACGCGGTCCGGGTCGGGCCCCGGGAGGTCGATCACCTCGAAGCGGCGGCCGCGTGCGTCGGTGACCTCGCTCAGCACGGACTTCGCCTGATCCGATGAGCGCGACCAGGAGTCGGCGGGCAGGCCGGGGAAGGCCCGGTCGAGGAGGATCACCCCGGGGGCCGTGAACCGCACGAGACTGTCGACGTGCGCGTCGGTGATGTCCTCACCTCGTACGCCCTCGAACCAGATCACCTTGCGCATGCCCAGGAGCTCTTTCAGCTCGGTTTCGATCTGCTCGCGGCTCTTTCCCGGGTTGCGGTTGTCGTTGACGATCGAGCTCTCGGTGATCAGGAGAGTGCCCTCGCCGTCCGTCTCGAAGGCGCCGCCTTCGCAAACCACAGACGCCTGGACACGGGGGATCCGGTACGCGGGCAGCAGCGCCCGTCCGACCACGCCGTCGTTCGTGTGCACCTGCTTGCCGCCCCAGCCGTTGAAGTTGAAGTCGACTCCGAGGACGTCACTGCCCTCCTCGACGAAAACGGGGACGGTGTCCCGGGCCCACAGGTCGTCGACGGCCAGGTCGATGACCTCCACCTGGGACCCGCACGCCTTCTGGGCGGCGGCCCGCTGGTCCGGTCTCGCCATCACCACCACGTACTCGTACTCCGCGACGGCCCGGGCGACGCGCGCGATGTCCCGCCGTACGTAGGGGAGATCCTCCTGCCATACGGACTCCAGCGCGGGCCACGCCATGAACGTACGCGCATGGCTCTCCCACTCGGCGCCCAGGCGCCGTGCCGCACGCGAAGCGGAGCCGCGGGAGGGGAGTGGATCATGCATCGGGTCTCCGATCGTCAGCGGGCTTTGCAAGGGTGATCCTCCACGGCCGCCGCCCTGTCCTCCGCATCCGCGGCGTGGCCTGAAAGTGCCCCTCAACCAGCGGAATCCGACGCTCAGTTCATCAAAACTGAGGAATCCTCATCTTTTTCGGCCGGGACCGTTGACTCCGCCACCGAGGCTCGCGATTCTGAAAACTCGTCAGTAACTTGCGTGCGCATGTCAATCAAGGTGAGTGATGACCATGGTTCAACCTCCGCGTCACAGACTCGGACCCCTCACGGTTGTGTCACTGCTCCTCGCCGTGTTCTCCCTCTTCATCGGCCCGATGCCCGCATCCGCCGCGGACCCGGGCCCCGGAACCGAGGCCAACTCCGCGGCGGAGAGCGGCTGGTGGACGCCGAACGCGCGGCCCGAGCCCGACTCGCAGATCAACGTCACGGGTGAGCCCTTCAAGGGCACCGACGCCCAGGGCAGGGTCAGGGGCTTCGTCGACGCGCACGACCACATCATGTCCAACGAGGGCTTCGGCGGCCGGCTGATCTGCGGAAAGGCGTTCTCGGAGCAGGGTGTCGCCGACGCGCTCAAGGACTGCCCCGAGCACTACCCGGACGGCTCGCTCGCCCTCTTCGACATGATCACCAAGGGCGGCGACGGCAAGCACGATCCTCACGGGTGGCCCACCTTCAAGGACTGGCCCGCCCATGACTCGCTCACCCACCAGCAGAACTACTACGCCTGGATCGAGCGGGCCTGGCGCGGCGGCCAGCGGGTTCTCGTCAACGACCTGGTCACCAACGGCGTGATCTGCTCCGTCTACTTCTTCAAGGACCGCGGCTGCGACGAGATGGACGCCATCCGTCTCGAGGCGAAGAAGACGTACGAGATGCAGGAGTTCATCGACAGGATGTACGGCGGCCCGGGCAAGGGCTGGTTCCGCATCGTGACCAGCAGCGCGCAGGCCCGCGAGGTCATCGAGCAGGGCAAGCTGGCCGTCGTCCTGGGGGTCGAGACATCCGAACCGTTCGGCTGCAAGCAGATCCTCGACGTCGCGCAGTGCAGCAAGGCGGACATCGACCGCGGCCTGGACGAGCTGAAGAAGCTGGGCGTCAGCAGCATGTTCCTGTGCCACAAGTTCGACAACGCCCTGTGCGGTGTGCGCTTCGACTCCGGCACGCTCGGTACGGCCATCAATGTGGGCCAGTTCCTGTCGACCGGCACGTTCTGGAAGACGGAGACCTGCCGTGGCCCGCAGCGCGACAACCCCATCGGCAACGCCTCGGCGGCGCAGGCGGAGCAGCAGCTGCCCGAGGGCGTGTCCGTGCCCGCGTACGCCTCGGGCGCGCAGTGCAACACCCGCGGTCTGACCGGCCTGGGTGAGTACGCGGTGCGCGGCATGATGCAGCGCGGCATGATGCTGGAGCTCGACCACATGAGCGTCAAGGCCGCGGGCCAGGCCTTCGACATCCTCGAGTCCGCCTCGTACCCGGGTGTGATCTCCTCGCACAGCTGGATGGACATGAGCTGGACCGAGCGGCTCTACAAGCTCGGCGGGTTCATCGGCCGCTACATGAGCGGCTCCGAAGGCTTCAGTGCGGAGGCCAAGGGCACGGACGCGCTGCGCGAGAAGTACGGCGTCGGCCTCGGCTACGGCACCGACATGAACGGTGTCGGCGGCTGGCCCGGCCCGCGCGGCGCGGACACCCCGAACCCGGTGAAGTACCCCTTCCGCAGCGCGGACGGCGGCTCGGTGATCGACAAGCAGACCACCGGCGAGCGCACTTGGGACTTCAACACCGACGGAGCCGCGCACTACGGGATGGTCCCGGACTGGATCGAGGACATCCGGATCGTCGGCGGCCAGGACGTCGTGGACGACCTCTTCGCGGGCGCCGAGTCCTACCTCCGCACCTGGGCGGGCAGCGAGCAGCACGACCCCGGGCGGAACCTCGCCTCGGGCGCGGCCGCCACGGCGTCCACGACGCAGTGGTGGAACCCGTTCGTGAACTACGCGCCCGGCAGGTCCGTCGACGGCGACAAGGCCACCCGCTGGGCCAGCGAGTGGAAGGAGAACCAGTGGCTGCGCATCGACCTCGGGTCGGCGAAGCCGGTCGGGCGCGTCACCCTCGACTGGGAGGACGCGTACGCGAAGTCGTACCGCATCGAGCTGTCGCAGGACGGCAGTAACTGGCGGACGGCATGGTCCACGGACTCCGGTGACGGCGGCCTGGACACCGCACGGTTCGACAGCACACAGGCGCGTTACGTACGGATCCAGGGCGTGCAGCGCGGCACGGAGTGGGGCTACTCGCTGCGGGAGGCCGGCGTGTACGGCGGCTGACGGCGGTCGATGGGGAGGGCCGTCGCTCGGTGAGGGCGCCTGGGAAGGTCCAGGCGCCCTCGGGGAAGGTCATACGGTGCCCGGCCGGCACGACCCCGAGCCGTCTTTCACCTGATCCGTCCCCTATCCTCACCGCCCCCGACAAGGGGCCGGTGTGGGATATGAGAGCGTGCAGGACGTGAGTGAGACACCCGAGAACACCCTGCAATACCGCTTCGACGGACCCGAGGACGCACCGGTCCTGATCCTGGGCCCCTCCCTGGGCACGACCTGGCACATGTGGGACCGCCAGATACCCGACCTCACGCGGACCTGGCGCGTCCTGCGTTTCGATCTGCCCGGGCACGGCGGAGCGCCCGCCCATCCCACCGACTCCGTGCAGGCGCTCGGCGACCGGCTGCTCGCGACGCTCGACGAGATCGGGGTCCAGCGCTTCGGGTACGCGGGCTGTGCGTTCGGCGGTGCGATCGGTGCCGATCTCGCCCTGCGCCACCCGCAGCGCGTCGCCTCGCTCGCCCTGATCGCCGCGTCACCCCGCTTCGGTACCGCCGACGAATTCCGGCAGCGCGGCGTGATCGTCCGTACGAACGGGCTCGAGCCCGTCTCGCGCACCTCGCCCGAGCGCTGGTTCACGCCCGGCTTCGCCGCCGCGCAGCCCGCGATCACCGAGTGGGCGGTGCAGATGGTGCGCACCACCGACCCCGGCTGCTACATCGCGGCCTGTGAGGCGCTCGCCTCCTTCGACATACGGGCGGACCTCGGCCGGATCGGCGTGCCGACCCTCGTCCTGGTCGGCTCCGAGGACCAGGTGACCGGGCCCGCCGAGGCCCGCACGCTGGTCGCCGGCATCCCGGACGCACGGCTCGCGGTCGTGCCGGGTGCCTCGCATCTCGCTCCGGTCGAACAGCCGGCCGCCGTCACGGATCTGCTCGTGCACCACTTCTCCACGGCGTGGACCGAAACGCACGCGGCCATCGCCGCGCCTCCCCTGGTCCCCGTGATCGCCCCGTCCAGCGAGGTACGCGGTCCGGTCGCCGAGATCGCGCCCCTGGAAGCGCAGGCGGGTCCGGTCGGGCGCCCGGACCCGTACGAGAGCGGCCTCAAGGTCCGCCGTGAGGTGCTCGGCGACGCCCATGTCGACCAGGCGCTCGGCAACAGCGACGCGTTCTCCGGAGACTTCCAGGACCTGATCACGCGCTACGCATGGGGCGAGGTCTGGGCGCGCCCCGGCCTGGACCGCCGGATGCGCAGCGCCGTGACGCTCACCGCCCTGGTGAGCGGCGGTCACCTCGACGAGCTCGCCTTCCACACCCGCGCGGCCCTGCGCAACGGGCTCACCCCGGACGAGATCAAGGAGATCCTGCTGCAGGCCGCCGTCTACTGCGGCGTCCCCGCGGCGAACTCGGCGTTCAAGGTCGCGCAGACGGTGATACGCGAGGAGACGACGCCCCGCGAGTAGCGGGGCGCCGGCCCGTCGACCACCGGCCCGCATCGCTCCCGGACCCGCATCGCTCCCGGACCCGCACTGCCTGCGGGCCCGTACCGCCTACAGGTCCGTACCGTCCCCGGGTGCCAGCCGCAGATGGTCCGCGCCGCTCAGGTTCGTCAGATGCGTGTCGTACACGGGGCGCGCCAGGTCCGTGAGCAGGGCGTCGTGCACGTCGATCGTGCGCTGCGGCTTGACCTCGCGTACGTAGTCGATCACCTCCGAGACCTTGCTCCACGGGGCCATCACAGGCAGCAGCAGGGTGTCGACCGGATGGTCGGGCACGGTCAGCGCGTCGCCGGGGTGGAAGACCGAACCGTCCACGAGGAAGCCGACGTTGGTGATCCGCGGCAGATCCGGGTGGATGACGGCGTGCAGTTCGCCGTACACGCGGACGTCGTAGCCGGCGGCGGTGAAGGCGTCACCGTTGCCGACGGTGTGGACGCGGCCGGGGAACGCCGCCGCGATCTGGTCCGCGACCGAGCGCAGCGTCCAGATCTCGGCGCCCGGGTTCGCCTCCAGGGCGGCGCGCAGCCGGTCCTCCGCGAAGTGGTCCGGGTGCTCGTGCGTGACGAGGATCGCGTCGGCCCCGACGGCGTCGTCGGCCTCCCCGAACAGACCGGGGTCGATGACCAGGGTGCTGCCGTCCTTCTCGAGCCGTACACATGCGTGGGTCTTCTTGGTCAGCTCCATAAGCCCCATCTTGCTCCGGTACGCCCAGGGCTTCACCCCCGGGGCGTACCGGACCGCCGGGGTCGCGGGCAGGCGCCCGGAACCTCGCAAGGAACGGCGGCCGGGGCTCCGCGGGAACGGGGTTGTCAGACCCCACGGGTAGATTGGCCGCATGCGTATCGCCACCTGGAACGTGAACTCCGTGACCGCCCGACTGCCCCGCCTCCTGGCCTGGCTGGAGAACAGCGGCACGGACGTGCTGTGCATCCAGGAGACCAAGTGCGCGGCCGAGCAGTTCCCCGCCGACGAGCTGCGCGAGCTCGGCTACGAGTCGGCGGTGAACGCCAACGGGCGGTGGAACGGGGTCGCGCTCGTCTCCCGCGTCGGACTCGACGACGTCGTCAAGGGCCTGCCCGGGGACCCGGGCTACGACGGCGCCGAGGAGCCGCGCGCGATCTCCGCGACCTGCGGCGGCGCCCGTGTCTGGTCGGTCTATGTGCCCAACGGGCGCGAGCCCGACCATGCGCACTACGCGTACAAGCTGCAGTGGTTCGAGGCCCTCAAGGCCGCCATCGCGGGTGACGCCCAGGGCTCCCGCCCGTTCGCGGTGCTCGGTGACTACAACGTCGCGCCGACCGACGACGACGTCTGGGACATCAGCCTCTTCGAGGGCGCGACCCATGTCACCCCGGCCGAGCGCGCCGCCCTGGCCGCCCTGCGCGAGACGGGGCTCAGTGACATCGTGCCGCGGCCGCTCAAGTACGACGTGCCCTTCACGTACTGGGACTACCGCCAGCTCGGCTTCCCCAAGAACCGCGGCATGCGCATCGACCTGGTCTACGGGAACGCCGCGTTCCAGAAGGCCGTCACCGACGCCTACGTGGACCGCGAGGAGCGCAAGGGCAAGGGCGCGTCCGACCATGCGCCCGTCGTGGTCGACCTGGACGTCTGACCGGGGCTCCATCAGGACCTGAGGCCTGCTCACGAGGGCCGGTCGGCTCTGCAGCCGACCGGCCCTCGCGGCATACCGTTGCGGTATGCCCAGTTCTGTCCGTATATCAGCCCCGGATGAGACGACGGCAGGCCGGCTCCAGACCCTCGCTCTGGCGGTCGTGATCGGTGTCGGCGCAGGAGCCGGCGCGGTTCTCTTCCGCTGGATGGTCATGGGCGCGACCAGGCTGTTCTCCGGCCACGCCGACTATGCGGCGGCCGGCGGCGCCGCCCATCCGCTGCTCCCGCACCTCGGCCCGTACTTCGTCCTGCTCGCCCCCGCCGTCGCCGGCCTCGTCTACGGCCCGCTCGTCCACCGCTACGCCCGCGAGGCCCGCGGCCACGGTGTCCCCGAGGTCATGCTGGCCGTCGCGCGGGGCGGCGGCCGGATCAAGGGCAGGGTCGCCGTCGTGAAGTCCCTCGCCTCCGCCCTGTGCATCGGCGGCGGCGGCAGCGTCGGCCGGGAAGGCCCCATCGTGCAGATCGGTTCGGCGCTCGGCTCCACCCTCGGCCGGCTCGTCCGCGCCGACGAACGGCGCACCACCTTGCTGCTCGCCTGCGGCGCGGCGGGCGGTATCGCCGCGACCTTCAACGCACCGCTCGCGGGCGTGGTCTTCGCGATGGAGCTGATCCTGCGCCGCTGGACCGCCCGCACCTTCGGTGTCCTGGCGATCGCGTCCGTGACGGCCTGTGCGCTCGCCCGCGCGGTCTTCGGCAACGAGGTGTTCCTGCCGCTGCCCGGCCTGAGCGTCCAACACCCCGACCAGTACGTCCTGTTCGCCGTCCTCGGCCTGGTCGCGGGAGCCGTCGGTATCGCCTTCACCCGCATCCTGTACGCCGTCGAGGACCTCTGCGACCGCATATGGCGCGGCCCGGAGTGGCTGCGTCCCGCCGTCGGCGGTCTGGCACTCGGCGCGCTGCTGCTCGTGCTGCCGCAGATGTACGGGGTGGGCTACCCGGTCCTCGAAGACGCCGCGCACGGCAAGTACGCGCTCGGTCTTCTTCTCGTCCTGCTCGTCGGCAAGATGGTCGCGACCAGTCTGACCATGGGCATCGGCGGCTCGGGCGGCGTCTTCGCCCCGTCGTTGTTCATCGGCGCCATGCTCGGCGCGGTCTTCGGGATCATGGCCGCGGCACTCTTCCCCGGGCATGCGGCCGCCCCTGCCGCGTACGCCATGGTCGGCATGGCGGCCGTGTTCACCGGCAGCGCCCGCGCACCGATCGTCGCGGTGGTCATCATGCTCGAACTGACCGGTGCCTACGGCCTGTTGCTGCCGCTGCTCCTCGCGGTCGCGCTCTCGGCCGGCGTCAGCCACGCCCTGAGCCGCGAGACGGTCTACACGCTCAAACTGGCCCGGCGCGGCATCGACCTGTCCCGCCCGGCGGGTATCACGAGCGTGACGAGCTGAGGCTCACAGCGGCTCGAGACGAGCTGAGGCTCACAGCAGTCCGAGATCGATCGACTCCCCGAGCGCCGCGAGCCCCGCGTCCCCGGGATGCAGATGGTCCCCGCTGTCGTACGCGGGCAGCAGCCGTGCCGGATGCTCCGGGTCCCGCAGTACGGCATCGAAGTCGAGCACCGCGTCGTACACCCCGCTGGTGCGGATCCACTCGTTCACCGCCTGCCGCTCCGCGTCCGCCGCGGCCGTGCACAGCGCCTCGCCCTCGCAGGGCGCGATGGTCGCGGCCACGGTGCGCAGTCCGCGCTCCTCGGCGCGCGCGGCGATCTCCCGCAGTCCCGCGGTCACTTGAGCCGCCTTCGCGCCCCACCGCACATCGTTGACCCCCTCGAAGACCACGACCGTACGGGCCCGGGTCTGGGCGAGCACATCCCGCTCCAGACGGTGCAGCGCGCTCACCCCGCCCGTATCCGTCGAGACACCGTCGCCCGGATACCGGTCGGTGACGACGCGGTTGGCGGAGATCCCGTGGTTGAGCACGCCGTACGCCGGGACCTCGTCCTGGTCGAGCAGCCGCCGCGCCAGTACGTTCGGCCAGCGCCGGTTGGCGTCCGGCGTGGACTTCACGCCGTCCGTGATCGAGTCCCCGAGCAGCACCACGGACTCTTCCCCGCCGCCGACATCGACCCCGGCGAGGAACGGCCACGTACTGATCGTCGAGGTGTACGCCCCCGCGTCCGGTGCCCCGGTGTGATCACCGGCCCCGCTCACGTACGACTTCTGGATCGCCTGACTGTGCACGGGCGCCGCACTCACCGTGCCGGGCAGATGGAAGGAGACCAGGAGATTCGTGCCGGCCGGCACGTCGAAGTCCACCGGATCGCTGAACACCTGGGCGCCTGCCGGGATTTCCGCGCCGCGCTCCCCACGGAACGTGAGTGCCACGGGCCCGGACCGCGCCCCCGCGCCCGCCCCCTGTACGGCGACGCTGGCGGAACCGATCCGCACCGGAGCCGAGGCGAAGGTGTTGGCGAGCTGGATCCGCACGCGCGGCCCGCCCGCCGAGGTGTGCACCACGAGCCGCAGCGTCCGGTCCGTCCACGGCCCCACCGCGGTGTAACCGGACGCGGAGGCGGACCAGCTGCCCGTCCAGCCGCGCGCCTGCTCGCGGACGGACACGGCGAACACGTGCAGATCCGCTGCGCCCGGATCGCGCGGCAGCTCCACGGAGGCGAGCTCGCGCCCGCGCACCAGCGGCACCGACACCACGTACAGCCGTGCCTTCTCGGCCAGTTGACCGTCCGCGGTGTTCACATGCGGCAGCGCCACCGCCTTCGTCGCGAGCGGACCCGAACGCCAGTCGGGCGCGGTCAGGCGGTACGAGGAGGAGGACCCGTCCTGGTACCGCACCCGGCCCGCACCGCTCGCGTCCCCGCCCGTCCCGGCCACCAGGAAGGACAGGGCCTCGCCGCGCCCTCGCATCCGTACGGACTGCCCGTCGGCGCGCACGTTGTCCCGCTCGCCGGGCCCGGTGCGCGGCAGTCGCAGCCGTGCGGCGTCGACGGAGAGCGTGCGTCCGGGCGTCCAGCCCGCCGCCGCGAGGTCCTGCGCCGACAGCGAGGAACCCGATCCGTCGAAGTCCGCTTCGCCCGGCGCCGCGTCGTCACTGATCGCCCGATTGTCGAAGAGCCGCTCCAGCGGCGCCGGAGCGCGTTGCTCCTCGGCCACCGCGACAGCACCGGGCGCCAACCCCGCCACCAGCGCAAGAACCAACGCCCCACCCCGCAGACCTCGGCGCACGAAGGACTCCTCCCGTTGACGGTGTGACGAAGGATGCGCCATGAAGCTAAAGAGGTGGCAGGAACGCGTCAATGACCGCCGCCTGAACTCGCCCTGAATTCAAGGCGGAACGAGCGTGTGTGCGAGAGCCAAGATCGATCCGCGCGCCCTGTGGTGCCCCGCGGGAACGGATGCGACTCTTGGCTTATGAACATCCCTTTTGTCGATCGGTGGCGCAGGAGGCAGGCGGCCGGCAGCGATGACGCACCCCTCGCCGCCGCGTTCGAGGAAGATCCCGAAGGCGTGGCCGAGCTGCTCTCCGAATGCGCCTTGCTGCGCTCGCAGGCGGAGAGCGTAGGACTCGAACTCGACGACTCTCCCGCCTCCTTGGAGGCGCTCGACCAGCTGCTCCCGCGCTGGCGCGACGACCCCGAGCTGCTGCCCTGGCTCGGCAATGACGCTGGTCTCTACCTCGGCACCGTCGTCGTGCGCACCGTGCCCGGCGCCACCTGGCACGTCTGGCCCGGCGGTCATCCGGTGGTCCGGCTCGTCTCCGGCCGTGAGATCCAGGTCGTGGAAGCGGGCCTGGACTGGGCCGTGGCCGGCGCGCCGGAGCTGTCGCAGGTGTACGCGGAGGCCTCCGAGGCCTGACGCGGACCACACCCCGGAGCCTTCAACACCCCGTTGGTCAAAATACGGTTAATGCCCCAATCATGCGTGTCGCCTGTTAAGTCCCATATTGCGCTGGATAGTTTGCGCGGACTCAACAGCGATAAGTGGGCAGGTCCGTACATGGCCGTCGATCCGTTGATCGAGCTGCGTGACGTCAACAAGTACTACGGAAAGCTGCATGTCCTCCAGGACATCCAGCTCACCGTCGGACGCGGGGAGGTGGTGGTGGTCATCGGGCCGTCCGGCTCGGGCAAATCGACCCTGTGCCGGACGATCAACCGGCTCGAGACCATCCAGTCGGGCTCGATCACCCTCGACGGGCAGCCGCTCCCGGAAGAGGGCAAGGGACTCGCGAAGCTGCGGGCCGAGGTGGGGATGGTCTTCCAGTCCTTCAACCTCTTCGCGCACAAGACGGTCCTGCAGAACGTCTCGCTCGCCCAGGTCAAGGTGCGCGGCCGCAAGAAGGACGAGGCCGACAAGCGCTCGCGTGAACTCCTCACCCGCGTAGGGCTCGAGGCGCACGCCGAGAAATACCCGGCGCAGCTCTCCGGCGGTCAGCAGCAGCGCGTGGCCATCGCCCGCGCCCTCGCGATGGACCCCAAGGTGATGCTCTTCGACGAGCCCACCTCGGCCCTCGACCCCGAGATGATCAACGAGGTCCTCGAGGTCATGCAGTCGCTCGCCCGCGAGGGCATGACGATGGTCGTGGTCACGCACGAGATGGGCTTCGCGCGCTCGGCCGCCAACCGCGTCGTGTTCATGGCCGACGGCAAGATCGTCGAGGACCGCGCTCCGGAGGAGTTCTTCAACAACCCCGAGAGCGACCGCGCCAAGGACTTCCTGTCCAAGATCCTGAAGCACTGACGGGGGACGGGACTCAAGGAATGCGTACTACACGTGTGCTCGCGGCCCTGCTGTTGGCCGCGCTCGCCGCAGCGGGCTGCGGCAAGGAAGGCAGCCCGCCCACCAAGGGGCCCAAGCCCGAGGATCTGCCCAAGTACCAGGTGGCCACCGGCTTCCAGCTGCCCGACTCGGGCACCTGGAACAAGGCCGAGCGCCGCGGCCGGCTGGTCGTCGGCGCCAAGGAGGACCAGCCCTATCTCGGCGAGAAGGACCCGGCGAGCGGCGCCTACTCGGGCTTCGACATCGAGATCGCCAAGATGATCGGCGCCTCCCTCGGCTTCGCGCCGAACGAGATCGAGTTCCGCACGATCGCCTCGGCCAACCGTGAGACCGCCCTGCAGAACGGCCAGATCGACTACTACGTGGGCACCTACACGATCAACGACAACCGCAAGAAGCTCGTCGGCTTCGGCGGCCCGTACTACATGGCGGGACAAGGACTGCTCGTCCGCAGCGACGAGGAGGACATCAACGGCCCCCAGGACCTCGACGGCAAGAAGGTCTGCTCGGCCGCCGGTTCGACCCCGTACCAGCGGATCCAGGCCGACTACCCGAAGGCGGTCCTGGTCGCGTACGACACGTACTCGATCTGCGTGGACAACCTGCTCACCTACCAGGTCGACGCCGTGACCACCGACGACGCCATCCTCCAGGGCTACGCGGCGAAGCTGCCCGAGGAGATGAAGCTGGTCGGCAAGCCCTTCTCCGAGGAGCCGTACGGCATCGGCGTACCGCGCGGCGACAACGCGCTCAGGTTCGCCATCGACGACGCCCTCGAGGCACGCGAGAAGGACGGCACGTGGAAGAAGGCGTACGACGCGACCCTCGGCCTGTCCGGGGTGCCCGCGCCCACACCGCCGCCCATCGACCGCTACCCGGCGAGCTGAGGGGGCCGGCATGAACGTACTGACGGAGAACTTCTCCACCTACGGCGAGGGCTTCCTCGGGACGGTCGAACTCACCGTCTACGCCTCGATCCTGGCCCTGGTGCTCGGGTTCATCATGGCGTCCTTCCGGGTCGCGCCGGTCGGCTCCTTCCGTGTCTTCGGCACGGTCTGGGTCACCGTCCTGCGCAACACCCCGTTGACCCTGCTCTTCTTCGCGGTCCTGCTCGGACTGCCGCGCTTCGGGCTCGTGCTGCCCTTCAAGGTGTTCGCGGTGCTCGCGCTCGGCTGCTACACCTCGGCGTTCATCTGCGAGGCGCTGCGCTCCGGCATCAACACCGTGCCCAAGGGACAGGGCGAGGCGGCCCGCAGCCTCGGGATGACCTTCAGCCAGACGCTCTCCCAGGTGATCCTGCCGCAGGCCTTCCGCTCGGTGATCCCGCCGGTGGGCTCCAACCTGATCGCGCTCGCCAAGAACTCCGCGATCGCCGGCGCCTTCAGCGTCGTCGAACTGCTCGGCACGTACCGCACGCTCAACGAGCTGGGCTACAGCATCATCTGGACCTTCGTCTGGATCGCCGTCGGCTACCTGATCATCACTCTCACCATCAGCGCGCTCTTCAACTTCCTTGAAAAGCGCTGGGGGGTCGCCCGATGAAAGCCCTCGACCACGGCTCCAACGCCCTCTACGACATCCCGGGCCCCAAGACGGAACGCCGGCACATGCTGTACGGCGTGCTGTCCACCGTGCTCATCGCGGCGGTCGTCGGCTGGGTGCTCTATCTGCTCTTCGACACGGACCAGTTCACCGCCACCAAGTGGAACCCCTTCACGTACAAGGGAATCCAGGAGCTGCTGCTCAAGGGGCTCGGCAATACGCTCAAGGCCTTCGCGATCGCCGCGGTGCTCTCGCTCGCCCTCGGTGCCGTGCTCGCCGTCGGGCGGCTCTCCGACCACCGGCCGGTGCGCTGGCTGGCCACGCTGATCGTGGAGTTCTTCCGGGCCATGCCGGTCCTGGTGATGATCTTCTTCGTGTTCGTGGCCCTGAAGGTCCAGCCGCTGCCCGCGCTGGTCACCGGACTGACGCTCTACAACGGCTCGGTGCTCGCCGAGGTCTTCCGCTCGGGCGTCAACTCCGTCGAGAAGGGCCAGCGCGAAGCCGCGTACGCCCTCGGTATGCGCAAGACGCAGGTGATGAGTTACGTACTCGGGCCGCAGGCGCTGCGCGCCATGCTGCCGGCCATCATCAGCCAGCTCGTGGTGGCCCTCAAGGACACCTCGCTCGGCTACCTCATCACGTACGAGGAATTCCTTCACGCGGGCAAGCTGATCGCGTCGAATCTCGACTACGATCTGCCGTTCATCCCCGTGGTGATGGTGATCTCGCCGATCTACATCGGGATGTGCATGCTTCTGTCCTGGTTCGCCACCTGGGTGTCCAAACGACAGCAGCGCAACCCGAAGGTCGAGGCCGTGGATGTCGCACCGGCCGAACCAGGGACGCTGCTGCCGGGGAGGCAGTAGCAACGAGCAAGCCCCCCGGCAGCAGCCGGAGATCACTTCTCGCGCAGCGGCACCGATACGAACGACGGGTCGGCCGCGGGAGAGGAGAAGGTCAGCTGCGCGCCGGTCGGGTTGTGCTCGATGTAGAGCGGGTCGACCGTGTCGATCACCAACGCGAGCCTGTGCCCCTCGGGGACGTCGTAGGCGGTGGAGAACAACTCCAGATCCACGCCGAACGGCTGCCCCGGGGTGCGGTCGTGGAAGGTGTACGGAGCGTGGGAGACCAGCTTGCCGACGCCGAGCGGCCCCACGTCGTAGAGATACGCGACGAGGGTGCCGCTCGGCTTCGTGCTGCTGACGGTGGTGTGCAGCTTCACGTTGCCGCGGACCTGCTGGCCGCTGGTGTAGCGCGGTGACTGCCAGACGCCCGCGAACGTGCGCGGGAGCAGCGGGATCGAGGCCGTGGGCGGGGCCTTGAAGAACTGGTCGAGGGCGTTGGACAGGAGCACGATGCCGCCGTTGGCGCCCGAGTCGACGTTCGCGAGGAGCTTCTCGGTGTCGTTCAGCGGGATCTTCGTCGTGGCCGTGCCGACCGACTTCCAGTCCGCATAGCCCTCGTACGCGCCCGTCGAGCGGGACTTGAGCTGGACGGGCTGCTCGCGGTCGATGCCGTTGTCCACGCCCTTGAGGTGGTGGTCGAACCAGCGTTGCGTGTTCGTCCACACGTCATTGGGCAGCCCGAGCAGGCCCGTCGCCTCGGCCGTGGCGTGGTCGCCGGGGCGGAACTCCAGGCGCTTGGGGCCGGTGAGCTGCTCGTAGAACTTCGCGTACTGGTTGGGCGGGAAGATCGTGTCGCCCCAGGCGTTCGCAAGGAGCACCGCGGGCTTGTTGGCGTTGAGCTTGTCGAGGTAGGTGGCGGGGGAGCGCTTGCGGCCCCAGTCGATCATCTCCTGTTCCTTGGCCAGGTTGGAGCCGAGGAAGTCCTGCATGATCTGCTGGAGTTCGGGGCTCGGGCGGCCCGTGAGGAAGCCCGCACCTGTGAGGAGGCCGGCCGCCATGGAGTGCTGGGTACGGCCCGAGTAGATCGACTCGATCAGGTCGGCCCAGCCGCTGATCGCGCCGACCGCCTTCACGCGCTTGTCGTGGGCGGCGGCGAGCAGCGAGATGCCCGCGCCGTACGAGACACCGGCCATGCCGACCTTGTCGGGGTCGGTCGGGGTGTTGGCGAGGGTCCAGTCGATGACGCGGGAGGCGTCGGCGATGTCCGGGGGCCCTGCGACTTCGATGTTGCCGCCGGACTGCCAGAAGCCGCGCGAGTTGTAACTCACCACCACATAGCCCGAGTCGGCGAGCTTCTGGGCCTGCGCGACGTACTCGATCTGCGGCACGGCCCAGCTGGTGGGCAGCACGATCGCGGGGAATCTCTGGCCCGCCTGGGCGCCGGCCGGGGTGAAGACATTGCCCTTGAGGATGGTGCCGCCGTCGCCGGGGATGTCGACGAAGCGCACATCCGCCGCGGCGGCGGCCTGAGTTGCGGGCGCCGCCTGAGCCGTGGCCGGGGCCAGACCGAAGGCGGCGCCCGCGACGAGGGCCGCGGAGAGCGAACTGATCGAGGTGGTACGGAGGGCCTTGGCGCGCAGGGCTCTGCGGGGAAGTCCCACGGGTCACTCCTCACTCGTGTAAGTGCAAAGTGACCGAACGGTAACGTCAGTTGCTTACCTCGGGTAACCCGCCGGTAAGTTACGTACCGGTAAAGATTAGTTGCCGCCCTGGCCGTCGAGGGCGCTGAGCTTCTGCCAGTCGGCCCAGCTCATGTTCCACTGCGCGTAGCCGTTGCCCAGCTTGGCCTGGCCCTTGGAGCCCTGGCCCGTGACCTCCACCAGGTCGCCCGGCTGCACCTGGGCGTAGAGCCAGTCGGCGTCGGCGTCGCTCATGCCGACGCAGCCCGAACTGTTGTTGACCCGGCCGTAGTTGCCCTCGTTCCAGGGGGCGGCGTGGATGTACATGCCCGAGTCGGTCAGACGCATCGAGTCGCGGACCATCTTGTCGTAGGCGTCGCCGAGGCCCACCGACTCGGAGGTCATCCGGATGGTGCCCTCCTTGCGCATCAGCACCATCTTCCCGTCCCAGGAAGCCTTCTCGCCGCCGGGCGTGCCCGCCGCGACCGGGATCGACTTGACGACCTGACCGTCCCTGACGAGCTGCAGCTGCCTGCTGCCGAGGTCGACCTCGACCTGCTGGTCCTTGCCGATCGTGAACGTGTTGTCGTAGTCGCGGACGAACCAGCCGCCCCCGCCAGAGTCGATCCCGTCGAGGTCCGCGTCGAGCTTCACCTTCGTGCCGGGCTTCCAGTACGTCTCGGGGCGCCAGTCCACCCGCTGGTGTCCGGCCTGGTCCTGGTACCAGCCCCAAGAGCCCACGGTGTTGTTGTCGGTGCTGACCTTCAGCTGCTTCTCGACCGCGGCCTTGTTCTTGACCGGGTGGTCGAACCGGATGGAGATCGGCATCGCGGTACCCACTGTGGAGCCGGCCTTGAAGTTGAAGTCCAGCTTGTTGACCTTGTCCGCGGCCTGCGTGCTGAACTGCTGCTTGCCGGCGCGACCCTTGTCGTCCTTCACGGTGACCGTGTACGTGGCGCCGGGTACGGCCACACGGTCGGAGGTCCAGGTCCTCCCGTCGGCGGATATCTTTCCGGCGAGCGCGGCGCCCTTGGTGTCCTTCACCGCGACGTCCTTGAGCGTGCCCTCCGCGGCCGTCACCTTCACGGGCGCGCCGGGCTTCGCGCTGTCGCCGGTGAGGTTGACCGAGATCTTCGCGTCCTGGTCGGCGGCGAGTGCCCCCTTCCCGTCGCCCCCGCCGCCCGAACAGGCGCTGAGCGCGACCGCGAGCACCGCGGCGCCGGCGAGTGCGGCGGTACGGGCCGTGCGGGGCAGGGGGTGGCGGCGGGTGCGGCTCACAGGGTCCTCCTCCAAGGGGTGGTGTCCGTGGGGGAGGAGTCGGAAGCGGGCCCTCAGGTTGCGAATTGCCAGGAAAATTCTCGGTAATTCGGGCAAAGCTTCCGAGATGGTGCCAGCGGGTGCCCTTCGGCGGTGCGGCGGGGACGGAAGTCCCTTGACGTCTCGGGAGGGACCGCTCAGGAGAGACCTCTAGGAGGCGATCTCCCAGATGTGCCCGGCGGGGTCCTGGAAGGCGGCGGTGCGGATGCCCCAGGGCCGGTCCATCGGACCGTTGAGCAGGCTCACGCCACGCGACTTGAGCTCGTCGCACATCGCGTCCACATCGTCCACGGTCAGCGTGAACTGCAGCCGGGAACCGGCGGCCGGACCCGCGACCGGCGCGGGACCGATCAGCTCGGCTGCCCCGTCCACGTCGATGATGTTGATCAGGGTGTCCCCGAACCGGAACACCGCCGAGGTGCCGTTCTCGTAGTGCACGGGCAGGCCGAAGGCCCGCTGGTAGAACTCCTTGGCCGCGGCGAGATCCTCGGCGAAGAGGGTGATCGCCGTGATGGGGCCGGGGAAGTCCGGGCTGTTCTTCGTGTCGGTCATGAGGCCGCATGATCCCGGGCACGCGCGGGTGGCGCCAAGCCCCGTGACGCTACTGCTTCGCGCGGTGGGAGTTCTTCGGGGCGGGGGCCTGCTCCTGGGCGGCGCGGGTCACGTCCGCCACGAGTTCGACCACGTCGGGGCCGTACGCCTGGGAGTTGACGACCTTCAGGAGCAGCACGAAGGAGTTGCCGCCGTACTTGCGGGTGAGGCGCTCGTGGTTCTTGGCGAGGTAGCGCGTGGCCGCCTGGTTGGTGATGGCGCGCTGGCCGCAGAAGAGGAAGACCGGACGGGCCTCGCGTCCCTGGCCCGCGGTGAGGCGGGCGAGGACCACGTACTCGGTGATGCCGGGCTCCATGCGATAGCGCTCGGAACCGATCTGGAAGGCGCCGCGGTCGGGGCCCGGCTCGGGGTCGGTGTTGACGCGGACGCCCGGCAGGAGCGAATGCATGTGCGCGGCCATACGGCGGTTCGACGAAGGGCCGCCGACACAGAACTCGGTGCGTTCGCCGAAGCCCTGCTGGGCCGAATCGTGCGTGATGAGCTGGGAGTGTGCGCCGCAGTCCTTGATGAGCGCGGACAGTTCGAGCAGCGCGAAGACATCGTTGCGCGAGATCATCAGGTCGGGTCCGCCCGCGTCGCGGTTCACGACGAGCAGGGACTCGGAGTTCTGCGGGAGACCGAAGAAGGCCTGCTTGCGTCTGAGCTTGCGGCGCCACAGATACGTACGGGCATACCAGCCGGCGGATATGGCGATCGCTACGACGACCACACCGATGACGACATTGCGCAGGACTTCATTCATGGGCGCGCACTCTAGCGGTCCGCCGGACCCCTGTTCGAGGGTCCCCCCGGCGCCTTTCGCGCGGACCGCGGGGTGTTTCCGGCAAGGTGCGATACGTCGGGAAACGGGGCCGACGGGGCAGTAAAAGGTGCGAGGCGGACGGGGGTCGGTGAGGGTGGGCCGGGTGTGCGCCGACGGCCCCGGCGCCCCGTGACTCGTCGAGGAGTGGTCCCTTGCGTGGTGTCCTGCCGGTCGTCCTTGCCCCGGTGCTGCTCGCCGCGGCGATCCCTCCGGCTGGTGCCCAGGAGGGTCCGGTCCCGGCCGGTGCGCTTCTGGCGAAGGTGCGGAGCTGTCATCCCGTATCGGCCGGGCGCTACCGCACCGACGACGGCGCACGTGCGGACATCCCCGTGTGCGGGGCCAAGGGTGCCGTCTTCTGGAAGGCCGATCTGGACATCGACTGTGACGGCCGCCCGAGTCGCGCCTGCAACAAGAGGACCGACCCCTTCTTCCTGCCCACGACCGCGTTCCAGGACTCGGCAGGGCGGCAGCTGGACTCCGCCGCCCTGCCGTACGTCGTCGTGCCCGGTCCGAGCAAGGCCTGGGACCACCGGAAGTGGGGCGTGCACGGCGGGGGAGTCGTCGCCGTGATCTACCGCGGCAAGGTCCAGTACGCCGTCGTCGGCGACACGGGACCCACCGATCTGATCGGCGAGGCCTCCTACGCCACGGCCCGGGCGCTCGGCATCGATCCGCACCCGGTGCACGGGGGCGCCGACGGCGGAGCCACGTACATCTTCTTCCGTGACTCCCGTGTGCGGCCGATCGAGAACCACCGGGAGGCCGTGCGGCTCGGGCAGTCGCTTGCGCGGAAGTTCGTCGCCGGACGCTGAGCCGCCTACAGGGTCGTGAGGATCCGCGGCCCGTCGTCCGTGATCGCCACCGTGTGCTCGGCGTGCGCCGCGCGGCTGCCGTCCACGGTGCGCAACGTCCAGCCGTCGCGGTCCTCGTAGTAGCGGTCGGTGCCGCCGCCGATCAGCATCGGCTCGATCGCGAGCACCATGCCGTGCTTGAGCAGCATTCCGCGTCCCGGCCGGCCCTCGTTCGGCACGGACGGGTCCTCGTGCATCTGGCGGCCGATGCCATGGCCGCCGAAGCCCTCCGGGATCCCGTAGCCCGCCTTGCGGCAGACCGTGCCGATCGCGTGGGCGATGTCGCCGATGCGGTTGCCGACCGTGGCCGCCGCGATGCCGGCGTCCAGCGCGGCGAAGGCCGTCTCGACGAGCTTGGTGTCCGCGGGCCGCGGGGTGCCGACCGTGAAGCTGATCGCGGAGTCGCCCGCCCAGCCGTCGAGCTTGGCGCCGAAGTCGACGGAGACGAGGTCGCCGTCGCACAGCCGGTAGTCGTCCGGGATTCCGTGCACGATCGCGTCGTTGACCGAAGCGCAGATCACGGCCGGGAACGGGGTGGGCGCGAAGGCCGGCTTGTAGTGGAGGAACGGCGAGGACGCGCCCGCTTTGCGCAGCACCTCGTGCGCCACTTCGTCGAGTTCCCGCAGGGTGCTGCCGATATGAGCTGCCTCGCGCGCCGCCGTGAGGCCCTGGGCGACCACGCGTCCGGCCTCGCGCATGGCCGCGAGCGACTGATCCGTTTTGATCTCTACCATGCCAATTACTATACCGGTCGGAGCGGTATAGAAATAACGCACCCCGGCGGTATTAGAATAACGGCATGGTGCGCACCCCTCTCACCCCTGAAGAGCGCGAGCGCGGCGAGCGTCTCGGCCGTCTGCTCCGCGAGGCCCGCGGTTCCCGCAGCATGAACGAGGTGGCCACGGTCGCCGGGCTCTCCGCCGAGACCCTCCGCAAGATCGAGACGGGCCGGGCCCCGACCCCGGCGTTCTTCACCGTCGCCGCGCTGGCCGAGGCCCTCGGACTCTCCCTGGACGAGGTGCTCGCCCGCTGCTCCCCGCTGCCCGCGTGACCCGGACCCCGCGCAGCGCCGCCCGCGTCGCGGTCCTCGCGCCCGGCGGCGCGCTCTTCCTGCTCCGTTACGACAACGAAGAGGTCGGCCCGCACTGGGCGATGCCCGGCGGCGGCCTGGACGAGGGCGAGTCGCCGCGCGAGGGCGCACTGCGTGAACTCCATGAGGAGACCGGCTGGCGCGACCTCGTACTCGGTGAGCTCCTGTGCACCTGGGAGCACGACTTCACCCGCGCCGGCGTGCCCGTGCGGCAGCACGAGCACATCTACGTGAGCCAGGGCCCGCTCCGTGACCTCGGCCCCGAGGTGGCCCGTGCGCATGCCGCGGACGGGATCCTCGGGGCGCGGTGGTGGACGCCGGCCGACCTCGAGACCACTGAAGAGGCGCTCTGGCCACCGCAGTTGGCGGCCGTCCTGAAGTCGGCCGGGCGTCCGGTGCACCTGGGGTTCGTACCCAACTGAGCAGCCCCGGGTGCCGGGGCCGTCACCGGGCGATCAGGACGAGACCGCCAGCTGCACCCTGTGATGCGCGGGCCGGTCGATCTCGTCGAGCAGCGCGACCGCCAGGTCCGCGTGGGCGATCCGGCCCTCGCCCTCGATCACCGTGCCGACGGCGGAGCGATACGTACCGGTCGCCGGGGCCTCGGAGGAGAGGTCCAGTGGAGGCACCACCATCAACCAGTCCAGCCCGTCCGCCTGTTCACGCAGCAGCTCGAACTCCGCGACATGGCCCTGCGAGAACACCCGGTACTCCTCGGGGAAGGCCGGATCGTCCATGATCCGCACCCCGGGCGCGGTCCGAAGCGTCGAGGCGATCCCGAGGACGAGCAGACGGCGCACGCCCACCTTGCCCAGACCGGTGACCAGCGCGCGGGCCGCCGCGGTGAAGTACTCCTCGGACGGTACGTCGAGCCGCGCCGAGGCATTGACCGCCGCGTCGTGCCCCGCCGCGAGCGCGGCCACCGAGGCGGCGTCGGTGGCATCGCCGCGTACGACGGCGACCTGATCCGCGCCGAGGTCCGGGTACTTGGCCGGGTCGCGCACCACCGCCGTCACCGCGTGGCCGCGGCGCACGGCCTCCGCCACCGTGGCCCTGCCGACCCGGCCGCCGGCGCCGAAGATCACGATCCTGCTCATGGGATACCCCCTGGGTTGCTGGGCTGAGGGCAGGACCGTAGAACGCCGGGGTCCGGTTACTTCAAGGGAACCGGGGTCCGGAGGCGACCTCGTACGCTTCCCCTATGAGCCGGATCGAGCCACTGAGCGCGGACATGTTCGACGCCGACTGCGGACACCGGATGCCCTTCCGCGTCGGCGACAAATGGAGCGCGATGCTGTTGCGCTGCCTCGAAGCCGGGCCGCGCCGTTTCACCGAACTCAAGGTGCCGCTGCACCGGGTCTCGCCGAAGGTGCTCACCGAGACACTGCGCGCCATGGAGCGCGACGGCTGGGTGAGCCGCACCGCGTACGACGAGAACCCGCCGCGCGTCGAGTACGCGCTCACGGCCCTCGGCCGCGCCCTGCTCGACCCGATGGACCACCTCTGCGCCTGGACGCGCGCCCACCGTGCGGAGATTCTCGGCGTGCGCGAGGAGAACGTGCAGAGGGAGTACGCGCAGGGGGAGTAACAGATCCTGCGCCCCGCCCCGGCCGGGCGCAGGCTGCCCGTATGGTCCGTCCCCTGGCTCTCGTGCGTGCTGTGCTCGCCGCCGTCCTGCTGCCGCTCCTGGTCTCGACCGCTCCCGCACCGCGCCCGTTGCAGCATCCCGGCGCGCTGCTCGACCGCGGCCGGCTCGACTTCGTCCGCGCACGGGTGCGGGCCGGCGAGGAACCGTACGCCTCGGCCTTCGACGCGATGCGGGCCAGCCGCTATGCCTCCCTGTGGTACTTCGTCCAGCCGCAGACCGAGGTCGTCTGCCCGCCCGGCGACCGGCCCGGGCACGGCTGTGTGCAGGAGCGCGAGGACGCCATCGCCGCGTACACCCATGCCCTGATGTGGGCCGTCACACGTGAACAGGCCCATGCCCGCAAGGCCCTTGAGATCATGGACCTGTGGTCGGGGGCGCTGCGGAGCCACAGCGCGGGCAACTCCGGACTTCAGGCCGCCTGGGCCGGGTCGGTGTGGGCGCGGGCCGGGGAGATCATGCGGTACGTCCACAAGGGCTGGCCGGACGAGAACGTGGCGCGCTTCGACCGGATGCTGCGCGAGGTCTATCTGCCGCAGGTCGCGGGCGGTTCGCTCGGCCGCAACGGCAACTGGGACCTGGTCATGGCCGACGCGGCCGCGAGCATCGGGGTCTTCCTCGACGACCGCGCCGTGTTCGAACGGGCCGTCGCCCGGGTGCGGCAGCGGGCGCCCGCGTACTTCTACCTGCGCTCCGACGGCCCGCGTCCCAAGAGCCCGCCGGGCGGACTGGTGGATACGGACGAGGAGTTGACCCGCTACTGGTTCGGGCAGCGGAAGTTCGTGGACGGTCTTGCGCAGGAGACCTGCCGCAATTTCGAGCATGTCGGCTACGCGATCGCCGCCACCGCGCATGTCGCCGAGACGGCCCGTGTGCAGGGCGTCGACCTGTACGAGGACGTGGCCGAACGGCTGCGCGCCGCCCTGGAGTTGCACGCCCAGTACCAGGTCGGCGAGGTGGAGGCCGGCCCCGAGTGGCTGTGCGGCGGACGGCTCACGCTCACCATGGGGCCCGATGCCGAGGTCGCCCTGAACCATCTCCAGAACCGCCTGGGTCTGCGCCTGCCGCACGCGCGGCGCCTGGCCGGTGAGATGCGGCCGGCCGGCACGGACAACCTGTTCGTGGCGTGGGAGACGCTGACGCACGGCGGGGAGCCGGCGAAATGAGGCGCCTCATCGCGCTGGTCGCCTTGGCGGCGGGCCTGGTCGCCGCGGCCCCGCCCCCTCCGCCGCCCGACGACATCCGCTCCGGATTCCAGCACCCCGGCGTGCTGCTCGACCTCGACCAGCTCGACGCACTGCGCCGGGGCGTCGAGGAGGGCCGGGAGCCGGGGGCCTCCGCGTACCGGCGGATGAAGGAGAGCCGTTACGCGGCGGACGACTACCGGCCGCACCCGTACCGGATCGTCGCCTGTCCGCCGTACGAGAATCCGCCCGCCTGCACCGCCGAACGCGAGGACGCCCTCGCGGCCTACACCCAGGCGCTGCTCTACACGGTCACCCGTGACCCGGCCCACGCCCGCCGTGCCGTACGCATCATGGACGCCTGGTCGAAGGTGATGACCGACCACACCGGCGGCAACTCCGCGCTCCAGGCCGCCTGGTCGGGCTCGACCTGGGCGCGGGCCGCCGAGCTGATGCGGCACACCTACGAGGGCTGGCCCGCGGCGGACGCCTCCCGGTTCGGACGGATGCTGCGCCACGCCTACCTCGGTGAATACGCCGAGGAGGTCGCCGACTACAACGGCAACTGGGATCTGACGATGATCGACGCCACGATGGCCATCGGTGTCCTCCTCGACGAACGCCGGGTCTTCGACGAGGCCGTACGGCGCTTCAGGGCCCGCGTCCCCGCGTACTTCTATCTGCGCGGCGACGGCCCGGTGCCGCATGCGCCGCCCGGCGGGAAGGCGGACACGCCCGAGGAGATCCGGGAGTTCTGGTTCGGCCAGCGCACCTTCGTGGACGGGCTTGCTCAGGAGTCCTGCCGCAACTTCCAGCACGTCGGCTACGCACTGGCCGCGACCGCGCACGCCGCCGAGACCGCCCACCACCAAGGGGTGGACCTCTATGGAGAGGTACGGGAACGGCTGCGCGCCACCGTCGAGTTGCACGCCCGCTTCTCGCTCGGCGAACCCGTGCCGAAGACGCTGTGCGGAGGCAGGCCGCAGCTCACGATGGGGCCCGACCTGGAGGTGGTGCTGCACCATCTGCGCGGACGGCTCGGGCTTGCGATGCCGTACGGGGAGAAGCTGGCGGCCTCGATGCGGCCGGCCGGGACCGACGACCTCTTCGTGGCCTGGGAGACGCTGACGCACGGCGTCCGCCTCGCCACCTGTACGGAGAGGACGGATAGGGTCGACTGCCATGACCAGCGACGCCCTTGAGGCCCTCGGCCGTTCCCGCTACATCTCGCTCACCACGTACCGCAAGAACGGCACCCCCGTCTCCACCCCGGTATGGGTCGTCGGCGACGGCACGCTGCTGTACGTGTGGACCAAGACCGACACGTGGAAGGTGAAGCGGCTCCGCAACGACAAGCGCGTCGTCGTCACCGAGTGCGATGTGCGCGGGCGGGTCGCCGAGGGGGCGGTGAGCGCCGAAGGGACGGCGACCCTGCTCGAGGAGAGCGAGATGCCGAAGGTGCGGCGGCTCCTTTCGCGCAAGTACAAGTGGCAGTACTGGATGGTCGACTATCCGGCGATGATCGCGCGGCTCGGGAAGCGGCCGCACACGGGGATCGCCGTGCAGGTGACACAGGTCTGACCCGGCGCGGCGCACGCACCCGCGCGCGTTCTCTCATGTGTCCCTACGAAAACCGCGCGTAGCCGCCCCGTAACACGCCGGGTGTGGAATGCTGCCGCACACGCGGACCGGAACGGTCCAGTCAGAGCCTGCCGGGCGTCGGGGCGCAGACGGGGGCTCAGGAGCAGGATCGCAGGTGGGGGAGACATGGCGGCGGGGCAACACGCGGACCCTGCGCGGGAGTTCGCGGACTATCTGAGAGGGCTGGTCGGGCGGATCGACCAGGACGGTGGCTGGTGCGGGGTCTTCCTGCGCCGCGATCCGGACGGCATGCGGGCCTGTCTGCAGGGCCGCGAGGCGCCGCCGTGGGATGTGGTCGAGGCGCTGCTCAACGACCTGGCGGCGGTCTACGGGCGCGATGCGGCAGCTCAGGAACTGACCCACGCCCGCGCCCTCCACCAGCGCCTTCTGCGCCACGTCGACACCCGGCCCGGTGCCAGGGAACGGCTCGGCGAGCGTCTTGACCAGATGCTCAAGGAGCAGCACTACGCGTCCGAACGGCAGGCGGAACTGGCGGAGTTGCTCCAGTCCGCCTCCCCCTTCGACGCCGAGCGGCTGCGGCTCGACCTCGCCTGGGCGCAGGACGACCACGAGCGGGCCACGGCACGGGCGGCGGAGCTGCGGGTACGGCTGCAGCAGGTGGCGGGGCGGCCGCGGCCCGAACCCCGTGCCGCGCCGGCGGACCCGGACCCCTTCTTCGCGCCACGGCAGGGGATGGGGGCGCCGGCCGATGACCTGGCCCAAGAGCCCTCCGCCGCCCGCCGGTTCGCCCGCAGGGGCGCCCGGTACGCGCCCGGCGGGGACGACGCCTCCATGATGCCGCCGACCACCGCTCCGTCCGCGCCGCGCGGCGCCCGGTACGCCCAGGTCCCCGAGCCGACCCAGCCGCCCGGGACCGCGCCAGGACCCGAGGTCCGCTCCACCGCGGCCACCGTCGCCCAGCTGATCGCGCTGCGCAGCGCGGGACGTACCGGCGAGGCGCATGTGCTGCTGTGCGAGGCGGCGCGCCGCCCGCCCGGGCAACTGCCGATGCTGGCTGAGGAGTTGTACCGCGCCGGGCTGGCCGCCGACTGGGCGACGCTGCTGTGGGAAGCGGCCTCGCTGCCACCCGCCGAGCTCGTCGCGGTCGCCGACGCACTGGCCGCGGCGGGCCGGTCCGACGACTCCGGCAAGCTGCTTCGCCAGGGTGTGGGACGGCCCGCGTCCGAGATCGGCGAGGCCGCGCTCGTCATGGCGGACGCGGGGCGCCGGGTGCAGGCCGAGGTGCTGCTCGAGGCCTTCCTGCGGGTCCGTACGCCCGAAGAGGCCGCCCGGATCGTCGCCGCCGACCCCGACCGGCTGATCCCGCCGCTGCTCAAGGCGGCCGAGACGGTCTCGGGCAACTGCCGGCGCGATCTGTCCCATGCGCTGCGGGTGGCGGGGTACCGCGCCTAGGGCCTGGTCCGCGTGACGGGGGCCGGCCGTCGGGGGTGTGCCTCACCCGTACGAGTAGGAATTCGCGATCAGTGCCGTGGGCTTGCCGCAGGCGGTCTTGCCCCGCACCTTTGCTGGTCGTACGTTCATGGCTCCACGGCCCTCGTCTACGGGCGTAGAGCTGCCGTGGCCGACAGCGAGCGTCTCGTCGAAGGAGCAGCTCATGGCCACCGTCGTACGCGCCGCACTGGTCCAGGCGACCTGGACAGGCGACACCGAATCCATGATCGCCAAGCATGAGGAGCACGCCCGGGAGGCCGCGCGCCAGGGTGCGCAGGTCATCGGCTTCCAGGAGGTGTTCAACGCCCCGTACTTCTGCCAGGTGCAGGAGGCCGAGCACTACCGCTGGGCGGAGCCGGTGCCGGACGGGCCGACCGTGCGCCGGATGCAGGAGCTCGCGCGCGAGACCGGGATGGTGATCGTCGTCCCCGTCTTCGAGGTCGAGCAGGCCGGCTTCTACTTCAACACCGCGGCCGTGATCGACGCGGACGGCACCTATCTCGGCAAGTACCGCAAGCACCACATCCCGCAGGTGAAGGGCTTCTGGGAGAAGTACTACTTCAAGCCGGGGAACCTGGGCTGGCCCGTCTTCGACACCGCGGTCGGCAAGGTCGGCGTCTACATCTGCTATGACCGGCACTTCCCCGAGGGCTGGCGCCAACTCGGCCTCAACGGCGCCCAGTTGGTCTACAACCCCTCGGCGACCTCGCGCGGCCTGTCCGCGTATCTGTGGCAGCTGGAGCAGCCTGCGGCCGCGGTCGCCAACGAGTACTTCATCGCCGCGATCAACCGGGTCGGCCAGGAGGAGTACGGCGACAACGACTTCTACGGGACCTCGTACTTCGTCGACCCGCGCGGGCAGTTCGTCGGCGAGACCGCGAGCGACAAGACCGAGGAACTTCTCGTACGGGACCTGGACTTCGGTCTGATCGAGGAAGTGCGCACGCAGTGGGCGTTCTACCGCGACCGCCGTCCCGACGCGTACGAAGGGCTGGTGCAGCCGTGACCCCCACACCCGCCGAGTCCTCCTCCGAGCTGCACGACCGCCACCGCCGGGTGCTGCCCGACTGGCTCGCCCTCTACTACGACGAGCCGATCGAGCTGACGCACGGCGAAGGCCGCCATGTGTGGGGTGCGGACGGCACCAAGTACCTGGACTTCTTCGGCGGCATCCTCACCACGATGACCGCCCATGCCCTGCCCGAGGTCACCAAGGCGGTCGCCGAACAGGCCGGCCGCATCATCCACTCCTCCACGCTCTACCTCGACCGCCCGATGGTCGAACTCGCCGAACGGGTCGCGGCGTTGAGCGGTATCCCCGACGCCCGGGTCTTCTTCACCACCTCGGGCACGGAGGCCAACGACACCGCCCTGCTGCTCGCCTCGGTGTACCGCAACTCGAACGCGATCCTCGCGATGCGCAACAGCTACCACGGGCGCTCGTTCTCGGCGGTCGGGATCACGGGCAACCGCGCCTGGTCGCCCACCTCTCTCACCCCGCTGCAGACGCTGTACGTGCACGGGGGAGTGCGCACCCGCGGCCCGTACGCGCACCTCGACGACGCGGAGTTCGTGGCCGCATGCGTGGCGGACCTCGAGGACCTCCTCGGCCACGGCCGCCCCCCGGCCGCGCTGATCGCCGAGCCGATCCAGGGCGTCGGCGGCTTCACCTCCCCACCCGACGGCCTGTACGCGGCGTTCCGTGAAGTCCTGTCCGCGCGCGGCGTTTTGTGGATCTCGGACGAGGTCCAGACGGGCTGGGGCCGCACCGGCGACCACTTCTGGGGCTGGCAGGCGCACGCCGCCTCCGGGCCGCCCGATATGCTCACGTTCGCCAAGGGAGTCGGCAACGGCATGTCCATCGGCGGCGTCGTCGCCCGCGCCGAGGTCATGAACTGCCTCGACGCCAACTCCATCTCCACCTTCGGCGGCTCCCCGGTGACGATGGCCGCCGGTCTCGCGAACCTCACGTACCTCCTGGAACACGATCTGCAGGGCAACGCCCGCCGCGTCGGCGGTCTGCTCCTGGAGCGGCTGCGGGCTGCGTGCGCCGGGGTCGCGTGCGTACGGGAGGTGCGCGGCCGCGGCCTGATGCTCGGCATCGAACTGTGCGCACCGGGCACGGACCGGCCCTCGCCCGAGCGGGCGACCGCCGTCCTGGAGGCGGCCCGGGCCGGCGGACTCCTGATCGGCAAGGGAGGCGGCCACAGCACGAGCGTGCTGCGGATCGCACCGCCGCTCTCCCTGACGGTCGCGGAGGCGGAGGAGGGCGCCGCCGTCCTCGAACGGGCCCTGCACACCGTGTAGCGCCGTCCCCGCGGAGCCGGGTCCGGACCGCACGCCCGCGTTTGGGCCCCGCCCGCGCGGGCACCCGGCATGGCCCCGTCGCGTGGAGGAGGCGCCGTGAACCAGTCGGACACGTACTCCGTACGGGCCGGGCGGCGCACCGTCGACGTGCACCGGCCCGGCAAGGTGCTCTTCCCCAAGGACGGTGAGCATCCCGCGTACACGAAGGCCGAACTCGTCGACCACTACCGGTCGGTGGCGCCGTTCATGCTGCCGCACCTGCGCGGACGGCCACTGATGCTGGAGCGCCATCCCGACGGGATCGACGGCCCCCGGTTCATGCAGAAGGACACCCCGGAGCACTACCCCGACTGGATCCACCGCGTGGAGGTCGCCAAGGAGGGCGGCACACTCACGCACACCGTGTGCGACGACACCGCGACCCTGGTGTTCCTCGCCGACCAGGCCTGCCTGACCCTGCACCGCTGGCAGTCGAGGACCGGCAGGATCGAGCGGCCGGACCGCATCGTGTTCGACCTCGACCCGGCGGCCGACGACTTCGAACCAGTCCGCGAGGCGGCCCGCGAACTGGGCGAGCTCCTCGACCGGTTGGGGCTGCCCTCGGCCCTGATGACCACCGGGTCGCGCGGACTGCATGTGGTCGTGGCCGTCGACGGGCAGCACACTTTCGACGAGGCGCACACCTTCGCCAAGGAGGTCGCCGCGCTGCTCGAACAGAGCCGTCCCGAGCGGTACACCACGGCCGCCCGCAAGAAGGACCGCGGGGACCGCCTCTATCTCGACGTACAGCGCAACGCGTACGCCCAGACCTCGGTGGTCCCGTTCACGGTACGCGCGAAGCCGGGCGCCCCCGTCGCCGTACCGCTGGCCTGGTCCCAGCTCGACGAGCCCCGGCTGCACGCCCAGCGCTGGACGATCGCGGACGCCGTCGACCAGGCGCGTAC
>NZ_JBEPEW010000099.1:0-31624 GCF_040300965.1 Streptomyces mesophilus | reverse complement strand
CGAGCGGCTGCGGACCCACCCGGCCGGCACCGTAGCCGCGCTGGTCGCCGAACTCACCGACGAGCGCGCCCGCCTTGATCTGCTCGACGCCGGCGATCCGCACGCCTCGGTCCGCACCGCGCTCGCCGCCTCGTACCACCATCTCGATCCGGCGGCGGCCCGGCTGTTCCGGCTGCTCGGGCTGTATCCCGGGGAGGACATCGGGGCGGACGCGGCCGACGCCCTGGCGGGGAGCGGCGCTCCGGGGACGGCCCGGCGGCTGCTCGACGCGCTGCTTCGGGCGAACCTCGTCGAAGAGCCCGCCGCCGGCCGCTACCGGATGCACGACCTGCTGCGGACCTACGCGGCGGAGCTCGCCGGGAGCACCGACTCGCCGCAGGAGCGCGAGGCCGCCCGCGGCCGGCTCTTCGCGCACAGTGTGCGGACGGCCGTACGGGCGGCCGAACTGATCGATCCGCTCGAGGTGTTGCCGACCGGCCCGAGGACCGACGGGAGCGGCCCGGCGACCAACGGGGGTGTCCTGCTCGGCGGACGTACGGGAGCCGCACCGGCCCGCACGCCCGCCGAGGCGGGCGCCCCCGCCGACTACGCCGCCGCCCTGCGTCACCTCGACGCCGAGCGCGCCAATCTCGTCCGTATCGCCGAGAGCGCCGCCGCACACGGCCGGGCCGACGTGACCCGCGACCTCTCCCTCGCCCTGTGCTGGTACCTGGACCTGGGCCTGCACCACGACGACGGGCTGCGGCTGCACCACCGCGCCCTCGACGTGGCGACCCGGCGCGGCGATGCGACCGGGCAGGGCGCGGCGCTCCGGGCGATCGGGATGGTCGAGTACCGGATGCAGCGCTACGACGAGAGCGTGACGCACATGGAACAGGCGCTGGCCCTGCACGAACACGCCGGAGACCGGCTCCTGTTGGCGTCTTCGGCAGGCAACCTCGGTGCCGTCCACGGCTATCTCGGCCACTCCGAACGGGCCGAGGAACTGCTGCGGAGGTCCGCGGCGCTCTACGGGGAGCTCAGCCGGGAGCGCGCACCGGTGCCCGACGGCGAGCGCGGCCACGAAGGTCCAGGGACCGACCACGAGCGCGGCCATGAAGGTCCAGGGACCGACCGCGAGCGCGGCCACGAGAGCGGACCGGAACCCGGCCGCGAGCGCGCCCGGGACACGCTCGCCTACCGGCCGCTGCTCCACCTCGGTCTGCTCCTGAGGCGCAGGCGCCGCCCCGAGGAGGCCGAGGCACCCCTGCGCGAGGCCCTGGCACTGACCGCGCACCATCCGCCCGCACAGGCCCACACGCTGTTCGGGCTCGCGGCGCTGTGCCGGGACACCGGGCGCCCGGACGAAGCGCTCGCGTACGCGCGGCGGGCCGTCACCATGGCGCATGAGGCCGGCTTCCCATATCTGCACGGGCTCGCGCTCAACCGGCTCGGGAGCGTCTGCCGGCAGCTCGACCGCCATCCGGAGGCGCTGCGGCAGCACCGGGCGGCGCTCGACCTCGCCGTACGCACGTACAACAGCGCGCTGTCGGCGATGGCGCACAACGGGGCGGGCGAGACCCACCTGGCGGCAGGAGCGATCGCCGAGGCGAGGCGCTGCCACCTCGCCGCACTGGACGGGCCCGCTTATGAGCGGGCACGGGCGCATGCGGGGCTCGCGACCGTCTACGAGTACCTCGGCGAGGACACGAAGGCGCAGGCCCACCGGGCGCAGGCGCTCGCTCTGTACGAGGAGTTGAAGGCCCCGGAGGCCCAACGCCTCAGGGCTTCGGCTCCCCGGGTTCCGGCCCTCCGGGTGCCGGACGCCCGGGTGCCGGACGCCCGGGGTGCGCCTCTCCGGGATGCGCATCCCGCCAAGCCGCCATCGACCGGTTCCAGTCCTCCCCCGAAAGCGCCGTGAGCGACGCCGGGAACAGGCCGTCCTCCTCCTTGGCGATGTGCTGGTGCAGTTCGTCGATCGCCTCGCGCAGCGTGCGCACATCGGCCGCGTCGGTCAGATCGAGCGACGGCAGCAGGGCGGCGAGCTCGCGGTGCTCCCGTACGAGGTCCTCGATGTAGTCCGCGTACTCGGGATCGTCCCGCATCACCGCGAACAGCCCGTTCTCCTCGCCCGCCCAGTGCGCGGCGAGTTCGCGCGCCATCACGGCGACCAGCTCGCGCGCCCGCTCCACGTCCCCGGCGTCCAGCGCGCGGGCCGCGTCCCCCGCCGCGTCCGTGACGCGCTCGTGCTCGGCGATGAACTCCTTGATCAGCGGGATGTCCCGGCATCCGCAGTAGTGGCACATGGTCCATGTGTAAGCGCTGGAAGGGGCTGAGGGGTGCAGCGACAGGCGGCGGTCCTTTGTGGGGCTGCCGCCCCACGCCCCGCCTGGATCTGTCGGCCGGCCAGGGCTTTGCGGTGCTGTTGCCCGGGGAACTCGTGGGGGCTGCGCCCCCACACCCCGCCGGTTGTCAGTGGGTCCGCCTATCGTTCCAGGCATGACCCCCGCACTGATCGGGCGCGAGCACCCCGCACGCGTGCTGCGTACGGAGATCACGCGGGCCGCCGAGAGCCATGGCGGTCTGCTGCTCGTCACGGGCGAGCCCGGGATCGGCAAGACCACCCTCGTCACCGAGGCCGCGCAGGAGGCGCGCGAGCTCGGTGCCCTCGTGCTGACCGGAGCCTGCTGGGATTCGGGGAGCGCCCCGGGCTACTGGCCGTGGGTGCAGATCGTGCGCGCGCTGCGCCGCTGGGCCACGCCCGATGAGGTCGCCCGGGCCGAGGAGGCCGCGGGCGGCGGGCTCGGGGTGCTGCTCGGCGAGGTGCGGGCGAGGGCCGGGGCGGGTCCGGGCGCGGGGGACGACCCGGACGCGTTCGCGCTGCACGACGCCGTGACCAGTGCGCTGGTCGCCGTATCGCAGGAGCGGCCGGTGCTGCTCGTGCTCGACGATCTGCACTGGGCCGATCCCGCCACCCTCAAGCTGCTCGAATTCGCCGCGGGACACGCCTGGTTCGAGCGCCTTGTCCTGGTGGGGACCTACCGGGACGCCGAGGTGGAGACGGACGGACATCCGCTGCGGGAGCTGATGCTGCCGCTGGTCGCGAAGGCCACCACGGTCACGCTGACCGGGTTCGACCGCGCCGAGACCCGTGCCCTGATGACGCGTACCGCAGGATGCGAGCCCTCGGACGAGCTGGTCGCGGAGGTGCACCGGCGCACGGGCGGCAACCCCTTCTTCGTCGAGCAGACCGCGCGGCTGTGGGCGAGCGGCGCGTCCGTGGAGACCATCGCGCCCGGGGTGCGCGAGATGGTGCGGCGCCGGCTCGATCTGCTGCCGGACGCGGTGTCCGCGCTGCTGTCCACGGGCGCCGTGCTCGGGCGCGAGTTCCACCGGCAGGTGCTCGCGGCCGTGGCGGGGGCACCGGCCGCGCATGTGGACCGGCTGCTCGACCAGGCGGTGACGGCCCGGCTCGTCATCTCACACGGCGGCGGACGCTTCGGCTTCGTCCACGACCTCGTCCGCGAGACGCTCCAGGACGCCCTGGACGAGGGCGAGTTGAAGCAGCGGCACGCCGCGTTCGTACGGGCCTGGGAGCAGGTCCCCGCGGTCGCGGCGCATGTGCTGCCGGGCGAGCTGGCCCAGCACGCGTATGCGGCGGGCGATGCCGTACCCGCGCAGACGGTGGTGCGGCTGCTGCGGGATGCCGCGCAGGACGCGGGGTCGCGGCTGGCCACCGAGGAAGGTCTGGGGCATCTGCGGAGGGCCGTCGAGCGCGCCGCTGAGGTGCCGGAGCCGGGGCTTCAGGTGATCACCCGGCTCGCGCTCGCCGACTCGCTGCGGCACGGCGCGGCGCCGCACGAGGCCCGCCGTGAGTTCGAGGCGGCCGTGGACGAGGCACGCGCGCTCGGCTCGGCGGAGCTGATGGCGCGGGTCGCGCTGTCGCTGCACGGGCACTTCCATCCGCTGCCGCCGCTGCGGCAGGGCACCGCCGAGGAGCTGCTCCGCGAGGCGCACTCCGCGCTCGGCGGCCGGCGTTCCGCCGAGCTCACGGCGGAGGAGCTCGCCCAGGAGCTGAGCATCCGCACCGCGGTGCTCGCGCGGCGGCACGGGGACGACGATGCGCTCGGCTTCAGCCTGTGGGCCCGCCACCACGCCATCTGGGGACCGGGCACGGCGGCCGAACGGGTCGCGCTGGTCGAGGAGTTGACCGCGCTGACCCGGCGCATGGGCGATGTCGAGGGCGAGCACTTCGCCCGCGCGCTGACCTGGGTGGGCCTGGTCGAGCTCGGCGATCCCCGCTATCTCACCGAGTTCCAGACGTATGTCTCCATGGCCGAGCAGGCGGATCTGCCGCGGCTCGACATCGGCGCCGCCGTCGACCAGGCGATCATCACGGCGCTCGCCGGACGGTTCGCCGAGTCCGAGGCGCACACCACGGAGGCGGCCGGGCTCGCGGAGCGCGACCGGCACGGCGGCGACTACATGATCCCGCTCCTCGACCACCACCGCTGGGCCCTGGCCATGCTGCAGGGCCGCCATGACGTGGCGCCGAAGCCGCTGCCTTGGATCGAGCGGATCGTCGCGGGGATCACGGCGGTGGAGCGGGCGGAGTTGCGCCGGGGCGGGGTGGGGGCCGCAGGTGGCCCCGGGCCCGGCGTCGCAGGCGGGCCGGGTGCCTCGGACGGGTCCGGTGCGACGGGTGGGCCAGATGCGACGGGCGGGCCAAGCGCCACGGGCGGGCCCGGTACAACGGGTGGGCCCGGTGCCTCGTACCCGTCCGGCTTCGTCGAACTGCCCCCCACCGGCCCGGGCTTCGACCCCGAGCTGGCCGCGGCCATCGCCCTCACCCGCGACCTGCTCGACCGCGGCGCGGAGAGCGACCAGGGCTTTCTGCCGCTGCGGCTGCGCCTGCAGGCCCAGGCCGCCGCGGCCTCCGGCGAACCCGGACTGTGCGCACGCGCCCGCGAGGCGCTCCTGCCGTACGCCGACCATTGGCTGGTGTCGATGTTCGGCTGGGACATCAGCGGCCCCGCGATGCACTGGATCGCCCTGTGCGACCAGGCGCTCGGCCGTCTCGAGGAGGCCGCCGAAGGTTTCACGGCGGCCGCGCGCTCGGCGGAGCTGCTCCAGTCGAGGCCCTGGGCGCTCGAGGCGAGCTCCCGGCTCGCGCAGGTCATGGCGGCGCGCGGACTGCCGGCCGCGCCGGCGCTCGCGGAGCGGGTGAGCCAGGAGGCGGACGAGCTGGGCATGCGCCAAGTGGCCGCACGCGTCCGCCCGTTGCTGACCGGCCGCCATGAACCGGCGCCCTCCGCCTACGCGTTCCGTTTCGACGGGGCCGTCTGGCAGCTCACCTACGAGGGCCGCACCGTCGCGATGCCGGACGCCAAGGGCCTGCGCGATCTGCGGCTGCTGCTCAGCCGCCCGGGCGCGGACGTCCCCGCGGTCCATCTGCTCGCCCCCGAGGGCGGCGCCGAGGTGGTCGCGGCCGGGTCGATGGGCGGCGACGCGGTCCTCGACGACGAGGCCAAGCGCCGGTACAAGGAACATCTGGCCCGCCTGGACGAGGAGATCGACCGGGCGTCGACGCCGGAGCGGGCGGAGAGTCTTGTACGTGAACGGGCGGCGCTGCTCGACGAGTTGAGGCGTGCGGCCGGTCTTGGTGGCCGTACCCGCCGTCTCGGTGACGAGGCGGAGCGGGCGCGTAAGGCCGTGACGGCGCGTATCCGGGACACGTTGCGGCGTCTGGACGCGCGGCACCCCGCGCTGGCGGCCCACTTGCGTGGTGCCGTCAGCACGGGGGCTACTTGTGCGTACCGGCCCTCGGGGTCGGTGCCCGGCTGGCGGTTGTAGGGGCGGGGCGGGATTTTTCCCCTACCCGCCCCTTCCCGAAACTGGGGCTCCGCCCCAGACCCCGGCATCCGAACTTCGTTCGGATCTGCTCAAGCGCCGCAGGGGCGGGATTTACCGCCGGGGCTGGATCACTTCTTCGAGTACAACCTCATCGTGATCGGTCCGAAAACCAGGAGCAGCAGGCCCGCCCAGCCCAGCGTCCACGCCAGGTCGGCCGCCGGCCAGTTGCCGTCCATCAACTCGCGTACGGACGTGGCCAGATGGGTGATCGGGCTGTTGTTCACGAAGGCCTGAAGCCAGCCCGGCATCGTCACCGGGTCGACGAAGATATTGCTGAGGAAGGTCAGCGGGAACAGGAACATCATGCTGACGCCCATCACCGACTTCTCACTGCGCAGCATCAGACCGAACATCGTCCAGATCCACGAGAACGCGAACGAGAAGACGATGAGCAGCGCGATCCCGGCCACGACGCCGACGACACCGCCGTGCGGACGGAAGCCCATGATCAGGCCGACGACCAGCATCACCAGGGACGCGATCGTGTAGCGCAGGGCGTCGCCGAGGAGGTAGCCGACCATCGGCGCGGGCCGCCAGATCGGCAGCGTACGGAAGCGGTCGAAGACGCCCTTCTCGATGTCCGTGTTGACCGCGACACCCGTGTACATCGTGATCATCACGACGCTCATCACCATGATGCCGGGCAGCAGTTGCTGGATGTACGCGCTCGGCGAGCCCGCGATCGCACCGCCGAAGAGGTACGTGTACATCACGACCATCATGATCGGGAACGCGGTCACATCGAAGAGCTGCTCGGGCACATGCTTGATCTTCAGAATCGCCCGCCACCCGAAGGACAAGGAGGCGGACCACGCACTCGGCCGTGGCGGCCGCTCCTTGGCGATGAGCAACTCGGCGAGGGTCTCGGTGGAGACCGGGGCGAGTTCGGCCGATTCGGTGGTGGTGGTCGCGGTGCTCATGCTGCTGCCTCCTCGGCGAGCGCCGACTCCTGGCCGGTCGCGGGCTTCTTGTCGGTGAGGGCGAGGAAGACCTCGTCCAGGCTCGGCTGCCCGAGCGAGAAGTTGTCGACGGTGATGCCGGCGCGGGCCAGCTCGGCCAGCGCACGCGAGGCCTGCTCGGCCGCGGCCTCACCGTTTCCGGCGCCGCCCACGCGCGCGGTCAGCGCCACCGGGTCGGGCTCCAGGGTCACGGCCGCGTCCAGCGTCAGCTTGAGCAGCTGCTCGGCGTCCGGGCGCTGGTGCGCGTCCCGCAGCCGTACGTGCACGGAACCCGCGCCGACCGAGGCCTTCAGCTCGCCCTTCGTACCCTCCGCGATCACCTTGCCCTTGTCGATCACGGCGATACGGGAGGCCAACTGGTCGGCCTCGTCCAGGTACTGGGTGGTCAGCAGGACCGTCGTGCCCTGCGAGACGACCGCGCGGACGATGTCCCAGACCTGGTTGCGGCTGCGCGGGTCGAGACCGGTGGTCGGCTCGTCCAGGAAGAGCAGATCGGGGGTGTTGAGGATGGACGCGGCGATGTCGATACGGCGCCGCATACCGCCCGAGTAGTTCTTCACCTGGCGCCCTGCCGCCTCGGTCAGACCGAAGGCCTCCAGGAGCTGCGCGCTGCGTTCGTACGAGGCCTTCTTGTTGTGGCCGAGCAGGCGGGCGAGAAGCACCAGGTTCTCGGTGCCGGTCAGGTCCTCGTCCACCGACGCGTACTGGCCGGTCAGGCTGACCCGGCTGCGGACGGCGTCCGCTTCCCGTACGACATCGTGGCCGAACACATGGGCCTCGCCGCCGTCCGGACGCAGCAGGGTCGCGAGCATCTTGACGGCCGTGGTCTTGCCGGCGCCGTTGGGGCCGAGGACGCCGTAGACGGTGCCGGCCGGGACGGCGAGGTCGACGCCGTCGACCGCACGGTTCTCGCCGAAGGTCTTCACCAGACCCGCGGTCTCGATCGCCAGGCCTCCTGACGATGCCGCTGAGTTCTTGCTCATCTTCCGTTCCTTCCACGGGAGTTGATCACGTTTGGCTGTTTCCTTGTGCGCTGTCAGGAGGTGTACGGGCGCCGGGCCCGGGCTTCCCTGAGGGCGAGCCCCCACCACACGAGCTGGTCGAGCAGGGCGGTGACGGACCGGTCGTCCCGGTCAGCTGTTCTGTCGGTGGTTCCCGGGCTTTCCCCGACGAGATGCAGACCGACCGAGTCGCGCAAACTCATCGCATGCAGCTCGGTGAACACGCACCGCAAGTGCTCGACCGCGTACAGTCCCCGGCTGTCGAAGCCGTAGGCGACATAGCCGACCGGCTTGGCGTGCCACTCGTCGTACGCGTAGTCGATGGCCTGCTTGAGCGAGGCCGGGAAGCTGCGGTTGTACTCCGGGGTCACGATCACGAAGCCGTCGGCGCGGGCGATGCGCGCCGTGAAGCGGGCCATCGCGTCCGTCGGGGTGGCCGGATAGCTGGCCGGGAAGTCCGGGTAGTCGGCCAGGTCGATCACGTCGAGCGCCAGGTCGTCGCGCTTGGCGGCCCGCTCGGTGAACCAGCGCGCCACGTCGGCGCCGATCCGGCCCTCGCGGGTGGACCCGACGATCACGGCCACGTCGAGGGGGCGCCCAGATCCTTCGCGGTCCTCCATCGTGCCGCCTCCCTCGTCTTCGTTCCCGCCCTCGTACCTGCTCTCATCCAGAAGGCGCGAGACCGGGGCATGCAGGTCGCCAGATGGGATCTAGCGAACCTGGCGGACGGCCTGGCAGGCCCGTGACCTGGGGTTCGGGTGGCAGATCCGCCGAATGGGGGATTTCCTTGAGGAGGGGATCCCGGAGTCCCGGAGGGGATGAAGGAGGGCGAACATGCGCACGTCCCCGGCCCTGCGAACGCTGGCCGTCGCGGTTCTCACGGCAGCGGCTCTGACCGTCCCGGCCGTCGGCCCGGCGAACGCGGCCACCCCATCCACCGGGACAGTGACCGCCGCCCCGCAGTGGGAGAACGGCCCGATCTGGGGCACGGTGGTCTCCGGCGGCAGCCTGAATCTGCGGGCCGAGCCCAACACCTGGTCCGCGGTGGTCGGCCGGCTCGCGCACGGCGCGAGCGACCGCATCCAGTGCGCGGTCTACGGCCAGAACGTGAACGGCAACTCCTCGTGGTTCTGGCTGACCGGCGAGCGCGCATGGGCCAGCGGCGCGTACATCTCGACGAGCCGTGGCGTCCCCGACTGCGGCAACTGGCGCCCCTCCGCGAACAATTCGGGCAACCAGCACCACCGGCACGACCACAACAACCCGTGCCGGCAGGACGATCCGTGCAATGCGTGCCGCCAGGAGTGGCGCCACCACCGCTGACCCGGCGGCCAACACGAAGGGACAAGTCCCATGGCTCATGCGGCACCCCGGCCCACCGGCACCAGCCTCGGCTCCGGTGAACTCAGCGGCTGGGCCGTCAAGCTCACCCCGGCCCTCGCCCTCGTCTACGGCTACTGGGCGGCGGCGATCCAGCGCTCGGGCGGGCCCATCACGGCGGGCAACGTCTGGCTCGGCATCATCGCCACCGTCGCCTTCGCCGTGGTCCTCCTGGCCGTGATCAGGCTGGCCCCGAGGCTGCCGCGCGAGGCCCGCGCCCTCACCTGGGGTGCGTTCGCGGGCATCGCGTTCGGCTACCTCTACAGCCTCACCGGCGAGAGCGTGCTGCGGTCCGCCGGCAACGCCGGCCTGTTCGGAGCGGCCGTGGCGTGCGCCGCGTTCTACCGCTTCTACACCAGCGAGGACTGAGGACCGAAGGCAGCGGGACTACGCCTGGTCGCGTACGGCCACCGCGTCGATCTCGAACAGCATGTCCGGCAGGGCGAGCGCCGCCACCCCGACCAAGGTCTGGGCGGGCAGGCGCTCGCCCCACGCCGCGCGCAGGTGCTTCAGGAGGATGTGCAGCTTCTCCTCGTCGTGGTCGACGATGTACGTGCCGATGCGCACGACGTCCGCGAAGCCGAGTCCCGCGGCCTCGAGTGCCGTACGGAGATTGGCCATCGACCGCGCGACCTGTGCGTCGAACTCGTCCGAGACGACCGCACCGGTCCCGTCGGAGGCGTACTGGCCGGCGATGAAGACCTGCCGGCCGGCCGCGGCGGCGACGTGGGTGTAGCCGTAACCGGTGGGGTCGTGCAGCGCCGACGGGTTGAGCAGGGTGCGGCGGTCGGCGCGGGCTTCGGTGCGGTGGTCCGTACGGGCATCGATGCCGCGGTCCGTACGGGCATCGGTACGGGCGTCGGCGTTGCGGTCCGTGCGGTGGTCGTGCGTCATGAGCGGGTTTCCTTCCGGTGGGCCACCAGTGCGGCGGCGAGGACGAGCGCGGCCGCGGCGGCGGGCACCGCGGTCAAGGGCAGGGAGTCGACCAGGCGGCCGCCGAGCAGCGCGCCGAGGGCGATGGAGAGGCAGAAGACGGCGACGTTGAGCGAGGTCGCGGCCTCGATGTCGTCGGGTGCGGCGGTCAGGAACCAGGTCTGCAGGGCCACGGACACCCCGCCGTACGCCAGTCCCCACGCGAGCAGCAGCAGAGCGCCGGTCACGCTCCCGCCGGGCAGCAGGGCGAGTGCGGTCAGGGCGGCGGTGAGCGCCGACGAGATGAGCAGGATGCGCCGCGGACCCAGCGCCCCCGCGAGGAAGTTGCCGGCGAGGCCGAGCACTCCGTACCCGAGCAGCAGCCAGCCGACGGCGGCGCCGGAGATGCCGTACCGCTCGGCCAGGACCGGGCGTACGAAGGTGTACGCGAGGAAGTGGCCGGTGACGAGCAGGGCGGTGAGCGTCAGTCCGGTACGGACACGGGGGTTGCGGCGCAGCAGCGAGGTCAAGTCGCGGGTGGTCAGCCCTCGTTGGGCCGGCAGCGGGGGCAGCAGCAGGAGCAGCGCCGCCAGGACGAGGAGCGAGAGCCCGGCCACCGCGGCGAACGGGAGCCGCCAGCCGCCGAGTTCACCGGCGAGGGTGCCGGCGGGCACCCCGAGCACGGAGGCCGCGGCGACGCCCCCGAAGATCACGGCGGTGGCCCGCCCCACCTGATGCGCGGGCACCAGGCGCGGCGCGAGACCGCCCGCGAAGGCCCAGAAGCCGCCGATGCCGACACCGAGCAGCACCCGCGCCCCGAGCACGTACGCGAAGTGCCCGGCCAGCGCGGAGACCACGTGCGCCAGGGCGACCAGGGCCATGAGGGCGGCGAGGACGAGCCGGCGGTCGAGGCGCCCGGACACCACGGTCAGCAGCGGCGCGCAGACCGCGGCGACCAGACCGGGCACGGTGACCAGGAGTCCCGTCGTACCGTCCGAGACCGCGAGCGAGCTGCCGATCGGGGTGAGCAGACCGACCGGCAGCAGCTCGGCGGTGATCACCGTGAAGATGCCGAGGGCGACCGCGGCCACCGCGAGCCATCCCCGTACGCCTACGGCTTTCTCTCCCGCCTGGATATTCACCTGGATATTCGACATCCAGAATTACCCCCTTGGTGAGCCCCCTTCGCAGGGGCGAGCGCCTCAGCTGTTCTCGAACCAGCGCCGCAGCGTCTCCCGCGCCGCCGGCGCCCGCCGCTCCGCCCGTTCCCGCACGTCGGCGAGCGTGCACGCGGCGAGTTCCGTGCGCCAGGCCAGCTCGGCCTTGGCCATCGACTCGGCGAAGGCGCAGGGCAGTTCGTGCCCGGTGTGCGGCATCTCGCCAGGACCTTGCTTACGGATCTCCGCGCAGCGGAAGGCCTCGTCCGGCCCCTCGATCGCCACGACCACATCCATCAGCGTGATCCGCTCCAGTGGGCGGGCCAGGCGGAAGCCGCCCTTCGGGCCGGGCGTGGACGTGACGATCCCGGCCCGGGCGAGGGCCTGGAGCTGCTTGTTGAGGTACGCGGTGGGCAGCGCGTGGTACGCGGCGAGCCGCGCGGCCGTGACCGCACGGTCCTCGCCGATCCAGTCGAGGTTGAGGCAGCTGTGCAGGGCCCACTCCACGCCCTCGTTCATCTTCATAATCTGGATGTTAGATGTCCAGGATTAACGGCGCAAGCAGAGGCGCGAGCGGACAGGGGCGCGGGTGTAGCCCACCCGTACCACCCCCGCTCGCGCCCCGTACCCCCCTCACCGAGCGTGGGAGGCGTGCACAGGACCCGGAGTCTCATGGCAGCGCTGCTGCTCGTGCTCGCCTGTGTCCTGACGCCGCTCGGCGCGCTCTCCACCTGGGCGAAGTACCAGATCGGCGATACCGAGAACTATGTGGCCGCGATGGCGCCGCTCGCCAAGGACCCCGATGTGCAGGAGGCGGTCGCGGGCGCCGTGGCCGACGAGATCGGCAAGCACATCGACGCCGGGCCGCTGCAGGGGACGCTGACCGCCTTCGTGCACGAGGCGGTGGAGTCCTTCACCGGCACGGAGGCCTACCGGACCGCCTGGAACGCGGCGATCCGGGCCGCGCACGAGGCGGTGCAGCGGGCCCTGAAGTCCGGGGACGACGGAAGTGTCGTGATCGACCTCGCGCCCATCACGCAGGAGGTCAAGGACCAGCTGGTGGCCGACGGGGTGCCGTTCGCGCGGCGGATCCCGGTGCAGCACACCGAGGTCGAGGTCATGAAGTCGAAGGATCTGGTGCAGCTCAGGAAAGGGCTCCACATGTTGCAGGTCGCGGGGATCTGGCTGCCCGTCGCCGCCGTGCTCTGCGCGGTGGCGGGCATCGCTCTGGCGGTACGCAGGCGCAGGGCCGTGATCGCCACGGCGCTCGGGATGGCGCTGGCGTCCGCGCTGCTCGGGCTCGGGCTGTGGATCTCGCGGCGCCTGACGCTCTCGGACCTGCCGCCCGATGTGTCCAAGGGGGCGGCGGGAGCGGTCTTCGACGCCCTCACGTCGAGCCTGCGGACGGCGGTGTGGGTGATCGCCGCGGTGGGGCTCGTGGTGGCGCTCGCCGTGTATCTGAGCCGCCGCGTCCCGGGGCTGCGGCGACGCGCCTGAGCGGCGGGAGCCGCCGGGAGCAACGGGCGAAGGCGCCGCACGAAGCCCCCACAGACTCCGTGCGGCGCACGGCCCGGTGGCCCCCCGGGCCGGACCAGGCCACCTATACGTCCTACGTCCCGCCAAGTGGTCCAGACAACGATTCGGGCTGGCCCATTGCGGTCCCTGGCACGCACAGGCCACCATCCCCGCATGCCCCACGAGTCACTCGACACCGCCCGCCGACAGCTGACCGCGGCCGGTGTCGACCCCTTCGACGAGCGCGTCTACCGCGAGATGCTGGTCCGCCACACCGCCGCGCCCGCCGATCTCGCCGCACCCCTCGACTGCTCCACGGACCGCGCGGCCCGTTCGCTCGACCGGCTGCGCGAACTCGGCCTGGTGGGACGGCTTTCGGGCGCCCGCCGCCGGTATGCGGCGATCGAGCCGGTTGCCGCGATCGAGGCACTTGTCCGCTCTCGTACCGCCGAACTCGACACGGTCCGCGAAGCTGCGGGCGAATTGTCCCGGCTCTTCGACGCGGCCCAGTCCGGCGGGACGGAGGAGGTCGAAGTCGTCGTCGGGAGCGAGGCGTTGGGGCGCTGGTTCGTGCGGCTCCAGCAGGAGGCGCGCGAGGAGGTCATCACGCTCGACCGGCCCCCGTACGCCCTGACGACGTCCAACCCCGTGGAGGCGACGGCCCTCACGCGGGGTGTCCGCTATCGGGCGGTCTACGCACCGGAGGCCCTGGAGTGGCCCGGAGTCCTCGGCGACATCCGTGAGTTGATCTCGCGCGGCGAGGAGGCCCGCGTCCTGCCGGGCCTGCGCGTGAAGCTGGCGATCGCCGACCGGCGACTGGCCCTGCTCCCGCTCTCGCTGGACTTCACGGGAGAGGTGCGCGCGGCGGTGCTGCGGCCCTCGGCGCTCCTGGACGGTCTGGTGGACTACTGGGAGCTGTGCTGGCGTACGGCCACTCCGCTGGACGCCCCCGCCGACGACCCCCTCGCGGAGGACGACCGCCGGATGCTGACGCTGCTCGTCGCCGGCCTGAAGGACGAGGCGATCGCGCGCCAGCTCGGCTGGTCGGTACGCACGATGCGCCGCCGCATCAGCGCGCTCAACGACAAGCTGGGCGCGGCGAACCGTTTCCAGGCCGGGGTGATCGCGACCCGTCGCGGCTGGATATAAACGGATGGGGCCGCGCGCCCGCCTCGCCTAGCCTCGTCCCATGGCGAACACAGAGCTCGACGGCGCACGGATCGGCTACGACGACGAGGGCAACGGTCCCGCCCTGGTCCTGGTGCACGGCCACCCCTTCGACCGCTCGATGTGGGCACCCCAAGTGGCGGAATTCCGCCGGGACTTCCGTGTCATCGCCGCCGACCTGCGCGGCTACGGAGAGTCGACGGTCGTCCCCGGCAGGACCACCCTCGACGTCTTCGCCGCCGATGTACGCGCCCTCGTCGACCACCTCGGCATCGGCCGGTTCGTGCTCGGCGGGCTCTCCATGGGCGGCCAGATCGTCATGGACTGCTACCGGCAGTTCGGCCCGCGGATCCGGGGCCTGATCCTCGCCGACACCTTCCCCGGTGCGGAGTCCGAGGAGGGCAAGGCGCACCGCAGGGAGATGGCCGACCGTCTCGTACGGGAGGGGATGAAGCCGTACGCGGAGGAGGTCCTGTACAAGATGGTCGCCCCGGACGCGGACCCGTCCGTCGCGGAGCACGTCCTGCGGATGATGACCGGCGCACCCCCGGAAGGCGCGGCGGCGGCACTGCGCGGACGGGCCGAACGCCCGGACTACCAGGACCTGTTGACCAAGGTCTCCTGCCCCACCCTGGTCGTCGTCGGCCGCGACGACGCGTACACCCCGGTCGCGGACGCGCAGGCGATGCACGCGGCGCTCCCGGACTCGACGCTGTGCGTGGTGGAGGACGCGGCCCATATGCCGAACCTGGAGAGGCCCGAGGAGTTCAACTCGGCGCTGCGGGCGTTCCTTTCACGGCTGACCTAGGGGTCACGGCCGAGACGCCGGCCCCGGCATCACGGTCCTGCCCGCGCCCGGGGGCACGCGGCCGAGGCCTGCGCGGCCGTACTCGGCTGGTGCGCCTGGACCGGCTTGCCGGCCGCCCGGGTCAGACCGTCTTGTCGGCCGCCTGAGGGGACGCGATCGCGCGGGCCGCCTGGATTTCGCGGCGTAGCGGGGCCAGGACGCTGTCCTCGTCGCCCTCCGGGAGGGGGACGCAGACGGCCTCCAGGGTGTCGGTGTCCCGCAGGCCTTCGGCCAACTCCTCCAGGTGACGGCAGAGTTCGGCCGATTCCTCGGGGGCGGGACGGGGTGCGCCGTGGCGGATGCGTACGCGTGCGGCGGTCGTCGCGTCGACGACCCGTTCGACCGCGACGACGAGCGGCCACCACGCGGCGGCCCGGGGTCCGGTGGGCGGCGGCTCGGTGAGGGCGCGCTGGAACTCCGAGCGTACGGAGGACAGGTCCCGGTACAGCCGGCGCCGCATCCGTGCGCGGGCCGCGGGGTCCGGGACGCCGGGGGTGGCGGGGTCGAGGAAGGCCGTCTCGACATAGCGGGCGGTGTCGGCCACGGCGTCCGCGAGCCGGTCGCCGATCCGGGTCGACCAGCTCTCCGGCCACAGCAGGTAGCCGGCGACGAGCGCGATCCCGCACCCGATCAGGCTGTCGTAGAGCCGGGGCATGACCAGCCCGAAGCCCTGCTGGTTCATGGTGTCGGAAAGGAGCAGGATGACGGGCGTGATGGCGGCGGTCTGGTACCCGTATCCGCGCGGGGTCAGGGCCGGGATGAGCGGTGCGAGGACGAGCAGCACCGGCACGTCCCACCAGCCGCGCGGCACCTCGGCGAGCACCGCGGCGGCGACCAGGAGACCGGCCGCGGTGCCGACCGCGCGCATCACGGCACGCGAGAAGACGGACCCGAAGTCGGGCTTCATCACGAAGGTGATGGTGAGCGCCACCCAGTACGAGCGCTCGACCTCGACCAGCGAGACGAGCGCCTGCGCGATGCCGATGCACAGCGCGAGGCGCACTCCGTAGCGCCAGGACTCGGCGGAGACGAAGACGTTCCGCGCGGCGCGGCGGGCGCGCTGGGTGAGGGCGGCCGGGGTGCCGAGGCGGTCGTCGACGTTGTGCGGATCCTCGTCGGCGATCACGTCGGCCGCATGCCGCACGGCGTGCTCGACGGCGCGGCCCGCGGTCGACTCGGCCTCCGGCAGGTCGAGTTCGACCCGCTCGGGGTCCCCGCGCTGTACGCCGTCGGCGAGGCGGCGCACCATGTCGGCCACCTCGGGCGGCAGCGGGCGGCCGCTCAAGTGGGCGGCGGGGGCCGCCTCGATGATCAGCGTGAGCGCGTTGAGCTGCGTGACGAGCCGGACGAGGTCCTGATTGCGGCCGTGGTCGCGGGTGCGGCGGGCGAGCACGAGGTCGTAACTCTGGTTGAGCGACTGCGTCACGGCCTGCCGCGCGTCCTCGTACGCGCCCGCGTCCCCGCCCGCCGCCTCGAGCAGCGCGGCGGCCTGCCGGTAGGCCCCGGCGACCTCGGTCCGCTCGGCCTTCCCCTGCCGCAGCGGCCACGCGAGCAGCGCGAGCAGCAGGACGAGCAGACCGCCGCCGGTCATGAGCAGCGGTGCGAGCCACCACTCGCCCGGCATGGGCAGACCCGCCCCGATGATCGAGTTGAGCAGCAGAAGCAGCCCCGATACGGAGGCCACGGCACCGATCGTCGAGATCATCCCCGAGACGAGCGCGATCAGCGTGAGCACCCCGACGGCCGCCCAGCCCTGCCCGTATACGAGCGTGCCGAGCAACACCCCGACCGCGCCGAAGAGTTGGGGGATCGCGATGTTGATGACCCGCATCCGGTACGCGGACGCGGTATCGCCGATGACCCCGGACAGCGCGCCCATGGAGGCCAGCGCCCCGTACGCGACGTGCTCGGTCGCAAGCCCGATCACCAGCGGCAACGTCATCGCGACGGCGGCCCGGAACACGGCGGGCCAGGGGATGGGCGCGGGACTGGGCCTGAGCGTCCCCAACGTCCTGACGAGCCACTCAGGTGGGGTGAAGGTGCTCGGGGCGGCGGCTCGGGGGTCGGGCGTGTGGGGCATACCGACAGTATGGTCAACTCCGGCCCGGCCGGTGTTTGAGGGGATCTTCAGCCCCTGCGGCGCATGAGGAGAACGTCAGCCCCTCCGGCGCTTGAGGAGACCTTCAGCCCCTCCGGCGCTTGAGGAGACCTTCAGCCCCTGCGGCGTTTGAGCAGATCCGAACGAAGTTCGGATGAGGGGGTCCGGGGCGGAGCCCCGGTTTCGGGAAGGGGCGGGTAGGGGAAATCAGCCCGCCGCAGGCGCCACCCAGCCGCACCCGACAACGCCCCCGCACCCGCACCCAGCCGCAGCCCCACCACCCGCAGCCACCCTCACCCCACAACCAGCGAAAGCTCCACCACCAGCGCCCGATGATCCGTCCCCTCCAGCTCCAGAAACCGCGCCGAGCGCGGGACGAAGGCGGGCGACGCCAGGACGTGGTCGATCTGGGTGCCGAGGGGCGCGGAAACCGACGTCGGCCAGGAGGGCGTACGCGCACGGCCCGTGACCGCCGCCGCATCCCGCAGCCCCGCGTCCAGGAGCGCACGGAACGCGGCGTGGTCCTGGGACGCGTTGAAGTCTCCGGCGACCACGAGCGGCGCCGAGGAGCGGTGCCGTACGACCCAGTCCCGCACCGCACCCAGCTCCCGCCGCCACACCCCCACACCCCCCGGCACGGGCGGCACCGGATGCGCGAGCTGCAGCCGCACCTTCCGCCCGGCGATCGTCGCCTGCGCCCCCGGCATCTCCAGGCGCGAGGAGATCCCCGCGTCGCGCACCAACGGATACCGGCTGAGAATCGCCGACCCGTGCGAACCCGGCGAGGGCACGGCGGACTCGTACGGATAGTCGAGCCCCGTCCGCAGCGCCCCCAGGCAGCCCGCATCGCACTCCTGCACGAAGACGAGATCCGGCCGCTCCCGCCGTACCGCCTCGACCAGCTCCGAAGTCGCCTTGCCGAACAGCACGTTGGAGGTCAGCACGGTGATCCGGGCCGCCTCACGTCCCCCACCCGCACGTGCCGAAGGGGCCGACGAACCGGCCGGATCGTACGGCTGCAGGAACCAGGCCGTGACCACGAGCAGCGCCGCCGCCCACACCGCCCCGGCCCGCCAGCGCGCCAGCGCCGCGGCGCCGAGGGCCAGCGCGCCCGGCAGGAGGAGCCACGGCAGGAAGGCGAGCAACTGCGGTACGGGAGTCGTCGCGTCGACGTCGAGCGCACGGCAGCCGACGATCACGGTCAGGCCGGCGAGAACGAGCCCCGCACCCCAGGCCGCGACCCGGCGCCGAAGGGGCGGCCGGTCGGGCAGTGACTCCGCGTGCGGTGCCGCTTGCGCGTCCAACTCCCGCCCCTTTCGGCCGCGTTGTCCTCTTCAGTATGAGGACGCGAGCGGCCCGGGGACCGTTGCGGGCCCTCCGCTCACGAACCCGCCCTCACGCGGACGAGGACGAATCCGTAGCCAGCGCCCAGATCACGAACACACCCATCGCGATGGCGATCACGGACCAGACGGGCGCGTACGGCAGGAAGAGGAAGTACTCGACGATGTACAGCGCCGCCAGGCCGATGCCCGCACCGCGCGCCCAGTCCTGCCCCTTGATGATGCCGAACCCGGCGACCGCGATGACGATGCCGAGCAGCAGGTGGATCCAGCCCCACGTGGTGAGGTCGAAGGAGAAGACGTAGTCGCCGATCCGGGTGTAGACGTCGTCCTCGGCGATGGCCGCGATGCCCTGCAGCGCGCCGACGATCCCGGCGACGCCCATGAGCACCCCGGCGAACATCGTGCCGCCCGCGGCCCAGAGGGAACGGGAACCGGGCTCCTTGCCGCCGGCGGGCGCGGCGGACGGTCCCGCGGAGGCGGAGGCCCACCCCGGGTGGGTGTCGGCGGGACCGGGACCCGTGGAGCCGGGGCCGGGACCCGTGGGACCAGGGCCGGATCCCGTGGGACCGCCCTGGGGTTCGGTGGGCTGGGTCATGGCTCTCTCCTTGCGCCGCACGCCACGCACACCGCCCACGCCTCTCGCGAACAGTGCATTTCGGGCACCTCTCCCGCCAGCATCACCCCGGATCCCCCGGCCCGCACCCGTACCCGCACCACCCACCGCACCGCACCCGCACCGCACCGCACCGGCACCGCGCACCCGTACGGGCGCCACCACCGGGTCCCGCGCCCGACCATTGCCGAGGATGGGCTCATGAGCCCCCTCGGCAAGGCCACCCGCATCCTGGCGCTCGGCGCCTTGCTGCTGACCGCGGGGTGCATGGACGCCGAGGGCCTGCACACCGAGGAGAGCGCCGCACCCGCCACCACCCCGCTCGCCCTGTGGGAGAGCACCCACCCCAGTCCGCCCACGCCGGGCCAGAGCGCGGGCGAGCCGACGCGCGTACCAGGAGTGCCCAGGATCCCTTCCGGGGACATGGGCAAGGCCGTACCCCTGGACGTGGTCAAGGCCGATATGGCCGAGGACGCCCGCAAGGACCGCGGAACCGCGCGGCTCGTCCATCCGGTCGCCGCCAAGAAGATGGCCGACTGCTCCGGCGCCGCCTGCCCCGTACGCGCCCCGGTCCTGCACGACCTCACCGGCGACGGGAAGAACGAGCTGATCACGGCGGTGGACATCGACGGCCGGATGAGTGAACTGCGGGTCTACACCGTCGAGGACCAGCAGGTGAAACGGGTGCTGTCCCGGCGCGCGGTCCTGGAGGGCGTGGAGGTCGCGGCCGGGCATCTGGCGGTCCGCGAGCCGACCACCAACCCCACCTATGTCTCCGTATCGGACTACGTCTGGGATCCGGACCGCCGCGGGATGTTCCTGCAGCAGCTGAGCCTGGACACCTGCAGGGCGCCCGAGCGCCAGGGCAAGCCGTGCCCGACGGAGGGCACATGACCGGCCGCCGGGGACCGCACCGGGCCGCCGCCCGCACGGCGGGCGGCCGCTGATGGGCCTTCGCTGGCGGATCGCCCTCACGATCACCGCGGTGAGCTGCACCGTCGCGGCGGTGCTCGGCGTCCTCGTGCACAACGTCGTCACCCGCCAGGTCGTCGGCGAGGTCCGCAAGGAGGTCCGCGACGAACTGGACTACGCACTCAGCGCGTACGAGTACGGCACGACCATGCCCGAACACGCCGGCATCGACCCGCCCGGACTCCCGCCGCGCCTGCGCGAGCTGGCCGCCGACGGCCGGCGCGGCACCATGGTGGGCGAGCGCGCGGGCGAACCGGTGATGTGGAGCGCCGCGCCCGCGGACGGGAAGGCGCTGGCGGTGTGGCAGCCGTTCGGGGCGACCCGCTCCCGTCTGGACACCATCGACACCGCGATCCTCGGCTCGGCGCTGCTCGCCGCCGGCACCGTCACGCTCGCCGGACTCTTCCTCGCCGCCCGGATCAGCCGCCGCCTCAGCGCCACCGCCGCGGTCGCCCGGCGGATCACGGACGGCGACCTGGACGCGCGGGTGGGGATGAGCCCGGGGCGCGGCAAGGGCCATGACGAGGTGCGGGATGTGGCGGCCGCCCTGGACAGCATGGCCGAGTCATTGCAGCGCCGGCTCGAATCCGAGAAGCGCTTCACGGCCGATGTGGCCCATGAGCTGCGCACTCCGCTGACGGGCATGGTGGCGGCAGCCGGACTGCTGCCCGAGGGCCGCCCCAAGGAGATGATCAACGACCGGCTGCAGGCCCTGCGCGGACTGACCGAGGACCTCCTGGAGATCTCGCGCCTGGACGCCGGGGCAGAACAGGCCGAACTCTCCGAGCACCGCCTCGGCGCGCTGGTGGAGCACGCCGTCCGCGGCACCGGTCTGGAGGCGGAGATCGAGGTCGTACGGGATGTCACCGTGCAGACCGACCGGCGCCGCCTCGACCGCATCCTGAGCAATCTGATCGTCAACTCCCACAAGCACGGCCGGCCGCCGGTCACCCTCACCGTGGACGGCCCGGTGATCGAGGTGCGCGACCAAGGGGACGGCTACCCACGGGAGTTGGTGGAACAAGGACCGCAGCGCTTCCGTACCGGCGATCCCGGGCGGGGCAGGGGGCACGGTCTCGGCCTGACGATCGTGATGGGGCAGGCCGGGGTGCTCGGGATCGAGGTCGAGTTCGGTGCCACCGAGAGCGGGGGCGCCCGCACCGTTCTACGGCTCCCCTCGCTCTGATACCGCATCAGCGCAGGTCAGAGCCCCTTTACAGAGGTGTGCAACGGAATGCCGCAAACCGTTACATTGCTTACGCATGACCCAAACATGACCTCCGTAGCTTCATATCTGTCGCCACCGCAAAGGGGCACAGACCGGGACACCACAGCTACGAGAGAGTCACGACTATGCGCGCCACCCGCCGTACCGTCCGCACCGCCGCCATCGCCACCGGCGTCATCGCCGCCCTCGCCGTTCCGACGACGGCCGCCTTCGCCGACTCGCCGACGGCTCCGGGCACCGGCCAGGAGCAGGTCCTGCCGGGGAACGAGACGAAGCCGGGGAACGAGACGAAGCCGGGCAACGAGACGAAGCCGGGCAACGAGACCAAACCGGGCGACGAGTCGAAGCCCACGGACGAGACCAAGCCCACCGACGAGACCAAGCCGGAGACGCCCAAGCCGGGCGGTGACGAGTGGAAGTCCCTCGGCAAGAAGCAGCTGGCGGGCGGCTTCTCGGCCGACGTACGCGTCAAGGCCTCCGCCAACTCCGCCGCGGCCACCATCTCCAAGGCCGGCGCGCAGGTCGGCACCCTGGACGCCTCGGGCAGGACGGCCACCACCGTCATAGACGGCTACACGTTCACGCTGTCCCCGGCCGGCCAGATCTCCGCCAAGCAGACCGACGGCAACAAGCCGAAGCCGAAGCCGGACGACAACACCCGCAAGTTCGTCCGCGAGTACAAGAACATCGGCGGCTCCGGCTTCGACGCCAAGGTCTACAAGGTCAAGGGCGGCTACGACGCCGAGATGTGGGGCAAGGACCCCGCCTCCGGCAAGTACATCAAGTTCGACACCCTCAAGCAGCGCGGCAACACCGCCGCCAACGGCCAGCACAACGGCGCCTACTTCATCCTCAACCCCGACGGCACCATGACCGGCAAGACCGACGGCAACAAGCCGAAGCCGAAGCCGGACGACAACACCCGCAAGTTCGTCCGCGAGTACAAGAACATCGGCGGCTCCGGCTTCGACGCCAAGGTCTACAAGGTCAAGGGCGGCTACGACGCCGAGATGTGGGGCAAGGACCCCGCCTCCGGCAAGTACATCAAGTTCGACACCCTCAAGCAGCGCGGCAACACCGCCGCCAACGGCCAGCACAACGGCGCCTACTTCATCCTCAACCCCGACGGCACCATGAAGGGCTGGACCGAGGGCAAGTCCAGCGGCGGCGACAAGAAGGCTCAGAAGGACCAGAAGAAGAACACCGTCGTGCCCAAGGGCGGCGTCAAGGCCGGTGCCGAGGGCGCCGCGTCCGGTGACGACACCGCGCTGCTCGCCGCGGGCGGCGGCATGGCGGCCGCGGGTGCGGCCGGTCTGGGCTTCGCGATGCTGCGCCGACGCGGCGACCAGGAGAGCTGACGCTCCCCGTAACGACAGGAGAGCTGACGCTCCCGTACAAGCTGAGAACGGGGCACCCCCTGGCAGGAGGGGTGCCCCGTTCTCGTATGCCCGAGTGGGCCGCGTACGAAGGGGACTCAGACCCCGATGTCGCTGCCGTCCTTGCGCCATACGGCCACGACCGACGGGCGGACGTACTCGCCCGGTCCGTCGGGCCAGGCCGACAGCGGGTTCTCGACACTCGCACCGTCGAGCTCGCCCGGGTGCTGGACCGCGACGAGCACCCGGCGGTCCTGGACCAGCGGGCCGCAGGTCTCCGCACCCTTCGGGACGGTCAGGAACTGCTTGAGCTCACCGCGCCGCTCGCCGGCCGTCGCGACGCCGAACAGGCCGTCGTGGGAGCCGAGTTGGGCACCGTCGGTGGAGATCCACAGGTTGCCGTGGTGGTCGAAGGTCACGTTGTCCGGGCAGGAGATCGGGGAGACCTTGTCCTTGGGGTAGCCCGCGAAGTACGTCGCCGGATCGTTCGGGTCGCCCGCCACCAGGAACAGCGACCAGGCGAACTTGGTCTGCGTGGGGTCGTTCCAGCGCTCGGTCAGCTCGAGGACCTGGCCGTGCTTGTTGAGGTTGCGCGGGTTGGCCTCGTCCGCACCCGCCTTGCCGGGCTTGCCGCGGTCGGTGTTGTTGGTGAGCGCGACGTACACCTTGCCGGTACGCGGCGAGGGCTCGACGTCCTCGGGACGGTCCATCTTCGTGGCGCCGACCTTGTCACCGGCCAGACGCGTGAAGACGAAGACCTCTTCGGCGCTCATGCCCTCGACGTGCGACACCGCACCCTTCGCGGTCGCCGTGGCCAGCGGGATCCACTCGCCGCCGCCGTCGAACTGGCCGTCGCCCGGCAGCTTCCCGGTGCCGTCGATCTCGATCGCCGGGGAGTCACCGGTGAACTTGGCGACGTACAGGGTGCCTTCGTCGAGCAGCGTCATGTTGTACGCACGGTCCGCGCGGGAGTTTCCGTGGCGCATCCGCTTGGAGCCGACGAACTTGTACAGGTAGTCGAAGCGCTCGTCGTCACCGCTGTAGGCCACCGGGCGGCCGTCGCGGGTCAGACGGATGGTGGCGCCCTCGTGCTTGAAGCGGCCGAGCGCGGTGTGCTTGACCGGCGTCGAGTCCGGGTCGTACGGGTCCAGCTCCACGATGTAGCCGTGGCGGTGCACCTCGTTGGGCTCCTGCGCGAGGTCGAAGCGCTTGTCGAAACGCTCCCACTTGCGCTCGGAGGCACCGGTGGGCAGGCCGTAGCGCTTGTCGGTGGCGCTGGAGGAGTTGGCGAAGTACTGGTTGAAGTTCTCCTCGCCGTGCAGCGTCGTGCCCCAGGGGGTCTGACCGCCGGCGCAGTTGTTGAGCGTGCCGAGCACCTTGCGGCCGGTCGGGTCGGCCGAGGTCTTGAGCAGATCGCTGCCGGCCGCCGGGCCCTGCACTCGGAACTCCGTCGTGGCGGTGATCCGGCGGTTGAGGTGATGCCGCGGCACGTACGTCAGCTTGCCGGTCCTGCGGTCCTCCTCGACCACGACGACCCCGAGACCGTGCGCGGCCCAGGCGATCTCCACCTGCTCGCGGGTCGGGTTCGCGGCGTCGTAGTCGCGGAACATCAGGACCTCGTCGGTGTACTCGTGGTTCGCGACGAGGATCTGGCGGCCGCGGCCGTACGGCAGCAGCGCCAGGAAGTCGTTGTTGTAACCGAACTGGCCCGCCTGGGCCTTCGCGGTCTGGTTCTCCGGGTCGAAGTCCGGGGCGCCGCGCAGGATCGGGTCGCCCCACTTGACGACGATGTTCTGCGCGTAGCCCTCGGGGATGGTGACCTGGTCGGCGGTGTTGGGCGCGACCGGCGTGAAGCGCAGGCCCTTGGCGGCCTTGTCGCGGCCGTGGCCCCAGCCTGCCGTGTTCGCCTCCGCCCCGGCGGCCGTGGCCTGCGGGGCCTGGCCGACCACGGCGGCGCCGGCCGCACCAGCGACCGTGACGACCGCGGCGGCGCGGATCATGGACCTTCTCGACAGGGCACCGGCTATGACATCGCCGACATATTCGTTGTCGCTGGTGTTCGGAACCTCGTGGAAGCAGGCGTCACCACAGCGGAAGCGGCACGTCATGGCCGACCGTCCACCCGGGTGCGAACCGTCCTTCGTGATGAGCGGCAGCAGTTTGCGCACGTTTCCCCTCCGCGCTGGATCACCGACAGAGTGTCGGAAAGCTTGTCCCGGCGTGACGTTAGGTGCGGATGCCAGCAATGCGGCGGACGTGACATGAACGCCGGGTGAACCCCCGTTGCATGGAGGGGTGTTGAGCTGGGGCGCGAGGCGGGAGGGTGAGCTTCATGAGGGGCTCCCCATGATCGCGTAGAGCGGCCGCTAACCTTACGTGTCCGCCCTGGCCAGGGGTGACGGATTACCCGGACAACCGGGAACAACTCACGTTGAAGGGTTGCGCACATGGGCATTCTGGATCGCCTGCGGAACGTGTTCGGCCGGGGGCGTGCGGTGCCTGCGGCGCGGGCGGAGGAGCCGGTCACCACGACCGACGCCGAGCCGACGATTCCGTCGCCCGCCACGGAGACGGCGCCCGCGGCGTCCTCGTCCGCTCCGGTGCCGGCTCCCGCTCAGGAGCCCGCTCCGGCCGCCGAGCCCGCTCCGGCCGCCGCCGCGGTGCCGGCACCCGCCGAGGAGCCGTCGCCGTCCACGGTGGACGAGCTGGTCTCGGCCGCGTTCGACAACCCGTCACTCGGCGAGCGGGTCCCGTCACCGGCGGCCTCCGTGGAGACGGCCACCGCCCCTGCGGACCCGGAGCCGGTCACGGAGCCCGAGCCCGTCGCGGAAGCCGAGCCCGAGCCCGTACGCGAGCCCGTACGCGAGGAGGAGCCCGAGCCCGTACGCGAGGAGGAGCCCGTCCTCGTAGCGGAAACGCAGCCCGAGCCGGTCGCGGACCCCGAGCCGATCGCGGAAGCCGAGCCCGAGCCCGTACGCGAGGAGGAGCCCGAGCCCGTCGCAGCAGCCGCCGAGCCCGAGCCCGCGCTCGAACTGACCGTGGTCGGCAAGCCCGCCCACACGCTCGCGCGGGTCAAGTCCCGCGCCCCCGGACTCGTCGCCGCGTACAAGGCGGCCGGCGCAGCCCTGAAGAAGCAGGAGCTGACGGGCGTACGGGCCGACGTCTACCTCGTCCTCGACCGCTCCGGATCGATGCGCCCGTACTTCAAGGACGGCAGCGCGCAGAACCTCGCCGAGCAGGTGCTCGCCCTCGCCGCGCACACCGACGAGACCGCCACCGTGAACGTCGTCTTCTTCTCCACGGAGCTCGACGGCACCGGCACGATCACCCTCGACGAGCACGAGGGCCGCATCGACGAACTGCACGCGGGCCTCGGCCGCATGGGCCGTACCAACTACGACCGCGCCATCGCCGAGATCGTCGCCCTGCACGAGAAGGCCGACAACCCGCACCGGCCCGCCCTGGTGATCTTCCAGACGGACGGGGCGCCCGAGTCCAAGACCGCCGCCACCCAGGCGCTCAAGGACGCCGCGGAGCACAAGATCTTCTGGCAGTTCGTCGCCTTCGGCGAGAGCGACGCGAAGGCCTTCGACTACCTCCGCAAGCTCGACCTCGACCACACCGGCTTCTTCCACGCGGGCCCGGTCCCCAACGAGCTCACCGACGCCGAGCTGTACGCGGGCCTGCTCGCCGCCTGGCGACCGTAGGCAGCACCGCCTCCGAGGGGCCGTCCGACCGGGAAAAACCCCGGGCGGGCGGCCCCTGCCCGTCGGCTACGATTTGTGGATTCCAGGCGACGAGACGCGATCCAGACACTCGTCACCGCACGTAGCGACCCGGGAGCAGCCCGCAATGGCTCGACACCTCATCACCAGCGCCCTTCCCTACATCAACGGGATCAAGCACCTGGGCAACATGGTGGGGTCCATGCTCCCGGCGGACGTGTACGCCCGCTACCTCCGCCAGCGCGGCCACGACGTCCTGTACATCTGCGCCACGGACGAGCACGGCACCCCCGCGGAGCTGGCCGCCAAGGAGCAGGGCCTGCCGGTCGACGAGTTCTGCGCCCAGGCCCATGACGCGCAGAAGGCCGTGTACGACGGCTTCGCGCTCGCCTTCGACTACTTCGGCCGCAGCTCCTCGCCGCAGAACGCCGAGCTCACGCAGCACTTCGCGCGCAAGCTCAAGGAGAACGGCTTCATCGAGGAGCGCGCCATCCGCCAGGTGTACTCGCCTGCCGACGGCCGCTTCCTGCCGGACCGCTATGTCGAGGGCACCTGTCCGCACTGCGGTTACGACAAGGCCCGCGGCGACCAGTGCGAGAACTGCACCCGCGTCCTCGACCCGACCGACCTGATCAACCCGCGCTCGGCCATCTCCGGCTCCACGGAGCTCGAAGTGCGTGAGACCAAGCACCTCTTCCTCCTCCAGTCGAAGCTGCAGGGCGAGGTCGAGCAGTGGGTGGCCGCGCACGAGGACGAGTGGCCGCAGCTCGCGTCCTCGATCGCCCGCAAGTGGCTGACCGAGGGCCTGCACGACCGCGCCATCACCCGTGACCTCGACTGGGGCGTCCCGGTCCCGGCCGACACCTGGCCGGAGCTGGCCGCCGAGGGCAAGGTCTTCTACGTCTGGTTCGACGCTCCGATCGAGTACATCGGCGCGACGAAGGAGTGGGCGGACGCCGCCCCCGACGGCGAGGTGCGCGACTGGAAGTCCTGGTGGTACGAGCCCGACGGCGCCGCCGACGTGCGCTACACGGAGTTCATGGCGAAGGACAACGTCCCGTTCCACACGGTGATGTTCCCGGCCACCGAGCTCGGCACCCGCGAGCCCTGGAAGAAGGTCGACTTCGTCAAGGCCTTCAACTGGCTGACGTACTACGGCGGCAAGTTCTCCACCTCGCAGAAGCGCGGCGTCTTCACCGACCAGGCGCTCGACATCCTGCCGGCCGACTACTGGCGCTACTTCCTCATCGCGAACGCGCCCGAGTCGGACGACTCCTCCTTCACCTGGGAGCACTTCACGGCCACGGTCAACAAGGACCTGGCCGACACCCTCGGCAACTTCGTCAACCGCGTCCTGTCCTTCTCGAAGAAGCGCTTCGGCGAGGAGGTCCCCGCGGGCGCGGAGGCCGGCGAGGCGGAGACGAAGCTGGGCCAGGAGATCTCCACGCTCCTCGCCGAGTACGAGACCCAGATGGAGGCCCTCCAGTTCCGCAAGGCCGCGGCCGCGCTGCGCGCCCTGTGGTCGGCGGGCAACTCCTACCTGGAGGAGAAGGCCCCCTGGCTGGAGATCAAGACCGACCCCGAGGGCGCGGCCCTGACGCTGCGTACGGCGATGAACCTGATCCACCTGTACGCGGTGGTCTCGGAGCCCTTCATCCCGGCTTCGTCGGCGGCGATGCGCGCGGCGTTCTCGCTGACCGATGACAACGCCACGTGGGTCTCGGCCGACGAGGCCCGCGCCCTGAACTCCGTCCCCGCGGGCACCCCGTTCACGGTTCCGCCGGTGCTCTTCGCCAAGATCCAGGACGAGGACCTGGCGGCGTACAAGGAGCGCTTCGGGGGCGAGGGCGCGTAACTCCCTTGCCCGGTAAGCAACCGAGGGCCTCGGAACCTGATGGTTCCGGGGCCCTCGTCGTACCCGCTCAGCCGTGGAACGCCTCGCCCTGCCCGCCGAGGGCCACGGGGTCGGACTGGGAGAGTCCGAGCGCCGACGGGAGCATCATCTTGCTGCCCTTGCCCGTCGGCCCGGTGGTGCTGCCCGGCAGGGCCCACAGGGCGCCTTGGTAGTTGTTCTCGCCCACGGCACTGACCATGAGTTCAGGACGGCCGTCCTTGGTCAGGTCGCCCACCGCGACCGTGGTGCCGAACATGTCGTCTGTCTCCGAACCGCCGGGCACCGAAGCCGTGTCCTGGCTGATGCCGTACGCGCCGGCGCCGAGCGCGCCCGTCTTCCGCCCGGGGATGACCACCACTTGGCCGGCCCGGCCGGTGCTGCCCAGGGCCTCGGACGGCACTCCGACGACGATCTCAGCCGCGCCGTCACGGTTGAGGTCCGCCACGGCCACCGCGGCGCCGAACTCGTCGTACTTCTCACCGGCCCCCGGCACACCGGCGGTGTCCTGGCTGATGTGCCAGGGCTTCGCGTCAAGATCGATGCCCGTGGCGGTCCCCGGCCACACGGAGATCCGGCCGCCCACGGCGCCTTCGTCCCCGGATCCGGAGGAGCCCGGCTCGTCGGGGTCGCCGACCACCAGGTCGCCGTAGCCGTCGCCGTTCACATCCCCGACGGCGCCGGTCAGACCGTCGCCCTGGCTGAGCACCGGCCGCGGCCACCTGCCGTCCGAGTTCACATGGACCTGGCCGCCCTCGTCGCCGATCCGGACGGTGAAGATGAAGCTGTCCGCCCCGCCGCGCTTGTCCACGTCGCCGAGCGCCACGGCCCCGACCGCGGCGGTGTGGGTGTTCCAGTACGTGCTGCCGACCGTGCCCGTACGGCTGAAGGGGCCGGCGTACTCGGCGACGCCTTGCCACGAGGCTGCGAGAACCCGGGTGGTGGCCGACGTGCTGCCCTTCACCGCGGCGACATCGAGCCCGAAATACCCGCCCGCGGAGTGCGGTTGCTCGAGCGCCGTACCACTGCCGAGGCCGCTCCTGCTGCCCCACAGGACGCTGACCATGCCGGCGTCCTTGCCGCTCGGCAGGTCCTCGTAGGGCGTTCCGACCACCAGGTCGGCGTACCCGTCGTGGTTCAGATCCGCCACGGCCGTGCTGTGCCCGAAGACGTCGTCCGTCTCGCTGGAGCCGGGGACTCCGGGGGAGTTCTGGGTGATGACCACGCGCCGCGTGGGAGACACCCCGCTCGCCGATCCGTAGAGCACGACGACGGCCCCGGCGCCCGACTTGCCGGAGACCGTCCGCCAGGGCGCGCTCAGGACAAGGTCCCGGTACCCGTCCCCGTTGAAGTCCCCCGGGGTCGCCATCCGCGCCGCCACCGCCGTACCAGGCAGCAGCCCGAGACCGACCGCTCCGCTGACCACGGCGGCCACGATCCCTGCCGCGGGTCTCCACCCATGTCTGTGTATACGCATGCTTGTCCCACCCCTGATGTCCTCGCCCCGGTCCCCCGGGACCCCCGGGTCCTCCCCGAACCCGGTACGACACCCCTCACAACAGCCTGGTATTCACAGGCCACCCGGGCATCAGCGAGATCCTAAGCCCCGACGCCTTACGCCCCGCAGGGCGCTGCGGCAACGCAATCCCGTCGTGACGTCAGCGACTGCCGCTGGGCTTCGGCGGGGCGTCGGCCGGTTCCGGCAGCTCCTGTTCGGGTGGCTCGACCACGGTGAGCGGGAGGCCGCGCAGCCAGCGGCTGACCGCTCGGCGTATGGCGGCGGACCGTCGAAGCCTGGCCCAGGAGGACCAGCCGGACGTACGGATCACGGCGAAGTTGCGGGAGGCTTGCGGCACGCGGTCGAGGAAGTCGAAGGCGCCGGACCCCTGCCCGGCCTCGCCGGGACCTTCCCGCTCCTCACCCCGGGACGCGGTGAGGAACACCCAGAAGACCGGATACGCGGCAGCCTCCGCCATGACCTGCAAGGCCTGTGTATCGTCCAGCGGCCTGCCGGTGAGGAACACCAGGGCCACCGTGGGACGGCCGCCCGAGCCCGAGCAGACGTCCACCACCGCGCGCTGCAGCGGGGCGAGTTGGCGACGGTCCTGGAACAACTCCCCGCTCACCAGGGCAAGGCTGCCGCGCTCGCGGTCCTGCTCCGGGGAGTCACCACCGGGCGGGTCGTGAGTGAGCCAGCGGTCCGCCCACGTCTCGGGGGGCTCGCGCCACGGGGGCGGAATCCGGACCGGCTCGGCGTCGAACAGCCAGACGGGCATGGCCCGTTGGCCCAGCTCCTGCTCGGAGAAGTCCAGCGCGAAGAGGCCCGCGTCCCGTATCGAGGACAACTGGAACGCCTCCCGGCTGAAGGCCGCGAGCGCAAGGACCACGTTCATCGAACCCACCCCCGGCCGGATGCTACTGCGTTCCGGTTCGCGTCTCCCGCGGATCGGGGTCAACGTCAGCCTGTCGGTGCGAACTGCTGCCGATCCCGCATGAATACGGAACGGGCCGGCACCGCGGAACTGACGCCGAGGGACCGTCAGCGGGCGAGCGAGGCCGCGTCCCCCATCACCACCACCGGCTCGCTCTGCTCGTCCAGCCAGGTCAGCAACTCCCGCATCCGCGGCTTCGGCAGGGTCACGCAGCCCTGCGTGGGCGCTCCGTGGTCCACGTGGAACCAGATGCCGCCGCCGCGGCCCATGCCGAGCGGGCGGGTCCAGTCGAGCGGGGTCGTACCGGGCTTGCGGTTGTAGTTGATCGCGACGACGTAGTCGAAGGCGTCGCCCAGCGGCTCCCCCTCCACATTCGTGCCGCGCGCGACGAAGGCCGGGCCCGTGTCGTACGGGAGTTCCGTGCCGGGGTCGCGCTCGTGGCCGCCCGCGTCGGTGAGGCCGAACACCCCGACGGGAGAGCGGAGATCGCCCTGGACATGGCGGTCGGTCCAGCCCTTGACGGCGTTGTGGGCGGGCCAGGCCTCACCGACCGGCACCCAGTCCTCCCCCTCCCTTCGATACCGCTGGGCCGAGCCGGTGCCCTCGTCGCGGCCCTCGCCGGTGACGACGATCGCCTGCCGGGCCGAACCCGGTATCTGCGCACGGGTCTTGGGACCCAGGCCGGGTATCCCACGGGGCTCCGGAGCGGGTTCGCTCTGCGGTCTGGGTGCGGAGCGTCCGGACTGGCCGCTCTGTGCGCGTACGTCGGAGGTGGTGGGTGAGGCGGTCCGGTCGCCGCCGCCGGCCGACTGACCGCAGGCCGTGAGCAGGAGGCCGGCGGCGAGCAGGACGGATCCGGCGGCGAGCCGGCGAGGGGTACGGGTGGACATGACGGCCTTTCGGCGAGCAGAAGTCTGAGGAATTCAGGGAGGAGAGGAGGGGGGAGGGCGCGCCCTTGGAGAAGGGCGGCTCTGACAGGCGTACGGAAAGAGGTCAGCGCCCGACGGAAGCCGAGCTCGCCGAAGTCGGCGGGGGTGACGCGTACTTGGTGAAGCGGGCGTCCGCGAGCGCGCGCCGCACCACCTCCGCCTGCCGCCCGGCCGCTGCCGGCCC
>NZ_JBEPEW010000098.1:0-31892 GCF_040300965.1 Streptomyces mesophilus | reverse complement strand
GTTGACGCCGCCGCGCTGCTGCGGCGGACGGCCGGACCGGTCGCCCTGACCGCCGCGCTCACGCCGGCCGCCGCCTGCGGACTTCTCGCCGCCGTCCTTGGCGGCCTCGTCGTCCAGGCGCAGCGTCAACGAGATCCGCTTGCGCGGAATGTCGACGTCGAGCACCTTCACCTTGACGATGTCGCCGGGCTTCACCACATCGCGCGGGTCCTTGACGAAGGTCTTGGACAGCGCGGAGACATGGGCCAGACCGTCCTGGTGCACCCCGATGTCGATGAAAGCACCGAAGGCCGCCACGTTGGTGACCACACCTTCGAGCACCATCCCGGACACCAGATCGCCGATCTTCTCGACGCCGTCCTTGAAGGTGGCCGTCTTGAACGCGGGCCGCGGGTCGCGCCCCGGCTTCTCCAGCTCGCGCAGGATGTCGGTGACGGTGGGCAGACCGAAGGTCTCGTCCACGAAGTCGGACGCCCTCAGGGACTTGAGCGTCGCGGTGTTGCCGATCAGCGAGGCCACCTCGCCGCCGGTGGTCTTCACCATCCGCCGCACCACGGGGTACGCCTCGGGGTGCACGGACGAGGCGTCAAGCGGGTCGTCACCGCCGCGGATCCGCAGGAAGCCAGCGCACTGCTCGTACGCCTTCGGGCCGAGCCGCGCCACCTCCTTGAGTCCGGTACGGGCGCGGAACGGGCCGTTCGCGTCCCGGTGGGCCACGATGTTCTCGGCCAGACCCGCGCCGATGCCGGAGACGCGGGCGAGCAGGGGCGCGGAAGCGGTGTTCACATCGACGCCGACGCCGTTCACACAGTCCTCGACCACCGCGTCGAGGGAGCGCGAGAGCTTCACCTCGGACAGGTCGTGCTGGTACTGGCCGACCCCGATGGACTTCGGGTCGATCTTCACCAGCTCGGCCAGGGGGTCCTGGAGGCGGCGCGCGATCGAGACCGCGCCACGGATCGACACATCCAGGTCGGGCAGCTCCTGCGAGGCGAAGGCCGAGGCCGAGTACACGGAGGCACCGGCCTCCGAGACCATCACCTTGGTGAGCTTCAACTCCGGGTGCTTGGTGATGAGGTCACCGGCGAGCTTGTCGGTCTCGCGGGAGGCCGTGCCGTTGCCGATCGCGATCAGCTCGACCTTGTGCTCGGCGGCGAGCCGCGCCAGCTTGGCGAGCGCCTCGTCCCACTTGTTGGCCGGGACATGCGGGTAGACGGTGTCCTTCGCGACCACCTTGCCGGTCGCGTCGACGACGGCCACCTTCACGCCCGTACGGAAACCGGGGTCGAGGCCCAGGGTCGCGCGGGTCCCCGCGGGCGCGGCGAGCAGCAGATCGCGCAGGTTCGCCGCGAACACCTTGACCGCCTCGTCCTCGGCGGCGGTCCGCAGACGCAGCCGCAGGTCGATGCCGAGGTGCACGAGGATACGGGTGCGCCAGGCCCAACGGGCCGTGTCCTGCAGCCACTTGTCGGCCGGGCGGCCACGGTCGGCGATGCCGAACCTGTGCGCCACGATGCCTTCGTAAGAGCTTGGCCCGTCCGTGGGCTCCTCGGGTTCGAGGACCAGATCGAGCACGCCCTCCTTCTCGCCGCGCAGCATCGCCAGGATCCGGTGCGAGGGAAGGTCGGTGAACGGCTCGGCGAAGTCGAAGTAGTCCGAGAACTTGGCGCCCTCGGTCTCCTTGCCCTCCCGCACCTTGGCGGCGAGCCGGCCGCGCGTCCACATCCGCTCGCGCAGCTCACCGATCAGATCCGCGTCCTCCGCGAACCGCTCGGTGAGGATCGCGCGGGCCCCGTCCAGGGCGGCCTGCGCGTCCGCGACGCCCTTGTCGGCGTCGACGAACGCGGCCGCGGCGGCAAGGGGTTCCACGGTCGGGTCGCCGAACAGGCCGTCGGCCAGCGGCTCCAGACCCGCCTCGCGGGCGATCTGCGCCTTGGTGCGCCGCTTCGGCTTGTACGGCAGATAGATGTCCTCGAGCCGGGCCTTGGTGTCGGCCGCGCGGATCTGCGCCTCGAGCGCGTCGGTGAGCTTGCCCTGCTCCCGTACCGAATCGAGGACCGCCGTGCGGCGCTCCTCCAACTCGCGCAGATACCGCAGCCGCTCCTCGAGCGTGCGCAGCTGCGCATCGTCGAGCATGCCGGTGGCTTCCTTGCGGTACCGCGCGATGAAGGGCACGGTCGAGCCGCCGTCCAGCAGCTCGACCGCGGCCTTGACCTGCCGCTCCGCTACGCCGAGCTCCTCGGCGATCCTGCTCTCGATGGACAACGTGGGTGTCGTCACGATTCCCGTACCGCCTTCTCGCTGAGCTTGAGCCCGCCATTGTGGCAGGTGGCGAGGGCGGGTGGAGAGCCGGTGGGGCGGGAGGCGCGCCGTGGTGTCCGGCCCGCGAGCTCAGACGCGGCGCGGCGCCCGGGTGCGGCGTCCGCCGCTCCTGGAGGCGCCGCCGAACAGCCGGGCCAGGGCCCGGAACGGCAAGGTCACCACGGTGGCGACGGCCCCGCCGATCTGTCGCAGCACATCTGCGATGGCGCGGAACACGGTTTCCCCTTTCGTCGGCGAACACTGCTCGGAGACGATCGGGTAGCCGGGAGTGCGCCGGTCAAACGCGCTGACGGTCCGGTCAGCCCTTGCCGATCAGATCCGCCGGGAACGCCCCCGCGCCGAGCGCCGTCATCACGAATCCGCCCGCGAGCTCGGTCAGCCGCTCCACCCCGGCCGCGCCCAGATGCGCGTAAGGCGCCGCATCCATACGGTCCGTCGCCTCCTCGAGCCCCTTGCGGAGCTGGACGCCCGCCTCGGTCAACTCGCCCTGATCGTCGAGGAGTCCGCGCCCCTCGAGGCGTACGACCGCGGCGTCCCACTCGGCGCGGCTCCAGCCGCGGGTCTCCAGGGCCCACTTGGGGGTGAAGCCCTTGCCGGTCGCCGTGTGACTGACCAGCGCCTCCAGCGGGTCGAGACCGGCGGAGAGCAGCGCCGCGATATGGCCGTCGCCGCGGAACTCGCGCAGCAGCGTCGCCGCGTGCCAGAACGCCAGATGCGGTGCGTCGGGCACGGGCAGATCCGCGTGCGCGGCGTAGAGCGGGCGTGCGTGCCGGGTGCAGGCCTCGGCCGCGGTGAGCGCGAGCCGCGCCGCCTCGGCCATCTCAGGGCCCTCGACGGCGTCCCCGAGCAGCCGGCGCAGATTGGCGTCGACGGCGCGCAGCCGGCCGGCCAGGACGTCCTCGGGCGAGGCGGACTCCCAGATCGCCGGCACATGCGCGGCGATCAGCTCGTACTTGAAGTTGTAGTACGTGGCCGCCACGGTCCCCGGACCCACCGCACCCATCGCCGCCGAGCGGCCCGCGAAGTAGGCGGGGCTCCACGAGTCGAGCCCGAGCGCGCCCATCTCCTTGGCGAACTCCGGCGAGAAGTAGTGCGCGGAGTGCAGCGGATTGAGCATGTTGTGGCAGCGGCGCCCGGCCTTCGCGGGCAGTGGAGTGGTCATGCGCGCACGTTACCGACGGGTCGGTATGGAGGGAAGGCCAGGACGGCCATGGCAGGAAAGGTGGGGTACTCGACATTGCTGCCGCCGCCACCCGACCGAACAATGGACCCATGACGAAGCGCAGCGTTCGCACCGTCCTGGTCGTCCTCTTCGACGGCGTCCAGAGCCTCGATGTCACGGGCCCCGTCGAGGTCTTCGACGCGGCCGGCCGGTTCGGCGGCGACCCGTACGAGGGCGGCGGCGCGTACGAGATCCGTACCGCCTCGCTCGACGGCCTGCCCGTGCGGACCTCGAGCGGACTGACTCTCGTGCCCGACGGGCGCCTTGACGAGGCACCCGCGCCGCACACACTGCTCGTACCCGGCGGGCAGGGCACCCGGGCGCCGGACGCGCACCTGGTCGACTGGCTGCGCGAGCACGCCCCGCGTGCGGAGCGCCTCGTCTCCGTGTGCACCGGCGCGATCCTGCTGGCGGCCGCGGGTCTTCTCGACGGCCGCCGGGCGACGACGCACTGGGGTTTCTGCGCCACCCTCGCCCGCAACCACCCGCAGGTCGAGGTCGAACCGGACGCGATCTATGTACGGGACGGCAATGTCGCCACCTCCGCGGGCGTCACCGCCGGGATCGACCTCGCGCTCGCCCTCGTCGAGGAGGACCTCGGCCGCGACACAGCTCTTCTGGTCGCCCGCGTCCTCGTGGTCTTCCTGCGCCGGCCGGGCAATCAGGCCCAGTTCAGCGCACAGCTCTCCGCCCAGACCGCACAGCGCGAACCGCTGCGCGACGTCCAGCAGTGGATCAGCGAGCACCCCGCCGAGGACCTCGGCGTGGAAGCGCTCGCGGCCCGCGCCCGCCTCTCGCCGCGCCACTTCGCGCGCGCCTTCCAGGCCGAGACGGGCATGACGCCCGGACGGTACGTGGAGCGGGTCCGCGTCGAGCAGGCGCGCAGGCTGCTGGAGGACAGCGCCCTGGGCGTCGAGGAGATCTCCCGTTCCTGCGGCTACGGCACCCCGGAGGCGATGCGCCGCGCGTTCGTCAAGACGCTCGGCGTGCCCCCGGCCGAGTACCGCCGCCGCTTCCGCCCGGTCCCGGCCTGAGCGACCCGTCGGCGCCCGAACTCCCTTACACCTTCGCTCATTTGGAGACAGAGATGCAGCTGGCGATCGTCCTCTTCGACCGCTTCACCGCCCTGGACGCCGTCGGACCGTACGAGATCCTCAGCCGGGTCCCGGGCGTCGAGACGGTGTTCGTCGCCGAGCGGACGGGACCGGTGCGCGCCGACACCGGCGCCCTCGCGCTCACCGCCGACAAGACCTTCGCCGAAGTGCAGCGCCCCGACATCGTCCTGGTCCCCGGCGGCCCCGGTCAGACCCCGCAGATGGACAACACCGTCCTGCTCGACTGGCTGCGCACCGCCGACGCGACCAGCACCTGGACGACCTCGGTCTGCACCGGCTCCCTGCTGCTCGCCGCCGCCGGACTGCTCAAGGGCCGCAAGGCCACCTCGCACTGGCTGGCCCTCAATTTCCTCACCGGCTTCGAGGTCGAAGCGACCGAGGAGCGGGTGGTCTTCGACGGCAAGTACGCCACGGCGGCCGGAGTCTCCTCCGGGATCGACATGGGCCTCGCCCTCGCGGGACGGATCGCCGGCGACCGCGCCGCGCAGTCCATCCAGTTGCTCACCGAGTACGACCCGCAGCCTCCGTACGACGCGGGCGCACCGCACAAGGCACCGGCCGAACTCGTCGCCGAGTTCCGGGCCAACACCCGGCACCCGCAGCACTGACACCGCCCCGCTCAGACCTGCACAGCCCACTTCGGACCGGCATCAACCACTTCGGACCGGCATCAACCCATTCAGGGGGAACCCATGCAGATCGCGATACTCCTCTTCGACGACTTCACCGCCCTCGACGCCATCGGCCCCTACACCACACTCGGACCGCTCCCCGGCGCCGAGACGGTGTTCGTCGCCGAGCAGGCGGGGCCCGTGCGCGACGACACCGGCAACCTCACCCTCGTCGCCCAGAAGTCCCTGGACGAGGTCACGAGCCCGGACATCGTGATCGTGCCCGGCGGACCGCACGTCCCCGTCGACAACAAGGCGATCCAGAACTGGCTGCGCCAGGTCGACGCCGGTACGACGTGGACCACCTCGGTCTGTACGGGATCGCTGCTGCTGGGCGCCGCGGGCCTGCTGAAGGGCCGCCGGGCGACCAGCCACTGGCTCTACATGGACCAGTGCGCGGGCTACGGCGCCGAGACCACGGGCGAGCGGGTCGTCTTCGACGGCAAGTACGTCACCGCCGCCGGTGTCTCGTCCGGCATCGACATGGGCCTCACCCTCGCGGGGAAGATCGCGGGCGACGACCACGCCCAGCTCGTCCAGCTGATGACCGAGTACGACCCGCAGCCGCCCTACGACGCCGGCTCGCCCGACAAGGCGCCCGCGCACCTGGTCGAGCTCATGCGCTCGATGACGACGAGCCCGGCATCCAGCTGAACCGCGGCGTCCTGCGCTCCAGGAAGGCGGCGACACCCTCCGCGGTGTCGTCGCCCTCGCGCATCTGCGCGCCGAAGTACTCCTCGCGGCCGGTCCGCCCGGCCGCGAACTCCTTCGCCGCCACCTGCGTGAGCAACGACCTCGACGCCAGGACGCGGGCGAACTCGGCCACGCGCTTGTCCAGTTCGTCCTCGGCGTGCACCTCGTCCACGAGTCCGGAGCGCAGCGCCCGCGCACTGCCGATCAACTCGCCGGAGAACAACAGGTACTTGGCGGTCGCCGGACCGACCAGGTCCACCAGCCGCCGGGTCGAGGACGCCGCGTAGACGATCCCGAGCTTCGCGGGCGTGATCCCGAACAGGGCGCCCTCCGTCACGAAGCGCAGATCGCAGGCCACGGCCAGCTGGCAGCCGCCGCCCACACAGTGCCCCCGTACGGCCGCGAGCGTCGGCTTCGGGAACGCGGCGAGCGCCTCCTCGGCCCGTACGGCGAGCTCCCGCGCCTCGTCGGCGGACTCCACCAGGCCCGAGATATCGGCGCCCGCGCAGAACGTGGCGCCTTCACCCGTCAGGACCAGCACCCGCACCTCGGGGTCGGCGGCGAGCTCGTCGAGCAGCGGGGGCAGGGCCCGCCACATGGCGTTCGTCATGGCGTTGCGCTTGGCCGCGTGCGAGATCACGACCGTGGCGACACCGTCGGCACGGGCATGGACGAGCTGCGGCAGGGGATCCGTGGACATGCGCCGGATGCTATCCGCACCCCCTGCTCGTACGATCGGACCAGGGGGCGGCCCGTAGGGAGACGCCATGGCCACACCCGAAGACGGAACAGGCAAGGAACAGGGCGCGGACACCGAGCCCCCCGCAGCCGCGGAGCCCGCGTCCGGCACTTCGCCCGGCACCACGCCCGGCAGTACCTCGGGCGGTACGCAGCTCACCGAACCCGGCCGCAAGATGCACCGCAGCCTCGGCCTGATGACCGCGCTCGGCGCGATCCTCGTGCTCGGCGGTCTCGTCGGTCTGGTCTACACCGGCGTGGCCACGCTCACCTCGATGATCCTCTTCGGCTGGCTGCTCCTCATCGGCGGTCTGGTGGGTCTGGCGCAGGCGCTGCAGATGCGCGGGTCCAACTTCTTCTGGCTGGGGGTGGTCGTGGCCGCCCTCAACATCGCCGCCGGTGTGGTCGTGATCCGGCACCCGGACGGCACGGCCGAGGCGCTGACCATGTTCGCCGCGCTGCTCTTCCTGACCGGTGGTGTGTTCCGCCTGGTGGGCAGTGTCGTGGTGCGCGGGCCGCAGTTCGGACTGACCCTGGTGCAGGGCGCGTTCGGCCTCCTGATCGGCGTGCTGATCCTGGCGGAGTGGCCCGGCAGCAGCTTGTACGTGATCGGTTGCTTCTTCTCGCTCGCCTTGCTCTTCGACGGTCTCGGTCTGATCGCGATGGGGATCGCGGGTCGTCGAATCGTCAGTCTGGTAAGCGGAGTTGAAGACTCCGAGGCGCCCAAACCCCCTGAATCCCCGACAGCTTGAAGTCAGAACAAGAAGCACACGAAGCAGTCGCACAACTGACGCTGTCATACGCACTCGGTCAAATGCCGTCGATACACGACGAGTTCCGGTCACCGATCCGGTCCGGACCAAAACCTTCCCAAACTCGAAGGGTGGTGACTATCGAGCGTGAGGGCGGCGACCGGCAGATGCGCGAATACGGCAGGGTGCCCCCCGACCGACCAACGGCCGGGCCGCTGCCGTACGAGGGAGTCTGGAGATTCACCGCACCGTCCGTGGACGCCTCGGTGCCACAGGCCCGCCGGGCGGTCCGCGATCTGCTCGCCCGGCAGGGCGTCCCTGCCGCCGACGACACGGTGCAGGGCCTGCTCCTGATCGTCTCCGAGCTGGTCACCAATGTCGTACGGCATGCGGCACTGCTGTCGCCGATGCTCGCCGTCGAGGTGGCCGTGGGCGCCGAGTGGGTGCGGGTGTCCGTCGAGGACAACCACCCGTACCGCCCCAAGGCCCTCGAGGCCGATCAGGGGCAGACGGGCGGACGCGGTCTGCTGCTCGTACGGGAGATCACGAAGGAGGCCGGCGGAGCCTGCGACGCGGAGCACACCGCGACCGGCGGCAAGGTGATCTGGGCCGCCCTGCCGCTCAAGCCCCAGGTCACCACCCCGCGCTGGGACCCGTCAGCTCCTTGATCGCCGGCCGGGCGGCATCGAGCACGGTCATGAACCAAGCGGAGAACGGGCCCTGTTCGTGCCGCACCAGGAGCTCCTCGGGCGTCACGAAGGCCGTCTCGCCGACCTCTTCGGGGTCCGGCCGCAGCGGGGACTGCACCATGCCGACGAACAGGTGGTTGAACTCCTGCTCCACCAGGCCCGATTCGGGATCCGGGTGGTTGTAGCGCACCGTGCCGGCCTCCGCCATCAGCGAAGGCGAGACCCCGAGCTCCTCGGACACGCGACGGGCGGCCGCGGCGAACGGCGCCTCACCCGGATACGGGTGCCCGCAGCAGGTGTTGGACCACACGCCGGGGGAGTGGTACTTGCCGAGCGCCCGGCGCTGCAGCAGCAGCCGGCCCTGCTCGTCGAAGAGGAACACGGAGAACGCCCGGTGCAGCCGGCCGGGCGCCTGGTGCGCCGAGAGCTTCTCCGCGGTGCCGATGGTATTGCCGTCCTCGTCGACCAGTTCGAGCAGGATCGCTTCCGCGGCGCCGTTCTGGGAACTGTTCGCCGCGGTGGCTGGGGTGATCGGCATAACCATCCTTTCGGGTCGAAGCCTCAAGTTTGCCGCAGTTTCCGGGGTGCCGGGCTCCGCCGCTCCGCACCGGGCCGTTTTCCGGGCGGCGCCCGGGCGCTTCGCGGGTATGTGGGGGCTGACGCCCCCGCATACCCGGATGGTTGCTCACACTCCGAAAGCCGCCGGATAGCGGATCGTGCCCGCGGGGACCGGACCCTCGCCCTCGAGGACCATCGCCATCATCGCCTCGTCGGGCACCTCGAACCCCGGCCGCACGCCGAACTGCGAGGCCCGGGTGAAACCGAAGCGCGGGTAGTACCCGGGGTGGCCGAGGACCGTGAGCAGCCGCTCCTGCCCCCGCGTGCGGGCCGCCTCGATCACCGCTTCGATCACCGCGGCACCGGCGCCCTGCCGCTGGTACTTCGGCAGCGTGGCCACCGGAGCGAGCACAAGGGCCGGCTCCTCGTCGACCAGGCAGCGGGTGATCAAGGCGTACGCGGCCGGCTCCCCGTCCGGCGTCTCGGCCACGTACGACAGGCCCTCGATCCACGCCTGCTCGTCCTCGCGCAGCGCGTCCACCAGGTCCGCCTCCATCGAGGTCTCGAAGGCGGCCGCGTTCAGCGCGTGCACCGCGGCACGGTCCGACGGCTTCTCCGGTCGTACGGTCCAGTCCGTGCCCATGCGTTTCTCCTTGTCATGCCGCTTGTCCATATCCCCATGATCAAGCAGTTTTGAAGAAGCCACCGACCCGTCCCGGTTCCTAGCCTGGAGTCACAGACGCCGGCCCGCAGCGAAAGGCACTCCGATGGCCACCGCGAAGAAGACCACCACCGCAGCGAAGACCACCGCAGCGAAGAAGACCGCCGCCAAGAAGGCCCCCGCGAAGTCGTACGACGGGTTCTCCGAGGAGGAGCGCGCGGCCATGAAGGAGCGGGCCAAGGAGCTCAAGGCCGCCGAGAAGGCGGATCCCGAGGGCGTCGTGCGGGCGAAGATCGAGGAGATGACCGGCAGCGACCGGACCATCGCCGAGCGGCTGCACGAGATCATCAAGGAGAACGGCCCGGAGCTCGTCCCGCGTACGTATTACGGCATGCCCGCGTACGGCAGGAACGGCAAGGTCCTCTGCTTCATCACGCCCGCCGCGAAGTTCAAGGTCCGCTACCTCACCCTCGGGTTCGAGCAGGTCGCCAACCTCGACGACGGCACGATGTGGCCCACGTCGTACGCCATCACCGAGCTGACGCCCGCGGTCGAGAAGCAGGTGGCCGAACTGGTGCGCCGCGCCGTCTCCTGAACCCCGTCCCGCAGGGGTGTCTCAGTGGCACACCTTCGCCTCGTGGTCCGCATGCCCGCCCGGCTCCAGCTGGAACGTGCAGTGCTCCACGTCGAAGTGGTCACCGAGGCACCCCTGCAGATCGTGCAGCAGCTTCTCGTGCCCGATCGAGTCCAGCATCTCCGCGCTGACCACGACATGCGCCGAGAGCACCGGCATGCCCGAGGTGATCGTCCAGGCGTGCAGATCGTGCACGTCCTCGACGCCCGGCAGCGCCAGTATGTGCGAGCGCACCTCTTCCATGTCGACGCCCTTGGGCGCCGACTCCAGGAGCACGTTCAGGGTCTCGCGAAGGAGCTTGATCGTGCGGGGCACGATCATCAGGCCGATCACGATCGACGCGATCGGGTCGGCGGCCGTCCAGCCGGTCAGCAGGATGATCAGCGCCGAGACGATCACCGTGGCCGAGCCGAGCGCGTCCGCGAGGACCTCCAGGAACGCCCCGCGTACGTTCAGGCTCTCCTTCTGTCCCCGCATCAGCAGCGACATCGAGATCAGGTTCGCCACCAGGCCGATCACACCGAAGATGATCGCCAGACCACCGTCGGTGTCGGCGGGGGTGAAGAAGCGCTCGACCGCCTCGTACAGCACGAAACCGCCGACACCGAGCAGCAGCAGACAGTTGGCGAGCGCCGCCAGGATCTCCGCGCGGGCGTAGCCGAAGGTGCGGTTCACGCTCGCCGGGCGGTTGGCGAAGTGGATCGCGAGCAGGGCCATCCCGAGCCCGAGGGCGTCGGTCGCCATATGGGCCGCGTCGGCCACCAAGGCGAGCGAGTTCGCAGCGATGCCGCCGATGATCTGGACGACCATGATGCCGAGCGTGATGCACAGCGCGATACGCAGCCGCCCCATATGTGCGGCGGATACCGTGCCACCCGAATTGGTGCCTGTGTGCCCGTGGTCGTGCCCGGCTCCCATCGGCCCTCCCTCTCAAAGTTTCGTCGGACGCTGGTGCGGAGCAGGCCCTCGCAGCGGGCCGGCGATCACAGTGAACTACGGGTGGGGGGTATCTTGCAACGCTGCACTGAACACCGTTGTCATGTGCCCTGACCTGGGCAAATGCTCCGCAGGTCAGAGGCTTGCGGCGCTCCGGCCTCGGTCCTGCCGCGGACGGCGCGGTTTGTGAGTTGCGGGCCGGATAAAGGAAGATGAACGCGGTGGCGGTGCAGCTGCAGTCCACCATGATCACGTCCTGAACGGGCGGTGAACGGCCGCTTCCATTCATCCGATAACCTCAGCCGACGTGCCGCCCGGGCCGTCGGTCCGGTGGTCCCCACCTGCACGCCGTCCGGCGCCGAGCGCCGGCCCCCCAAGGAGTGAGTTCGTCTGTCGACCGCCATTCTCACCGGCTCGCAGGTACCCGGCTCGTCGCTCGAAGGCGATCTGCGGGCCCTGGGTTTCGACGTGCGGGTCGCGTCCACACCGGCGGACACCGCCGCGCTGCTCGCCGCCGCACCGGCCGATGAGCGGGTCGCTCTCGTCGACGCGGGCTTCGTCGGTCACCAGCACGCGCTGCGCCTCGGCCTGACCGACCCCCGCTTCCGCGCTTCGGCCGTGCCCGGCGCGGTCGCCGTGCTCCCCGAAGCCCTGCCCGCCCTCGGCCGCGCGGTGCGTCGGGCCACCGGGGCGGAGGGCGGCGACACCGTCGTACGGGTGGACACGCTCGCGGACCGCGTGGCCGCCGCGCTCGAAGCGGACGGCACCGAAGTCCACCGCCCCGAACTCGGCACCCTCGTCGCCACGGTCCCGGGCGACCCGCAGGCGCGCAACGAGGCCCGGCAGGCCGTCGGCGCCGTCGACGAGGAGGCCGTCCGTCTCCGTACCGCCGTGAAATCCCGCGACGGCTTCTTCACCACACACTTCATCAGCCCGTACTCGCGCTACATCGCCCGCTGGTGCGCCCGCCGGGGACTCACCCCGAACCAGGTCACCACGGCCTCGCTGATCACCGCGCTCATCGCGGCCGGCTGCGCCGCCACCGGTGAGCGCTGGGGCTTCGTCGCCGCCGGTGTGCTGCTGATCTTCTCGTTCGTCCTGGACTGCACCGACGGGCAGCTCGCCCGTTACTCGCTGCAGTACTCGACGATGGGCGCCTGGCTCGACGCCACCTTCGACCGCGCCAAGGAGTACGCCTACTACGCGGGCCTCGCGCTCGGAGCCGCCCGGGGCGGCGACGACGTATGGGCCCTGGCGCTCGGCGCGATGATCCTGCAGATCTGCCGGCACGTCGTCGACTTCTCGTTCAACGAGGCCAACCACGACGCCACCGCCAACACCAGCCCCACCGCCGCGCTCTCCGACAAGCTCGACAGCGTCGGCTGGACAGTGTGGCTGCGGCGGATGATCGTGCTGCCGATCGGCGAGCGGTGGGCGCTGATAGCGATCCTGACCGCGGTGGCCACTCCCCGGATCACGTTCGTGGTGCTGCTGATCGGCTGCGCCTTCGCGGCCCTCTATACGACGGCCGGCCGCGTGCTGCGGTCGCTGACGCGCAAGGCGCAGCGCACGGACCGTGCGGCCCGGGCGCTGGCCGACCTCGCCGACAACGGTGCCCTGGCCTCGTACGTGGCCAAGGTCCGCGCAAACAGCGGCGGCCGCACGATGCCGTACGCGCCGCTGATCCTCGCGCTGATCGGCGCCGGCGCCCTGATCGCGAACGTGTGGACCGGGAACGCGACCGCGATCATCGTCGGTGCGGTCTTCTACGTGGTCCTCTCCGGCCTCGCGCTCTCCGCGCCGCTCACCGGCCCCTTGGACTGGATGGTCCCGCCGGTCTTCCGGGCCGCCGAATACGGCGCGGTCCTGGTGCTCGCCGCGCACGCGGACGTGAACGGAGCCCTTCCGGCGGCTTTCGGCCTGGTGGCCGCGGTCGCCTACCATCACTACGACACGGTGTACCGCATCCGCGGCGGCACCGGCGCGCCCCCGACCTGGCTCGTGCGGGCCATCGGCGGGCAAGAGGGAAGGACGCTCGTCGTCGCGGTCGCGGCGGCTCTTCTGTCCGCACAGGACTTCTCGGTCGCGCTCACGGTTCTCGCCGTGGCAGTGGCCTTGGTGGTGCTCGTCGAGAGCATCCGCTTCTGGGTGATCGCCGCACGTCAGGGCGCACCCGCCGTACACGACGAAGGAGAACCCGCATGATCGGCCTCGTCCTTGCGGCAGGCGCCGGACGGCGTCTGCGTCCGTACACGGACACCCTGCCCAAGGCGCTGGTGCCCGTCGATGGTGACACCACCATCCTCGACCTGACCCTCGGCAACTTCGCCGAGATCGGTCTCACCGAGGTCGCGATCATCGTGGGCTACAAGAAGGAGGCCGTCTACGAGCGCAAGGCGGCGCTCGAGGCGAAGTACGGCCTGAAGCTCACCCTGATCGACAACGACAAGGCCGAGGAGTGGAACAACGCCTACTCCCTGTGGTGCGGCCGCGACGCGATCAAGCACGACGTGATCCTCGCCAACGGCGACACCGTGCACCCGGTCTCCGTCGAGCACACGCTGCTCGCCGCCCGCGGTGACGGCAAGAAGATCATCCTCGCCATCGACACGGTGAAGTCCCTCGCGGACGAGGAGATGAAGGTCGTCGTCGACGCCGAGAAGGGCATGACGAAGATCACCAAGCTGATGGACCCGGCGGAGGCCTCCGGCGAGTACATCGGTCTCACCCTCATCGAGGGCGAGGCGGCCGACGAGCTGGCCGACGCCCTCAAGACGGTCTTCGAGGCCGACCCGCAGCAGTTCTACGAGCACGGCTACCAGGAGCTCGTGAACCGCGGTTTCAAGATCGACGTGGCCCCCATCGGTGACGTGAAGTGGGTCGAGATCGACAACCACGACGACCTCGCCAAGGGCCGGGAGATCGCGTGCCAGTACTGACCCGGCTGATGCCGAGCCCAGTTGTCGTCGACATCCGGGCGGGCGCGCTGGACGATCTGCCGACGATCCTGACCGACCAGCGCATCGCCCCCACCGGAAAGCTCGCGTTCGCCGTCAGCGGCGGGTCCGGCAAGGCGCTCCAGGAGCGCTTCGCCCCGCTGTTCCCGGGCGCGCAGTGGTTCAGCCAGGCCGACGGCACGCTCGACGGCGCCATCGCGCTTGCCGACGCGGTCAAGAAGGCCGGGCGCTACGACGCCCTGGTCTCGCTCGGCGGCGGCAAGGTCGTCGACTGCGCGAAGTACGCGGCGGCCCGTGTGGGTCTCCCGCTGGTCGCCGTGGCGACCAACCTCGCGCACGACGGACTGTGCTCCCCGGTCGCGACGCTCGACAACGACGCGGGCCGCGGTTCGTACGGGGTACCGAGCCCGATCGGCGTGGTCATCGACCTCGACGTGATCCGGGACGCCCCCGTCCGCTTCGTGCGCGCGGGCGTCGGCGATGTGATCTGCAAGATCTCCTGCGTCGCCGACTGGGAGCTGTCCAACAAGGTCAACGGTGAACTCGTCGACGGTCTGGCCGCCTCCATGGCCCGGCAGTCCGCCCATGCGGTGCTGCGGCATCCGGGCGGTGTGGGCGACGACGCCTTCCTGACCGTGCTGGCCGAATCCCTGGTGATGTGCGGGCTCTCCATGTCGGTCGCGGGCGACTCGCGGCCCGCCTCAGGGGCCTGTCACGAGATCAGCCACGCCTTCGACCTGCTCTTCCCCAAGCGCAACGCGCTCCACGGCGAGCAGTGCGGATTCGGCGGCGCCTTCGCCACGTTCCTGCGGGGAGACCTGGAGACCGCCGGCGAGATGGCCCAGACGCTGCGCCGCCACGGACTGCCCGTGCTCGCGGACGAGATGGGCTTCAGCAGCCAGGATCTGGTCGAGGCGGTGCTCTTCGCGCCGCAGACCCGCCCCGGCCGCTACACGATCCTCGAGCACCTCGACTACAACGCCGATCAGATCAAGGACGCCTACGCCGACTATGCAAAAGCCATCGGTAGCTGAACTGCGCCCGGTCGTTCACCCCGCCGGGGTGAAGGACCGCCGCAGCGGCGAGCACTGGGCCGGCCGGCTCTACATGCGCGAGATCTCGCTGCGGGTGGACCGGCACCTGGTGAACACGAAGGTCACCCCGAACCAGGTGACCTATGTGATGACCCTCGCCGGCGCCCTCGCCGCCCCCGCGCTGCTCGTCCCCGGTATCTGGGGTGCGGTGCTCGGTGTGGTCATGGTGCAGCTCTACCTCCTCTTCGACTGCGTCGACGGCGAACTGGCCCGCTGGAAGAAGCAGTACTCGCTCGCCGGTGTCTACCTCGACCGCGTCGCCGCGTACCTCTGCGACGCCGCCGTCCTGGTCGGCTTCGGTCTGCGGGCCGCGGACATCTGGGGCGAGGGCCGGATCGACTGGCTGTGGGCCTTCCTCGGCACGCTCGCCGCGCTCGGCGCCATCCTGATCAAGGCCGAGACGGACCTGGTCGGTGTGGCCCGGCACCAGGCCGGCAAGCCCGTGGTCCAGGAGGCGGCCAGCGAGATCCGCTCCTCCGGGATGGCGCTGGCCCGCAGGGCCGCGTCCGCGCTGAAGTTCCACCGCCTGGTGCTCGGCATCGAGGCCTCGCTCCTGATCCTGGTCCTCGCGATCGTGGACTCGGCGCGCGGCGACCTGTTCTTCTCGCGTCTCGGTGTCGCCGTTCTCGCGGGCATCGCGCTGCTCCAGACGCTGCTGCACCTGGTGTCCATCCTGGCCTCGAGCAGGCTGAAGTGACCGTCGAGGCCGAGCGACTGAAGGTCGGTGCCGTCATCATCACGATGGGCAACCGGCCCGACGAGCTCCGTGCGCTGCTCGATTCGGTCGCCAAGCAGGAAGGCGACCGGATCGAGGTGGTCGTCGTCGGCAACGGCTCGCCCGTGCCCGAGGTCCCCGCGGGCGTGCGCACCGTGGAACTGCCCGAGAACCTCGGCATCCCCGGCGGCCGCAACGTCGGCATCGAGGCCTTCGGCAAGAACGGCAAGGACATCGACATCCTGCTGTTCCTCGACGACGACGGTCTGCTGGCCCGGCAGGACACGGCCCAGCTGTGCCGCCGAGCCTTCGCCGCCGATCCGGAGCTCGGCATCATCAGCTTCCGGATCGCCGACCCCGACACCGGCGAGACCCAGCGGCGGCACGTACCGCGCCTGCGGGCGTCCGACCCGATGCGCAGCTCGCGGGTCACGACCTTCCTCGGCGGTGCCAATGCCGTACGTACCAAGGTCTTCGCCGAGGTCGGCGGCCTGCCCGACGCGTTCTTCTACGCGCACGAGGAGACCGATCTTGCCTGGCGGGCCCTCGACGCCGGCTGGATGATCGACTACCGCGCGGACATGGTCCTGTACCACCCGACCACGGCGCCCTCGCGGCACGCGGTCTATCACCGGATGGTCGCCCGCAACCGCGTCTGGCTGGCCCGGCGCAATCTGCCGGCGCCCCTGGTCCCGGTCTACCTGGGCCTGTGGATGCTGCTCACGTTGCTGCGCAGGCCCTCACGGCCCGCGCTCAGGGCGTGGTTCGGCGGCTTCAAGGAGGGTTTGCGGACGCCCTGCGGTCCGCGGCACCCCATGAAGTGGCGGACGGTATGGCGGCTGACCCGACTGGGCCGACCTCCTGTCATCTGACAAGCTCGTGTCTGAGAACATTCGGGCCGACCGCGTTTTCCCGGGGACCCCCCGGACCCAGGCCGGCCGACGTACTCGCCTGTGCGCGAAACCCCCGGCGCATTCAAGAAGACGAAAGTTTCCACTTGTGAGTGAGACGACGCATGACGGCGGTGTCACCGTGACAGCGTCTTTGGGGCAGGAGTCCCCGGACGATCGGCTCTCGCGTGCCGAACTGGCCGCGAAGTACGGCCTGAGCCAGAGCGGCGCCCGGCCCGGGCTGTTGGAGTACGTCCGCCAGCTGTGGACCCGGCGCCACTTCATCCTCGCGTTCTCGCAGGCCAAGCTGACCGCGCAGTACAGCCAGGCCAAGCTGGGCCAGGTGTGGCAGGTGGCGACGCCGCTGCTCAATGCCGCGGTCTACTTCTTCATCTTCGGCCTGCTGCTCGGCGGCCGGGGCGGCATGGGCAACGACATGTACGTGCCGTTCCTCGTGACCGGCGTCTTCGTCTTCACCTTCACGCAGAGCTCGGTGATGGCGGGCGTACGGTCCATCTCGGGGAACCTCGGTCTGGTGCGCGCGCTGCACTTCCCGCGCGCCTCGCTCCCGATCTCGTTCTCGCTCCAGCAGCTCCAGCAGCTGATGTTCTCGATGCTCGTGCTGTTCGCGATCCTCATCGGCTTCGGGCACTACCCGGACCTGTCGTGGCTGCTGATCATTCCGGCCCTGGTGCTCCAGTTCGCCTTCAACGTGGGCCTCTCGATGATCATGGCGCGGATGGGCAGCAAGACGCCCGACCTCGCACAGCTGATGCCGTTCGTGCTGCGCACCTGGATGTACGCGTCCGGCGTGATGTTCCCGCTGGCCCCGATGCTGGCGAAGGCGCACGCCCCGTCCTGGGTCGCCGACGTGCTGCTCGCCAACCCGGCAGCGGTCTACATGGACCTGATGCGGTACGCGCTGATCGACGGCATCACCGCCTACAACCCGCTGCCTCCGCACGTCTGGGCCCTCGCGCTCGGCTGGGCGGTCGTCACCGGCGTCATCGGCTTCGTGTACTTCTGGAAGGCAGAGGAGCGCTACGGCCGTGGCTGAGCAGCGGAACGACACCCACATCCCCACCGTCATCGCGGACGAGCTGCACATCGTCTACCGCGTCAACGGCGCCAGGAGCGGCAAGGGCAGCGCGACCGCGGCCCTGAGCCGCATCATCAAGCGCGGCGAGGAGCGCGGCGTACGCAAGGTGCACGCGGTACGGGGCGTCTCCTTCACCGCGTACCGGGGCGAGGCCATCGGCCTGATCGGCTCCAACGGCTCCGGCAAGTCCACGCTCCTGCGGGCCATCGCCGGCCTGCTGCCCGCCGAGAAGGGCAAGGTCTACACCGACGGCCAGCCCTCGCTGCTCGGTGTGAACGCGGCGCTGATGAACGACCTCACCGGCGAGCGCAACGTCATACTCGGCGGGCTCGCGATGGGCATGACCCGCGAGCAGATCAGGGAGCGCTACCAGGGGATCGTCGACTTCTCGGGCATCAACGAGAAGGGCGACTTCATCACCCTGCCGATGCGCACCTACTCCTCCGGCATGGCGGCGCGGCTGCGCTTCTCCATCGCCGCCGCCAAGGACCACGACGTCCTCATGATCGACGAGGCCCTCGCCACCGGTGACCGCGCCTTCCAGAAGCGCTCCGAGGCGCGGATCCGGGAGCTGCGCAAGGAGGCCGGCACGGTCTTCCTGGTCAGCCACAACAACAAGTCCATCCGCGACACCTGCGACCGGGTCCTGTGGCTCGAACGCGGAGAGCTGCGGATGGACGGGCCGACCGCAGAGGTCCTCAAGGAGTACGAGAAGTTCACCGGCAAGTAGCCGTTCGAACGCAAGGGAGCCCCGCCGGAACCCCGGCGGGGCTCCCTCGCGTCACGGGTTGCGTAGTCCCGTGAGACCGGGTGACGAGGTCAATTCCTGGTCAACTTCCTTACCTGTGAGGAAGGTTGACACGAATAGGTGCGTTGTTGTGATGTGCAGAACACCCCGGCATTCCGCCCGGCGCTGTACAACGTAAGCTGGATCAGTCGGGCGGCGTGTCCGAAATAGGGTGAATTGGGTCGGCAGTGTAGAACGGGAGAGTGACGGCCATGGCTACGGAAAACTCCCAGCTCCGACAGCGTTTTGCCGTCCCTTCGCCCCTTCCCCGGGCGGGCGGCGGCCGATGAGGCGCTCTGCGGACGTCCAGGAGCGGGCGACGCTGGACAAGGCCGCCGACGAGAACTTTCCGGTGGCCCCGTTCTTTCTGCCCAGGGCCTGGCGCGAGGACCTGATGGCGGTCTACGGATTCGCCCGTCTCGTCGACGACATCGGTGACGGCGACCTGGCCCCCGGCGGCGCCGACGCCCTGGCCCTCGGCCTCGACCCCGGGCGGAGCGACGACCGCGTCGCCATGCTGGACGCCTTCGAGACGGACCTGCACAAGGTCTTCGACGGCCGCCCCGGCCATCCGCTGCTCCAGCGGCTGCAGCCCACCGTCCGCCGCCGCGCGCTGACCCCCGAGCCGTTCCTCGGCCTGATCGCCGCGAACCGCCAGGACCAGCTGGTGAGCCGCTACGAGACGTACGACGACCTCCTCGCGTACTGCGAACTCTCCGCCAATCCGGTCGGCCGCCTGGTCCTCGCCGTCACCGGCACCGAGACCCCCGAGCGCGTGCGCCGCTCGGACGCCGTGTGCACCGCGCTGCAGATCGTCGAACATCTCCAGGACGTTTCCGAGGATCTCGCCCGCGACCGGATCTATCTGCCGGCCGAGGACATGAAGCGCTGCTCGGTGCAGGAGTCCGACCTGGCACGCCCGCACGCGGGCGCCGCGGTGCGCTCACTGATCGCATACGAAGCAGAACGTGCCCGGGACCTCCTGAATGAAGGCACCCCGCTCGTGGGTAGCGTCCACGGCAGGCTCAAGCTCTTGCTCGCCGGCTTCGTCGCCGGGGGACGGGCGGCCCTGCGCGCCATCGCCGCCGCCGAGTACGACGTGCTCCCCGGACCGCCCAAGCCCACCAAGCGCCGGCTCCTTCGTGAGGTGGGCGCAGTCCTGCGACCCGACCGTGGAGAGGGGTGATCGAGGCCGTGGAAGGGAACATCGCCGCCGGCGCCCCGGTGCTCGCCGCGTACAGCTACTGCGAGGCCGTCACCGGACAGCAGGCGCGCAATTTCGCCTACGGGATCCGGCTGCTGCCCACGCCCAAGAGACGCGCGATGTCCGCGCTCTACGCGTTCTCGCGCCGCGTCGACGACATCGGGGACGGTGCGCTCCCGCCCGAGGTCAAGCAGCTCCGTCTCGAAGAGACCCGTGAGCTGCTCGACCGTATCCGCGAAGGCCGCGTCGACGAGGACGACACCGACCCGGTGGGTGTCGCGCTCGCCCACGCCGCACGTGCCTTCCCGATCCCGCTCGACGGGCTCGACGAGCTGATCGACGGCGTCCTCATGGATGTCCGCGGCGAGACCTACGAGACCTGGGACGACCTCAAGGTCTACTGCCGCTGTGTCGCGGGCGCCATCGGCCGCCTGTCGCTCGGCGTGTTCGGCACCGCGCCCGGCGCGCGGTACACGGAACGCGCCTCGGAGTACGCCGACACGCTGGGCCTTGCCCTTCAACTCACCAACATCCTCAGGGATGTTCGCGAGGATGCCGAAGGTGGCCGTACCTACCTTCCCGCCGACGATCTCGCCAAGTTCGGCTGCTCGGCCGGGTTCGCCTCCGCCGAGCCGCCGGCCGGATCGGACTTCGCGGGGCTCGTCCACTTCGAAGTGCGCCGGGCCCGCGCCCTGTTCGCCGAGGGCTACCGGCTGCTGCCGATGCTCGACCGCCGCAGCGGCGCCTGCGTGGCCGCGATGGCCGGCATCTACCGCCGTCTGCTGGACCGTATCGAGCGCGACCCCGAAGCCGTGCTGCGCGGGCGGGTCTCGCTGCCCGGACGCGAAAAGGCCTACGTCGCGGTCCGCGGTCTGTCCGGTTTCGACGCCCGCAGCATCGCCCGGCACACATCCGCCGGGAGGCGGGCGTGACCATGAGGGCTCCTCGCTGTTTGTACGGGGTGTGCCTCAGCATCCCGACCGATGCCCGCATCCCTTACGATGCCCGGGCAAATCCCCCCAAGCGGCAAGCAACCCTCCACTGGCGATCGGCGTCCCTGACTGAGATGACCCACCAGGAGTTCATCCCGGGCAAGGCCGCGGGGGAGGGCGTATGACCGCGCAGGAAGCGCAGGCCGACGGCGTCGCGCGCCGTTCTGCCGTGGTGGTCGGCGGCGGACTCGCCGGCATCACCGCGGCACTCGGTCTCGCCGACGCCGGCCTGAACGTCACCCTGCTCGAAGGCCGGCCCCGCCTCGGCGGCCTCGCCTTCTCGTTCCGGCGCGGCGACCTCACCGTGGACAACGGCCAGCACGTCTACCTGCGCTGCTGTACGGCGTACCGCTGGTTTCTCGACCGCGTGGACGGCGCCGCGCTCGCACCTCTGCAGGACCGGCTCGACGTACCGGTGCTCGACGTCGCGACCCCCAGCCCCCGGCTGGGCCGGCTGCGGCGCGCGGGGCTGCCCGTACCGCTGCATCTGGCCCGCAGCCTCGCCACGTATCCGCATCTCTCGCTGGCCGAGCGCGCCAAGGTCGGCCGCGCCGCCCTCGCGCTCAAGGCGCTCGACCTCGCCGACCCCGCCCTCGACGACGAGGACTTCGGCAGCTGGCTGGCCCGCCACGGACAGTCCGCGCGCGCCATCGAGGCGCTGTGGGACCTGGTGGGCATCGCCACCCTGAACGCGGTCGCAGGGGACTCCTCGCTCGGCCTCGCCGCCATGGTGTTCAAGACCGGGCTGCTCTCCGAGCCGGGCGCCGCCGACATCGGCTGGGCCCGCGTCCCGCTCGGCGACCTGCACGACCGGCTCGCCCGTGAGGCGCTCGACAAGTCCGGTGTACGCACGGAGCTGCGCGCCAAGGTCGCGGGCATCTCCCGTACGGACGAGGGAAGTTGGCGCGTGCGCACCGACAGCGAGGAGATCGACGCCGAAACGATCGTCCTCGCCGTACCGCAGCGCGAGGCCCATGAACTGCTGCCCGACGGTGCGCTCGACGCCAAGGACCAGCTCCTCGAGATCGGCACCGCGCCGATCCTCAACCTGCATGTGATCTACGACCGCAAGGTGCTCAGGCAGCCCTTCTTCGCCGCGCTCGGCACCCCCGTGCAGTGGGTGTTCGACCGCACGGACGCCTCCGGGCTCGACGGCGGCGGCCAGTACCTCGCCGTCTCGCAGTCCATTGCGCACAACGAGATCGACGCGCCCGTGGCCGAGCTGCGCGAAAGGTATCTGCCCGAGCTGGAGCGGCTGTTGCCGGCCGCCCGCGGCGCCGGGGTGCGCGACTTCTTCGTGACGCGCGAGCGCACCGCCACCTTCGCCCCCACGCCGGGCGTGGGCCGGCTGCGGCCAGGACCGCGCACCAGAGCTCCCGGCCTGTATCTGGCCGGCGCGTGGACCGCCACCGGGTGGCCCGCGACCATGGAGAGCGCCGTCCGCAGCGGCGCAGCGGCCGCACGCGCCGCACTCGGCACACTCGGCCGCCCCCAGGACCACCTGTTCGAGGAGGCGGCATGAGTACCAGCACCACCACCGGAACCAGAGGAGAGACAGTGCCGACTGAGCCTTCGGCCGCAACGGCCGCCGACCACGGGCAGGGGGACGCCGCCGACGTGACGGCGCTGCTCGAGCGTGGCCGGACGTTGGCCACGCCGGTGCTGCGCGCCGCCGTCGACCGGCTCGCGCCGCCGATGGACACGGTCGCCGCGTACCACTTCGGGTGGATCGACGCCGAGGGCCGGCCCTCCGACGGCGACGGCGGCAAGGCGGTACGTCCCGCGCTCGCGCTGCTCTCCGCCGAGGCGGCGGGCGCGGCGCCCGAGGTGGGTGTCCCCGGCGCGGTCGCCGTCGAGCTGGTGCACAACTTCTCGCTCCTGCACGACGACCTGATGGACGGCGACGAGCAGCGCCGCCACCGCGACACCGTGTGGAAGGTGCACGGCCCGGCGCAGGCCATCCTCGTCGGCGACGCGCTGTTCGCGCTGGCCAACGAGGTGCTGCTCGAACTCGACACCGTCGAGGCCGGACGCGCCACCCGCCGCCTCACCGCCGCCACGCGCGCGCTGATCGACGGTCAGGCCCAGGACATCTCCTACGAGCACCGCGAGCGGGTCACCGTCGAGGAATGCCTGGAGATGGAGGGCAACAAGACGGGCGCGCTGCTCGCCTGCGCCGTCTCCATCGGCGCGGTGCTCGGCGGCGCGGACGACAAGACCGCAGACACTCTCGAGAAGTACGGCTACCACCTCGGTCTCGCCTTCCAGGCCGTCGACGACCTGCTCGGCATCTGGGGCGACCCCGAGGCCACCGGCAAGCAGACCTGGAGCGATCTGCGCCAGCGCAAGAAGTCCCTGCCGGTGGTGGCCGCGCTCGCCGCCGGCGGGCCCGCGTCGGAGGAGCTCGGGCGGCTGCTCGCCGCCGATGCCAAGGCGAACGACTTCGAGAACTTCTCCGAGGCGGAGTTCGCGCACCGCGCCGCGCTCATCGAGAAGGCGGGCGGCCGCGAGTGGACCGCCGCGGAGGCCCGCAGGCAGCACACGATCGCCCTCCAGGCGATCGAGAGTGTCGCCATGCCGGAGCGGGTCAGGGCCCAGCTCGCCGCGCTCGCCGACTTCGTCGTCGTACGGAAGAGATGATCGCCATCGACAAGAGCAGCGCAGATCCTCGGGCCCTCATATGACTCGCAGTCGCCGGCCGGTGCACTGACCCAGCGGTCAAGGCATCGGCCGACGGCGAACCCCAGCACAGCAGAAGTCGAAACTGCACGTAAGGGGAAGCCATGACAGCGACGACCGACGGAAGCGCCGGGGCGATCCCGCCCGACGCTCCCGCGGCCAGCGAATCCGTCCGCACGCCTGCCGCGCTCGACGGGGCGCTCCAGGCCAATCAGCGCGCGATCGAGTATCTGCTCGACCACCAGGACGACGAGGGGTGGTGGAAGGGCGATCTCGAGACCAATGTGACGATGGACGCCGAGGACCTGCTGCTCCGTCAGTTCCTTGGCATCCGGGACGAGAAGACCACGCAGGCCTCGGCATTGTTCATCCGGGGCGAGCAGCGCGCGGACGGCACATGGGCCACCTTCTACGGCGGACCCGGTGAGCTGTCCACCACGGTCGAGGCCTATGTCGCGCTGCGGCTCGCCGGTGACGATCCCGAGGCCGAGCACATGGCCAAGGCCTCCGCCTGGATCCGCGCCCAGGGCGGGATCGCCTCCGCGCGCGTGTTCACACGGATCTGGCTTGCGCTGTTCGGCTGGTGGAAGTGGGACGACCTGCCCGAACTCCCGCCGGAGCTCATCTACTTCCCGAAGTGGTTCCCGCTCAACATCTACGACTTCGGCTGCTGGGCGCGGCAGACCATCGTGCCGCTCACCATCGTCTCCGCCAAGCGCCCGGTGTGCCCCGCGCCCTTCGCGCTGGACGAGCTGCACACCGACTCCCGCGACCCCAACCCGCACAAGCCCCTTGCCCCTGTGGCCAGTTGGGACGGGGTGTTCCAGCGGCTCGACAAGGTGCTGCACACGTATCACAAGGTGGCCGTGCCGGGTCTGCGGCGGATGGCGATGCGCTCGGCCGGGCGGTGGATCGTCGAGCGGCAGGAGAACGACGGCTGCTGGGGTGGGATCCAGCCGCCCGCCGTGTACTCCGTGATCGCCCTGCATCTGCTCGGCTACGACCTCGACCATCCCGTACTGCGCGAAGGTCTCGCCTCCCTCGACCGGTTCGCGGTGTGGCGCGAGGACGGCGCCCGGATGATCGAGGCCTGCCAGTCGCCCGTATGGGACACGTGCCTGGCCGTCATCGCCCTGGCCGACGCGGGGCTGCCCGCCGACCATCCGGCCCTGGTGAAGGCCGCCGACTGGATGCTGGCCGAGGAGATCGCGCGGCCGGGTGACTGGTCGGTGCGCAGGCCGCAACTGGCGCCCGGTGGCTGGGCGTTCGAGTTCCACAACGACAACTACCCGGACATCGACGACACCGCCGAGGTCGCCCTCGCGCTGCGCCGTGTCCGGCACCCCGACCCCGCGAGGGTGGACGCCGCCGTGAAGCGGGCCACGACCTGGACGTACGGGATGCAGTCCAAGAACGGCGCCTGGGCCGCGTTCGACGTGGACAACACCAGCCCGTTCCCCAACCGGCTGCCGTTCTGCGACTTCGGTGAGGTCATCGACCCGCCGTCCGCCGATGTCACCGCCCACGTCGTCGAGTTCCTCGCGGGCGAGGGCAAGGCACACGATCCGCGCACCCGGCGCGGCATCACCTGGCTGCTCGCCGAACAGGAGGCCAGCGGCGCCTGGTTCGGCCGCTGGGGCGTCAACTACCTGTACGGCACCGGGTCAGTGGTCCCCGCCCTGGTGGCCGCAGGACTACCCGCCGCGCACCCGGCGATCCGCAGGGCCGTGGACTGGCTGGAGTCGGTGCAGAACGACGACGGCGGCTGGGGCGAGGACCTCCGGTCGTACGTGGACGAGTCCTGGGTCGCGCGCGGCGAGTCCACCGCGTCGCAGACCGCCTGGGCGCTGCTCGCGCTGCTCGCGGCGGGGGAGCGGGAGTCCAAGGCGGTGGAGCGCGGCATCGCGTGGCTCGCCGAGACGCAGCGGGCGGACGGCGGCTGGGACGAGCCGTACTTCACCGGCACGGGCTTCCCCTGGGACTTCTCGATCAACTACCACCTGTACCGGCAGGTGTTCCCGCTCACCGCACTCGGTCGTTATCTGAACGGCCAAGGGCACGAGGGGGGTTGATGAGCGCCATGCACGAACCGCTGCCGCCGCTGCTCATCGCCTGCGCGCTGGGCATCGAGAAGCTGGCCCTGCGCAGCGGCGACCGCAGCGGAGCCGCGGGACCGGTCACCGTACTGCGCACCGGTATGGGGCCGAAGGCCGCCGAGCGCGCGGTCGGCCGCACGCTCGCCGACCGTGGGCTGCGCGGTGCCGCCGTGATCGCCACCGGCTTCTGCGCCGGGCTCGCGCCCGGGATGCACCCGGGCGATCTGGTCGTGGCCGAGCACACGGTCGACGACCGCGGCAGCACGCCCTGCGAGGGGACGGAGCTGCTGGTGAAGGAGCTGGTCAAAGCGGTACCCGGGCGGACCGTGCACACCGGTCCGCTCACCGGCTCCGCCCATGTCGTGCGCGGACACGAACGCGCCGAGCTGCTCGCCAAGGGCTCGATCGCGGTGGACATGGAGTCCGCCGCGACCCTGCACACCGCCCGCGCCGGGGGCTCGCACCCCGTTGCGGCCGTCCGGGTGGTCGTGGACGCCCCGGAACATGAACTGGTCCGTATCAGCACGGTGCGCGGTGGAATATCAGCTTTCCGCGTTCTTCGTTCGGTACTTCCCGCTTTCTATGAATGGCACCGTTCTTTGCTGCTCCCCCGGAGGTGAGCCAGATGGCCATGCCCCTTCGACAGTCCATCAAGGTCGCGACATATCTTGCCGAGCAGAAACTCCGTAAGCGGGAGAAGTTCCCGCTGATCGTGGAGCTCGAGCCGTTGTACGCGTGCAATCTCGCCTGTGAGGGCTGCGGCAAGATCCAGCACCCGGCCGGCGTGCTCAAGCAGCGGATGCCCGTGGCCCAGGCCGTGGGCGCGGTGCTCGAATCCGGTGCGCCGATGGTGTCGATCGCCGGCGGCGAACCGCTGATGCACCCGCAGATCGACGAGATCGTGCGGCAGTTGGTGGCGAAGAAGAAGTACGTCTTCCTCTGCACCAACGCGATGCTGCTCCGTAAGAAGATGGACAAATTCAAGCCCTCTCCCTATTTCGCTTTCGCCGTGCACATCGACGGAATGCGGGAGCGGCACGATGAATCCGTCGCGAAGGAGGGGGTGTTCGACGAGGCGGTGGCGGCCATCAAGGAGGCCAAGAAGCGCGGCTTCCGTGTGACCACCAACTCGACCTTCTTCAACACGGACACCCCGCAGACCATCATCGAGGTGCTCAACTACCTCAACGACGACCTCCAGGTCGACGAGATGATGCTGTCGCCCGCGTACGCCTACGAGAAGGCGCCCGACCAGGAGCACTTCCTCGGCGTGGAACAGACCCGTGAGCTGTTCAAGAAGGCCTTCGCGGGCGGGAACCGGCGGCGCTGGCGGCTCAACCACTCGCCGCTGTTCCTCGACTTCCTCGAGGGCAAGGTCGACTTCCCGTGCACGGCCTGGGCGATCCCGAACTACTCGCTGTTCGGCTGGCAGCGGCCCTGCTACCTGATGAGCGACGGGTACGTGCCGACGTACCGGGAGCTGATCGAGGAGACCGACTGGGACAAGTACGGCCGCGGCAAGGACCCGCGCTGCGCCAACTGCATGGCGCACTGCGGCTACGAGCCGACCGCCGTCCTCGCCACCATGGGCTCCCTCAAGGAGTCGCTGCGGGCGATGCGCGAGACCGTCTCCGGGAACCGCGGGTGACGTGATGGAGCCCGTGGCGCTCGGGATGCCGTCGGTGCCGGCGCAGCTCGTCGAGCGGCGCCGGTCCCGGCAGATCCAGGTCGGTCCGGTGGCCGTCGGCGGGGACGCCCCGGTGTCCGTGCAGTCGATGACGACCACACGGACCTCGGACATCGGCGCGACGCTGCAGCAGATCGCCGAACTGACCGCGTCCGGCTGTGAGATCGTCCGCGTCGCCTGCCCCACGCAGGACGACGCGGACGCGCTCGCGACCATCGCCCGCAAATCACAGATCCCGGTGATCGCGGACATCCACTTCCAGCCGAAGTACGTGTTCGCGGCGATCGACGCGGGCTGTGCGGCGGTCCGCGTAAACCCCGGGAACATCAAGCAGTTCGACGACAAGGTGCGCGAGATCGCGCAGGCCGCCGCCGCGGCCGGCACTCCGATCCGTATCGGCGTCAACGCCGGGTCGCTGGATGCGCGTCTGCTGAAGAAGTACGGCAAGGCGACGCCCGAGGCGCTGGTGGAGTCGGCGCTGTGGGAGGCGTCGCTCTTCGAGGAGCACGGGTTCCGCGACATCAAGATCTCGGTCAAGCACAACGACCCGGTCGTGATGATCCAGGCGTACCGGCAGCTCGCCGCCGCCTGCGACTACCCGCTGCACCTCGGGGTGACGGAGGCCGGTCCGGCCTTCCAGGGGACGATCAAGTCCGCCGTCGCGTTCGGTGCGTTGCTGTCCGAAGGCATCGGTGACACCATCCGGGTCTCGCTGTCGGCGCCCCCTGCCGAGGAGGTCAAGGTGGGTCTGCAGATCCTTCAGTCCCTCGGGCTCAAGCAGCGCCGCCTCGAGATCGTCTCCTGCCCGTCCTGCGGCCGCGCCCAGGTCGACGTCTACAAGCTGGCCGACGAGGTGACCGCCGGACTCGACGGCATGGAGGTCCCGCTGCGCGTGGCCGTCATGGGGTGTGTCGTGAACGGGCCGGGCGAGGCGCGGGAGGCGGACCTCGGGGTCGCTTCCGGCAACGGCAAGGGGCAGATCTTCGTCAAGGGCGAAGTCGTCAGGACCGTACCCGAGTCGAAGATCGTCGAGACGCTGATCGACGAGGCCATGAAGATCGCCGAACAGATGGAGAAGGACGGCGTGGAGTCCGGCGAACCCGCCGTGACCGTCTCCTGAAAGCCCGTCCTTGAAAGCCCGTCCTTGAAAGGCAAGCAGTCGAGCGCGAGTTGAGGCACCGACCGAGAGGGGGCCCGGCGTGACGATCCTGGAGACGATTCGGGGGCCGCGCGATGTCAAAGTGCTGGCCGAGGAGGAACTGGCCGAACTGGCCGAGGAGATCAGGGAGTTCCTGGTCCACGCGGTGGCCCGTACCGGCGGCCATCTGGGCCCCAACCTGGGTGTGGTGGAGCTGTCGATCGCGCTCCACCGGGTCTTCGACTCTCCCGTGGACCGGCTGGTCTGGGACACCGGCCACCAGAGTTATGTGCACAAGCTGCTCACCGGCCGGCAGGACTTCTCCAAGCTGCGCGGCAAGGGCGGTCTGTCCGGCTATCCGTCGCGGGAGGAGTCCGAGCACGACATCGTGGAGAACAGCCACGCCTCCACCGCGCTCGGCTGGGCGGACGGCCTCGCCAAGGCGGTGCAGGTACGGGGCGACGGCGGCCATGTCGTCGCGGTCATCGGCGACGGGGCGCTGACCGGCGGGATGGCCTGGGAGGCGCTGAACAACATCGCCGCCGCCAAGGACCGGCCGCTCATCATCGTCGTCAACGACAACGAACGCTCCTACGCGCCGACCATCGGCGGCCTCGCCAACCACCTCGCGACCCTGCGTACCACCGACGGCTATGAGCGCTTCCTGGCCTGGGGCAAGGAAGTACTTCAGCACACCCCGGTGATCGGACAGCCGCTGTACGAGTCGCTGCACGGTGCGAAGAAGGGCTTCAAGGACGCCTTCGCCCCGCAGGGCATGTTCGAGGATCTGGGCCTCAAGTACGTGGGTCCGATCGACGGGCACGACATCGCGGCCGTCGAGTCGGCGCTGAGCCGGGCCAAGCGGTTCCACGGCCCGGTCCTCGTGCACTGCCTCACCGAGAAGGGCCGGGGCTACGAGCCGGCGCTCGCGCACGAGGAGGACCACTTCCATACGGTCGGGGTGATGGACCCGCTGACCTGCGAGCCGCTCGCACCGTCCAACGGGCCTTCCTGGACCTCGGTGTTCGGGGACGAGATCGTCCGGATCGGCGAGGACCGGCCCGACGTCGTGGCGATCACGGCGGCCATGCTGCACCCGGTGGGTCTCGGCGCCTTCGCCGAGCGGTTCCCTGACCGGGTGTGGGACGTGGGCATCGCCGAACAGCACGCGGCAGTGTCGGCGGCAGGTCTCGCCACCGGCGGGCTGCATCCGGTCGTCGCCATCTACGCCACGTTCCTCAACCGGGCCTTCGACCAGCTCCTGATGGATGTGGCGCTGCACAAGTGCGGCGTCACCTTCGTGCTCGACCGGGCCGGTGTCACGGGCGCCGACGGAGCCTCCCACAACGGCATGTGGGACATGTCGGTCCTCCAGGTCGTGCCGGGACTCAGGATCGCCGCGCCGCGTGACGCACAGCAGCTGCGGGCCCAGCTCAGGGAAGCGGTCGACGTGGACGACGCGCCGACCCTGGTGCGCTTCCCCAAGGAGTCGGTGGGCCCCGAGATCCCGGCGCTCGACCAGGTCGGCGGCATGGACGTACTGCACCGCGGGCCCTCGCAGGACGTCCTGCTGGTCGCGGTCGGAGTGATGGCTCCGGTCTGCCTCAAGGCCGCGGAACTCCTCGAAGGCCGCGGTATCGGCTGCACCGTCGTCGACCCCCGGTGGATCAAGCCGGTCGATCTCGCGCTGCCCGAACTGGCCTCCACACACCGGATGCTGGCCGTCGTCGAGGACAACAGCCGTGCGTCCGGGGTGGGTTCGGCCGTCACCCAGGCGCTGCAGGACGCCGAGGTGGATCTTCCGGTACGGAGCTTCGGCATTCCGGACCAGTTCCTCGCGCATGCCAAGCGGGGCGAGGTCCTCGCCGACCTGGGGCTCACCGCCGTCGACATCGCGGGGCGGATCGGGGCCACGTGGGACCGTAAGCAGAAAGAAGGAAGCGAAGGATGACGGACGAGGTCACGGGCGAGGCCGCCGGCGACGCCACGGTCGAGGTCACAGGTGACGCCACGGTCGAGGCCGGCAAGGGCTTCGACCTGGGCAGACTCCTGGCGGAGCGGGGCGCAGAACGGTACGAGCTGCACAGCCGCCACCTCAACCACCAGCTGCCGCGGATGCTGCACACCATCGGCTTCGACAAGGTCTACGAGCGGGCCGAGGGTGCGTACTTCTGGGATGCCGAGGGCCAGGACTACCTGGACATGCTGGCCGGCTTCGGAGTGATGGGGCTCGGGCGCCACCACCCCGTCGTCCGCAAGGCGCTGCACGACGTACTCGACGCCTCGCTCGCCGACCTCACCCGCTTCGACTGCCAGCCGCTGCCCGGTCTGCTCGCGGAGAAGCTGCTCACGCACTCGCCGCATCTGGACCGGGTGTTCTTCGGCAACAGCGGTACGGAGGCCGTCGAGACCGCGCTGAAGTTCGCCCGTTACGCGACCGGGAAACCACGGATCCTCTACTGTCCCCATGCCTTCCACGGCCTGACCACCGGTTCGCTCTCCGTCAACGGCGAGTCGGGCTTCCGGGACGGCTTCGCGCCGCTCCTTCCGGACACCGCCGTCGAGCTCGGTGATCTCGACGCGCTGGCAAGGGAGTTGAGGAAGGGCGACGTCGCCGGTCTGATCGTGGAGCCGATCCAGGGCAAGGGCGTCCTCGAGGCGCCGCCCGGCTATCTGCGCGCCGCCCAGGAGCTGCTGCACAAGCACAAGGCGCTGCTCATCGCCGACGAGGTGCAGACCGGCCTCGGCAGGACCGGCGACTTCTACGCGTACCAGCACGAGGAGGGCGTGGAACCGGACCTGATCTGTGTGGCCAAGGCGCTGTCCGGCGGCTATGTGCCGGTCGGGGCCACGATCGGCAAGGACTGGATCTTCAAGAAGGTCTACTCGTCGATGGACCGGGTCCTGGTCCACTCGGCGAGCTTCGGCTCCAACGCGCAGGCCATGGCGGCGGGTCTCGCGGTCCTCTCGGTCATGGAGGACGAGCAGATCGTGGCCAACGCGCGGGCCAGCGGTGAGCTTCTGAAGTCACGGCTCGCGGCGCTGGTGGACCGCTATGAGCTGCTTCATGACGTACGCGGCCGTGGGCTGATGATCGGCATCGAGTTCGGCCGGCCCAACTCGCTGAAGCTGCGCAGCCGTTGGGCGGCGCTCCAGGTTGCGCGCAAGGGGCTGTTCGCGCAGATGGTCGTGGTGCCGCTGCTGCAGAAGCACCGGATCCTCACTCAGGTCTCCGGGGATCATCTGGAGGTCATCAAGCTGATTCCGCCGCTCATCGTCGGGGAGCGCGAGGTGGACCGCTTCGTCGAGGCGTTCACCGCCGTGATGGACGATGCGCACAGCGGGGGAGCGCTGATGTGGGACTTCGGGAAGACCTTGGTGAAGCAGGCGGTCGCCAACCGGTGAGCCCGCGGCTTTTGCCTCAGAGGCAAAAGATTTGCCGCTGAGGCAAGGGTCTGGCTGAATCGGCGGTATGAGTCCTGCCGACCCTGCGAGGCCGCAGCCCACTGCCGGCCCCGCGCCCTCGCCGCAGCCCGACGCGCTGCTCGGTGTCGCGCCCCAGC
>NZ_JBEPEW010000097.1:0-32198 GCF_040300965.1 Streptomyces mesophilus | reverse complement strand
CGCTCGGCGCGCAGACCCCGGCGTGGGGGACGCCGGGCGGGATGACGGTGCTCGCGGAGCCCGGCCCCTCGCTGCGGCGCACCTGCTCGGCGCTGCACCGCGCGGTCACCGCGGCCTGTCCCGCGCACACGGTCGCGGTGGGTGCGGGCACGGTGCGCGCCGACTTCGTGGAACTGCATCTCAGCCATGGCGAAGCGCTCTCCGCGCTCGCCCTCGGACGGGAACTCGAAGGCCCCGCAGGTTCGTTCACGCGCCTGTACGAGGAGTGCGGGGTGTACCGGCTGCTCAACCAGCTGCCGGACGCCGAGCTGCGCTCCCTGGTGACCGAGGCGCTCGGCCCGCTGCTCGAGCACGACGCCCGGCACGACAGCAGCCTGGTGCACAGCCTGAGCGTCTATCTGCAGCGCGACCGCAACGGCGTGGACGCCGCCGAGGAGCTGCACGTCCACTACAACACACTGCGCTACCGCCTCAAGCAGATCGAGAGGCTCACCGGCGCACCGGACAAGGATCCGATGCGCCGGCTGCAGACCGAACTGGCGCTGCACGCGCACCGGTTGCTCAGCGCGCGCCTTCACTGAGCGGCTTCTCCGGAGACGGCGTGACCGGCTCGGCAACGGCCCACGCCCGGCGCGCGGCCCGCCACTGCGGCAGCGAGAACAGCAGGTAGAGGATCGCTCCGGTCAGCGGCAGCGTGTGCCACAGCTTGTCGTCGAAGCCGAAGCCGAGGATCAGATTGATGCCGAGCCCGGCGAAGTACGCGGCCACCGCACGCCAGTTGACCGCCGCGAGAGCCGCCTCGGACAGGTCGTAGCGTCCGCGCCGCAGCAGGAAGTAGTCGGCGACGAGGATGCCGGGGATGAGCGGGATGGCGTAGCCGAGATAGCCGAGGTAGGTCAGGAAGGCGTCGAGGATGCCTGCCGTGAGGCCGTAGTACGCGAGTCCGCAGGCCAGCACGCCGGCGATCACGTTCACGGCGATACGGGGCAGATCGATCGCGGTCCGCCCGGCCAGGGACGCCGCGTACATGTTGTTGACCTCGTGCGGGAAGCCCTGCACGAAGATCGCGAAGGTGGCGAGCGCGCCGACGCCCACGATGCCGAAGGCCTCGCCCATGTCGGCCTCGCGGACGCCGAGTCCGAGCAGGATGCCGAGCATGTTGAAGCCGAAGTTGCCGACCATGAACTCGGCGACGGTGGTGGTGTAGACGGTCGACCTGGACTTGCCGAAGCGGGTGATGTCCGGGGTGACCGTGGCGCCGGTCATCCACTTGTTGACCCCGAGCGCGAACAGGGCGAGCGCCGTGGCCTCCCCCGCGCGTGCCGGTTCGGCGCCCACGATCTCGCCGATCCCGCCCGCGTGATCGATCGCGGCGATCACCGCGATCACGACGGTGACCAGCATGAGGGGCACGCTGATCCGGCCCACCCAGGTGAGGCCCTTGCCGAAGCCCACGATGGACAGGGCGGTGTACATCGCGCTGAGCACCACGCAGTAGACGAGGCCCAGCCACGGGTCCTTGCCGCCCGGCAGCACTCCGGCCGTGATGCCGGTGCTGTAGCCGACGAAGCCGGCCGAGAGCAGGGCGATGACCAGGGACGGCAGCCTGCTGCCGGCGCGTCCGAAGGCCGCCTGGAGACCGAGCGCGGTCGTGATGCGTTCGCGCTGGCCGATCAGTCCGCACAGGATCGACACCACGCTGACGACGAGTGAGGAGCCGACGGCGATCAGGACACCCGTCCAGAACGGGAAGAAGAGCCCGAGCGACATCCCGTACAGGAGATCGGTCGCCGACACCGTGAAGCCCATCCTCACCAGGGTGATCGACAGGGTGGAACGGCGTTCGTCGGGCGGGAGGCGGTCGGCGGCGAAGTCCTCGGTGGCTTCGGCGGCCCGTCGGGCTCGGGTCGTGGGTGTGGGGTCCGTTCGGGGGCTGTCCATCCGGGGGCACCTCTTCGTTGCTCGGCAGCGGGGACGGGAGCACGGATGCGGGTGTCCCGGAATGCTCGCCGCCCGTGGCGCCCGCGACACTGTCAGCCGGTGCCAGCGATCGTGACCGGGCTGCTGGCACTTCACGCTGAAGCGGACACCCCGGGGGCGGACCGTACGGTCGGGCCATGGAGCAAGCCACGGACGACACTGCCCCCGACGACGGCACGGTGCGCACCGTCAACTCCCTGCGCCGCGACACCTACGCCGACTCCGTAGCCCTGATGAGAGCCGCCCGCCGGCTGGCCGACCTGCCGGGCGTGACAGCCGCAAGCCTGGTCATGGCCACCGAGGCGAATCTGCGCCTGCTGGCCGACGCACAGCTGCTCACCGCCGAGGCCGATCCGGCCAGGCCCAATGACCTGATCGTGGCGCTGCGCGGCGACGCGGAGGCGCTCGCCCACGCGCTTGACGCCGTGGACGGCCTGCTGGAACAGTCCGACTCCCCCGCGACCGCGACCTCCGGTACGCCGGCGCCCCGCGCCCTGACCGAAGCCGACCCCGCCACTGCCCTCGCCCTGATCTCCACGCCGGGTCCGTACGCCGCCGCCGAAGCGCTCAAGGCGCTGCGCTGCGGAATGCATGCCTTCGTCTTCAGCGACAACGTGCCGCTCGACCAGGAGATCCGCCTCAAGCAGGAAGCCCACCGCGCCGGCCTGCTCGCCATGGGTCCCGATTGCGGCACGGCGGTCGTCGACGGGATACCGCTCGGCTTCGCCAATGTGCTGCCTCCTGGCCGCATCGGCCTGATCGGCGCCTCGGGTACAGGACTTCAGCAGGTCTCCTGCCTCCTGGACGCCGGCGGAGAGGGCGTCCGGCAGATGATCGGCACCGGCGGCCGCGATCTGAGCGCCGACGTCGGCGGCATCACCACCCTGGACGCCCTGGAGCTCCTCGACGCCGACCCCGGCTGCGAGCTGATCGTCCTCGTCTCCAAGCCGCCCGCCCCGGAGGTCGCCGAACGGGTGCTCGCGCGGGCCGCGCGTGCGGGCACACCGGTCGTGGCCTGCTTCCTCGACGGCAGCCGGTCGTTCGCCGGCGACGGCACCGGGACTTCCGCCGGCGAAGGCAGCCGGTCCTCCGCCGGCGGACGCGTCACGGTTGCCGGCACGCTGCGGGATGCGGCGTACGCGGCGGTCGAGGTGCTCGGCGGCAAGGCGCCCCGTAGCGTCGAGCGACCCCAACTACCTGTCCCTCGCGGCCACTTGCTGCGCGCCCTGTACGCGGGAGGCACGTTCGCATACGAGGCCAGGCAGCTCCTCCCCGACGCGGCGACCGGCACGGGTCCGGCCGGGGGTGAAGTCCTGCTACCCGGCCGGGACTTGATCCTCGACCTGGGCGACGACGCGTACACCGCGGGCCGCCCGCACCCGATGATCGACCCGACCGTCCGGGCCCGCCATCTGCGGGTCGCGCTGGCCGATCCGCGTACCGCCGTCGTCGTGCTCGACGTCGTACTGGGCCACGGCGCGGGAGCCGATCCCGCGGCTGCGCTCGCGGCGGAACTGGAGCGGGTGCCATCGGGGGAACGCCCGCCGGTGGTGGCGTTCGTGGTCGGCACCGACGCCGACCCGCAGGACCGGGCGGCCCAGGAGGCCCGGCTGCGCGAGGCCGGGGCGCTCCTTGCTCCGACCAGCACCGACGCCATCGAGTGGGCGGCGGCGATGGTGACTTCGCACGGACATGAGCGTGACCGGGAACTGACCACGGCAGGAGGCGCCGTATGACGGAATCGGTGGGCAACACCACGGGCCGTATGACGACTTCGGTCGGCGACACCCCGGGCCGTACGACTTCGGTCGGCGACGCCACGGGCCGTACGGCTTCGGTCGGCGACACCCCGGGCGGCGTCACGGCGCTGCTCGGTGAGTCACCGGGCCGTATGACATCACAGCTTGGTAAGGCTCCGGGCCGCGCGGCCCCCTTGCTCGGTGCGGCGCCGGTCCGTATCGCCGCGGTCGGGGTCCCGGATTTCGCGGAGGTGCCGCGCAGCGCGGGCGCGGACGTCACCACCCTCGACTGGCGGCCGCCCGCGTCCGGTGAGCCGGAACCGGCCTGGCGTCTCGCCGAACTCACCGGCCACCCCGCCGTCGAGGCCGCCAACCAGGAGGCCGTCGCACGCCTGCTCGCCGTGCGCCCCGTATGGACCCGGGTGCTGCCCGCCCGCGAGGCGATCCCCGCGCTCGGCGATCCCGGCCGCCGCCTGCTTCTGCACGCGGGCCCGCCCATCGCCTGGCCGGACATGTGCGGCCCGATGCGCGCGGGCGTGATCGGCGCGGCGCTGCTCGAAGGCTGGGCAGACTCGCCCGAGGCGGCCGAACGTCTCGCGGACAGCGGCGCGTTGGAGTTCGCGCCGTGCCATCACCATGAAGCGGTCGGCCCGATGGGCGGCATCATCTCGCCCTCCATGCCGCTGATCGAGGTCGAGGACCGGGCGACCGGCCGCCGCGCCTACTCCAACCTCAATGAGGGAGCGGGCCGTTGCCTGCGCTATGGAGCGCTGGGCGAGGACGTGATGGAGCGGCTGCGCTGGATGGGGTCGGTGCTCGCGCCCGCCCTGAGCGCCGCGCTGCGCACGCGCGGCGAAGGCGTCGATCTGCGGGCGGTCACGGCGCAGGCCCTCCAGATGGGCGACGAGTGCCACAGCCGCAACACGGCCGCATCGGCCCTGCTCCTGCGGGAACTCGCCGCCGACCTCTCCGGTACGGCCCACGCCCGGGAGGTCCTGCGCTTCCTGTCCGACAACCACTACTGGTTCCTGAACTTCTCCATGGCGGCGGCGAAACTGGCCACCTCCGCCGCGCACGGGGTGCCGCACTCCACCTTGGTGACCGCGTTCGCCCGCAACGGCGTCGAGGTCGGGATCCGGGTCAGCGGCCTCGGCGACGCATGGTTCACCGCGCCCGCCACCCAGGTCCGCGGCCTGTACTTCGCCGGGTACGGACCCGAGGACGCCAACCCCGACATCGGCGACAGCGCGATCACGGAGACGTACGGGCTGGGCGGCTTCTCACTGGCAGCGGCGCCCGCGATCACCGGGTTCGTGGGCGGCACGGTCGAGGAGGCGCTGCGCACCAGCCGCGAGATGGCCCGCATCTCCCTCGCGCGCCACGAGGCCTACCGACTCCCGGCCCTCGGGGGCGTGGGCGCGCCGGTCGGCATCGACGTGCGGGCGGTACTGGACACGGGGATCGTGCCGGTCGTGACGACGGGGATCTCCCACCGCGAGCCGGGCATCGGGCAGATCGGCGCGGGTCTGACTCACGCGCCCCTCGAATGCTTCCGCAAGGCGCTGGCGGCGATACGGGTACCGGCCTTCGACGCCGCGCCCGTGGCCGTCTCGCCGTGAGACCCGCGCAAGCCCCGTATGCGCCCCACCCAAGCCCCGTATGCGCAAGCCGCACACGAGCCCCGTATGAAGTCCGCGTGAGGTCCGGATGAGTCCCGCCGCGCTCCCGTGCGCTGCGTCCACGCTCGTCGAGCCCCTGGTGCAGGGGCGTCGGCGGCGGGCTCGCGTGGTCGGTGTCACCGGGAAGGCGGTGTATCTGCTGCCGTACGAGGAGGAGTCGGCCGGGAACAGCTCGCTGCTCGCTCTGGTTGCCCCCACAGGGGTACGCGTCCCGTCGGCGGTCCTGCTGTCCCGCGCGGCGGGCGAGCGCCCCTTCACGGGAATCGACCCGGGCGCCGTCGCCCGCATCGGCGGCGGCCGGGTCGAGCTGGGGCCGCTGCGCCTGGCGGCCGGGGTGTCCTGGGCGCCGCCCCGCGTCCAGGGCACACCGGTGGCACAGGCGCTGCCGGTGCTTGCACGGTTCGGTCCACCGCGCCAACTCCCGGGCGGCGTGGCCCCGTTCGCCAGGAACCTGGCCGAGGCGTTGGGCGCGTGGCGCGCCCATGCCGAGGCCCGGCCCGACTCCCTCCGCGCGCCCGCCCTCGCTCTTCTGGGCCGAGGCCCCGGCCTCACCCCGTCCGGGGACGACTACCTCTGCGGTCTCCTTCTCGCGGCCAACGCCGCTCCCATCAGGCCGAGTTGGGGGGCATCGCTGGCCGACGCCCTCGCCGGCGCCCATGAACACACCACCCTCATCTCCGCCTCCCTCCTCGCCCAAGCGGCCACCGGCCACTGCATCCCCCAGGTCCACGAGCTGCTGAGCGCGACGGCGGCTGCGGGCGAGGTTCCGCCCGGCCCGCTCGCCGCCCTGCTCGCCGTCGGCCACAGCTCGGGCTCGGACCTGCTGCACGGACTGTGCGCGGGAGCGAGGCTGCTGACAGGGCCGGAGTGACCGCCGCACGCGTCGAGTTCAGGCCGAGTCCCGCACGATCAGCTCCGGATCGAAGACCACGGATGTGGGTTCGTCACGCTTGCCGTGGATGTGCTCCTCGAGCAGCCTGGCCATTTCGGCGGCCATGTCCTCGACCGGCTGGCGCACCGTGGTGAGTTGAGGGCTGCAGGTGACCGCGATGGTGGAGTCGTCGAAGCCGACCACCGCCACATCCTCGGGAATCCGCCGGCCGTGCTCACGGAGCACCTGGCAGACACCCTGGGCCATCAAGTCGTTGGCGGCGAACACCCCGTCCAGATCCGGGTGTTCGGCGAGAAGCCCGGCCATCGCGGCCATGCCGCTGGCCAGCGTGAACCCGCCCTCGGCTATCGGCACGTACGGACGGCCCTGGCGGGCCATCGCGTCCCGGAACCCGTCGAGCCTGTCCTGGCTGGCGCGTACGTCGAGCGGCCCCGCCACCGTGACGATCCGGCGGCAGCCCCGGGCGAGCAGATGGTCGGCCGCCTGCCGTCCGCCGTCGCGGTGGTCCAGATCGACATAGCTCAGGGCGACCGGACGGGCCGGGCGTGCGAAGAGCACCGCGGGCAGCCCCTCGGCGGCCAGTTGCGCGGGCAGCGGATCCTCGGGGTGCGTGGACACCACGAGCGCGCCGTCGGCGCTGCCCTGGCGCAGATACGACAGGACCTCCGCGCGCGCCTCCGCGCTCTCCGCGAACATCAGGACGGGATGCGTGCGGCGCGGCCGCAGATGACCGATGACTCCGCTGACCACACGCCCGAAGAAGGGGTCGGCGAAGACCCGCGCGGTGAAGGCGTTCCGGTCCTGCGCCGACACACCGCCCGCCGTGGCATCACCCGCGCCGGAGACCACAAGGGCGATGGTGCCGCTGCGCCGCGTGACCAGTGATCTTGCGGCACGGTTGGGCGTGTAGCCGGTGCGTTCGATCGCCCGCCGGACCAGATCCTGGATGCTCGGGTCCACGTTGCGCACACCGTTGATGACCCGGGACACGGTCGCCCTGGACACTCCGGCTTCCCTGGCGACATCCTCCAGGGTCGGGGCCTGTCGGTTCATGCCCCGCACCATAACCGTGCGGTCGGCCGGCTGAATAGAGCGCTCTCCCATGATCGTTGGAGGACGAGGCCGCGTACGCCGGACACTGGGCCCCAGTTCCGAGGCCCCGACACCGTTCACTCGTCTTCGGCCAGCCGCACCTCCACGGCCAGCCGTGGGTCCCCTGCCGAGCGGCCGACCAGGAAGCGGCAGCGTCCGGGCTCCACCCGCCACCCACGCTCGTCCACCGACCAGTACGCCAACAGCCGCGCCGGCACGCGCAGTTCGACCGACACCACCTGTCCCGGCCGGGCGCGCACGCCGGCATAGCCCACGAGGCGGCGCTCCGGATACTCCACCGCCGCACCCGGCCGGGTCAGATACACCTGGACGACCTCGCGGCCTTCCCTGGGACCGGTGTTGCGGATGCGCACCGCCAACGTGACGTCCTCGCCGGGACGGACGACGGGCGGCCCGGTCGCCTCCTCGTACGCCCAGGTCGTGTATCCGAGACCGTGCCCGAACCAGTACGCGGGTGCGCGCCTGCCGCGCCGCGCCCAGGCCCGGTAGCCGATGTGCAGACCTTCGGCGTAGTGCAGCCGGCCCGCGGCCGGCCGCGTCCGTGTGACCGGGGCGTCGGCGAGACGCACGGGCCACGTGGTGGGCAGCCTGCCGCCCGGCTCCACGCGCCCGAAGAGCACGTCGGCGAGCGCACCGCCCGCTTCCTGTCCGGGGAACCAGGAAAGGAGGAGGGCGCCGACCTGGTCGCGCCAGGGCAGTTCGACCGGGCCTCCGCTGTTGACGACGGCGACGGTCCGCGGGTTGGCCGCCGTGACCGCCCGCACCAGCGCGTCCTGTTCCTCCCCGAGGGCGAGCGAGGTGCGGTCGCTGCCCTCGCATTCGGTGTGCTCGGTGGTGCCCACGGCCACCACGACGACATCGGCGGAACGGGCGGCGGCGACCGCCTGACTCAGTGCGGTGTCGAGGTCCTCGGCCGCAGGCGCAGCGCTCAGGACCGTCGCGCGTCCCGTGTCGGGCGCGAGCTGCCGGGTGGCCACCACCAGCACCTCGTGTCCGGCGGTCAGCTCCACCTCCGCCTCCGCGACGGGCGGGTTGACATGCACGACCGCGGGATCGTCCGTCGCGCGGGGGAACTCCCCGTCGAGGACGGCGACTTCGTCGATGGTGATCCGCATCCGCCCGAACCCCGCGAGACCCAGCCGCCAGAGCCCGGACAACCGTGGCTCCAGCCGGGCCCTGAGCTCGACCGTGTGCGCCCCGGGTTCCATGGGCGGCTCCAACTGCCGCCCGGACCTGCGGTGTCCGGAGTACAGCGGGCGGCCGTTCACGTCGAGGACGCGGAGCCGCAGTCCCGGCTGCCCGGTCACCGGGTCCGTGCACAGGTCCGGGTCCAGCGGCGGCGCGGGACACCGCGGTGCGGGTCCCGGCACGTGCACGACACGGGCGCGGCCGCGCAGTGCGGCCCGGATACCGGCCAGGAACGACATCTCCGCATGCGGGAAGACACCCGCGCTGCCGCCGCCCTGGGTGCGGGTGCGCGCGGCCGGCGCTCCGATGACGGCCACCGTCTTCAGCGCGTGCGGGTCCAGCGGCAGCACCCCCCGATTGGTCAGCAGCACCATCCCCGACGCGGCTGCGCGCCGTGCCAACCGACGGCTCTCGGTGGAACGTGGCGACGCGGCCAGGTGCCCTGCGGCCCGTACGGCAGGCTGCTCACCGCGCTGCAGCCACGCCGCCAGCCGCAGCAGCCGACGCACCTTGTCGTCCACGGCCTCCTGCGGCACCTCGCCGCTCTCGACCGCGCGCAACAGGGCCTCGCCCCAAGGCCCTTCGGGCCCGGGCATGACCAGATCGAGGCCGGCGGCCGCGGTGTCGGCGGTGGTGCGTACGGCACCCCAGTCCGACACCACGACCCCGTCGAAGCCCCACTCGCTCTTGAGCGGGTCCGTCAGGAGCGCGTTGGCGCTCATCGGGTCGCCGTTGACGCCGTTGTAGCTCGCCATGACCAGGCGTACTCCGGCGGCCACGGCCGCTTCGAAGGGCGCCAGGTACACCTCGCGCAGCACCCGCTCGGCGACACGGACGTCGACGGTGAGCCGGTCGGTCTCCGCGTCGTTCGCGACGTAGTGCTTGGCCGCGGCGCCGACGCCCTGCGCCTGGATCCCACGGATCAGCGCCGCCCCGGTCCGCCCGGTGAGTTCGGGGTCCTCGGAGAAGCACTCGAAGTGGCGTCCGCCGAGCGGGCTGCGGTGCAGATTGAGGTTGGGCGCGAGCACCACGTCCACGCCCTTGCGCCGTGCTTCGGCGGCGAGCAGCCCGCCGAGGGACTCGACCAGCTCGTCGTCCCAGGCCGCCGCGAGCGCCGAGGCCGAGGGCAGCAGCACCGAGGTGCTGCGTTCGTCCCAGGTCTGACCGCGGACGCCCGCGGGGCCGTCCGACAGCACCAACTCCCGCAGCTGCACGGCAGCTTCGGCGTAGGTGCGCCAGGTGGTGGCCCCGGTGAGCAGCCGGACCCTGGCGGCCGGGGTCAGTTTCTCGAGCAGCCGGTCGAGTTCCTCGTCGTTCACTCGGACCTCCCTTCGTGAGGTGTCCCGTCGGTTCTTCCGGTGTACGGGAGCCGGCCGGACAGGTGGGTACGGATCAGCTGTAGACGCCGAACTCGTACAGCGAGTAGCCCCAGCCGGTGCCGCGAGCGGTGCCGTGCACGCGGACGTAGCGGCCGGTCCCGGAGATGTCGAACGAGTCGACGCCTCCGTTGCCGTCGGTCACCTCGCGCACGGTCTGCCAGTTCTGCCCGTCGTCCGAGGTCTGGATCGTGTACGCCTTCGCGTACGAGGCCTCCCAGACGAGCTGGACATGCCGGAACGTGGTGCGCGCGCCGAGGTCGACGCTCAGCCACTGCGGGTCGCTCCAGTCGCTGGCCCAGCGGGTCGTCGCACCGCCGTCGACGGCGTTCGAGGCCGGGCATGGGCAGTCGCCGTAGCTCTGCTGGAAGGAGGACGCGGTGGCCGGCTTGCCGAGTGCCACGTTGGTGCCGCCCGGTGTCGGCGGCACGACCTTGACCGATCGTGTCTCGACGCCCACGTTGCCCCTGCCGTCCTTGACCTTGACGTACGCCTTCCAGACACCGGGCTTGTCGGGTGCGGTGACCTTGAGACGTCCGCCGCCGAGGTCGGTGTGGGGCATGGTGGTGAGGTACTTGTTCTGGTCGATGTAGTTGCTGCCGACCTGCACCTCGTAGGTCAGCGCGTCGCCGTCGGGGTCGGTCACCTGCGTGGCGAGCATGAGGTCACGTCCCGCCTCGACCTTCGTGGCATCGCCTTCGACGTCGAACCGGCCGATCACGGGAGGGGTGTTGTCCCCCGAGGTGTCGGCCCCGTACGCACGCTTCACCGCGTAGTACGAGAGCCGCTTCTCGCCGGCGGGCAGCAGGTTGAACCAGATGCCGCCGAAGTCGTACTCGAGTCCGTAGTGGAAGAGCGTGGCGCCGAGAGAGACGCCCTGGTGGTCCTTGACGCAGTTCCAGGCACGCGTGTAGCCCTCGGCCTTGGCGCGGTCGGTGGGCTCCTCGGGCACGCCGTTGATGTCGTCGGGCACCTCCCATTCGCCCGCGGGTCCGCCCTCGGTGACGATGTACGGCTTGCTGTACCCGCCCTGCTCCCAGGCGGACTTGACCTCGCACACGGCGTCGTAGGAGTTCACCGCGTACAGGTCCAGGTCTGGTGCGTTGCGCTTGTAGTAGGGCCAGGCTCCGACCCAGGCGTCCGTGGAGGTCACGGGGTGGTTCGGGTCAACTGCGTGGATCTTCTTGGTGACGTCGTTGACGAAGGCCGTGTACGCGTTGCGCTGGGCCTCCAGCTCGTCGCCGCTGTAGCAGTTCTGCAGACCGAGCACCGACTCGTTCCCGACGTTCCACATCAGGACGCCCGGGTGGTCCTTGTACTCCTGGACCCACTTGGGGAATTCGTCGAGCATCTGGTTCTTGTACGCGGTGTCCGTCAGGTAGTTGACGCAGCCGCCGCTGCCGGGGCCACCGCCGGGCTGCAGCCAGAAGCCGGCGATCACCTTGATGCCGTGGGCGGCCGCCGAGTCGAACAGGGGCTTGCTCGAGGCGTCGGTGCCCCAGGTGCGGACGGTGTTGACACCCATCGATCTCAGGTCGGGCATGTAGCGGTCGGCGTCGGCGACCGAAGGTCCCCAGGTGAGGCCCTTCACCTGGTACGGGCTGCCGTCGACGGTCAGCTGCCAGTTTCCCTGGCCGCCGGTCACCTTCACCACGCTCGGGGCGGCGTGGGCGCTCTGGGCGGGCAGGACGAGTGCGCCGGCGGCGAGTACGCCGGCGGTCAGCGGCGCCGCCATGCGGCGCACGGAAGTTCGGGGTCGGATCATCGTTGCCTCTCCGGTACGGATGCGGGTGCTGGGGGGTGCCGCGGGAGCCGGCCCGGGAGCGGCGGGGGGCGTGGTGCCCGGGCCGGCCCGGTTCAGGGCAACTCGTAGTTCTCGTTCAGGGCGGCCCCGGCCTCGGGGTGCGTCTGGTCGTAGCCGCGCGCGTCGCACTGCAGGCCGCCGACGACGCAGTGGTCGACGAGGGCCTTGAGGGTGCGGTCGTCCCAGGCGTTGAAGAAGTCGTAGTGGAACGACCAGGCCTCGCCCGACGAGAGCCGCACGTTCGACAGATCACCGTTGACGGGGAAGGCCATCTTGAACTCGATCATCGGCAGCGCGACCGGGTGCGTGGCCGGACAGATGTTGTTGTTCGTCCCGGGGTTCACCACCGGATACGCCATATGGCTCTGGTGGTTCGGGGTGTCCAGGTACTTGCCGTCCCAGCAACTGGGCGCCTGGAAACGGATATTGACCTGGACGTCCTCGCGCTCGGGGCAGTCGGTCGGGAAGTCGGTGTTGAAGAAGCTGTCACCGCACTCCCAGCCCTCCACGAACCCCTTGTGCGCGCGGAACTCCTCCCGGCTCTGCAGCGGGCTGCCGACCACGTAGCGCAGCCCCTTGGGGAAGGGCCGCACGCTGGTGTAGTCGGTGACGCCCGCCTTGTAGTAGATGACCTGCGGTCCGATCGGCAGGACGGGCTGGTCGCCGTCGAGCAGCGTGGGCATCCAGTACGCAGACTTGTCGCCGGGTGCCAGGCACTTGGTGCCGCCCGCGGAGAGCGAGGCCGTGGTGCTGGCCGCGTCGGTCGTGGTGTTGCCCATGAACGTGTGGTCGTGGGACTTGCCGGGCTGCTGCGGATAGACGATCGGGTCGTCCGGACGGGTGTGGCTGACCGAGCAGTTGGCCTGGAACTCGTGGAAGTAGCGGTGCGGCGGCTCCTTGGTGGACGGCTCGACTCCGGTGACGGGCGGTTCGGCCGGTATGTAGCCGTCGCCGTCCGGGTCGTCCGCCGCGGCGCGCGTCGAGGCGGCCGTCTTGTGACCGGCGTGGGCGGCCCCCGCCATGGGGGCGGCGGCCGGCGCCGCACCGCTCGCCGGCGGGCCGTCGACGCTGGACGCGACACCGCCTATTCCGAGCGTGGTGAGCAACAGGGCGCCGGCGATCAGACTCCCTGAGAGGACTTTCGATCTCCGTGGCATGGAGACCTCCTGGTGGATGGAAGGACGGTGGGGGTCGGGTTCTCACCCGGGTTGCGCCTTCACGGGGAAAGCGGGAGAGCGCTCTCCCACTGCGGGAGTGTTGAGGTGGCCGCGTACGGTGTCAAGAGATCGGACGGAAGGATCAGCACGCTCCTCAACTGCCTTCATTGCCTGATGTGTTGAGGATGCGGCTGCTGAGGCGCCGGAACGTGCTGCGCCCCTCTTGACGCGGGCTCATCGCACCTGAAGCATGCTCGTTCGGAGAGCGCTCCCCCACCCCTGCTCGTTCATTTCATGAACCAGGAGAGCCGCCCATGTCCTCGACAACCCCCCTCAACCCCCAAGAGCCGTCGCACCGTTCATCGGTCGGCAGACGCACCGTCCTGGGCGCCGCCGCCACCGCCGCGGTCCTGTCGGCGACCACCGGCCGGGCCGCTGCGGCACCCGCCCACTCATCCGCGTCCGCATCCTCACGTGCGGCGAAGCCCCGGCGCGACCTGCCCGGCGGCGGCGACCTCGGACCGAACGTGATCGTCTTCGACCCGTCGACGCCCGGCATCCAGGCGAGGCTCGACGAGATCTTCCGCGCACAGGAGTCCGCCCAGTTCGGCACCGGCCGCTATGCCCTGCTGTTCAAGCCCGGTACGTACAACGGCCTCAACGCCCAACTCGGCTTCTACACCTCGATAGCGGGTCTCGGCCTCTCCCCCGACGACACCACCATCAACGGCGATGTGACGGTCGACGCGGGCTGGTTCAACGGCAACGCCACCCAGAACTTCTGGCGCTCGGCGGAGAACCTGGCCCTCGTCCCGGTCAACGGCACCAACCGCTGGGCGGTGTCCCAGGCCGCGCCGTTCCGCCGGATGCATGTGCGCGGGAGCCTCAACCTCGCGCCCGACGGGTACGGCTGGGCCAGCGGCGGCTATATCGCCGACAGCCGGATCGACGGCCAGGTCGGACCGTACTCGCAGCAGCAGTGGTACACCCGCGACAGCTCTGTAGGCGGCTGGGTCAACGCGGTCTGGAACATGGTGTTCTCCGGCGTCGAGGGCGCCCCGGCCCAGAGCTTTCCCAACCCCCCGTACACCACGCTCGACACCACCCCGGTCTCGCGCGAGAAGCCGTTCCTGTACCTCGACGGCAGCGCGTACCGCGTGTTCCTGCCGGAGAAGCGCACCGGCGCCCGCGGGGTCAGCTGGGGGTCGGGCACCCCGCGCGGCACCTCGCTGCCGCTGGAGCAGTTCTACGTGGCGCGTCCGGGCGATTCGGCGGCCACGCTCAACCAGGCGCTCGCCCAGGGCCTGCACCTGCTCCTGACCCCGGGCATCTACCACGTCGATCAGCCGATAAGGGTGGAGCGCGCGGGCACGGTGGTCCTGGGTCTCGGCTACGCGACGCTCATCCCCGACGGCGGCGCCACGGCCCTGACCGTCGCCGACGTCAGCGGCGTACGCCTTGCCGGCTTCCTGATCGACGCGGGGCCGGTCAACTCCGCCACGTTGATCGAGGTCGGACCGCAGGGCGCGTCCGCCGACCACTCGGCGGACCCGATCACGGTCCAGGACGTGTTCATCCGGGTCGGCGGCGCGGGCGCGGGCAAGGCGACCTGCGGCATGGTCGTCAACGCCCGCCACACGATCGTCGACCACACCTGGATCTGGCGCGCCGACCACGGCGAAGGAGTCGGCTGGGAGACCAACCGCTGCGACTACGGCCTGGTGGTCAACGGCGATGACGTGCTGGCCACCGGTCTGTTCGTGGAGCACTTCAACAAGTACGACGTCCAGTGGTACGGGCAGCGCGGCCGCACCGTCTTCTTCCAGAACGAGAAGGCGTACGACGCACCGAATCAGGCCGCGATCCAGAACGGTTCGATCAAGGGGTACGCGGCGTACAAGGTGGCCGACTCCGTGACGGAGCACGAGGGTTGGGGCCTGGGCAGCTACTGCTACTACAACGTCGACCCGAGCATCGTGCAGCACCATGGTTTCGCTGCTCCGGTCACGCCGGGCGTGCGCTTCCACGGTCTGCTCGTGGTCTCACTCGGCGGAAACGGCCAGTACGAACACGTCATCAACGACACGGGGGCCCCGACTTCGGGCACGTCGACGGTCCCGTCCACGGTGGTGTCGTATCCCTGACGGGCCACCCGTGTGCGGATGAGCCGCCGCTCCCGGACATGACTCACGCGCGTGCCGTACCGCCGTACGGCACGCGCGTGAGGGTGTGTGACTCAGCCGGACCGAAGCAGGCTCAGTTCGCGGGCGTGAGCGTGAGCGTCTGCTCGGTGGCGGTGCGCCCGCCGCCGACCGCGTTGCCCGTGGTGTCCGTCCACGCGCGCGTCGGCGTGGTCTCCACGAGGCGGTCCGAGTCCGACGACATCCCGATGACCAGGCCGCTGTAGCGGTTGACCAGGCGGTACGTGTCGGTGGGCGCGCCGTCCGTCGTGGTGTTGCGGATGACGAACCACTGCTGGCCGACGCTGGGCCCGCCCTTGGGCGCCGCCGTCACGGTCGGGTCCGCGCCCCAGGCGCGGCCCGCGTTCCTGGCCGAGTCGACGCCGAGGAGCTGCTTGGTGGCGGCGTTGGCGATGCGGTACGAGCCGTCACCGTTGGACGTGAAGGTCCACTTGCTGCGGGCGGAGCCGGCGGCGGACAGGGAGGTGGAACCGGAGCCGCGGGATGCCTGGGCCAGGGCGCGACCGCCTTCGCTGGCGATGGTGTACGTAGCGCCGGACTCGACCGGTGCGGCGGGCGTGTCCGTCTCGATCGCGGTGTTGTAGTACTCGCCGCTGCCGCCGCCCGAGCACTGCCAGGAGCAGTAGTTGCGGAAGTTCTTGCCGACGATGGTGGAGCCGGTCTTGTTCACCGAGTCCAGCATCCAGCGGTACCAGGACCCCGACTTGTAGGCGCCGGTGTCGCCGATCAGCTTCCACTTCTGCGTGGACAGGTCGTCGGTCGCGTAGAAGCGCTGGGACTCGCTGCTGTCCTGAACGATCGCCTCGGGCGTGCCGATGTACAGGCCCAGGTACGCGTTGTAGGCGATGTTCATCGTCAACAGGTCGGACTTGGCGGGGAGTTCACCGGCCGCCACCTGCTCGGCGACATTGCCGTCGCTCGCCGGGTCGTAGTCGTTCTCGACCGGCGTGTAGCCGTTGGGGTTGTCGGCGTCGACCGGCTCCATGTTGCTTTCCTTGCCGCCGACCCCGGGCTGCGACCAGGCGCCGTCGTACCACTTCTGCCAGGACCCCGGCGCCATCTTCGCGGACATCGGCGCGCGCGCCACATGGCCGCGGCTGCCGTCGGTCCAGCCGCCGGAGACGCCGCCCTTCGGTATGGCGCGGGAGTTGTAGTAGACGTAGAAGTAGCCGGACGCGGTGTCGACGAACAGCCGCGCGTCACCGTTTCCGTAGTGGTACAGGTCGTGCGGGAACGCCTCGTTGTCCCCGCGCTTGGTGCTGTACGGCGAGGTCAGGACGTGGTCCTTGATGTCCCAGGTCCTGCCCTGGTCCTTGGAGACGGCGTAGTCGATCGCGTCGTAGTGCAGCCCGTCGCCGAAGGGCTCCGGGGTGAACTCGTTGTGCACCAGGCCGTACCAGTCACCCGTGTCCGGATCGACCCACACGCCCATCAGGTCGCAGTAGTTCTTCTGCGCGTAGTGCGAGGTGTCCGGCGCGTAGGTGGACTCACGGCCGGTGGGGCTGTTGTTGCAGCGCCAGGTCGTGTCGTCGTTGCGGTCACGTGCGTCGGCCGGGTTGACGGCGCTGCTGACCTTGGTGTCCAGCTTCGCCGCGTCGAAGTCGGCGCCTGTGTAGAACGACCACTTGCGCGGGTCGGTCGCGGAGTAAAGGGCGTGCGCGGACTGGTAGTGGAACGAGCCGTCCTTGTCGATGTACGTGGCGGCGGGGGTGTCGTCGGGGTTGGTCCAGGTGCCGATCTGCCCGACATTCACCGAGTACGACGGATCGTCTTCGGCGGCGGCTGCCGTCGGCGACGACAGCGCCGCACCTGCCATCAGGGCGGCCACCGCGGCGAACGCGCCGGCCGTCCGTGCTCTCGTACGAGCGGACATACGAGTTGACACAGGTACTCCTCGATTCAGGAGAGGGGGGAGGGGGATCGAACCGGCGACCACCCGAGGGCGGTACGCCACTCGAGGACCAGCCGGCCGTGGTGCGGCAGAGCGGGCTCGAGGTGCAGGGGGCCGGCTGCCGAGGTCATGGCGGCCGGGACCGGGTCGGCCAGCGGCGCGAGCAAGGTGGCGCGCACCGTGTCCGGGGCGTGGGGCAGGCCGATACGCGGATGGGCGGGATCGGCGCTGCCGTTGGCGATCGCGAGCCGGAGCGTGTCGCCCGTCTGCGACAGCTGCGGAATGAGATGGGGTGCGCCGTCGATCAGCGGGAGCCGGGGGTGATCGCCCTCCAGGAACCGCACCGAGGCGTGGAGCAGGCGCTGCCCCCGGTCGCTGCGGGCGAGTCGGTCGGGCGCCGTCGCGGCGAGGACCGCGACACGTCCGCCGAGGGCGTTCACGTAGTGGCAGCGGCCCGCGCCCCAGTGGCCCTCGTCCGGCGTCAGGATCTCGGTGATCACCTGGGCGCCGGGGACCGGTGCGAGCCGGGCAAGCGCCGGCTGTACGTCCACGCTCACGTACTCGCCCTCGTCCGCGCCCGCGCCCGCGAGTGCCGTGATCCGCTCGGCCGCGTAAGGGCCGGGCCGTGCCGGTTCTTCCCGGGCGTACAGCCTGCCGGCCCGCACCCCGAGCAGGGCGGCGAAGCCGCGCTCGGTGAGCAGATGCGCGGCCACCCCGTCCAGGAGCAGCCCGCCGCCGAGCATCGCGAGCAGCTCGTCGTCGCCGAAGGCGTCGACGGCCCGGCCGAACAGCGCCTGGACGGGGGCTGGTTCAGCGGTGACGGGGACGCCGTAGCCGAGCAGGAAGTCCGCCGTCCGCGCGGGGTCGGCCTCAAGGTCCTGCCAGCTCCCGCCGGTGGTCCGCAGGTGAGAGGCGGTGTCCGGTTTCCAGGGCAGCCCGATGCCGAGGGCGGCGGACTGTTCGGGGCGCAGCCCGGCGACCCAGTCGAGGGCGGGCCGTGAGCGGCTCAGGAGCCGGTCGATGCGCGGGAACTGTTCGGCGCGCCCGGCCGAGCTGGGGTGCACGTTCAGCAGCAGGGCGTCGGCGCCGGAGAGCTGCGCGGTCACCATCTCGGACCAGGTCTGGGTGTCCGACTTCGACCAGGCCGTGTGCGGCCAGTTCTCGATCTCGGGCTCGCAGGCCACATACGGCGGGCGCAGCGCGCGTTGCGCCTCGAGGGACCACACGGCCGAGGTCAGACTCCGGCCCGGGGTGTCGGAGTAGGGCGCGAAGTGCGGCCGCTGGGTGACCTGTTCCCCGATGGACAACGCGGTGAACAGGGCGTCCCAGTCGCGTCCCTCCACGGAGTGCAGGGCCGGCATCGAGCTCATCAGGCCCAGCCGGCCGCGTCCGGCGGAGTTCTCCCGTACGGACTGAGCGAGACCTTCCGCGACTTCGAGCTGCGCGGTACGCCAGACCTGCTGGAGCAGGGCGCGCCAGGGATGCGGTCGGCCGGGCGCGGTGACGGCGGCGACCGCCTCCTCGCGTGTGACCTCCTCCCCCACCAGCCGTGACAGGCGCTCCATCATGAGCGGCTCGAAGCCGCCGCCCCAGTCCAGCGGGGCGTGGTTGTGGAATCGGAAGTCGTCCTCGACCCACAGCACCCGGAAGCCGAGCTGTGCGAAGCGTCCGTAGTGCGCGTACAGCCAGGAGCGCCACTGCGGGCAGGCGAACGAGGCCTGGGCGGCGGCCACTTGACCGCTCGGCGAGACCATGGGGGCGAAGCCGAGCCTGTCCCTGCGGCCGCGGTCCGCATGCCCGACCGTCACCCACGGGTTGAGGCTGACCTCCACGCCCGCGCCCGTCAGGACTTCGCGCGCCTGGGCCGCCGCCGCGAACCAGGTGTCCTCCTCCGCTCCGGCCAGATGACCGGTGTACGCCTCCTCGGCGCCGAGCAGCAGGACGACTTCCGCGACCTCGTTCTCCTGGCACACCTTGGCCAGGTGCCCGGCACGCTCGGCCAGGTCGTCGCCGGGCCGGAGCTGGTAGCGCAGGTGGTAGCGGGCCCTCGGTGCGTGGGGCGTCGGCTGTGTCGTAGGAGCCGTCATATGCGGCTTGCGGGACGTCACTTGATGCTCCCGGCGTTGAGACCCGACCGCCAGTAGCGCTGCAGGGTCAGGAACAGGACGACCAGCGGGATGACCGAGACCAGGGCGGCCGTGATGATGATGTTGTACGGGGCGGCCGTACCGAGGCCCTGCTGGGACTGCCAGCTCACGATGCCGACGGTGACCGGCTGGAGCTTGTCGTCGGCCAGCATCAGGACGGGCAGCAGATAGTTGGTCCAGATGCTCACGAACTGGAACAGGAAGATCGTCACCAGTGCGGGCGCCATCACCCGCATGGAGATGGTGAAGAAGATCCGCAGCTCGCCGGCTCCGTCCATCCGTCCGGCCTCGATCACCTCGTCGGGTACGGACGCGGCCGCGTAGATGCGGGCGAGATAGACCCCGAACGGGCTGACCATGCTCGGCAGCAGCACCGCCCAATAGGTGTTGACCAGGTGCACCTGCGAGAACATCAGATACAGCGGGATGGCGAGCAGCGGCTGCGGTACGAGGACCGCGGCGAGCACCACGTTGAAGCTGAACTCCCGCCCCCAGAAGGCGTACTTGGCGAGTGCGTACCCGGCGAGGGAGGAGACCAGGGTGCTGACCGCGGCGCCCCCGACCGCGTACACCGCGGTGTTGAGGAGCCACTGCGGGAAGATCCCGCCCTCGCGCTCGAACAGCTGGCGCAGGTTGTCGGCGAGGGCGAAGTCCCCGAACCAGAAGCCGTTCGTGGAGACCAGGTCGGAGTTCGTCTTGGTGGCCGAGACGATCAGCCACCAGACGGGCAGCAGGAAGTAGACCGCCGCGAGCCCCATCACACCGAGCACCAGCCAACGGGACTTCGGCTGGACGGGCTTGGACTGCCGTATCCCCGGCTGCGGCGCTGCGTCGGCCTGCGGCCGCGGACGCACGAGTGTCTGGCTCACAGGTCCGCTCCCTTGCGCTGGACGAGCTTGAGGAAGCCGAACGAGAGCACCAGGGTGAGCAGTGCCAGAATCACCGACTGGGCGGCGGCGTAAGGGAAGTTGCCCGAGTTGACCGCGCTGTACGCGGCGAAGATTGGTGTGTAGTCGCTGCTCAGGTTGGGTGCGACCGTGCGCAGGATCGCCGGCTCGTTGTACAGCTGCGCGGTGCCGATGATGGAGAACACGGTCGTCAGGACCAGCGCGGGCCGCACCATCGGGATCTTGATGCGCCACGCGATGCCGAACGCCGAGCAGCCGTCCATCCTGGCCGCTTCGCTCAGCTCCGCCGGGATCGCCTGCAGTGCCGCGTAGATGATCAGCATGTTGTAGCCGGTCCAGCCCCAGGTCAGCATGTTGCCGACGACCGGGCCGAGCAGGCCGTCGGCGGTCAGGTCGAGCCGGAATCCGAGGCCGTCGGCGAGCGCGGTGATCGGGCTGAGCTCGGGCGACACCAGATAGGACCACATCAGTGCGCCGATGACTCCGGGCAGCGCGTACGGCAGGAAGTACGCCAGGCGGAAGAACCGCTTGAACATCGTCCGCCGCGCGTCGAGCAGCAGCGCGAGCCCGAGGGCCGTGCCGAGCATGAGCGGCACCTGGACGGCGCCGATCAGCAGGACCCGTATCAGCGAATCGCGGAAGCCCGCATCGCCCAGCGCCTGGGCGTAGTTGGCGAGCCCCGAGAAGGTCGTGGTGGGTTCGGCGAGGCCGAGTCCGTCACGCTCCTGCTGGAACAGGCTCTGATGGAGCGTGTACGCGATGGGCGCGAGGTACATGCAGAGGAACAGCGCGGCGAAGGGCGCGAGGAACAGCAGGGCTGTCCGCGCACGCCGCCGGGTGTGCCGCGAGGTGCGGCCACCCGGCGCGCCGGCCGCCTTCACCCGGTGGGCGTAGGTGGTCACGGTGTGGTGCTCCGGTCCTTCGGTGGGGACGTGATGCCCTGGGTCAGTCGGTGGTGACGTTGATGCCCTGGCTCTTCATCTCGTCGACGGTCTTCTTCTGCACGTCGGCAAGGACCTCGGGCAGCGTGGTGCCGCCCTTGCCGGTGCCGCCGAGTCCGTCGGCGAGGTCGGTCGCGGTCTTCGTCATGGTCGGGCCCCACTGCCAGTCGGTGTCGATCCGGCCGCTGGCGTCCTTGAAGACGTCGAAGATCTTCTGGCCGCCGTAGAAGGAGTTGGGCTCGGACAGCGCCGGGTGGCTCAGTCCCGCGGTGGCCGCCGGGTAGATCCCCGTCTCCTTGATGAGCGTGCTGAGGCTGTTCTTGTTCGTGCTCAGCCACATCGCGAACTCGGTGGCCTGCTCCGGGTGTTCACAGCCCTTCATGACCGCCGTGGACGAGCCGCCGACATTGCCGTCCACCGGCTTGGCGGCGTCCCACACCGGCATGGGCGCGACGGCCCACTTGCCGGACTGGCCCTTGAGGCTGGAGGCGAGGATCGGCGCGTTCCAGACGGCGTTGACATCGGAGAGGATCTTGTCCTCGGACACGGACTTGTAGTACGAGGAGTCGAAGCTGACGACCGGCTTGACCAGCTTGTCGTCGAGCAGACCCTGCCAGTAGTCGGCGACCTTGGTGTTGGCCTCGCTGTCGACGGAGACCTTCCAGGCGTCGGACGTGGTGCCGAACCACTTGGCACCCGCCTGCCAGGCCAGACCCGAGTAGCCGTAGGAGTCGGTGCCGAAGCCGCCCAAGTAGACGTCCGGATCGGCCTTGTGGACCTTCTCCGCGGCGGCCCGGTACTCGGCCCAGGTGGCCGGGGGCTTGTCGATGCCGTACTTCTCGAACAGGTCCTTGCGGTAGAACAGCGCCATCGGGCCGGTGTCCACCGGTGCGCCGTACGTCTTGCCCGCGATGGTGACCTGGTTCCACGTCCAGTCCGCGAACTCGCCCTTGTGCGGCGCCGCATGCTCCGTGACGTCCTGCAGTGCGCCCGCGGCGGCGAAGCTCGGCATCGTCTCGTAGCCGACCATCGCCAGACAGGGCGCGTTGCCGGCCTTGGCCGCCGTGAGCATCTTCGTGTAGCCGCCCTTGGAGCCGGGCGCGGTCTTCTGGAAGTCGACCTTGATGTCGGGGTGGGTCCTGTTGAACTCCTCGACGGCCTTCTCGTAACCAGGCGCCCAGCCCCAGAAGTCCAGCGTGACCTTGCCACCCGCCTTCGCGGAATCGTCGCCGGATCCGCATCCGGCCATGACCAGCATCACGCCGACCGCCGCTGCGGTCATCTTCGCGCCGCGCACCTTCATCGATCGTCTCCATCGCCGAGCTCGATTAGTTCGACTAGAATCTGAAATTAATACTTCCTAGTCAACAGGCCGGGGCAGGAAACTTTCTGCCGATGATCAAGGGCCTCTCGCCGGGGGCCGACCGTTCGCGTACGTTGACCGGGAGTACCGGCGAGTACGCGAAGAGGGGCCAAGTGAACGTAGATCCACCCAGATCGGACGTACGGAAAGTGGGCGGGGACGGATCGTCCACGGCACGCGACCGTGCGTCGCTGCGCCGGACCAATCTCGGTCTGGTGCTGCGTCTGCTGCGCGACGCGGGACCGCGGCCGCGCACGCAGATCGCGACGGAGACCGGTCTGCCCAAGGCGACGATCACCAACCTGGTCGCTGAGCTGGTGGAGCGCGGCCTCGTACGCGAAGGGGACTCGGCGCGCGACGGGGCCGTCGGCCGCCCGAGCCGCACCCTCGAGATCGACGGACGGTCCGTGTGCGGTATCGGCCTGGAGATCAGCGCCGACTACGTCCATCTGATCGCCCTCGACCTGCGGGGCGAGGTCGCCGCCGAACACCGCCTGACGCTCGACGCGCGGGCCGCCGGTCCGGACGCGGTCCTCGACCGGGCGGCGGAGGCGATCCGCACCACCCGCCGGACGCTGCACGCCCGTAAGGCCCAGGCGGTCGCGGTGACGGTCGCCGCGCCGGGCGTGATCCAGCGCGACAGCGGGGTCGTCTCCTACGCGCCGAACATCGGCTGGCGGGATGTCGATGTGGTCGGCGGTCTGCGGGAGCGGCTCGGCCGCAGCTGCCCGCCCGTCCAGCTGGAGAACGACGCCAAACTCGGCGCCGTGGCCGAGTACTTGGTCGCCGCGCAGGCCGGCATCCACGACCTGATCTATGTGACCGGCGAGACCGGCGTAGGCGGCGGCATCATCTCCGACGGCCGGTTGCTGCGCGGATCGGCCGGGTTCGCCGGCGAGATCGGCCATATGCGCCTGGCCCCCGGCGGAAAGCCGTGCGCCTGCGGGCGGCAGGGCTGCTGGGAGACCATGGTCGGCCTCAACGCCCTGCTCGAGCACGCGGCCGCACCCGACGACCCCGTACGCGATCCGAGCGTGGACCTGGAGCAGCGCCTCGCGGAGCTCCGGCGCCGCGCCGACGCGGATGAGCCCGCCACCCGGGCCGCGCTCGACAAGATCGCCGACGGCCTCGGCCTGGGACTGACCGTACTGGCCGATGTGCTCAATCCCCGGGCGATCGTCCTGGGCGGCTACTTCGCCTACTTCGGCGACCACTTCATCGCGCAGGTGGAGAGCGAGCTCACCGCACGCGTCGTGGCCCCCGACGCCGGCGGCTGCACCGTCCTTGCCTCCACGCTCGGGTTCAGCGCGGCGGCGCGCGGCGGCGCCCACTCCTCGCTCGACTTCGTGTACCAGGATCCGGGCGGGACGATGGCGACACCCGGGTGATACGCGGATGGCAGCGCCCGGGTGATGCATCGTTGGCACCACCCGGTTGGTTCGCGGATGGCAGCGCCCGGTTGATACGCGGTTGGCTCCATGCGGTTGACATGAGGCCGGTCAACACCCGCTCGGTACGGGCGTGTTGACCGGCCGACCGAGAGTTGGCCGGTCAACCCGGGAGTGACCGCTCAGGAGCTCAGCCTTCGGTGGTACCCGCCCGCGCCGGCACCCCGATCGTCCGGGTCACCGCCGCGGCCATCGCCTCACGTCCGGCGGCCAGGTACTTGCGGGGGTCCACCACCGCGGCGTGCTCGGCGAGGTGGTCGCGTATCGCCCGGGTCATGGCGACGTTCAGCGCCGTCCCCACGTTCACCTTGGCGATACCTCCCGTGACGGCCAGGGCGAGTTCGCCGGCCGGGACGCCCGACGAACCGTGCAGGACGAGCGGCACCTTGACCGCCTCGCGCAGAGCGGCGAGCAGCGCGTGGTCGAGCGTCGCCGTGGCCTCGGTCATCGCGTGCGAGCTGCCGATGGCGACGGCCAGCGCGTCGACTCCGGTCTCGGCGACGAACTCCCGCGCCTCGCCGGGCTCGGTGCGCGCACCGGGTGCGTGCGGGTCCAGCGGCGGCCGGCCGTCCTTGCCGCCCACCTCGCCCAACTCGGCCTCGATCCACAGGCCTTGGGAGTGCGCCCAGTCCGCGGCGGCCCTCGTGGCGGCGACGTTCCGCTCGTACGGCAGATGAGCCGCGTCGTACATGACCGAGCTGAACCCGGCAGCCGCGGCCTGCCTCAGCAGGTCGTCGCGTTTGACGTGGTCGAGGTGCAGGGACACCGGCACGGAGGCGCACTCCGCGGCGGCGACGGCGGCCCGGGCCAGGGGCAGCAACTGCCCCTGCCGGAAGGCGACCGCGTTCTCGCTGACCTGAAGGATCACGGGCGATCCGGCTGCCTCGGCGCCCGCGATGACCGCTTCGACGTGCTCAAGGGTGATGACATTGAAGGCGGCCACGGCCTGCTGCTTGGCCGCGGCCTCGGCGACGAGTGCGCCGGTGGTGGCGAGTGGCATCGAAGTCCCCCTTCCGGCCGGTCAGGCGGAGGCGAGCACGACGGAACGGGTCAGATGCCGCGGCCGGTCCGGGTCGAGACCGCGCGCCGCCGCCACCGCCACGGCCAGCCGCTGGGCCCGCACCAGTTCGGCCAGCGGATCGAGCGTCCCCTCGATCCACAGGGCCCCGGTCGCCCGAACCTGCTCGGCGAGACCCTCCGGCGCCGCACCGAACATCCAGGTCGCCGTGCCGTCGGTGGAGATGGAGATCGGCCCGTGGCGGTACTCCATCGCCGGGTACGCCTCGGTCCAGGACAGTGACGCCTCGCGCATCTTCAGGGCCGCCTCCTGAGCGAGGCCGTTGGTCCAGCCCTGCCCCAGGAAGCTGAACTGGGTGCTCTCCACGAGCCCTTCGGGCAGCGGCTCGGTCAGCGCCACGCGCGCGTCGGCCACGGCCTGGGGGGTGTGCAGGCCCAGATGCGCCCGCAGCAGGGTGAACGCGGTGGTGGCGAACCGGGTCTGCACCACCGACTCCTCGTCGGCGAAGTCGAGCACCACCACGTCATCCGCTGCCGTCATCACGGGTGTGCGCGGGTCGGCGGTGATCGCGGTCGTCCGCGCGCTCCCGCGCAGCCGCGCGAGCAGTTCGAGCACCTCGGTGGTGGTACCGGACCGGGTCAGGGCGATCACCCGGTCGTACGTGCGGCCCACCGGGTACTCGGATGCGGCGTAGGCGTCCGTCTCGCCCAGGCCCGCGCTCTCACGCAGGACGGCCACCGACTGCGCCATGAAGTACGAGGTCCCGCAGCCCACCAGGGCGACCCGCTCCCCCGGTGCGCCGAGCACCGGCCCGTGCCCGGCCGCAGCCTCGGCGGCGCGCTGCCAGCAGTCGGGCTGGCTGTTCAGTTCCGTCTCTATGTGGCTCACGCCGACTCCGCTCATCAGAATGATTGTTCCTGCAAGATAAGGCCTTATTTCAAACATAATCAAGCATCGAGCTGTGCGTTAAGGTCGTCCCGGACGGTGCGTGTCACGCATCGACGGACCGACAGGGAGGCTGTGGATGTCACGCGAGGCGCGCTGGCAGGCACTCCTGGAACTACTCGTGGAGCGCGGCCGCCTGGACGTCGAGGGCGCGGCGAAGGAGCTCGACGTATCCGCCGCGACCATCCGGCGCGACTTCGATCAGCTCGCCGAGCAGCAGATGCTGGTGCGCACCCGCGGTGGCGCCCTCGTCCACGGGGTGTCGTACGAGCTGCCGCTGCGCTACAAGACGGCGCGGAAGGTCTCGGAGAAGGAGCGCATCGCCAAGGCGGTGGCGGGTCTGATCACGCCGGGCGAGGTCGTCGGCCTGACCGGCGGCACCACCACGACCGAGGTGGCCCGCGCCCTGACCCTGCGGCCCGACCTCGCGGACGGCGCACCCGCGTTGACCGTCGTCACCAACGCCCTCAACATCGCGAGCGAGCTGGCCGTCCGGCCCCAGTTCAAAATCGTGGTGACCGGCGGTGTGGCCCGCCCCCAGTCCTACGAGCTGGTCGGCCCGCTCGCCGACGGCGTCCTCGACCAGATCGCGCTCGACGTCGCGGTGGTCGGCGTGGGCGCCTTCCACGTGAAGCACGGCGCCAGCGCCCACGACGAGGGCGAGGCCGGTATCAACCGGCTGCTGTGCGAGCACGCCGCGCGCGTCGTGGTGGCCGCCGACTCCACCAAGCTGGGCGAGCGCGCCTTCGCCCGCATCTGCACGACCCAGCAGGTGGACGTCCTGGTGACCGATACGGGCCTGTCGCCGGAGTCCGCCGCACAGTTCACCGAGGCGGGCGTGGAAGTCCTCACGGTCTGACGGCCGGCGCGAGGCACGCCACGTCCTGCCCAGTGCCACGAGGCGGACGGCCCGGGAGCAGTCACGCTCCCGGGCCGCGCCGGCCCTCAAGCCGTCGTCTGACCGGTGTCGAAGTACCTGACGAGGTCCGCGTCCAGGGGCGGGACGTCGTAGGGCGTGCCGCCGTCGCGCAGCGAACGCGTCGCGAGTTCGCCCGCGGCCACGCTCATCCGGGCCGCGACCGGTGAGGTGTCGGTGACCCCGCCCTCGCGGACGAAGCGGCAGAACTCGTCGATGATCCGGCCGTCCGCGCCGCCGTGCGAACCGTCGGCCGCCGGGACGCGGTGCACCGCGTCGGCGTCCGCGCGGTAGCCGCTCGGCCCCGTGTTCCAGACGCGGATCTCGTCGCCGGGTCGGTCGCCGAAGTTCTCCAGACGGCCCTCCGTCCCGATGACCGTGTAGTTGCGGAAGTAGTCGGGACTGAAATGGCACTGCTGGTACGCGGCGATGACCCCGTTGTCGAGGCGCATGTTCATCACCGAGACGTCCTCGACGTCGACCACATGGTGCAGGTCCTTGCGCGCCGTCGGCGGCCAGTCGAACTCCTTCAGCCAGCCGTCCGGCCGCGGGGTGTCCGGGGCACGGCGGGGCAGGTCGCCGTAGACCATCAGGTCGCCGAGTGCGTTGACCCGGCTGGTGTAACCGCCCGCGAGCCAGTGCACCACGTCGATGTCGTGGGCGGCCTTCTGGAGCAGCAGTCCGGTGGTGCGGCGACGGTCGGCGTGCCAGTCCTTGAAGTAGTAGTCACCGCCGTACGACACGAAGTGCCGTACCCAGACCGTCTTCGGCTCCCCGATGTCGCCGCGCGCGATCAGGTCGCGCATGGTGCGCACGACACCCATGTGCCGCATGTTGTGGCCGACGTAGAGCCGGGTGCCGGTTTTGTACGCGGTGCGCAGGATCTCGTCGCACTGCTCGGTGGTGATGCCGAGCGGCTTCTCCACGAAGGCCGCCTTGCCGGCGCTCAACGCGTCGCAGGCGATGGCCTCATGGGTGTCGTCGGGGGTGGCCACGATGACGGCGTCGAGGGCCGGGTCCTCGAGGAGGCGGCGGTAGTCGCCGACGGCTGCGGCGCCTTCGTACCGCTCCGGGACTCCCGCGCGTACGGCCGGATCGGTGTCCGCGACCGCGGCCACCACGGAGCCGCGGCCCGGCCGGTGGGCGGCGTCGGCGATGCTGGCCCGCAGGCCGAGACCTATGACGCCGATACGGAGATCGTCGGTCATCACTTCGAGCCCTTCGCGATGGCGTCCTCGAACTCGCCGCGGATGGCGTCACCGCCGTCGCGCAGCCACTTCTTCAGCGATTCCTTGTACGTGGACAGCGGCTTGCGCCCGGCGACGATGTCCTTGATGTCGTCCTCGAGCTCCGAGCGCAGGGACTGCCACTTCGCGGCATACGTGTCGGAGTAGAAGCCGATGGTCGGGTCGGCCTGGGCGATCTTCAGGAGTTCGGTCTGCGTCTCGTGGATGGAGCGCGTGACCTCCGGCTTGCCCGGGGTGTAGAGGGTCTCCGGGGTGTTGCCGAGGAACTGCAGCGGGTCGAAGGTGGTCAGCGCCTCGCCCTCGCCCTTGGGTGTGAGCGTGACGTCGCCGTCCTTGGTCCGGGTGTGGTGAGTGCCTTCGATGCCGTTGCCGAGGAACAGCCGCTCCTCGCTGCCGAAGGGGGCGTTGAGGTAGTCCATGACGGCGAGCAGCGTCTTGATGCGGCTCTTGTCGGCCTTCTTGCTGATGCCGACGAACCCGACGGAGCCGATGCCGAGGTTGTACTTCGGGCTCGCGCCGCTCTCGGCGGCGAAGGGCACGATGACCTCCATCGGCCAGTCGTACATCTTGGTGTCGCTGAGCAGGCCCGGGAAGGACTGGACGTGCGCGCCGAGGTATCCGCCGCCCATCTTCTCGAGCGTGGTGCGCAGGTTCGGGTCGGGCCAGAACAGCTGCGCCTGCCGGCACTTGAGGGCGAACTCGATCGCCGCGAGGTACTCCTCGGTCTCGTATCGGGCGGTCAGCTTGCCGTCCTTCAGGGACCACCAGTTGGGAGCGCCGTACCACTGGCTGAACATGTGCACGTGGTTCACGTAGGCCGGTTCGAGCACGTACTTCCTGCGCTTGATGTCGAGCAGGTCCTTGCCCTTGGCCAGGAAGTCCTCCGCGTCGTCGAAGCGCACACCGCCGACGGGCTTCCAGAAGTCCGAGTTGGCCACATAGACCTGGCCGAAGCGGCCGTACGGCACGGCAGTGCCCCAGATCTTGCCGTTGATGACGGCGGTCTTCCAGGCGAAGTCGGGGATGTTGGCGAGGTTCGGGAACGCCTTGACCGCATCGCCGGAGAGGTACGACGTGAGGTCGTGGAAGCGGGCCTCCAGGAGCTGCGGCACGTTCTTCAGACCCTGGTTCGGCGGGAACCACACGAGGTCCGGCAGATCGTCGCTCGCGGTGAGGGCGTTGAGCTTGGTGCGGTAGACGTCCTCGTCACCGAGGCCGTTGACGACGGTCATCCGGAACTCGGAGCCCAGCTGCTTGTTGAGCTCCTGCCAGTACGCGTTGCGGCCCATGGCCGGCGGCGCGGTCGTGAACGTCTCGGTGAGCGCGGTGATCGGCTTGCCGTCGCCGGGGGTCTTCGCGACGGACTTCACCAGCTTCTTCGGATAGCGCAGATACGCCGGGTCGAGGCCGTCGGCGTTGCCCGCGAGATCCGGTGCGGCCACGTTCGCCGCGATGTACGTGGGCAGCTTGACCTTGGCCGACTTGGCGGCGCCGCCCTTGCCTGACGCGGCGCCGGAGCCGCAGGCCGTGAGCAGGGAGCCGCCGGCGACCGTGAGGCCCGCGAGGCCGGCGGCGCCGAGGAAGCCGCGGCGGTTGAGGGAGGAGGACATGGGTGGGGAACTCCTTGTGGGTGCGGGGAGATCTTGGGGTGAGGCGGGAGGGCCTCGGTGAGGGGCGGGGCTCAGCCCTTGACCGCGCCCGTGAGGACGCCCTTGGTGAAGTGCCGCTGCAGGAACGGGTAGACGGCGATGATCGGCACGATGGCGAGGAGCAGCACGGCCATCTGCGTAGCGCTGGACGGCGGCAGGCTGGAGACGCCCATGGCCGACTCGTTGATGGTGTCGCCCTGCAACACGTAGGAGCGGAGCACCATTTGGAGCGGGAGCTTCGCGCCGTCGTTGATGTAGAGCATGGCGTTGAAGAAGTTGTTCCAGTACGACACCGCGTAGAACATGCCGACCACCGCGAGCACGGCCTTGGACAGCGGCAGCACGATGCGGCACAGGATGGTGATCTCACCGGCGCCGTCCAGGCGGGCCGCCTCGTGGAGTTCGTCGGGGATGCCCTGGAAGAAGGCGCGGACGACCACGATGTTGAAGGCGTTGAGCATGATCGGCACGATCAGCGAGGCATAGCTGTCGATCATGCCGAGCTGGTCCACCACCAGGTAGACGGGGATGATGCCGGGCGTGAACAGGAACGTGCCGAGGACGAGGAAGAGGATCGGTTTGCCGGCCACCGTCCCGGGCCGGGACAGGCCGTAGGCGAGGGCGATCGTGCACAGCAGGCTCAGCGCGGTGCCGACCAGGGTGACGCCGATGCTGACGAGGGCGGCCCGGGTGACCACTCCCCCGGACAGGACCGCTTCGTACGCCTGGAGTGTCGGCTCCGTCGGGAACATGACGTACCCGCCGTTGGCCGCGATCTCCTCCTTGCCCGCGAGGCTGGTGCCGAGCGCGATGAGGAAGGGGTAGCCGACGGCCACCACGATCGCGCCGAGCACGAGGACCTTGAGGCCCTGGCCGTACCAGGTGGGGCGCTCCATCCAGGGCGGGCGGGCGTCGGTTCGCGCGGTGAACCGGTCGGTGCTGCGCTTGAACAGGCTGATGGCGGGCGTGGTCATCGGTAGACCCCCTGCTCTCCGAGGCGGTGGGCCACCTTGTTGGCGACGACGATGAGAACGAAGCCGATGACGCCCTTCATCAGGCCGGCGGCGGTGGACATACCCCAGTCGCCGTCGACGACGCCGTGGTAGTAGACGTACGTATCGAGGACTTCGGCAGCGTCCGGGCCGACCGCCTCGCGCTGCAGCAGGATCTGCTCGAAGCCGACCGAGAGGATCTCGCCGAGCCGCAGGATGAGCATCAGGACGATCGTGGGGCGGATGCCCGGCAGCGTGACGTGCCACATCCGGCGGGCCCAGCCGGCCCCGTCCATCGCGGCCGATTCGTACAGGCCGTTGTCGATGGAGGCCATCGCCGCGAGGAAGATGATCGCGCCGTAACCGGCGTCCTTCCAGATCATCTGCGAGGTGAGCAGGAAGGTGAAGGTGTCCGGGTTGGTCATCAGGTTGCCGGCCCCGATGCCGTGCTCGGCGAGGTAGCCGCTGATGGTGCCCGCGCCGCCGAAGACCTGCTGGAACATGGCGACGACCACGACCCAGGACAGGAAGTGCGGCAGGTACACGATCGTCTGCATGAACCGCCGTGTGCGGTTGCTGATCAGGGAGTTGAGCAGCAGCGCGAGCGCGATCGGCGCCGGGAAGAACAGCAGCAGCTGTACGGCGGTGATCTCCAGGGTGTTCCAGACGGAGGACCAGAACTCGGGCTGCTCCAGGAGGGCCGTGAAGTTCGTCCAGCCGACGAACGGGCTCTCCTTGAACCCGAGATACGGCTGGTAGTCCTGGAAGGCGATCGTGTTGCCGGCCAGCGGCAGATAGAAGAAGACGGCGAAGTACAGCACGCCGGGGATGCACAGGAGCAGCAGGGCGCGGTCCCGCTTCAGCCGCGCACGCAGCGGCTTGCGGACGGTCGGCGCCCGCTTCCCGCCGCGGGCGGGTGGTGCCGGCTTGCGCGCCGAGTGCCCCGTGGGGGGCGGAACTTGAGGGGTTGACGTGTCCGAGCGGGTCGAAGCGGACGCAGCTGTCGGCACATTCACCTCCTGCGTCGAGTGGGAGTGCGGTGGGGACGTGGGGTGGCGCAACGGGGCATGAGGCGGCTGACGCCGATGCACGCATGCCTGCCGTGCGCGGAAAACCAGGGCCACTGCGACGCCGGGGTCTCCGGGCTGCGCGACCATGGGAATCTTGCAGCCTGAAAACACTCGATGACAAGAGATGCTCGAAGGATCTTTCTTTTTTACATTTTCGCGCACAGCTCGCGCAGGTGACGAGGGATGCCCGGCTCGCGTACCGGTATTCCGGTACGCGAGCCGGGCAGTGGAACCCAGCGGCTATCCGAGGACCTCCATCACCGTCCCCGCGCCGACCGTGCGTCCGCCCTCGCGGATCGCGAAGCCGAGGCCGGACTCCAGCGGTACGTCACGTCCCAGCTCGACCGTCATGGTGACGGTGTCCCCGGGCCGCGCGACCGCCGCGTCCCCGAGGTCGATGTCGCCGACCACGTCCGCGGTGCGGATGTAGAACTGCGGCCGGTAACCGGTCGTGAGCGGCGTCGTACGACCGCCCTCACGGCCGGAAAGCACGTACACCTGCGCACGGAACCGGCGCGCGGGCTCCACGCTGCC
>NZ_JBEPEW010000096.1:0-32684 GCF_040300965.1 Streptomyces mesophilus | reverse complement strand
CCGCCGAACTCCCCCCCCCCCCGGGCCCCGCCCACCCGGGCGTCGCCCCCCCAAATCACCAGCTCTCCCCCCCCCACCATTTTAGACCGCCCCCCCCCGCTCCGAGTGGGACAGCGTTTGCGCTGGTCAGCGCGGTGTCAGACCTCTACGACGACGGGCAGGATCATCGGGCGCCGACGGTAGTTGTCGGAGACCCACTTGCCCAGCGTGCGGCGGACGAGCTGCTGCAGCTGGTGGGGTTCGACGACACCGTCCTGTGCCGACTTCTCCAGGGCTTCGTTGACCTTCGGGATGACGGCGCTGAACGCCGAGTCCTCGATACCGGAGCCGCGGGCCTGGATGTGCGGTCCCCCGGTGATCTTTCCGGAGGTGGAGTCGACCACCACGAAGACCGAGATGATGCCCTCGTCTCCGAGGATGCGCCGGTCCTTGAGGGAGGACTCGGTGACATCGCCGACCGAGAGGCCGTCCACGTACACATAACCGGCCTGGACCTTGCCGACGATCTTGGCCTTGCCCTCGACCAGGTCGACGACCACGCCGTCCTCGGCGATGACGATCCGGTCCTGCGGGACACCGGTCATGGCGCCGAGTTCGGCGTTGGCGCGCAGATGGCGCCATTCGCCGTGCACCGGCATCAGGTTGCGCGGCCTGCAGATGTTGTAGAAGTACAGGAGCTCGCCGGCCGAGGCGTGGCCCGAGACGTGCACCTTGGCGTTGCCCTTGTGGACGACGTTGGCGCCCCAGCGGGTCAGGCCGTTGATCACGCGGTAGACCGCGTTCTCGTTGCCCGGGATCAGGGACGACGCCAGGATCACGGTGTCGCCCTGGACGATCCGGATCTGGTGGTCGCGGTTCGCCATCCGGGACAGTGCTGCCATCGGCTCGCCCTGTGAACCCGTACAGACAAGAACGACCTCGTGGTCCGGCAGATCGTCGAGCGTCTTGACGTCCACGACGAGTCCGGCCGGGACACGCAGATAGCCCAGGTCACGGGCGATGCCCATGTTGCGGACCATCGAGCGGCCGACGAAGGCGACCTTGCGGCCGTATTCGTGGGCTGCGTCCAGGACCTGCTGGATGCGGTGCACGTGGCTCGCGAAGCTCGCCACGATGATGCGCTTCTGGGCTCCGGCGAAGACGGACCGTACGACATTGGAGATGTCGCGCTCCGGCGGGACGAAGCCCGGGACCTCGGCGTTCGTCGAGTCCGAGAGGAGGAGGTCGATGCCCTCCTCGCTCAGACGCGCGAAGGCGTGCAGGTCGGTGAGCCGGCCGTCGAGCGGCAGCTGGTCCATCTTGAAGTCGCCGGTGTGCACGACCATGCCCGCGGGGGTGCGGATGGCGACGGCCAGGGCGTCCGGGATGGAGTGGTTGACCGCCACGAACTCGCAGTCGAAGGGGCCGATCCGCTCGCGGTGCCCCTCCTTGACCTCGAGGGTGTACGGGCGGATGCGGTGCTCCTGGAGCTTCGCCTCGATCAGCGCGAGGGTGAGCTTGGAGCCGATCAGCGGGATGTCCGCCTTCTCGCGCAGGAGATAGGGGACGGCACCGATGTGGTCCTCGTGCCCGTGCGTGAGCACGATGCCCTCGATGTCGTCGAGGCGGTCCCTGATGCTGCTGAAGTCCGGCAGGATCAGGTCGATTCCGGGCTGCTCCTCCTCGGGGAAGAGCACGCCGCAGTCGACGATGAGCAGGCGGCCGTTGAACTCGAAGACCGTCATGTTGCGGCCGATTTCGCCCAGGCCGCCGAGCGGGGTGACGCGCAGGCCACCTTCGGGAAGCTTCGGCGGGGAACCGAGCTCGGGATGCGGATGACTCAAAAGACTCTCCTACCCATGCGCGCCACGTCCTCCTTGAAGGCACGTGGCGCGCATGACGTTCGTGCGATGCAGTTGTCGCGTTCAGTTGGTGCGTACGTGTTCAGTTGTGCGTCGTATTCAGTTGTGAAGTCTGTGATCAGAGGTGTACCCCGCCGGCGGCGAGATCGATCTTGAGCTGTTCGGTCTCCTGGGCGGAGAGCTCCACGAGCGGCAGGCGCAGGGGTCCGGCGGGCAGGCCCTGGAGGGCGAGCGCGGCCTTGGTGGTGATGACGCCCTGCGTACGGAACATGCCGGTGAAGACGGGCAGCAGCTTCTGGTGGATCTCGGTGGCCTTGCGGACGTCGCCGGAGTTGTACGCCTCGAGCATGGCGCGCAGCTCGGGCGTGACGACATGGCTGACGACGGAGACGAAGCCGACGGCTCCTACGGAGAGCAGCGGGAGGTTGAGCATGTCGTCGCCGGAGTACCAGGCGAGTCCGGAGCGGGTGATGGCCCAGCTGGCTCGGCCGAGGTCGCCCTTGGCGTCCTTGTTGGCGACGATCCGCGGGTGCTCGGCCAGTCGGACGATCGTCTCGGTGGAGATCGGGACGCCGCTGCGACCGGGGATGTCGTAGAGCATCACCGGCAGCTCGGTGCTGTCCGCGATGGCCGTGAAGTGCCTCAAGAGGCCTTCCTGCGGCGGCTTGTTGTAGTACGGCGTGACCGTCAACAGGCCGTGCGCACCGGCCTTTTCGGCCGCGAGGGCCAGCTCGATGCTGTGGTGCGTGTCATTCGTGCCGACGCCGGCGACGACGTGGGCGCGGTCACCGACCGCTTCCAGTACGGCTCGTACGAGATCGGCTTTCTCCGCGTCGCTCGTGGTCGGGGACTCGCCGGTGGTGCCATTGATGATCAGGCCGTCGTTGCCTGCGTCCACCAGATGGGCGGCCAGTCGCTGCGCGCCGTCGAGGTCGAGAGCGCCATCCGCCGTCAGTGGCGTGACCATGGCGGTGAGGACCCGCCCGAAGGGGGTCTGCGGAGTCGAGATCGGAGCCATGGGTAACACGCTACTCGCTGCTCAGTGCGTGGTCGCCCCTCGGGGGAGGCGCCGGCCGTGACGGGGCGTGACAAAAGGAGCCCGGCACTGCCTGCTCGGGGGTTCAAGCAGTGCCGGGTCCGTTTGATCAGGCTAGATGAACTTCTCGAAATGCCGCAATACGGACACTTCGCAAGGAGGTTCGGGGCGACGGCTCTGAAGCTGCTCACTCACCGTTACTGAGCGAGGTGGCCGTTCTTGTTGAACACCTCGCGCATGAGCGGAGAAAGAACCGACCGGCAGGACCGAACGGGCAACTCCGTCCTCCGTGACGCCGCTTCAGCGGTCGGAGGCCTCGGAGTGCTGGGTCTGCGCCGGGGCGGTGTCCGGGGACAGGGCGGGCATCCCGAAGAGCAGGGCACCCACCAGACCGGCGACGACGGTGAGGCCGACGAGCGTGCGGCCGGCTATCTGACCGGCGGTGGCGCGCTCTTTGGGGGGCGGGGTCACATTGCTGCGGTACTTGTCGGCTTCGGCGATGAAGGCGAACGGGACGGGCTCTCGCCGACGGAACATGGTGGGCGCTTCTCCTCGGGTCACTCGTGGCTACTGGTGTCTCGTACCCATACAGACGCGTAGAAGCGCACAAAGGTGCCGCGAAATCGGAAATTTCAGCGAAGAACATCGGAGACCGCCGCACGTGGTGCCTAGCCTGAACGGCGCGGCACGGACTCCGCTCGGACCCCCGGGACTGGTCGCTCATGGAATGCCTGGGTAGCCTCACCGAGCACACCTTCGAGCGGGCTTGAGTGAGGATTACGTCGTGCCCCTAGCCTTCCTTACAGCCGACCGCGCATTCGACCAGGCGGACGACGTCGCGCTGCCCTTCGACGACCGCGACCAGTGGCGCCGGCCGTACCGGCCCGGTCCGTGGCGCGTCGGTGCCGCGGCCTTGTTGCTGCTCCTGGCCTCGTACATGCTGCTCGCCGCGATGATCATCGCTCTCGCGGACGCGCCCTCCGCCGGTGCCCTCTGCGGCATCGGAGCGCTTCTCGTGATCGCCGCCTCGCTGCGGCTGCTGCGGGTCGGCACCTGGGTGAGTGCGCGGGGCGTACGCAGGGTCGGGTTCTTCCTGACCAGGACCGTGCCGTGGAGCGGTGTGGCCTCGGTGCGGACCACGCAGCAGCCGGTGCGCTGGCTCGGCCTTCCGCGCACCGTGCAGGGTCAGGCGGTCGTCCTCGTACCGGGTCATGGCAAGCCGCTCACGGATCCGCTGATGACCTCGCACAACGGGGACTTCCTGGGGCGGCCCGAGGCGTTCGACCGCGCCGCGGACACGATCGAGGCGTGGGCCTACGAGTACCAGCCGGCTCACTGATTCATCGGGTTCGCCGCCGACTCATCGGATATGACAGAGCCCCGCCCGGCTTCGCGCCGGGCGGGGCTCTGTCATCGGGGTCCGGTTCAGGCCGGGTTGCGCTCACGCAGTGCGATCGCACGCTGCATCGCCTTACGGGCGCGGGGGGTGTCCCGTGCGTCGTGGTAGGCGACCGCGAGGCGGAACCAGCAGCGCCAGTCGTTCGGCGCGTCCTCCGTCTCGGCGCGGCGGCGGGCGAAGACCTCGTCGGCCGAGTCGCGGTCGATACGGCCGCTGGGCAGCCGCTTGAGCTCGTCGACCGGAAGCCCGCCCTCGGCTTCCAGCTCGGCGGCCAACTTCCCTGCCTTGCGGGCGAATTGGGTCGTCTTCCAGAGGAACCACAGGCCGATGAGCGGCAGGATGAGCACCGCGACGCCGAACGTCACGGTGAGCACGGTGCCCTGCTCTATGAGCAGGACACCGCGGCTGCCGACCAGGACGAAATACGCGACCAGGGCGGCGGCCAGGGCGAAGTAGGTGAGCTTTGCGCGCATCGGCTCGTCAGTTGCCCAGGTCCAGGAAGTGCTCCAGGCCGAAGGTGAGGCCCGGGGTGTCCACCACGCGGCGCACGCCGAGCAGGATGCCCGGCATGAACGACTTGTGGTGCAGCGAGTCATGGCGGATCGTGAGCGTCTCGCCCTCGCCGCCGAGCAGCACCTCCTGGTGGGCGAGCAGACCCCGCAGGCGTACGGAGTGGACGGGCACGCCGTCGACGTCCGCGCCGCGGGCACCGTCGAGGGCCGTGGAAGTGGCGTCGGGCTGCGGGGCGCAGCCTGCCTTCTCCCGGGCCGCCGCGATCAGTTGGGCGGTGCGGTGCGCCGTACCCGAAGGGGCGTCCGCCTTGTTGGGGTGGTGCAGCTCGATGACCTCGACGGACTCGAAGAACCGGGCCGCCTGCTGGGCGAACTGCATGGTCAGGACCGCGCCGATGGAGAAGTTCGGCGCGATCAGGAAACCGGTCGACGGGGACTTCGCCAGCCAGTCCTGCACCTGGGCGAGCCGCTCGTCGGTCCAGCCGGTGGTGCCCACCACGGCGTTGATGCCGTGGCCCGCGCAGTACTCGAGGTTGCCGAGGACCGCGTCGGGGTGCGTCAGGTCGATGGCGACCTGGGCACCCGCATCGGCGAGCGCCTCGATCTTGTCGTCGCGGTCGAGCGCCGCCACGAGCTCCATGTCCTCGGCGGCCTCGACGGCGCGTACGGCCTCGGAGCCGATGCGGCCCTTCGCACCGAGGACCGCCACACGCAGCTTGCTCATTTGCTTGATTCCTTACGGGAGTTGGGCGACGTCAAGAAGCCGGGCTAGGCGACCGCTTCGTGCAGCCGGGCCGCCTGGCGGTTCTTCAGCGGGCCGATCACCGACAGCGAGGGCCGCTGCCCCAGGATCTCGCGGGCCACTTCCCGTACGTCGTCGGGGGTGACCGCAGCTATCCGGGCCAGCATGTCGTCGACCGACATGTGCTCGCCCCAGCAGAGCTCACTCTTGCCGATCCGGTTCATGAGCGCACCGGTGTCCTCGAGGCCGAGGACGGTGGAGCCGGAGAGCTGGCCGATCGCGCGGCCGATCTCCTCGTCGCTCAGACCATGCGCGGCGACCTGGTCGAGCTCGTCGCGGCAGATCTTCAGGACGTCGTGGACCTGCGACGGACGGCAGCCCGCGTACACACCGAACAGGCCGCAGTCGGCGAAGCCCGAGGTGTACGAGTAGACCGTGTACGCGAGGCCGCGCTTCTCCCGTACCTCCTGGAAGAGGCGGGAGGACATCCCGCCGCCGAGCGCGGTGTTGAGCACGCTGAGTGCCCACCGCCGCTCGTCGGTACGGGCCAGACCCGGCATGCCGAGGACGACATGGGCCTGCTCGGTCTTGCGCTCGATCAGCTCGACCTTGCCGGACGCGCGCAGGATGCGGCGGCCGTCGCGCGGGGCGATCGGGGTGGCGTCGGTGGCCTTGAGCGCGCCCGCTTTCTCGAAGGCGGCGCGGACCTGGCGTACGACCTTGTTGTGATCCACGTTTCCGGCGGCGGCGACCACCAAGTGGCGCGGATCGTAGTGCTTCTTGTAGAAGCGGCGGATCCGGCCCGCGTCCAGCGCGTTGATCGTGTCGACCGTGCCCAGGACCGGGCGGCCGAGCGGGGTGTCGCCGAGCATCGTGTGCGCGAACAGGTCGTGCACGCAGTCGCCGGCGTCGTCCTCGGTCATCGCGATCTCTTCGAGGATCACGTTGCGTTCGGCGTCCACGTCGGCCTGCTCGATCAGCGAACCGGTGAGCATGTCGCACACCACGTCGATCGCGAGCGGGAGATCGGTGTCGAGCACCCGCGCGTAATAGCAGGTGTACTCCTTGGCCGTGAACGCGTTCATCTCGCCGCCGACCGCGTCGATCGCGGCGGAGATGTCGAGCGCGGTGCGCTGCTTGGTGCCCTTGAACAGGAGGTGCTCGAGATAGTGCGTCGCGCCGTTCAGCGCCGGGGTCTCGTCGCGGGAACCGACGTGGGCCCAGATGCCGAAGGTCGCGGAGCGTACGGAGGGCAGGGTCTCGGTGACCACGCGCAGACCGCCGGGGAGGACGGTGCGACGGACGGTGCCGATGCCATTGCTGCCCTTGAGAAGCGTTTGGGTACGGGCGACGGCCCGCACCTCCGAGGAGGTACGGGCCGTCGCCGCGGTGCTACGGGACGTCACTTGGAGGCGTCGTCCTTCTCGTCCGAGGCCTTCTCGTCGCCCTCTTCGCCCTCGATGACGGGGATGAGGGAGAGCTTGCCGCGGGAGTCGATCTCGGCGATCTCGACCTGGACCTTGGCGCCCACGCCGAGCACGTCCTCGACGTTCTCCACGCGCTTGCCGCCGGCGAGCTTACGGATCTGCGAGATGTGCAGCAGACCGTCCTTGCCCGGGAGCAGCGACACGAACGCACCGAAGGTCGTCGTCTTCACGACGGTGCCCAGGTAGCGCTCGCCGACCTCCGGCATGGTCGGGTTGGCGATGCCGTTGATCGTGGCGCGCGCGGCCTCGGCCTGCGAGCCCTGCGCGGCACCGATGTAGATGGTGCCGTCGTCCTCGATCGTGATGTCGGCGCCGGTGTCCTCCTGGATCTGGTTGATCATCTTGCCCTTGGGGCCGATGACCTCACCGATCTTGTCCACCGGGATCTTGACGGTGATGATGCGCGGCGCGTTCGGGGACATCTCGTCCGGAACGTCGATCGCCTCCACCATCACGTCGAGGATGTGCAGACGGGCGTCGCGGGCCTGCTTCAGCGCGGCGGCCAGGACCGAGGCGGGGATGCCGTCGAGCTTGGTGTCGAGCTGGAGCGCGGTCACGAACTCCTTCGTACCGGCGACCTTGAAGTCCATGTCACCGAACGCGTCCTCCGCACCGAGGATGTCGGTGAGGGCGACGTAGTGCGTGTCGCCGTCGATCTCCTGGGAGATCAGACCCATGGCGATACCGGCGACCGGGGCCTTCAGCGGCACACCGGCGTTCAGGAGCGACATGGTCGAGGCGCAGACCGAGCCCATGGACGTCGAACCGTTGGAGCCGAGGGCCTCGGACACCTGACGGATCGCGTAGGGGAACTCCTCGCGCGTCGGCAGGACCGGCACGATGGCGCGCTCGGCGAGCGCACCGTGGCCGATCTCGCGGCGCTTCGGCGAACCGACGCGGCCGGTCTCACCGACGGAGTACGGCGGGAAGTTGTAGTTGTGCATGTAGCGCTTGCGGGTCACCGGGGAAAGGGTGTCCAGCTGCTGCTCCATGCGGAGCATGTTGAGGGTGGTGACGCCCAGGATCTGGGTCTCGCCACGCTCGAACAGCGCCGAGCCGTGCACGCGCGGGATGGCCTCGACCTCGGCCGCGAGCGTACGGATGTCGGTCAGGCCACGGCCGTCGATGCGGACCTTGTCCTTGATGATGCGCTCGCGGACCAGCTTCTTGGTCAGCGCGCGGTACGCACCGGAGATCTCCTTCTCGCGACCCTCGAACTGCGGGAGCAGCTTCTCGGCGGCGATCTCCTTGACGCGGTCCAGCTCGGCCTCGCGCTCCTGCTTGCCGGCGATGGTGAGCGCCTGCGAAAGCTCGGAGGAGACGGCGGCCGTCAGGGCCTCGAGCACGTCGTCCTGGTACTCCAGGAAGACCGGGAACTCACCGGTGGGCTTGGCAGCCTTGGCGGCGAGCTCGGCCTGGGCCTTGCAGAGGACCTTGATGAAGGGCTTCGCGGCCTCGAGACCCGCGGCCACGACCTCTTCGGTCGGCGCCTGGGCGCCGCCCTTGACGAGCTCGATGGTCTTCTCGGTGGCCTCGGCCTCGACCATCATGATCGCGACGTCGCCGTCCTCCAGGACGCGACCGGCGACCACCATGTCGAAGACGGCGTCCTCGAGCTCGGTGTGCGTCGGGAACGCGACCCACTGACCCTTGATCAGCGCGACACGGGTGCCGCCGATCGGGCCGGAGAAGGGCAGGCCGGCCAGCTGCGTGGAGCAGGAGGCGGCGTTGATCGCGACCACGTCGTACAGGTGGTCGGGGTTGAGGGCCATGATCGTCTCGACGATCTGGATCTCGTTGCGCAGGCCCTTCTTGAACGACGGGCGCAGCGGCCGGTCGATCAGACGGCAGGTGAGGATGGCGTCCTCGGAGGGACGGCCCTCACGGCGGAAGAAGGAGCCGGGGATCTTGCCGGCCGCGTACATCCGCTCCTCGACATCCACCGTGAGCGGGAAGAAGTCGAGCTGGTCCTTGGGCTTCTTGGACGCGGTCGTGGCCGAGAGGACCATCGTGTCGTCGTCCAGGTACGCGACGGCGGAGCCGGCGGCCTGCTTGGCCAGGCGGCCCGTCTCGAAGCGGATGGTGCGGGTGCCGAAGGTGCCGTTGTCGATGACGGCCTCGGCGTAGTGGGTCTCGTTCTCCACTAGCGGTTTCTCCTACGTTCGTCGTACGCGTTCGTCTGCGTACGTATGCGTCTTTAGTCCTGGGCCGCCCGTATGGCGGGGGACTGGCGTCCGGGCCGCCGTGTGGCGGTGGACTGGGCGGAGAAGCGCGCCTCGGATGCGGGCCGGTCTTCGATCGAAGCACCCGGGGTGGCCTGTTCGCCTGCTGTGAGGCTTACGAGGCCCCGGGGGCCACTACCGAGGACCGGCGGCGGCTGTGGGGGCGCCTCTCCTATGAGTGGTGCTGAGTGATGCTGGGTGGTGCGTTTTCAGTGTTGCGTTGTGCCCACCAGACTACAAAGCCTCGGTGTCACTACGCACGTACAGCAAAGGGAGCGGCCCCCTAAGAGTGGGAACCGCTCCCTTTGTGGCGTCTTACTTGGCGCCGCCGGCCGCACCGCGGCGGATGCCGAGGCGGTCGACCAGCGCACGGAAGCGCTGGATGTCCTTCTTGGCCAGGTACTGCAGGAGGCGGCGACGCTGGCCGACCAGGATCAGCAGACCACGACGGCTGTGGTGGTCGTGCTTGTGGGTCTTGAGGTGCTCGGTCAGGTCCGAGATGCGACGCGAAAGCATGGCGACCTGGACCTCGGGGGAGCCGGTGTCACCTTCCTTGGTGGCGAACTCGGCCATGATCTGCTTCTTCGTGGCGGTGTCGAGGGACACGCGAACTCCTCTGTGTCAGTGATGTGCCGCCGAGTGCCCCTGGTCTACATCTCAGGGGAGCTTCCTTGACTCGGAAGGCGGGGATCCGCTGGGCGCGAGCCCCGGAGTCTTACGTCGCGGGGTGCGTACACAAACGGCCGTTACACAGAGTACCAGCCGGGCGTGGCGCGCCTTACCGCAGCCTGGTGCGGATCAGGACATGGCCTCGTGCGGATCAGGACGTGAGCGCCCGGATCGAGTGGTACACGTCGAAGACCGCGAGGCACAGCGGGAGCAGCGTGAGCAGCACCATGGACTCGGCGATCTCCAGGAAGCGGCCCCAGAACGGGGTGACGCCCTTGCTGGGCACGATCAGGCCGATCGCCGTGATCAGGGCGGCACAGAGCGCGATCGCGGTCGTGAGCCAGATCATCCGGATGTCCAGGGCCAGACCGTCGCCGCGCAGCGCGTCGTGCCACAGCTCGAGCGGCGGGTTCAGGGCGAGCCCGAGGCCGAGCAGCACCAGGGCGGCGAGGCCGGCGGCGAGCGCGCAGCCGACCTGGGCGGTGTAGCGGAAGAGGTGGGCGCGCATCAGGAGCGCGACGCCCGTGGCGAAGGCGAGCAGCTGGCCCCAGACGTTGTCCGAGAAGCCGAGCACGCCGGCCGCGGTCACGGCGACGAGGGCGCAGCCGCCGACCAGGCCCACGAGGAGTTCGTGGCCGCGCCGTGCCTGGGCCGCGATGCGCTCCCCGTCTACCGGTCCCTGGGGGGTGCGGTCGTCGCCGTTGCCGTAGTCGCCGACCGTCGTACGGGGCGGCTCGAAGCCGATGGGCAGCCGGGCGAAGCGGGCCGAGAGGCCGGGCAGGAAGGCGAGGACGCCGACGGCGAGCGGGGCGCAGGCCGCGGCGGCCTCGATCGGCTCGATCTCGGTGAGGATCGCCACGAAGGTGATCAGGAGGCCGATCGTGGAGGCGAAGACGAAGGCCACGAAGGGGCCGTCGCCGCTCGGCGTCACGATCATGAGGATCACGGAGAAGAGCAGGACGGCCGCGCAGGCGAGCAGGAACTGGAGCTTGCCGACGCCCTGGCCGGTGGCCGGGGGCAGCAGTCCGGAACCGGCGACCGCGGCGTTGGCCAGCGCACCGACGCCGAAGGCGACCGCGGAGGCGCGGTCGTCGTACACACGGGCCCGTACGCACGACAGAGCGAGCAGCAGGACGCCCGCGACGGCGGCCAGGATCCCCGGCAGGCCGTGCATGTCGTGGCCCATGCCCGAGGTCCACAGCACGAAGGCGAGCAGGACGAGGAGCACCGAGCCGCCGAAGAGGCCCGCGCCGCGCATCAGGCCGTCGGACCACAGCGTGCGGTCCTTGGCGACGGCCGAGGCGACCGCGTCCGAGACGTCGTCGAAGACGGCCGGCGGCAGCGAGTCGGCGAAGGGGCGCAGTGAGAGCAGTTCGCCGTCGAGGATGCGCTGGGTCGCGAGCGAGCCCGCGCTGTCGAGGACCGTGCCGTCGCGGCGCACCAGGTGGTAGCCGACAGGGGCGCCGGGGGCCGGGCTCTGTCCGGAGAGCCGCAGGATCTCGGGGTAGAGATCGGCGACCGGGATGTCATCGGGCAGGGCGACGTCGACGCGGCTGTCGGGGGCCACGACCGTGACGCGGCAGAAGCCGGTGCCGCCGACGGCCGGCGTTCCGGGGCCGGGCCGGCCCGCCGCGCCCGAGGCCGGCGCTTGGACGGTCGTACTCACTGCTGCTCCCCCTCGTACGTGTTACGTGAAGTTCGTGAGGTGTCCGGCAAAGTGCACAGATACGGACCTTCGCAGCAGGTTCCGTAAAGCCCCTGAATTTTGCGCTGGTTCGCGGCTGCGTACTACCGGAAGACGTTCCGTGGTGCTTACCTCATCCGTATCTCGCGACACCCTACCGCCCGTGCGTCCCGTGGTACGCAAGTAGGATCACCCCCCGCGGACGGGCCTTGTCGCCACGGGGGCGCCGATAGGAACATTTCCGTCCGGCAAGGGAATTGGTGAGCTGTGAGCCAGATCGTCGTCAAGCGCCCACCGCGCGCTCTGCCCACCGAAGTGCCTGGTGAGCAGGTGCAGTTGCAGCCCCCTCCGGAGCTGCCGCGCGGTCAGCAGGAGGGTGCGCTGATGCAGCTCCTGCCGATGCTCGGTATGGGCGGATCTGTCGTCTTCTTCTTCATGACGCCGAATCCGATCATGCGGATCATGGGCATGGTGATGATCGCGTCCACGATCGCCATGGCGATCGCGATGCTGGTTCGTTACCGTCGCGGTACGCAAGGGCAACTGGCCGACATGCGCCGTGACTACCTCCGCTATCTCGCGCAGACGCGACGCGGTGTCCAGCGCACGGCCCGGCTTCAGCGCGATGCGCAGTTCTATCTGCACCCCGCCCCCGAACAGCTGTGGGCGCTCGTCGCCGAGGGCAGCCGGGTGTGGGAACGCCGCGTCGGCGACGACGACTTCGGCCAGGTCCGCATCGGACTCGGCGCCCAGCAGCTCGCGACCCCGCTGATCGCCCCCGAGACGGCGCCGGTCGACGAGCTGGAACCGCTGACGGCGGGTGCGATGCAGCAGTTCCTGCACACGCACAGCACCCTGGACGAGCTGCCGATGGCAGTGTCGCTGCGCGCCTTCTACCACGTGACGGTCAGCGGTGAGGCGGATGCGGTACGCGGATCCGTGCGCGCGCTCGTCGGTTCGCTTGCCTCCCTGCACTCCCCCGACGACCTGCTGATCGCGGTCGCCGCGCGCCGCGACGCGGCCGCGCACTGGGAGTGGACGAAGTGGCTGCCGCATGTGCAGTCCGGCGGTGCGCCGGACGGCGCGGGCAGCCGCCGCATGATCACCACGGAGGCCGCGGAGCTGGAGGAGCTGCTTGCCGGCCGGCTCGACGGCCGTCCCCGCTTCCAGGTCAACGGCGCTCCCCTGCTCGACCAGCCACATGTCGTCGTCGTCCTCGACGGCGAGGGCCTGCCGCCGCTTTCGCCGCTGGCCGCGCCCGAGGGACTCCAGGGCGTCACGGTCATCGAGGTCGTGCCCGGCGAGCACCACGGCGCGCGCGGCGGGCTCTCCGTCACGGTCGACCGGGAGCGGCTGCAGCTCGAGTCCGGCCATGGCCTCGTCTACGAGGGAACGCCGGACCGGCTCTCGTACGAGGCCGCAGAGGCGCTCGCCCGCCAGCTCGCTCCGCTGCGGATGGCCTCCGGCGGTGACGACGACGAACCGCTGCTCGCCAACCTGGAGTTCACCGATCTGCTGAACCTCGGCGACGCGGCCTCGGTGGACGTCTCGCGCACCTGGCGGCCGCGGGCGCAGGCCGAGCGGCTGAGGGTGCCGATCGGTGTGGGCGAGGACGGGACGCCCGTCATGCTCGACCTCAAGGAGGCGGCGCAGGAGGGTATGGGCCCGCACGGTCTGTGCGTCGGCGCGACCGGTTCGGGTAAGTCGGAGCTGCTCCGTACGCTCGTATTGGGCCTTGCGGTCACGCACTCGTCCGAGACGCTGAACTTCGTTCTCGCGGACTTCAAGGGTGGCGCGACCTTCGCCGGTATGTCCCAAATGCCGCATGTGGCTGCGGTGATCACCAACCTCGCGGACGATCTGACGCTCGTCGACCGCATGGGCGACTCCATCCGCGGTGAGCTCAACCGCCGCCAGGAGATGCTCCGCGACGCCGGCAACTACGCGAACATCCACGACTACGAGAAGGCGCGCGCGGCGGGTGCGCCGCTGCAGCCGATCCCGTCACTCGTCCTGGTGATCGACGAGTTCAGCGAACTGTTGACGGCGAAGCCGGACTTCATCGAGATGTTCGTGCAGATCGGACGTATCGGGCGCTCGCTCGGCGTCCATCTGCTGCTCGCCTCGCAGCGCCTGGAGGAAGGCCGGCTGCGGGGGCTCGAGACGTATCTGTCGTACCGGGTGGGTCTGCGGACCTTCTCGGCGGCGGAGTCGCGGGCCGCGATCGGTGTACCGGACGCGTACACGCTGCCGAACGTGCCCGGCTCGGGCTATCTCAAGTTCGGTACGGACGAGATGGTGCGCTTCAAGGCGGCGTACGTCTCCGGTACGTACCGCGACGGTGCGGCGCAGGTGGTGGCGGGCGGGCCGCTGCCCGTGGACCGGCGTCCGGTCCCGTTCACGGCGGCTCCCGTGCCCGTGCAGTACGTGGCGCCGGATGCGGCCGCGCTGGTGCCGGACGCGCGGTCCGCGGCGGATGACGAGGCGCTGGCCGACACCGTCCTCGATGTGATCGTGCGGCGGCTCGAGGGCCGGGGCGTCGCGGCGCACCAGGTGTGGCTGCCGCCGCTGGACAATCCGCCGTCGATGGACGAGGTGCTGCCCGGGCTCACCGCGGTCGAGGGCCGCGGGCTGACCGTGCCCGGCTACGAGGGGGCCGGCCGGCTGGTCGTTCCGCTCGGTGTCGTGGACAAGCCGTTCGAGCAGCGCCGGGACACGCTGTACCGGGACTTCTCGGGCGCGGCGGGCCATATGCAGATCGTGGGCGGTCCGCAGTCCGGGAAGTCGACGCTGCTGCGCACGCTGATCTCGGCTTTCGCGCTGACGCACACGCCGCATGAAGTGCAGTTCTACGGCCTCGACTTCGGTGGCGGCGGTATGTCGTCGATCGCGGGTCTTCCGCATGTGGGCGGGGTCGCTTCCCGTCTGGACCCCGAGCGGGTACGGCGCACGGTGGCCGAGGTCTACGGGATCCTGGCGCGGCGCGAGGAGTACTTCCGTACGGCGGGGATCGACTCGATCGCGACCTTCCGGCGGATGCGGGCGCGCGGTGAGATCTCGTTCACGGACCAGCCGTGGGGCGATGTCTTCCTGGTCATCGACGGGTGGGGCAACTTCCGCTCCGAGTACGAGAATCTCGACCCGCTCGTCGTGGAGATCGCGGCGCGTGGTCTGGGTTACGGCATCCATGTCGTGCTGACCGCCTCGCGCTCGATGGAGGTCAGGTCCAGCCTCAAGGACCACCTGATGAACCGCCTCGAGCTGCGGCTCGGCGACACCATGGACTCCGAACTCGACCGCAAGGTGGCGGTGAACGTCCCGGCCGGGGTGCCCGGCCGAGGCATGACCCCGGAGAAGCTGCACTTCATGGCGGCGGTCCCGCGGATCGACGGCATCAACTCGGACAGCGATCTGTCGGAGGCGACGACGGCGATGCAGCAGGAGGTGGCCAGGCACTGGACGGTGCCGGGCGCTCCCGCGGTACGGCTCCTCCCCCGCTCGCTCCCGGCCGCGGAACTGCCTGCGGGCGGGGCGCGCCCCGAGCTCGGAGTGGCCTTCGCACTCGACGAGAACAACCTGGAGCCGGTCTTCGTCGACTTCGACCGCGACCCGTTCTTCCTGATCTTCGGCGAGAGCGAATCGGGCAAGTCGAATCTGCTGCGGCTGCTGATCTCGCGGATCTCGCAGCGGTACGACGGGAACGCGGCGAAGTTCTTCGTCATCGACAACCGGCGTGCGCTGCTCGATGTCACTCCGCCCTCGCACCTGGCCGAGTACGTCCCGATGTCGAACGCCATGGACCACCACGTGGACGCCCTCGCGGACCTGATGCAGCGCCGTGCGCCGTCCCCGGAGGTCACGGCGCAGCAGCTGCGGGACCGCAGCTGGTGGTCGGGCCCGGACGTCTTCGTGGTCGTCGACGACTACGACCTGGTGTCGACATCGTCCGGCAACCCCCTGGCGAAGCTGACGGAACAGCTGCCGTTCGCCCGGGACGTGGGCATCCGCTTCATCATCGCCCGCAATACGGCGGGGGCGGGCCGGGCCTCCTACGAGCCGTTCATGCAGCGAATCATGGAGCTGGGCGCCCAGGGCGTGGTCCTCTCCGGCGACCCGAACGAGGGCGACCTCTTCGGCGGCGTACGACCGCGGCCGATGCCTGCGGGCCGGGGCGTCTTCGTGTCGCGGCGGCGGGGGAATCCGTTGGTGCAGACGGGGTTTGTGGGCGAGTGAGTGTGGGCGGCTCGGGCAGGTTCCGGGCCGCCCACTTTGTTGGGGCGCGGCAGAAGGTGCTCGGGCGTGCGCGAGGCCACAAGGCCTTGTCCACGCCGGATCCGCATCACTAGGTTGATCTGGAATGCGCCGCTCCGAATAGAGGTCGGTGTCGACGGGGGAAGGAAGAGGGTCCGATGGCGTGGGACGAGTGGGAGCAGTTGAAGTCTGCGGCTGTTGACCGGCAGGGGGGTGGGCAGATGCAGCTGAACCGGGTGCCTGACGAGCCACCCGTGCCCGATGGGTCGGGCGTCGGAGATCTCAAGGTCAAGCACCAGGATCTGCTGAAGATCGGCGACCACGCGCACACGCTGTACGACCGGCTGTGGAAGGAAGCGCGCGTCGCGGTGCCATCCAGCGACTCGGCGGCAGGCGACCTCTCCAACCAGGGTTTCGCCCTCGGCGGCGCGCTGCAGCGCGTTTCCACTCGCTGGGAAGAGCAGCTGAAGTCCTTGATGGACGCCTGTGCCCACATCAACAACCACCTGGCCGTCACCAGGAAACAGCACCAGTCGGACGACGACTACATCGCGCGCCAAACCAGCTCCATCGCCACACTCGATTCCGGCTTCGACGAGAACTGGGCCGACTCCGGCAAGAGCAAGGGCGGCAACTGATGAACCTCGAAGACCTTCGCCACGCGAACTTCAAGCTGCTCGACGATGCGGTGACCGACTGGTCCACGATGGTCGAGAACCTCAAGGACCTTGAGGAGTCCGCAACCAAGGGGCTGCGCAATGCTGCCCAGAAGGCGGACTGGCAGGGCCTCAACGCCAACGTCAGTCGCATCTTTGTCGGCAAGACCGCTGGGGAGTTCGGCGACGCGCACAAGCAGGCCGACAGCATCCGGAACATCCTGCGGGACACCCGGGATGAACTGAAGGACTACAAGCGGCAGCTCATCGAGGCGATCGACCGCGCCTGGGAGAAGAAGGTCAGCGTCTACGGCGTGGCCGGGGGCGGCTTCGAAGCCATGATCAACGTCCACCCGGAGCCGAAGGACGCGAAGCTGAGGATCGATACCGCGGTCAAAGAGATCCAAGGAATCCTTGAGAAGGCCACAGAGTCGGACAGTTCGGCTGCCAAGGTCCTGAAGGCGATTGCCGAACAGAGTCAGCTCGGCTTCTCGGACGCCTCGTACAAGGACCGTGACGCGGCGGCGGATGCGGTCAAGAAGGCCGACGAGCTGGCGAAGCTCGCGAAGAAGGACCCGGACGAGCTCACCAAGACCGAGTTGAACGCCATCAACTCCGGCTTGGCCAAGTACCGGAACGACCCGCTCTTCGCCGAGGAGTTCGCCACGAAGCTCGGCCCGAAGGGGACGCTGGAGTTCTACTCGGGCGCGGCGGCTGCAGGCGCCGGCACGTACGACCCGGACCGTCTCCAGACCATGAAGCAGCTCCAGAAGAACCTGGGCATCACGCTCGGTACGGCAACGCGCTCGGACAGCATGGCGATGGACAAGTGGGAGTCGTCCATCACGTCACTGGGCGAGAAGCGGCTCGGCGAGTACGAGGACGGCCCGCGCAGCTTCGTCGTCATGAGCAACCTCATGCGCTTCGGTGACTACGACACAGACTTCCTTACGAGCTACGGCGACCGTCTCCTGGAGTTCGACAAGCAGGTCGACACCGATTCCCACAGCGGCACGCCGTTCTGGGTCAACAACCACGATCAGTCGAACCTCAACTTCTGGGACAAGAACGATCGCGGACGGGATCCTGTGAGCGGATTCCTCCAGGCGCTGGGGCACAATCCCGAAGCTTCGGCCCAGTTCTTCCAGTCCCCCGGCGTGGATGGCGATTACGTCGACAAGGAATCCGAGGTCAACGAGAACCTCAAGTACCTGACCAAGGAACGGCATTGGTACGAGGATCCCACGTTCGAAGGGGATCGCGATGTCATGGCCGGACGAGATGCACTGGGGCACGCCCTTGAGGCTGCGACGACCGGTTACGCGTACGACGCGGATCCCATGTCGGCGAAGGATCCGATGATTCCGGGGAGCGGAGACCGCAGGACCGAAGCCACCGCGGATGTGATGGAGCAGGTCGCCTATCTCTACGGAAGCGAAGACGGCCCCAAGATGCTGCACGATCAGCCGGAGATGGCGGACAGCCTAGGCAAGATGGGCGCCGCTTACATCGACGATATCGATCACAGCATCTCGGGGTTCGGTGACCAATCCAAGGATGCCGGGGACTTCCCCTCACAATATCCCGGACGAGCCAACTTCGGTGAACAGGGCGCAATCGACTTCCTGAGCGTGCTCGGGCAAAACGAAACGTCCCACAACACGGTGACGGCCGCGCAGCACCTTTACACACTCAGCTTGCTTGACGCGCACCCGCCCACCAACGCCGACCAAATCGATCATGCACGAGATGCATTGAACGTCGGCGCGCAAGCCCGAGGCATTCTGGACAACGCCTACGTAGAACAAGCAACGGCAGATGCTGAAGGTGACGCCGACGAAGCGAACAAGGCCATTGCGAAAGGCGACGACTGGAAAAAGGTGGCCGCAGGGGCGGTCATCGCAGGAGGTATCGCCGCAATTCCACTGCCAGGCTCAACGGCTGCCGCAATCGTATTCGCCCCGGTCGCTGCGGACACCGCGGGCGAAATCCTCGGAACGTTCCTCGGCCATAGCATTGATGACGGTGCGGCGGAGGAAGATCCAACCGCGAAGGCCCAGATGACCAGCGCAGAATTCTACGGGAAGGGCGCAGGCGATCTCGGCACAGCGTACAGCTCCTACTTGAAGGATCACCCGGAAGTCGCGAGGACCGCCGATCACGAAGACTGGAAGCAACGTGTCGAGGACGCCTACTACGGTACGGGTTCACACAAGAACGAGTATCGCGGCCGAGCGCCGTACGAGGATTGAGAAGAAAGTGCGAAATCCATGTCTCTCAAGTAAGAAATGCGGCATCGCTTTGAAGGTCGCAACAGGTGTGGCCGCCATCATCGTGGTGACAACCGGGTGCGATTCAAAGTCGCCGGAGCCCGCGATGCCATCCGCCTCGGAAGTCTGCGCCGGAACCCTGGACTCTGCATCAAGGAAGGCGTTGGAGAGGATGTCCGGCCGCACCCAATTTGAGGAGATCGGGTTCGGCTCATCTCAAGCGTTTTCGCTCGATCGCGTCGTCGAGCAGCTTCAAAGCGGTCCGTCATCCGACCCGGTAAATTGCTACGTATCCGATGTCGAGAGGAATGGGAAGCCGCTTCTCGATATCAAGTTTGAAGCAATTGATCATCACCCGACCCCTGATCCTGAGGGAGCGGATGCGCGAAACGAATACGAGTTCCCCATGGGAAAGTTTGCTGCCGTCGGAGAAAACGGGGGAGCTCGGATCTACTTCGCATGCCCGACAGAAGGCCCTGACGGAAAGACGCCGTTCGTAAAAGCGAGCCTGTACAGCGTTCTCGGACCGACAGAGGACAGCATGACCATCCTCAACTCGGTCTCACGCCGTTTGGCAGAAACGATTGGATGCACCGACGTAGCCGGCCTTCCCGGAAAAGTGCCGGCTCCGGTCGGCTAGGGCGAGCCCTAGCCGCTCACGTCAGATCGAACTCCCCATCCCGCGCCCCCAACACAAACGCCCGCCACTCCGCCTCCGTATACCGAAGGACGGTCCCCGGGTCCACGGATGAGCGCATTGCCACTCCGCCGCCCGGCAGGTAGGCGATCTCGACTCGCTCGGCTGCGTCCTCCGTGCCCGGAGGGCTGAGCCACTCGACGTCGGAGATGTCGAGTGCGTACAGCTCGTCCTTCTCCTGCTGGGTGCCCATGCCCGTCTCCCCTTCGGGTGAAGTGTTCGTGACACGGGTCATGGTGCCTCGTCGGTCCTGTGTGCCGGGCGAGTTGGGGGAAAGTTCAGTCGATTCGGCGGGCCACGCCGAGCAGGCCCGACTCCGCGTCCGTGCCCGTCGTCATGACCCACTGGCGGTCCGCGCCGGCGCACCAGAGCGTGACTCCGTCGGCCAGGGTCGGGAGGGCTTCGATCTCCGCGGCGCTCAGGCTGAGGATCTTGCCGATCTGCTCGGCCTCGCCGGGAGAGACGCGCTGGATGCCCACCAGGGCCGAATTCCGCATCAGGCGGGGGGCGACCGGGCTCATGTAAGGGAGCAGGGTCAGGACCGACTGCCACGGGGACGCGACGACCCGGCCGCGCGGTGGGCGCATGCCGCAGTCGCGGACGACCAGGACCGGGCTGCCGACCGTCGCACCCATGGGCGGTACCCGGCCGACGCCGTGCAGCGTCATGCACTCCAGGCCCGCGCCGGCGGCTTGGGCCAGCGTGGTCCAGGCCTGGGCGCGGCCCGTTTCGACGGCCACGCGAGCGCCGGTGCCGGCGGCGCGCAGCGCCAGGACCTGGGCGGTCCACAGACCGCCGATCAGCAGCACCTCGTACGGAATGGGCCGGTGGAAGCCGATCATCTGGGGGCGGCCCTCGGAGTCGTCGCCGATGACCACGCCGTCGTCGCCGACGGGGAGGGTCAGGGCGCCGAGGTCGTCCAGCGGCATCGCGTGGCCCGGGTGACGGGGTCCGAGAAGGCCGCGCAGACGTCCGGGCACAGTCAACGGCGAGCTCATCGGGCGCCTCCCAGGGGCAATGTGGCGAGGACTCCGGGGACTTGCTCGCGGTCGAGACGTACGAGACCGACCTTCGCGGAGCGCGCCGCACCTTCGAGTGAACGGCGCACATTGACCAGGTCGTTGTCCGAGCCGCCCGTGATGCGGACATGCCCGTTCACCGTCATGGACTGCCGGTGGTCGCCTCGCCGCACGGTCAGGCTGAAGGTCGTCGCGTACGCCGGAATCGAGGTCAGGAGCGAGACCAGGCGCGGCAACGGGGTTGCTGCACGGCCGAGTTCGGGCCAGCGGCCGACCGCGTACGTGGTGTGCCATCGGTCGTCGCAGCGCCAGACGCGAGCGGTCTCGGCGGTACGGCGCTGCGGCGCCGTGTCCGGCCGGGTGGCACGGGCCGCGAGCATCGGGTTGGCGCAGGCCGATGTGGCAAGCGCGGCGTTGAGCTCGTCCTGGTCGAGGACCGCCGTACGGAAGCCCGCGCCCGTGATACGGCTCGCGATGTGGTCCGCGGCGCGCACCAGGCAGCGCTGCGCGCCCTCGATGCCGCCGCCACGGGCCGCGACGGCCTCGGCGCACAGCTCGGGGTCGAGCTTCAGGGCGACCCAGGTCATACGGAGGGCCGGTGCGCCGGTCTGCTGCTGAAGCGGTGCGTACGACAGTCGCGCGACCGACTGCTGCGGCAGGTGCGGGGCCGGCGCCGAGCGGACCTGCTGCACCAACTGGGCCGATTCCAGGACGATGTCGTCGACTTCGAGGGCGTCCGCGAGGAGGGTGAGCGGCAGGGCGCGCGCGCCGAACGCGGGGCGCAGGGCCTCTCCGCCGGCCTCCACCCGTACGACAGCGGTCAGGAAGGTGCCGTCGCCGATCATGCCCACGGTGCGGCGATCGCGGTCGACATAGGTGTGCGCAGCCAGGCCGGGGACGCATTCCACGGTCGGCGCGAGCTGGGGGTCGACGCCCGGCAGGACCGGTTCGGCGGCGAGGCGGCGGCGGGCGCGGAAGGCCGAGACGGTCGACGCCCAGTCCTGGACCGCGTGCCCCCGTCGCCGTATCACTGCGAGCAGGACGAGAACGGCGGCGAGCGCGACCGCCGGGATCAGCCACAGACCGCCGAGCACCGCACCCACGGCGGCGACGGCGAGCGCCGCCTCGACCAGGACGAGCTGGCGCAGTTGGAAGGGTCCGAGCCGGCCCGTTCGCGAACGCGGACGCAGCTGCGTCTTCGCGGCGGGGGCCGTGGGGCGCACGGGCGGCTGATTGCTCCGTTGCCTCCGGGAAGAAGCGGAGGCGTTCGCGGTGCCGCTTCCGGTGCGGTCGCGCGTCGCAGTGGTCATCGCCGCGTTGCCCCCCTTGTGTCCGTATTTGCCGCAGTTCGCTTGCCTGTTGGGACGGGCGCTCACCCTACCCGAGCCCGGCGAAGCCCTGCCCCGGCGCTACCTGGGCTCAAGCAGGCGGCCGTCTACAGGCATAGTAGGGGGCCGGTACGACAGTGAGCTCCTGGGTCGCATGTGGGACCCTGGTCGCCCGACGGGGAGAGGGGCACAGAGCAAATGGCATCACGGCGGGACGAACTTAACGCCTACACCTTCGCGAAGCGGAGGCTTGTGGCGCAGTTCCTGCAGCCCAACCCGTCGGGCACCGAGGAAGGCGCACCGAAACCGCTGCGTGCGGTGATGCCGGGTGCGATCGTCGGGGTCGTGGTGCTGGCCGTGTTCGGGGCCTGGGGAATGTTCAAGCCGGTGGCGCCCAAGGGGTGGGATACACCCGGTGAGAACGTGATCGTCGCCGACAAGTCGACGACGCGCTATGTCGTCCTGAAGACCGGCGACAAGGTGCAGCTGCACCCCGTCCTCAACATGGCCTCCGCGAAGCTCCTGCTGAAGTCCGGCAACGGCAAGGTCGTCACGGTCAAAGAGGACCTCCTCGACAAGAGCAAGCTGCACCACGGGCCGACGATCGGGATCCCGTACGCGCCGGACCGCCTGCCCGAGCCGGAGGACGCCGGGCAGGCCAAGCGGTGGGCGGTGTGCGAGCGGCCGGGTGCGGGCGGCCGCACCATCGAGAAGGCGGCCTTCGTGCTGGCCGAGCGCGAGCAGGCCAAGACGGACGGCAAGCAGCGCCTCAAGGGCGGTCAACTCCTGTACGTGGAGGGCCCGGACCAGGTCCGCTACGTGGTGGACGCCAAGGGCATCGCGTACGAGGTGGACAAGACCGACCGCGTCCTGATGCAGACGCTCGTCGGCAGCGGCGGCGCTCCCCAGCGGGTGTCCGACGAGTGGCTGGCGACGCTGGGCAAGGGAAGCCCGGTGCGTACCCCCTCCTTCCCCGACACCCCCGGAGCGGCCTCCGACGTACCCGGGAACTACAAGGTGGGCATGGTCCTGCAGACCGAAGAGGCCTCCGAGCAGAAGCAGTACGTGGTGCTGAAGGACAGGCTCGCGCCGGTGTCCGACTTCATGGCCAAGGTGCTGCTCAACAGTGAGGACATGGCGGTCGTGGGCCAGGGCGGCAAGCCGAAGCCGGTGAGTGTCGGCGAGATCGGCAGCGAGCCCGGCGCAAAGTTCGGCGGCGACCTGAAGTGGCCGTCCGAGGCACCCGACCCGGTCAACGAACCGGGCAGCCGCGACACCGTCTGCAGTGTGCTGCGCGGCGTCGACCGGGACACCGGAAAGACGACGCAGAGCACTTGGGCGGGCGACACCTTCCCCATGCCGCTCTCCAGCGGCGGCAGCAGCGCCTATGTCACGCCGGGTACGGGGCTGCTGTTCCGGCAGGTCATGGGCACGGACGTGAAGTCGGGTCCGATGTTCCTGGTTACCGACACCGGGCTGCGCTACACGATGCAGGCCAACGGCGACACCGCCACCGACGACGCCGGTATCGGCGAGTCCGGCTCCGCGGAGGAGAAGAAGGAGCAGCAGGCGCAGCAGCAGGACGCGCAGACCCGCCTCGGATACGAGAGCGTCGACCCCACGCCCGTGCCCGCGGCGTGGTCGACCTTCCTGCCGACCGGGCCCCGGCTTTCGGCGGGTGCGGCGCGGCAGCCGCAGGGCTCGTAGGGCGGGGCGGTCATGACGTATGCGATCAGGCGGCTGTCGGCACATGCCGCCGCCACGGCCCTCACCTGCGTAAGCCTCACGGTGCTTCCCGTGCTTCCGGTGGCGGGTGCGGCGGCGGACACGACGGGGCAGTGCACGTTCGGCGGCGAGAAGTTCAAGGGCCGGCCCTGGGCACTGCAGCGCGTGCTCCTCGACCAGTTGTGGAAGGAAGCGACCGGCAAGGGCGTACGCGTGGCGGTGATCGACACTGGCGTGGACGTCAAGAACGAACAGCTCAAGCCCGCTGTCGACGTACGGGCCGGCCGCAACTACATCCCCAAGGACGCCAAGGACGAGCGGGGCAACAAGCTCGAACGCGGCAACGAGCGCGGCACCACCGACGTCGTCGGGCACGGCACCAAGGTGGCGGGCATCATCGCGGCGCGGCCGGCCAAGGGCACGGGCTTCGTGGGGCTTGCGCCAGGCGCGACGATCATTCCGATCCAGCACAACGACGCGGCTGGCAACGGCAATTCGGGCACTCTCGCCACGGCGATCCGCTACGCCGTCTCGGCCCGCGCGGACGTCATCAACATCTCCCAGGACACGGTCAATCCGATCGCCGGTGACTCGGCCCTCAAACAGGCCGTGGACTACGCCCTCAGCAAGGACGTCGTGGTCGTCGCATCGGCCGGGAACGACGGCCTCGGCGGCAACGTCAAGGAGACGTACCCGGCCGCCTTCGACGGCGTGCTCGCGGTGGCCTCTTCCGACCGCAACAACGAGCGGGCGCAGTTCTCGCAGTCCGGCGAGTTCGTGGGCGTCGCGGCACCGGGCGTCGACATGGTCTCCACCGTGCCCGGCGGCGGGCACTGCGCCGACAACGGTACGAGTTTCTCCGCGCCTTACGTGGCGGCGGTGGCCGCCCTGCTCAAGGAGAAGCACGGCGACTGGAAGGCGCACCAGATCGTGGCCCAGATCGAGCAGACCGCGGAACGCTCCATCGCCGGCCATGACCGCCTCGTCGGCTGGGGAGTCGTCGACCCTGTGCGTGCTCTTACGGAGGACGACAGACCGCTGGAATCACCGGTCCCCCATGAGGGTGTATCGGCGGCGGAGGCGCCCGAGCCGGGCGAGTTGGCGATGGGCGAGACCCCCGAGGAACGCAATGCCCGCCTCGCCACGTATGTACTGATCGGTGGTGTGGTGCTGGTGGCCGGTGTTTCGGGTGGTGCGGTCGCGTATCGCGACTCCCGACGCCGGGCGGAGCGCGTCTCGAGCAGTGGGACGTAACGACGGCTTCGCTCTCTTCGCGATTTCTTCGCATTCCTGTTACGGGAGCGATGCCGGCGCATGGGCAAATCGGACGTGCCGGATCATGACCGGCGGGGTGGGCGCTTCAGGTGGCCGGTAAGGGAAGTTACGTGACGCGGAAGACAGTTGGTGCTGTCGTAGGCAGTGGATAGAGTGGTCATCCTGCGATAGGTGATATTCGCGTTACTGCTATCGCAATGACTTACCGGCGGTGCAAACGGGGAACGGGGAGGGCGAGCGGCGTGCTCGAAGCTGTGGGAGGCGGCGCGGCGGCGCAGATCATGGCGCAGTCCAAAGCGGGCGGCGGATCCGGCTCGGGCAACGGTGACCTGGAGAAGGGCGTCGGTGCGCTCAAGCGGTTCCAGTCCAGGGTCGACGCGTTGCTCACCGAGCTGGAGAACAGCGCGGCCGGCAGTACGAAGGTGGCCGAGCAGCAGGTCACGCGCACCGCGTTCAGCGGGTCCAACCTGCCGTTCCCCGAAGCGGACGGCTTCTTCACGCAGTACAACCGCGTGCACAAGACCCTGGTGAAGCTATCGCGCTCGCTGGGCGATCAGATCGAGATGCTGCAGATCGCGGTCCATGCTTCCGAGGTCGGATACGACAACGTCGATGAGGACCTGCGGCGGCGGTTCTACGCGATTCAGACGCGGGTCGAGGAGGAGCGGGAGCGGGCCGAGAAGGAGGCCGAGCGGCGGGAGCAGGCCGAGGCGCCGACGAAGCCGAAGCCCGAGGGCCCGGACAACCACGGCAAGACGGCCGGCACTGAGGATTGGGGATGACGGACGTGAGTGACGAGAACCGGCCTCAGTCGGCTGCCGAGCCCAAGGCTCCCGCGGAGCCGCCGAAGGAGCTCACTCCCGAGCAGTACGCCGAGAAGCACGAGGAGAAGCAGGCAGCCTCCTCGGCCAACATCCACGGCATGCACAGCGTGTCGGACGCTTTCACGAGAATGCAGGAGATGCTGCCCTTCGGCGGCACTCCTGGCGGAGCGTTCGGCACGAGCAACTTCGACAAGCAGCCGCTCAACGCCCTGCTCGATCTGCTGGATCAGGCGAAGCCGAGTGAGCTCGAGCACGCCGGCGACGCGCTCATCAAGGCCAAGGACAAGCTCAACGAGGCGGCCGAGGAGCTCGACCAGTACGTCACCAAGGTCGAGTGGAAGGGCGAAGGCGCGGAGGAGTTCCGCCGCTTCGGGCGCGCGCTGGCCCAACATGCCTGGTCCATCGGCACGTTCGCGAACGGTGCGGGCGAGCAGATGAAGACGGCAAGCACGGGGCTGGCGTCAGTGCAGGCGGCCAGGCCCCCACGGGATCCCAGGCTCAACCCGAGGGAGCCCAAGGACTTCGCGTCCATCGAGAAGATCGACAGCAACCCTGCGTACCAGATGGCTCAGAAGGTCGAGGGGGATCGCCAAGAGGCGATCAACCAGATGAACCGGCTGGCCTCGTTTTATGCGGTATCCGAGGAGATGTTGGCTGCGCAGGCGGAGCCTAAGTTTCCGGAGAGTTTGCAGGCGGCGGTCCCTCGGCCTTCGAGCCATGGCATCACCCAGGCGCAGTCCAGCGGGACGGCTGGGAGTAGCGGCGTAGGACCGTCCGTGGGGCCAGACGCGTCAGGAACTGCCGGCAGCCTCCCGCAGGCTGCAGTGGCTTCAGGATCTGCGGCCCCGCAGAACGTGTCCATGGAGATCGACAGCGTGGCCACGCCTCCCGCCCCAACAACGGCCACCGGCCCCACGCCTCCGACGACCGCCCCGTCCACCGGACCGTCGAACGGGCCTGTCCCACCGTTCGCAACGGGCCCTGTGAACCCTGTTCAGATGGGCAAGGGGGGCGCGAAGCCTCCGACCGGCACCTCCCGTACCACTGGTCCCATCGGGCGGCCCCCCACCACGAGCACCAGCAACCCGACGACCGGACGCTCACCTGGAATCACTGGCCGCCCGACCTCGGTCGGGCCGGGCCAGACCACTCCCGGACGGGCAAATCCCGTCGGCCGGCCGGGAATCGTAGGGGGCACTCCCGCCACCAAGCCCGGGGGTGGCACTGGACAGACCGGGCCTCTCGGCCGCGCTGGCGCGAGCGGTATCCGAGCGGGAAACCCGAATGGGATCATGGGCGGCTCACCCCAGCGCACGGGCACCGGATCCTCGGCGTCACGCCTGCCTCGCGGCACGGTTGTCGGCGGGGAAGGACCCGCTGCCGGGCGCGGTACGGCCGCGAGGCCGGGTCAGTCCGGTGTCATCGGATCCAACCCGGCCGGTGCACAGCGCCCCGCTGGGCGCGGCACTCCCAGCTCCAACGGAGTCGTCGGTACGCCACGCGGCAACAACCCGGGCCGCAGGCCTGCGGGCGGATCGTTCACCGCGGGCGGTGCGGGGCTGGCCGGTAGAAGGCCGGGGCAGCAACGGCCGGACGAGGAAGAGCAGTCCACAACGGCAAGGCCGGACTACCTGACGGAAGACGAAGAGACGTGGACGGCCCGGCGGCGTGGTGCAGTTCCGCCGGTGATCGACTAGGTACGAGAAAGGCTCGGAAGTCAGGATGACGCATGGTTTGGGACTGGACTTGAGCATGAAGAAGCACCTCCTCCAGCGAGGATCGCTAGTGGGCGTGCTGGCCTCAACGGCGGCCGCGGCACTCGTCGTTGGAGGGGTGTCCGCTCCTGCAGCGGCAGCAGATGTCCAGTCCCGGCAGTGGTACCTCGATGCCATGCACGCGGAGGAGATCTGGAAGACCTCCACGGGTGAAGGCATCAAGGTGGCCGTTATCGACACCGGCGTCAACCCATCGACTCCCTCACTCAAGGGACAGGTTCTCCAAGGCTTCGACGCCACGGACGTCAAAGGTGAGGCCACCGACGACTACCGCGGACACGGGACCACCATGGCGGAGCTGATCGCCGGCACCGGTGCTGGTGGTGGTCTTAGGGGCCTGGCGCCCGGCGCGAAGATCATCCCCATGCGCGTCGGTGACCAAGACGAGCTGGGCGGGGAGCGAGTCAACGACCTCGATGAAGTCACAGCCATCCGTGCTGCGGCCGACAGTGACGCACAGATCATCAGCATGTCGTTCGCGAACGACTACCTCCATCCCAAGGAACGGGAGGCAGTCAAGTACGCACAGAGCAAGGGGAAGTTGTTCTTCGCTGGCGTGGGCAACAACGCCAAGAAGGGCAACAAGGAGCAATACCCAGCTGCCTATCCCGAGGTCGTGGGCGTAGGAGCAGTTGACCGAAACGGGAAGGTCGCCGATTACTCCCAGCACGGCGACAACGTAGATCTCGCCGCACCGGGAAGTGACATCCCCGGCTGGTGCGACGCCAAGTTCAAGACCTACTGCGACGCCGACGGCACCAGCAACGCCACCGCCCTAGCCTCCGCCTCCGCCGCCCTCATCTGGTCCGAGCACCCCGACTGGACCGCCAACCAGGTCCTCCGGGTGATGATCGAGAGCGCCGCGCGGGCCAAGGGGACGAAGGCCGGGTCGGTCAGCACGTATCTCGGACACGGGGTCATCCGGCCCAACGCCCATCTGAATCGCGGCATCGGTAAGCCCGGCGACCCCGATATCAACCCCCTGACCAACGAGAAGACCCTCAACACAAAGGCCTCCTCCAAGCCCTCCGCTTCGGCGCAGGAGCAAGGGCAAGCGGGGCAGCAGGACAAGCCCGGCGACAAGGTCGAGGTTGCAGGGACGAGCAAGGACTCCGAGAGCAGCCGGACCGGCCTGCTCGTCGGTGGGGCTGCGGTCATCGTCATCGCAGCCGCCGGAGCAATCGCCGTAGCGCGAAAGCGGCGCACCACCTAGCTGACGTGCGCGTGCGTGTCAGTGGAAGCCAAGAGAAGGAGACAACATGGCCGGCGGACGCAAGCTATCCAAAGCCGAACTGAAGAGCTTGGTGACCGAGATGGACACCCAGTACGACAACCTGCAGGTGGCCGTGCGGAATCTGAACGGCACCCTGGACAGCCTGGAAGGGCAGTGGCAGGGAATCGGCGCCGGGGCGTTCGACGCCAAGCAGAACCAGATCAACGGCGTCATCAACGAAATCGGCCGGGATCTCGCGGACATGCTGCACAAGATCCACCAAACGAGCGGTGACACCACCACCACGGAAGAAGAGATCCGTGCGCGGCTGGACAGGATCGACCCTCTCGCCGCGCAGGACGGCGGCAGGTCGTCGGCGTTCGACCGGCTCTGAGAACGCACTGACGCGCGGGTCGCACAGGTCCGCCCCCGTCTTCCATCAGGAGAAGGATTCACCATGCCAAAGAACGTTCCCGACGAACTCGTCGTAAAGTACGGCGCACTCGACGGCGCCACGACCGACCTCGGCAACGAGGCCCGGCGCGTGGAAGAGTGCCTCTCTGCCCTCCAGCGCGCGGTCCAGAAGGTCGGCGAGGGCTGGGAAGGCGAAGCCCACGAGGCGTACCTGCAGCTGCAGGCCAAGTGGGACTCGCGTGCCACGACGATCCACAATGCGCTCAAGCAGATCGGCACGCAGGTCTCCCTCGCCGGCGGCGACTACATGGCCGGTGACAAGAAGGCTGCCAGCTACTTCCAGTAGGCGAGCGCTTCTGAAACGACAGTGGGGTGGGCACGCGCGGGAGGTGCCCACCCCATTTGTCTGCCCTAAAGAGCCGGGCCGTAGATCAGGATGACGGAGTCCGCGTCCTCGCCCTTGGGCGGCTGCTCCATGGTCGAGTCCGAGAAGAACAGCCGGCCGTGCTCGTACAGCACTTCGCTCCGGTACGGGTCCGCCAGGCGGGTTTCGTCGTCGCCGAGTGGATGGATCATGAGCACGTCCTGTTTCCCCGTCGCCGGATCCAAGCTCACCACCACCCCCGTACGCAGACTCCTGTAGGCGATCACCTTGTCGCCGCTCATCTTGAGGGGGACCAGCGGCTGGAGCGGCCTGGAGGGGAAGGACTTGCCGGTGCGCTTTCCGCTGTCCAGATCGAACCCGACAATTTCGTTGGCCGGATTCTTCTCGTCGAGCAGATCGCCTTCCTTTGTCGCGATGTACATCCGGTCGCGGCTCGCCGCGTAACCGCGGCACTGCTCCATGGCCAGTTCGTCGCACTCGATGACGTAGCGGCCGCCTTCCAGGCGGATGAGGGAGCGCAGCTTTCCTTCGTCGTCCACGGCCGCGACATCGGTGGTGAGGTCCTCGCCCGCCGAGAGTCCGAGCAGCGTGGGCTGTGTCGAAAGAACCTTCACGGTCTTGATGCCGGGCGAAATCCTGTACGTCCACAGGACTTTGCCTGTGACGGGATCCAGTTTCTGTGCCTTCACCGACTCCTGGCCGGGCTCGCCGCACCGGGCGATCGCCACCAGGTCCACCCCGCCGCCGAATTCCGTGTCACGGCAGGTGGACGTCGCGTTCTTCGTCCAGTGCAGTTTGCCGCTCGCCAAGTCGTAGGCGGAGGAACCTTCGGTCCACGTCACGGCGGCCACACCCTGACTGACCGTCACCCCGACAAGGAACGGAGAGGAGCCTTCGGCGTCCTTGAGATGGTTGCGCCAGAGCTGCTTCCCCGTGTCGATATCGAAGGCGATCAGCTCGGAGCAGGACTCCTCCGGACCTGCGGTGCCGCGCTTTTCCTCGGTCAGCACGGCGGTCATTCCGCCGGCGGTCACGTGACGCGAGGCGGCGCAGATCTCACCGGGGAGCTTGAGGGTCCACTTCTTCTTGGCATCGTGTGCGGAGAAGCCGAAGACGGATGCGCCGTCGCTCTTCGCGTACACCTTGTCCGTCGCCCACGAGCCCGGTGTGCGCGCCGTGACCCCGGGAGGAATCTCGTCGCCGGGCACCATGTCGGCGATCTGATCGCCCTCCGGGGTCTTCGGGGTCCGCTCGACCGTGCTGACGACATCGCCGGGCTTCGGTGCGGCGGCGGCCTTCGCGTCCGTACGCCCACCGTCCGCTCCCGGCCACAGGAACCATCCCGCGCCGGCCAGCGCGGCGAGCACGGCAAGCGTCAGGACAAGGATCAGTGCCGACCGTCGCTTCGACGAGCGCTGTCTGCCGATGGCCGACTGGGTGAAAGGGGACGGCGCCGGGCCGAAGCCCCGCGGCGCTGACATGTCGGTCCGCGACTCTGCCATGTGAGGGTGCCGCCCATAGCCGTCGGGGACCTGAGGAAAGTCGTCCCGAGCAGTTGGTGGTTGTGCCTGTGGCTGATCTGCTGCCGGCATGCTGTCCTCTCCCCCGGGCCCCAAGTTGCCAGGCCTTTGCGGCCGTTGTGTGCGTGACCGAAGGCGAACGCGGCGATCGGTCGACCCTCACTATGCAGGGCCCGACCGGTGGCGGCTGCAGCGGGTGTGGCGTTTCGATTGCAACGCCGAGAGGTTCGGGCAGGGGTGTCCACAGCCGGGTGGTCGGAGTCACTCGTCCGAGGAGGGGGGATCTGTTCCGTTTGTTCCCGAAGGGCGTGGCGGGCGTGTGGAAGGCGTGAGTGTCGGCGGTCACCGGCTCACTTATCAGCGGGGGCGATTCGTTCAGGATTGTCCCGTACGGGAGGAAGCTCTGTGGCCGGTGGGGGCGGTCGCGGGCAGGACGTGACGTACGGGACAGGCGAGAGTGGGCTGTCCGGCCTGCCGTACTGACGGTCTTGATAGTTAGGCTGGGGGCCGGAGACGCATCAGAACCTGTACGCGGGTCGGGTGCGTCCCAGGGGGAGAGCCGGGATCGGACGATGGCGGCTGTATCGGCGATACGAGTCGCTCCCACCACGGCACGCAGGGTGCTCGACCACACCAGGAGGCATTGTGAACAGCGATCGGGACGGGATCCACGGGGGCTGGAACACACCCGTCGATGATCAGTCCGACGCGGAGTCCGTCGAGATGACGGGCGAGTTCACCATCGACTACACGCCTCCCGCCTGGTACACGCAGAATGCTGCGGGTTCCGGCAGTGCGGGCGGTGCGGGTGGTGTGTCCGGTGAGGCGTCCGCGCCTTCGCCGGGCAGTGGTGGATTCGCCGCGGCTCCCCCGCCACCGCCCGCCGGTCATCCGGTGGCGGTTCCCGGACTGCCGGAGGGCGGGGGCTTCCAGCCCGCGCCGGTTCCCGCGCAACCTGTGGCGCCTCAGGTTCCGGCGGCGCCCGTCGCGCCTCAGGTTCCGGCCGCTCCCGTCGCCGACGCGGCCGGGTCCGGTTCCGAGTCCGACGGCAACGGGGACCTCGAGAGCGGTGCGACCATGCGCTTCTCCGCCGCTTCCCTGAAGCGGGAGATCGAGGAGCGGGCCGAGGCCGCCCATGCCGCGGTCGATTCGCTGTCCGGCTCGGGCGCAGGATCCGGCTCGGGCGCAGGGTCGGGGTCGGCCGCCGGATCCGGGTCGGGCTCCGACGCCGACGCGTCCGCCGGTGGTTCGGCGGAGACCTCCTACGAGGGCGGCGAGGACAGGGAAGGGGAGGCCGGTGAAGCGGCCGGCTCCACACCGTCCGCTGACGTCGCCTCCGTATCCGATGCATTCGCTGCGTCACCTGAGTCCGCAGAGACCCCTGAGACCTCTGAGTCCGCAGAGACGTCTGAATCCGCCGAGTCCTCAGAATTCGCTGCCTCCTCCGAGCCGGAGCGTGACGCGGAGGCGGACATCCGGGATTCCGTGCCGCAGGATGCGGTACGCCTCGACGGCGACTCCGAGACCGACGGCGGCTCCGACACTTCGGAGACGGCCGGCGACGGTGACGTGGCGGCGGACGCGGATGCGGAGGCAGCCGCAGACGTACGGGACAGTGCGTCGTCCGTCACAGCGGACGACGCCGACGAAGACTCCGTCCAGGACGCCGTCCCCGCGCAGACTCCCGAGCCCCAGCCGGCCGCACCGGCCTGGCCGGCCGCTCCCGCCGGTGAGGGGCTG
>NZ_JBEPEW010000095.1:0-33104 GCF_040300965.1 Streptomyces mesophilus | reverse complement strand
GACCTCGCCCGCCCGCGCCGGGTTGCGGGCCCCCGGGGTCTCTATCGCCCCCCCCGTACCGCCCCCCCCGCGCCGCCCCTCCCGGGGCGCCCCCCCCCCCCCACGACAACCCGTATGTCCGCCACTGGGCGGCCGACGTGGACCGCGGCCGGCCGACCCAGTGGTGGCCGCCCGAAGACGGTGAACCGTCCCCTTAGTGCCCGTGCCCGTGACCCCGCCGGTCGATCTCCCGCAGCAGTGCCCACGCCATGGCCGCCTCGCCCTTCGCGTTCGGGTGGAACGGGGCTGCCGGGCTGGTCGGCTGCAGGGGTTCGACCCAGCGGTTCTCCGGGGTCTGGCAGACGTCGTGGCCGATCGTCGGGGTGTACGTGTCCACGAAGCGGGCGCGGTTGTCGCGGGCGACGTCGCGCAGCATGGCGTTCAGGCGCTTGCCGGTGTCGCGCATGTACGGCACGTCGCCCTCGGCCTGCTGGACGGCCGGCCAGCAGCCCTTGCCGCTGTCCGCGACGATCACCGGATAGCCGACGACATAGACGCGGGCCCGCGGCGCGCGGTCGTGGATGGCCTCGATGACCTTCTCGATCTTCGGTGCGGTGTTCGCGATCCGCGCCGCCAGCTGGTCGGTGCCGCCGGCGGTGTAGTGCTTGGTGCACGGATTGCCGTACGGGTCCGTGAAGCTGAGCCGCGTGCACGTACCGACGATCTCGCCGAAGCCGATGTCGTTGCCGCCGATCCCGACCGTCACGAGCGTGGTCCGCTTGTCGAGCGCGTCCAGCTGCGGCGGGTTCGTGCCCTGCTGCTGCCACATGTGCTCGGTGGTCGCACCGCCGCAGCTCACGTCCTTGAACGAGGCGGGCCGGATCTTCCAGGCCGCGACGGACGGGTAATTGCGGTTGGAGCGCGCGCAGTTCGCGTCGACCTGGTCCGGGATGCCGGGACCCGAGGTGTACGAGTCGCCGAGCGCGACATAGCGCTCGCCGCGGTGCTGCCCTCCGTGACCCCCGTGCCCGCCCGGCCCGGCCTGAGCGGGAGCGGCCGTCGCCGCGACGACAAGGGCAGCCGCCCCGCCCGCCGCCAGTGCGCCGAGCGCCCCCCGTCGGGTTCTGCCGCCCCGTGCCGCCGTGTACGCCTGTTCCCCCACGCCTGCCTCCGCTTCACGTACGCCGCTGCATTCCAATACTGACTGGTCGGTAGCGTCGGGGCGGGACCCCGCCCTGTCAATGGATCCGGCAGCGCGTGACGGCGCGGGTTTGGCCGGGACTCGCCCGGGGAAGCCGATGCGGACGATTCAAAGCGAAATTTCATACCCCCGGTACGGTGCAGCTATGCACGACAGCCCCGATTTTCTTACCCCAATCCGGCTGAAGTTTTGTTGATCGAGGCTTAGTTGGCCCCTGCATCGCCTTACGCTTGCGAGGGTGAACCAACTGATGTCCCGTACGACCGACAGCCCGGAGGGCGAGCCCGCAGTCGCGGAAGCCCTGCCCGGCGCGCTCCCCGAGAGGCTGCGCGCCGAGCTCATCGCCTTCCGGCGCGATATGCACATGCACCCGGAGCTCGGCAATCAGGAGTTCCGGACCACGGCCGCGCTCAAGAAGCGCCTCGAGGCGGCGGGCCTTTCACCCCGTGTGCTCGACACGGGGACCGGCCTCGTATGCGACATCGGCACATGGGACGGCCTTCGTCCCATGCTCGCGATCCGTGCGGACATCGACGCGCTCCCCATCCCTGACACCAAGACCGAGGCGCCTTACCGCTCCACGGTCCCCGACCGCGCGCACGCCTGCGGCCATGACGTCCACACCACGGCGGTCCTGGGCGCGGGCCTGGTCCTCGCCGAGCTGGCGGCCGAGGGCCGACTGCCCCGTCCCGTGAGGCTGCTGTTCCAGCCGGCCGAAGAGGTGCTGCCGGGCGGCGCGGCGGACGCCATCGCCTCCGGCGTCCTGGACGGCGTGGGCAGGATCATCGCGGTGCACTGCGATCCGAAGGTGGACGCCGGCCGGATCGGCCTGCGCCACGGCGCCATCACCTCGGCCTGCGACCGCCTGGAGGTTGCCCTCGACGGCGCCGGCGGCCACACGGCCCGCCCGCACCTGACCACGGACCTGGTCACCGCGGCGGCCCGGGTCGCCATCGACGTCCCGGCCCTGGTGGCGCGCAGGGTCGACGCCCGGGCCGGCCTGGCCGTCACCTGGGGCCGTATCGAAGCGGGCCACGCCCCCAACGTGATCCCCCAGCACGCCGAACTCTCCGGCACCATCCGCTGCCTGGACCTCGACGCCTGGCGCACGGCGCCCGATCTCGTGCACGCCGCGGTCCAGGAAGTGGCCGACCTCCACCGGGCGAAATCGGCCATCAACTACATCCGCGGTGTCCCCCCGGTCGTCAACGACCCGGTGATCACCGACCTGTTGCGCGACGCGATGGTGGCCCGCCGCGGCCCCCACTCGGTCGAGGACACCGAACAGAGCCTGGGCGGTGAGGACTTCTCCTGGTACCTGGAGCACGTCCCCGGCGCAATGGCCCGCCTGGGCGTCCGCACCCCGGGCGAACGCACTTCGTGCGACCTCCACCAGGGCGACTTCGACGCGGACGAGTCCGCGATCGCGGTCGGCGTCGAGCTCTTCACGGCGGCCGCGCTGTTGGATGGCGGGCGCCCGTAGTACGTGGTGGTGACCGGGGGACCAATCGTTCAGGCGGAAAGCCCTGAAACGGGCATCGGTCGGGACGTTTGGTCCCCCTATCGCCGTGGCGGTCAGCGACCCGCGCCCAGGAAGTGGAACGTCGGCCTCGGGTGCATCAGGAACTCGTGGTGGGAGATGTTCCACGCGTACGCTCCCGCCAGGCCGAAGGTCACCCGGTCGCCCGCGCGCAGGCCGGCGGCCGGGACGCCGCGGGACAGGACGTCCTTCGGGGTGCACAGCTGGCCGGCGAAGGTGACCCGGTCCCCGTGGGCGTGCGGGCGTGGCCACGGGTGGGGCCAGGGGGAGTCCGACGTGAGGACCGTGCAGGGCTGGTCGTGCCCCTTGGTGGCCGGGGTGCGGATGTGGTGGGTGCCGCCGCGCACCACGGCGAACTCCTCGCCGTGGCTGCGCTTCACGTCGAGGACCTCCGTCGCGTACCAGCCGCAGTACGCGGTCAGGGCCCGGCCCGGCTCGATGCGCAGCGTCAAGTCCGGGTTCAGGTCGAGAAGTTCGGCGAGGCCGCGGCCGTACGACGTCCAGTCGAAGCGGGCCGAGGGGTCGGCGTAGTCCACGTTCATGCCGCCGCCCACGTTGACCTCCGGGAGGCGGATGCCGTGCCGGTCCGCCAGACCGAGGGACCACGAGACGACCGACGCGGAGAGCGCGAGCAGTGCGGGGGCGTCGAGTCCGCTGGCCAAGTGGGCGTGGACGCCGAGGAGTTCCAGGTGCGGGTACGTGCCGTCGGTCAGGAGGCGTACGAGCGTGTCGGCCTGTGACGGGTCGAGGCCGAACGGGGTCGGGTGGCCGCCCATCGCGAGCGCGCTGGTCTCCAGGGAGCCGTCGGGCAGCGGGAGGTTGAAGCGCAGGAGCACGCCCGGCCGTACGCCCGGAGCGACCCGCTGCGCCAGCGCGGCCAGCAGGTGGAGCTCGTGCTCGCTCTCCACATGGAAGCGCCGCACCCCGAGTTCGAGCGCCGTCGTGATCTCGGCGGGGGTCTTGCCGGGCCCGCCGAAGGCGAGGGCGCGGCCGGGGGCCGCCTTCGCCACGTGGGTCAGCTCGCCGCCCGAGGAGACCTCGTAACCGTCCACGTACGGGCCGAGCGCGGTCAGGATCTCCGGCTCCGGGTTGGCCTTCGCCGCGTAGTAGAGCTCGACCTGATCGGGGAGCGCGGCCCGCACGGCGCGTGCGTGAGCGCCGAGGGACTCCAAGTCGTAGAGGTACGCGGGAAGTTCGGACGAGGGCAGTGAGGCGATCCGCTCGCGCACGGAAGGAGTGGGGGCGGTCATCGGGCGCTCCAGGGATCGAAGGAGACGGACGCGCCGGAAAGGACGGACTCGGCGAGCGGCGACGGCAGCCGCACATAGCCCGCCGCCCGGTCCGCCTTGCGCTCCCACCGCGTGAGCAGATTGGCCTTCGCCGGCAGCGGTACGCCCGCGAGCAGCGCGGCAAGGCGCGGCGGGCAGCCGTACGCGTCGGCGTGGTCCTCGAGGACGGCGCGGACCGCGGCCCACAGCGCGGGCTCCAGTGACGGGTGCAGATCGGCGAGCGCGGCCAGCATCTCGCTGACGTGGTTGACGAGCAGGCAGTACACCACCCGGTCCCAGCCGCGCTGGGCGTCGTACGTCATCGGCCCCGCGACCTCGGGCGGCAGCCCCGCCAGGGTGTCGGCGTGGTGCTCGGGCAGCAGCTTGGTGCCCTCCAGATCGCGGAAGAGGACCTGGGCGGGCATGCCGTCCTCGCCGACGCAGACGAGGACGTTCTGGAGGTGGGGTTCGAGGACGAGGCCGTGGTCGAAGTACGCGGCGAGCACGGGCGGCACGAGCAGCTTCAGATAGGTCCGCCACCAGGCCAGGGCCCGCTCGGGACCCGCATCGTCGAGGAGGTGCGAGAGGTGTCCGGGTCCGGTCGGGTACTCGTCGGCGACCGCGCCCGCCAGAAGAGGCGTGGTGCCGGGCAGCAGACGGCGCGAGAGACCCTCGCGGACGATCACGCCGAAGCCCTCCAGAAGCGCCATGTCGGGCTTCCCGTCGGCACCGGGCAGCGCCAGGCTGCGGTACGCGGGTTCGCGGAGCATCGCGCTGCCCGGGAAGCGGGCGGCCAGATCGGCCAGCGCCCCGTCCAGGAAGCGGGTCAGGGCGACGGCGCCGGACAGTTCGTAACTGGCGTTCTTGCGCAGGCAGTTGGTGATCCGCACGTTCAGGCTGAACTTCAGGAACGTATCGCCGTCGTAGAGCGTGCGCACCGAGGCCGTGGCCGCGAAGGGCCGCGCGCTCGGCCCGAGGTCGAGGAGGTCGCCGCGCGCCAGGGCGGCGCGCAGGCCCGGATGGTCCTGGAGCAGGGAGAGCTGCCAGGGGTGCGCGGGCAGCAGCCGGTAGCCCTCGGGTACGTCGGGGTGCAGCCGGTCGAGCGCGGCGGCCGCGTCGGGCCGGGCCAGTTCCTCGGCGACCAGGTGGTCCCGTACCGCGAAGAGCCGCAGCGGGAAGGAGGCGCCGGCCTCGGGGGCGTACGCGGCCCAGGACGCGGCGTCGCCGCTGCGGGCCTTGGGCGTCGGGTGGAAGCGGTGGCCGAAGAGCAGGGACTGCTCGGAGGCGAGATACGCCCCCTGGCCCTCGGCGCCGGGGCGGGAACCGTGGGCGGCGAGCGCGGACCGTACCCCCTGATGGCTGGACGCCACCTGCTCCAGGAACTCCTCGTTGCGCACCCCCGTCCGCAGCGACAGCTCGGCCTGCGTGTACTCGGCCAGGCGGCGCCAGTCCGCCTCGGCCCACGCGCCGTTCTCCTGCGCGTACACCGGGCCGGTGAAGCGGTGGGCGCCGAGCAGCGAGGTGCGGCGCAGCGCGACCCGGAGCAGCACGCCGGCGCGGGGCAGACGCAGCAGCAGATGGCCGTCATCGACCGCGGTCTGGTGCTCGGGCGCGGAGACTTCGCGCAGCAGGCAGTTGAGGAGGGTGTGGGCCACGGCCCAGTCGGCGGTGGGCAGTTCACGCGGGGTCGATGGCGGGGCGGGGACGGTGCCCGTGGGCAGCGACATCAGGGGCTCCAGCGGATGCGGACGCGGATGCGGGGAGAGCGGCGGAACAGGGCGGGCAGCGCGATGGCGCCGGCCGTGCCCAGGGCGACGGCGGTGCCGGTCAGCACCGGGGCGGCGGGTCCGAGCAGGCTGTTGCCCGCGGCGGCGGCCAGTCCTGCGGCGACGGCGCCGCCCTTGGAGACGAATTCGAGCGAGCCGAACATTCCGCCGGGCGGCCGGCCCTTGGCGCAGTCGGCGGCGAGCACGGACAGACAGACCAGGCCGAGCGTGAGCCCGATGCCGAGCAGCAGCCGTACGGCGGTGAAGGCGGCGAGCGAACCGGCGAGCGGATGGCCGGCCAGACCGAGCGCGATACAGCCGAAGCCGAGCGCGATGCCCAGGCGGGGACGCCCCACGAAGCGGTCGTGCACCTGCATCGCACACAGCAGGTAGCACAGGTGCGGCAGGGCGAAGAGCACTCCGGAGAAGGCCGGCGAGACACCGGGTATTCGGTCCTCCACGAGCGCGATCAGATACGGGAAGGAGATGACGGTCGAGAACACGAAGGTGAACTCGTAGATGTACAAGGCCCGCAGAGGCCTGACCTCGGCAAGCGGTTCGACGGCTTCGGACGTGAGCACCGTCGGCGTGCCGCCCGGCTCGGGCAGCAGGCACAGCATCACCGCCGCCGCGAGCGGCAGCACGGCGAGCAGCGCGTACTGGCGGTGCGGCGAGATCCAGGGCGACAGGGCACCGACCACGATCGGCGCGGCGACGAGGGCGGCACGTGCGCTGCCCTGCATCAAGGTGAGCGCCTTGGACAGAGCGGGGCCTTCGAGGGCGGCCGCCAGATAGCCGTTGGACGCCGCGAACGTGCCGCCGAGGATGCCCTGGAGCACCAGTGCCGCGGTGAACGCGGTGAGGGACTCGGCCCACCCGGCGAGCAGAAACGCGACAGCCAGACCCAGTTGGGCCCGCAGCAGCAGCCGTTTGCGGCCGAACCGGTCCGCGAGCCGGCCCCACAGCGGCGCGCCCAGCGCACCGAACACCGTGGGGACGACGTACAGCAGACCGGCCCAGCGGGCGGTCTCGTCGCCGAGGCCCGGGAGGATCTCGGTGAGATACGGAGGCAGGCCGAGCGCGGCGAACGACGCCACGAAGTAGCAGCCGGCCACGGCGTGCACCTGCCGGCGCCCCAGGGCCGTCGGCCGCCCGTCCGGGCCGCCCGTCGTCCGTACCCCTTCGGTGGTCGCACTCATCGGCGCTCACACCCCGCGCAGCAGGTAGTTGGGGCCGGTGGTGTAGTGCTTGTTGATGTCGGCGGCGCCCGAGCGCTCCTTGCTGAGCAGGCTGCCCGCGGTGACCATGGCCTTGATCGGCAGACGCTCGGCGTCGAGTACGTGCCCTCGCAGTACGGCGCCGGGTCCGGCGTCCATCCGTGCGACGGCCTGCGCGAGGCGGGCGCGCACCAGGGCGAGCAGTTCGTCGAGCGGGGCGCGGCCGTGCCGGGCGAGACCGAAGGCGTAGGCACCGGCGCACAGGTGCACCGTGATCGTCGTGAACAGGGCGGTCACGGCGTCGTCGGTGTCACCGAAGGTCCGCGCGTCGTCGAACTCGCCCTCGTCCGGGGTGTCTTGACCGAGAGCCGAGCGCAGGCGGAGGCGGTTGATGCGGGGCCCGTCGTTGTCCTTGAAGAGGAGCCGCAGCCGGGTGCGGCCCTCGTGCTCGTCCAGGACGAGCGAGATGTTCTGCTGGTGCGACTCGAGCGCGATGCCGTACGTGAAGAGCGTGGTCCCCCAGTCGAAGAGCAGCGTGAGACAGGCGTCCACAAGAGCGACCGGGTCGCCGCCGTAGAAGCGCTCCGCGAGCGGGTCGATCAGGAGCCGGCCGCCGGGTGCGCGGCTCAGGAGCGCGGCCATCGGCAGCACCACGGCGTTGTCGAGACCGGCCGGGCAGGACCGCAGCAGTACGGCGAGCAGTTCATGCCCGGCATGGGCGTAACGGCTCTCGTCGGCGTGCAGGATCACCCCCTGGAAGCGGGGCTCGCGGGCCAGGACGGTCTCGATCAGACGCTGGCCCGCGGCGCCGTCCACGAGGGTGCCCGGTTTGATGGTGCGCCGGTTGCGCAGCCCCAACGTGGCGGTGGCGAGCGGCAGTTTGAGGTGCTGGGCGGGGTCGTCGGCGAGGGCGACCGTGCGCATGGACAGGGTCGGGACCACTTCCGCGTACGGCCTCTCGGCGAGTACCGCCTGCGCGTCGAGCCCCGTGGCGAGCAGAGCGTCCCGCAGCGGGCCGCCCACGGTGAGCGGGTGCACCGGGAGGGCCAGATGGGTCCTGGTGAGCGCGGGCAGGCCGAGGTCGGCGGGGGTGGGCCAGAAGCCGGGCAGCTCGCCGCTCGACGTGAGCGCGTCCTTGGGCAGGGCGAGCCAGCGCAGGGTGAAGCGCGGGTGGAACTCGGGTGCGTAGGCACGCAGTTGGCTGTCGTCCAGGCCCGAGCGCCCACGGGCGGTCGGGTACACGGGGTGGTCGAGATGGGCCGCGAGCGTGTCGTACGCGAGTCCGCCGCCGAGGCCCGTCCAGCGGGCGGGGTCGGTGCCGTGCCGGGCGGTCAGACCGCGCAGGACACCGGCGTGGCCGCGCGCGTGCAGCCGCATGGTGGCGAGGGTCTGCCGGCACTCCTCGGCGAAGGCGTCGAAGCCACCGCGGTCCTCGGGGTCGGCGAAGGGCTTCAGCGCGGCCAGGATGCTGTCCGTGTCCGAGAGCCGGGCGCCATCGGACTCCCGCAGCAGATACGGGAGCCGGGCCCCGTACTCGCTCTGGAACCCGTCCTCGACGACGGGCAGCAGCAGGGTGTCGGGCCCGTCGGCGGGAGACGACGGCGGCTCGTGCCCGTAGGCGGAGGGCGGCAGCGAGTCGTGCCCGTCGGCGGAAGACAGCCGCAGCCACGGTCCGTCCGCGTGCCGCAGCACCGTGCTGCGTGTCCGCAGCCCCACCACGTCCTCTCGCAACAGCGCACTCAGCACGCGCAGCGTCAGCTCGGAGGAGACGTCGGACGCGACCTCGACCTCGGACGCAGCCGCGGCACCGTCCATCCCCGCCCCGCGCGGGCCGACAACAGCCGCTCCCGGTACGGCAGCAGCAGCCCTCACGGCGTGATCACCCACCGCTGCCGGGCGAGAAACTCCGCCACCACCCGGTCCACGGCACGCTGATCGGTGCCGATGGCCCGCAGCACCCCCAGATAGTCCCGGTTGGTGCCGTACAGCTCATGCCGCTCGCCGACCGCACGCAGCGGCCGGTACGTCAGCCGGACACCGTCGACGTCCAGGTCCTGCGCCTTCGGCGCGGCGGTGAGCGTGCCGGGCTCGGCGGCGTACGGGTACTCGAGCCGCGCCCTGCCGTCACCGCGCGCACCCAGGTCCGCGGGCAGCGGCTCGCCCAGATGCGTACGGAGGATGTGCTCGAACAGCGGGACGTCCAGGAGCTGGGCCAGCAGCAGATCGCACTGGTCGCCGATGGCCCGGTAGTTGACCTCGATGATCCGCGCGCGGCCCTCGTGCACCACGAACTCGGTGTGGCAGGCGCCGAAACCGACACCCAGGGCGTCGAGTTGAGCGAGCACCTGCTCGACGACCGGCGCGGGGTGCGCGGGCACGAAGGTGAGGCGCTCCTCGATGAACACCGGCGGCGCGGACACCCCGGTGTGGAAGCCGCCGAGGACATGGCGGCGCGTACCGTCCCCGAGGGTCTCCAGGGTGTACAGCTCGCCGGGCAGATACTCCTCGACCACGAGCGCCGCCCCGGGGCGCCGGCCCTGGATCTCCTTGCAGCGCAGGGCGAGTTCGGCGGGCCCGTCCACGAGCACGACATCCTCGCTGGCCACGCCCTCGCGCGGCTTGACCACGCACGGGTACGGAATGTCGAGCGAGGCGAGGCCGACCGGATCGGCGCCCGCGGGCAGCTCGGCCGAGCGGACCGTGTCCGCGCCGCAGGCGGCGAGATGGCGGCGCATCGCCGCCTTGTCCTTGGCGCGCAGCGCGGCCCGCCAGTCCTTGCCCGGCAGTCCGAAGTAGTCGGCGGCCAGGGCGGCCTGGGTCTGGAGGTGGTCGCTGTTGGTGAAGACCGCGTCGGGCCGGTGGTGCGTGCCGATGCGCGTGATCACGGCACGGAAGTCGCGTACGTCGCACTCCAGGATCTCCACGCGGGAGGCGAACCCAAGATCCTGATAGGCGCGTTGGTGCAGCTCGGGCTGGTCGGTCAGCAGGGTGACATCGAGGCCGAGGCGCCCGGCGGCGGGCAGAAAGCCCTCGGTGACCGAGTCGGTGGGGACGAGAGCGAGCAGGTACAGCCGCATGGGCTGAACCCCTTCCACGTGTGGGGTGAGCGTGAGGGGGGTGGGCCGGGCCGCCATGGGGGAGTGCGGCCCGGCCCTGAGGGGCGGAGCGGCGCTGTTACGCCTTCGGCAGCTCGACGCCCGCGGCCTTCGCGACGTCCGCGAGCATGTGCTCGGCGGCCTGGACACCGATGCCGGACATCCAGGTCTCGTCCGGGACGGTGAAGACCTTGTCGTTCTTGACGGCGCCGAGGGACTTCCAGACCGGGTTGGACGTGACGTCCTTCTGCTTGGTCTTGGACGGCTCGTCGGCCAGCGTCACGAAGACCAGGTCGGCCTCGGCCTTGTCGATCTGCTCGGGGCTGACGTCGAGCATCGTGACCTCGGGGTCGGTCGAGGACTGCGACTTCGGACGCTCGAGGCCGATGTCGTCGAGGACCACACCGCTGTACGAGGACTTCTGGTAGAGCCGGGTCGGTCCTGCCACGAAGCGGACCACCGACGCGGACGGCATCTTCCCGTCGTACCTCTCCTTGATGGCCTCACCCAGCGCCTTGGCCTGCGCCTCGTACGACTTCAGCCGATCGCCGGCCTCCTTCTCCAGACCCAGCGCCTCGGCGTGGATCTTCAGGTTCTCCTTCCAGGGGCCGCCGGTGGTCTCCGTGAACACGGTCGGGGCGATGCCCTTGAGCTTGTCGTAGACCTTCTCGTGGCGGACCTTCGAGGACAGGATCAGGTCCGGCTTGAGCGAGGCGATGAGCTCCAGGTTCGGCTCGAGCAGCGGACCGACGTCCTTGGCGCCCTTCACCTTGTCGCCGAGGTACTCGGGGAAGCCGCCCGCGGTCTTGAAGTGCGGGGAGACGGCGCCGACCGGCTTGATGCCGAGCATCGTCACCGAGTCCAGCTCGCCGGTGTCGAGGACGACCACGTTCTTGGGCTGCGCGGGGATCTCGGTCTCGCCCATGGCGTGCTTGACGGTCCGCGGGAAGGCGTCGGAGGCGGCCCCGACGTTCTCCTTGCCCTTGCTGTCTTCGGCCTTGTCGCCGCCGCAGCCGGTGAGCGCGGTGGCGCCGATGGCGAGGGCGGCGAGCGCGGTGCCGAGGCGGCGCAGGCCGCGCGGGGTGGTTCTGGTGGACATGAGGGTTTTCTTCCTGTTGTGAGCGGTGACGGAGGATTTCCAGCCGTACGGGGAGGGGGACTTCGGCCCGTTCAGGCAGGCGTGCGCCGTCCGGTCGGACGGTGCTTGGGGATGACGAGCGGGGTGCCGGACTCCGGGTCGGGGATCACCCGGCAGTCCACGTCGAAGACCGCCTTGACGAGTTCCGCGTCGAGCACGTCGGCCGGCGGTCCGGCCGCCGCGAGCCGCCCGTCCTTGAGGACCACCAGGTGGTCCGCGTAACGGGCGGCCTGCCCGAGGTCGTGCAGCACCATCACGACGGTGCGGCCCGCCTCGGCGTGCAACTCGGCCACCAGATCGAGGACATCGAGCTGATGACGGAGGTCGAGGAAGGTGGTGGGCTCGTCGAGCAGCAGCAGATCCGTGTCCTGGGCCAGCGCCAGGGCGATCCAGGCCCGCTGCCGCTGACCCCCGGACAGCTGGTCCACGGGCTGGTCGCGCAGCACGGCGGTGCCGGTGCGCTCGAGAGCCGCGTCCACCGCGGCCTGGTCGGCGGACGACCAGGGACTCAGGAGCCGCTGATGCGGATAGCGCCCGAGCCGGACCAGCGCCTCCACGGTGATCGCCTCGGGCGTCACCGGCTGCTGCGGAAGCAGCCCCATCCGGCGGGCGAGGGCGCGGGCCGGCATCCGGTGGATGTCCGTACCGTCCAGCGCCACGGTGCCGTCGGCGGGGGCGAGCAGCCGGGTCAGGCCGCGCAACAGGGTGGACTTTCCACAGGCGTTGGGCCCGACGATCGCGGTGACCGCGTCGCCGGGCAGCACCAGGTCGAGACCGCCGACGATCACGCGGTCGCCGTAGCGAAGATCGAGGCCGCGCGTGGAGAGCTCATTGCGCCGCGCCCCTCCGGGGGCGTCGTCGACGGGCGCGGAAGGCGTCGGGACCTTGCGCGCGGCCGGCTGCTCGGGGGCCACCGGCTCGGAAGCGGCCTTTTCGGAGGCCAGCTGCTCGGACGTCATACGGAGCTCCTGTTGACGGGCCTGCTCTGACGGATCATCAGCACCAGGAGCCAGGGGGCGCCGAGCGTCGCCGTGACCACGCCGACGGGCAGCCCCTCGACCGGCAGCAGGTGCTGCACCACCAGGTCGGACGAGAGCAGCAGAACGGCTCCGACCAGGCAGGACAGTGCGGTGGTCGCGGCCGTGGGCGGACCCGCGACGAAGCGCACCAGATGCGGTACGGCGAGTGCGACGAAGGCGACCGGGCCGGTGAGCGCGGCGGCGAGCGACGCCAGCGCGATGGCGGTGACGAGGAGTTGGAGGCGCGCCGCCGAGACGTTGATGCCGAGCGCGCCCGCCGACTCGTCCCCGAGGTCGAGCACCGCGAGCCGCCGGTGAAGCACGAACGCGGCGGCCAGGGCCACGGCACCGGCCACGGCCGCGGCGCCCACCTCGGTCCAGGTACGCCCGTACAGCGAACCGGTCGTCCACTGCAGGGCCGCCCCGGCGAGCTCGGCCGGGAAGCGGACGACCATGAGGTTCACGGCCGCGGCGAGACCGGCCTGGACGGCGAGGCCCACGAGCACGAGCCGGGTGACCGTCAGACCCGAGCGCCAGGCGAACACACCGAGCAGCAGCGCGGCGAGCAGTCCGCCGCCGAGCGCGCCGAGCGGGATGAACGAGGCCGAGGCCCCGGTGGCGAGCAGCACCACCGACCCGAAGGAGGCCCCGCCCGTAATGCCCATGACATCCGGAGAGGCGAGCGGATTGCGGAAGAGCCGTTGCAGCAGCGACCCCGCCACACCGAGCCCCGCGCCGGCGATCAGCGCGGCCGCGATCCGCGGCGCCCGGAACTCCTGCACCACGAACACATCGCCCTGGTCGCCGAGCCCGAACAGGGCGCGCACCGCGACGGATGCCTCCATCGGCATCTGGCCCAGGGTGAGCGCGGTGACGGACAGGGCCGCAAGGGCGGCGCCGGCGAGCGCGCCGAGCAGCAGCACACGGCGGCGGATCCGGGCGGGAGCGCTCGAGGGCCGGGCGGCCACCGGGACTTCGACGAGGCCTGTCATCGGGCCACCCTCCGCGCGAGAACGGCGAGCAGCGGCGCGCCCAGGAAGGCGCTGACGATGCCGACTTCGAGTTCCGAGGGCCGGATGACGACGCGTCCGAGCACATCGGCGGCGAGCAGCAGCAGTGGCCCCGCGATCAGACATCCGGGCACGAGCAGCCGGTGGTCACCGCCGAGGAACGGCCGTACGAGATGGGGTGCGGCCAGACCGATGAAGCCGATGGGGCCGGCTACGGCGACCGCGGAACCGGCGAGCAGCACGACCGCGACGGCGCCGGCGAGCCGGATGCGGGCCACCGGCACGCCGAGCGCCTGGGCCGAATCGTCCCCGAGCGCAAGCGCGTTGAGCGCCGGGGTGACCGCGAGCGCGACCAGCAGCCCGAGCACCAGCGTCGGCAGGACGGGGTAGAGCACGTCGAGGGGCCGCTCGGACAGGGAGCCCGCCAGCCAGAACCGCGCCTCGTCCAGGGTGCGTTCGCTGGCCAGCATCACGGCCGAGGTCCAGGAGAGCAGGACGAGCTGGAGGACCGTACCGCCGAGGGCGAGCCGTACCGGCTCGATGTCACCGGACCTGCGGGCGAGCAGCAGCGCGAAGAACATCGCGCCCCCGGCCCCCGCGAACGCGAACCACACATATTGGACAGGCTGGTTGAGCCCGAGCGTATAAATGGCGACAACCACCGCGAAACCGGCACCCGCGTTGATGCCAAGGGTGGTCGGCGCGGCCAGCGGATTACGGGTGATGCCCTGGGCCACGGCCCCCGCCACCCCGAGCGCGGCACCGACCGCGAGGCCGACGACCGTACGGGGCAGCCGCAGCCCGGTCACCACGAGGGCGTCCTTGCCGTGCGCGTCGCCGGACAGGGCCCCGAACACGGTGGACAGCGGCACCGCCCTGGCCCCGAGGGCGAGGCTCAGCGCGGCGCACAGCGCCAACAGGGCCACCCCGACGAGGAGGAGGGGTATCCGCTGGGCGGATGCGGAGGGGATGCCGATGGTGACACCCCGTGCGGTCTTGGACACGCCGAGGACTTTAGGTTAGGCATACCTAAGTCTGTCAACTCGCCGTGAGACGGCAGTGGGCTCGCGGCCGCGCTCATGCGCCAAGATCGCCACGACTATGGCTAAGGTAAGCCTCGCCTAATGGTGATGTCGATGAGGGAGGGCTGTTGAAGACAAGATCGGCCACGCTGCCGGCTGTTTCGGCTGAAAACGGCGCCTCGTTGCTGACGGAGACGTATCAACTCCTGCTCCGTACCTGTGAGTCGCTGCGTGTGGAGATGGTCCGTCCCGCCGGCGGGACCCCTCCGGCGGCCGACGCGGCGGCCCTCGCCACTCGCCCCGGCCTCATCGACGCGGCGGCTCTCGCCACCCGCCCCGGTCTGCTCGATGCCGCCATCGACGGCGAAGCCGCCCGTATCCAGGCCGAGTTCGGCCCCGCACCGCGACGCGAGGTCGCCGCGTCGCGGCTCATGCACCACTACCTGTGGAGTGTCGGGCTGCTCACGAGCGGCCCCTGGTACCTGGCCCGCCGCGTCCCGCGGATCCGCCCGCGCGACCTGCGTATCGACCCCGCGACCGCCGAACTCGCCCTCGTGCCCGGCGGGTTCACCTGCCTGCCCGACGACCCCGCGGCCGGGCTGCAGGGCGTGCGGGTCGTCGCGCACGAGGAGGCGCTGCGCGCCGAACTGCGCTCCGCTTTCGCCGACCACGTACGCCCGCTGCTCGCCGCGGTGGCCCCCGCCCTGCGCCGCGGGCCGCGTGCCCTGTGGGGCATGGCGGGCGACGATCTGGTCTCCGGCGTCTGGTACCTGGGCCGGATGCTCGGCCAGGAGGAGCGGTCCGTACGGGCGGCCGAAGCGCTCCTGCCCACCGGCATCCCGCCGTTCCCCGCAGGCGCCGACTTCCGCCGCCTGCAAGGGAGTTCGGGTCGGTCGCACCTGACCCGTACCCGCGCCGGCTGCTGTCTCTACTACGCCATCCGTACCGCGCCCGACTCCGCCGCACAGCCGCCGCAGGCCTGCGCCACCTGCCCCCGCGTCTGCGATGCCGAGCGGCTGCGCCGCCTCGAGGCGGAACGCGAAACGGAATGAGATCCACTGGTTCCGTTCCCGGCGTCACCTGCGCGTAACGCCCCCGGCACCCCGCCGACTCACCCGCACGCGCCCTCGCCACGTTTCGATAACGTCCCGGCGAAACCCCGTTCCCCTGCATTTCTACGCGCGTTACTGTGCGCCGAAACCAGCGTCACTGCGCGCTGAAATCGGCGTCCGCAGGGGCGCGTTGGGGATCGTGGGGGTCGTTGGGGATGAAGGGGATGCTTCCAATGCGGCAGAAGCGGCGGATATCGAGGCTCTCCAGGGTGGCTGTGGCGGTCTCCGCCCTGGCCCTCGCGGCGAGTGCATGCGGCAAGACCAGCACCGAGAGCAACACGCCGGAAGAGACCAAGGGCGGCGACAAGGCGGGCAGCTCCGCGTACAAGGGCAAGGGCATCGGCCTCGCGTACGACATCGGCGGCCAGGGCGACCAGTCGTTCAACGACGCCGCGTACGCCGGGTACGAGAAGGCCAAGGCGGAGTTCAAGATCGGCGGCGTGGACGTCGAGCCGTCGGACGGTGAGTCGGACGCCGACAAGGTGCAGCGCCTGACCTCGCTCGCGAAGCAGGGCTACAACCCGGTGATCGGCGTCGGCTTCGTCTACGCCAAGGCCGTCGGCGAAGTGAGCAAGAAGTTCCCCAAGACGACCTTCGGGCTCATCGACGATGTCACCGTCAAGGAGCCGAACGTAGCGGGCCTGGCCTTCTCCGAGGAGCAGGGTTCGTATCTCGCGGGTGTCGCGGCCGCCAAGGCGACCAAGACGAAGACCGTCGGCTTCATCGGCGGCGTGGAGATCCCGCTGATCAAGAAGTTCGAAGCGGGCTTCGTCCAGGGTGTCCAGGACACCGACAAGTCGGTGAAGGTCAAGACCCAGTACCTCACGCAGCCGCCCAACTTCGACGGCTTCTCCAAGCCGGACCTCGGCAGGGAAGCGGCCAAGGGCCAGCTCGACGACGGCGCCGACGTGATCTACCACGCCGCCGGACTCGCCGGTCAGGGCTCGATCGAGGCCGTCGCCGCCGAGAAGAAGTGGGCGATCGGTGTCGACTCGGACCAGTACAACCAGAAGGCCCTCGACAAGCAGAAGGCCTACATCCTCACTTCGATGACCAAGGACGTCGGCGGGGCGGTCTACTCGCTCACCAAGTCGGTCGTCGAGGGCAAGCCGCTCAGCGGCGAGCAGCGCTTCGACCTCAAGGCCGGCGGCGTGGGCCTGTCCGACTCCAACCCCGCGTTCAAGGAGATGACCGACGTCGTCGAGGCCGTCGCGAAGGCCAAGAAGGCCATCGAGGACGGGACCATCACGGTGAAGTCCACTCCGTAACTCTTCGTCACCCGAGGATGACCCACTGCGCCGGACCGGCCGTTTCCGCTGGTCCGGCGCATTGCTTTGGCGCATGGGACAAAAGCCGCAAGCTGTGAGTCCAGTCACCAGCGGATAACAGGTGTTCCCAAGCGGTTTTAACTTTTGTCTACGCGCGTTACGCTGCGGCGAAACCTGCGCCACCTCCTGGCGCTTGCACAAAGGAGTACGACCCATGCACCGGGTGTCCCGATTCGCGGTTGCAGGCGCAGCTGCCACCGCGCTCGCCGTCTCCCTTGCCGCCTGTGGCGGCAAGTCCACCGACTCCAGCTCGTCGTCCTCGGACGACTCCAAGGGCAAGGGCGTCGCCATCGCCTACGACATCGGCGGCAAGGGCGACCAGTCCTTCAACGACGCTGCTTACGCGGGCATGGAGCGCGCGATGAAGGAGCTGAAGATCGGCGGCGAGGACGTCGAGCCCTCGGACGGCGAGTCGGACGCCGACAAGATCCAGCGCCTCACCTCGCTGGCCAAGCAGGGGTACAACCCGGTCATCGGTGTCGGCTTCGCGTACGCGCCGGCCGTCAAGGAGGTGGCCGCGAAGTTCCCGGACACCACCTTCGGCATCGTCGACGACGAGACCGTCCAGGCGAAGAACGTCGCGGACCTCGTCTTCTCCGAGGAGCAGGGCTCCTACCTCGCGGGTGTGGCCGCCGCCAAGGCGACCAAGTCGAAGACCGTCGGCTTCGTCGGCGGTGTCGAGACCCCGCTGATCAAGAAGTTCCAGGCCGGCTACGAGCAGGGCGTCAAGGACACCGACCCGTCGGTCAAGGTCCGCTCGCAGTACCTGACCCAGCCGCCCAACTTCGACGGCTTCTCCAAGCCCGACCTCGGCAAGGAAGCCGCCAAGGGCATGATCGACGGTGGCGCCGACGTGGTCTACCACGCCGCGGGCCTGGCCGGTCAGGGCTCCATCGAGGCCGCCGCCGAAGCCAAGAAGTGGGCGATCGGTGTCGACTCGGACCAGTACAACCAGAAGGCGCTGGCCAAGTACAAGGACCACATCCTGACCTCGGTCACCAAGGGTGTCTCCGACGCGGTCTTCAACCTCGCCAAGTCGGTCCAGGACGGCAAGCCCGAGACGGGCGTCATCCGCGCCGACCTGAAGTCCGGTGGTGTCGCTCTGGCCGACTCCAACCCCGACTTCATGAAGATGACCGAGGTACAGGAGGCCGTCAAGAAGGCCGAAGAGGGCATCAAGGACGGTTCGATCAAGGTCAAGACGACCCCGTAATACCTGAAGTCGCGACGTTCACTGTCGTGACACGGGACGGGAACGGGGTACGGCGAGCATCATCTCTCCGTACCCCGTTCCAGTCCGCGCAGAAGGCCATCCGCACGAGGCCTTCGCGCGACAACACCTTCAACACTGACGTTGAACCAGGGGCGTTGCGCAGGACGCCCCAACCCTTGAGGAGAGTCGCCATCAAAGCGTCCAGCAGCCCTCCGGCCGACGGCCAGGCGCCTGCCGTAGAACTGGCGGGCATCACCAAGCGCTTCCCCGGTGTCGTGGCCAACCACGACATCCACTTCAGCGTCCGCAAGGGCACCGTGCACGCCCTGGTCGGCGAGAACGGCGCGGGCAAGTCGACGCTGATGAAGATCCTCTACGGCATGCAGAAGCCGGACGAGGGCACCATCGCGATCAACGGCGAGCAGGTGTCCCTCGGCAGCCCGGCCGACGCGATCGCCCGCGGCATCGGCATGGTGCACCAGCACTTCATGCTCGCCGACCAGCTCACGGTCCTGGAGAACGTGGTGCTCGGCAGCGAGAAGCTGCACGGCATCGGCGGCCAGGCCCGTAAGAAGATCAAAGAGATCTCCGAGGCCTACGGACTCGGGGTCAAGCCCCACGCCCTGGTCGAGAATCTCGGTGTCGCCGACCGCCAGCGCGTGGAGATCCTCAAGGTCCTCTACCGCGGCGCCCGCACGCTGATCCTCGACGAGCCGACCGCGGTGCTCGTGCCGCAGGAGGTCGACGCGCTCTTCGACAACCTCCGCGAGCTCAAGGCCGAGGGCCTGTCCGTCATCTTCATCTCGCACAAGCTGGGTGAAGTCCTCGCCGTCGCCGACGAGATCACGGTCATCCGCCGCGGTACGACGGTGGGCACGGCCGTCCCCTCGGAGACCACGCCGCGCCAGCTGGCGGAGCTGATGGTGGGCAGCGCGCTGCCGACCCCCGAGACCAGCGAGTCGACGGTCACCGACCGCCCGATGATCCAGGTCGAGGGACTGCGCCTGGAGGGCGAGGGCGGCCGTGCGCTGCTCGACGACATCTCCTTCACGATCCACGAGGGCGAAGTCCTCGGTATCGCGGGCGTCGAGGGCAACGGGCAGACCGAGCTGATCGACGCGCTCATCGGCCTCAAGGGCGCCGACTCGGGCACGATCCGCCTGTCCGGCGACGAGATCACCACCTGGCCGACGCGCAAGCGCCGCGAGGACGGCATCGGATACATCCCCGAGGACCGCCACCGCCACGGCCTGCTCCTGGAATCCCCGCTGTGGGAGAACCGCATCCTCGGCCACGTCACCGAGAAGCCCAACGCCAAGGGCGTCTGGCTGGACCTCAAGGCCGCGCAGGCCGACACCAAGCGGATCGTCGAGGAGTACGACGTCCGCACGCCCGGTATCGACGTCACCGCGGCCTCCCTCTCCGGCGGCAACCAGCAGAAGCTGATCGTCGGCCGCGAGATGAGCCACAAGCCGCGCTTCCTGATCGCCGCCCACCCCACCCGCGGTGTGGACGTCGGCGCGCAGGCGCAGATCTGGGACCAGATCCGCGAGGCCCGCCGCGAAGGACTCGCGGTGCTCCTCATCTCCGCGGACCTGGACGAGCTGATCGGTCTCTCCGACACCCTGCGCGTGATCTACCGCGGCAAGTTCGTCGCGGACGCCGACCCGGCGACCATCACGCCCGAGGAGCTCGGCTCGGCGATGACCGGTGCCGCCACCGGTCATCTGGAGCACGACGAGGACGCCGAGCTCAGCGAGGCCATCCTGCTGGAGCAGGAAGCGCGCGAAGCCGCTCCCACCGCGCAGGACACGCAGGACGCCCCGGAGGACGAGGCCCGATGAAGAAGTTCGACAAGGAGCGGGTGCTGCTCGCACTCGCCGGACCGGCCATCGCGCTGGTCGTGGCCGTGGCACTGACCTCGATCGTGCTGATCGTTTCGGGCAAGAGCCCGTTCGAGCCGTACTCGATCATGTTCGAGCAGGCCACGTTCTCCGACATCCAGGTCCTGATCATCAACCAGGCCACGATGTACTACCTGGCCGCCGTCGCCGTCGCCGTCGGTTTCCGGATGAACCTGTTCAACATCGGCGTCGACGGCCAGTACCGCCTGGCCGCGATGACCACCGCACTGGTCGGCGCGCATATCGCACTGCCGTCGTTCCTGCAGGTGCCGATGCTGATCATCGTCGCGATGCTCACCGGCGCCTTCTGGGCCGGTATCGCGGGCGTACTCAAGACCACCCGCGGCGTCAGCGAGGTCGTCGCCACGATCATGCTGAACGCCATCGCGACCAGCCTGATCGCCTGGCTGACCCTGACCGAGAACTTCGGCGTCGCGGTCGGCAACAACTCGACCACCGGCGAGATGAAGGAGTCGGGTTGGGTCTCCGGCTTCGAAGGCGCCGGCGGCGAGATCTACGGTCTGATCGTGCTCGCGGTCCTGGTCGGCATCGCCTACTGGCTGGTCCTCGGCCGCACCCGCTTCGGCTTCGACCTGCGCGCCACCGGCGCCTCCGAGTCGGCCGCCGCGGCGAGCGGTGTGAACGCCAAGCGCATGGTGCTCACCGCCATGCTGATCTCCGGCGCCCTGGCCGGCCTCGCCGGTCTGCCCATCCTGCTGGGCGACTCCCACACGTACGGTCTGACCTTCCCGACGGGCCTCGGCTTCACCGCCATCGGGATCGCACTCCTCGGCCGCAACCACCCGGTCGGCATCGCGTTCGCGGCGCTGCTCTGGGCCTGGCTCGACAAGGCCTCCCAGGAGCTCGACTACAAGGGATACGACAAGGAGATCGCGGTCATCATGCAGGGCCTGATCGTCCTCGCCGTGGTGATCTCGTACGAGGCCGTACGCCAGTGGGGCCTCAAGCGTCAGCAGCAGCGCGTCGGCGAAGAGCTCGCCGCAGCCGCCCGTAAGAGCAAGAGCAACGAGGAGGTGGCTGCCCGATGAGCACGGCAACCGACGTCAACAAGCCCAAGGTGCAGCCGAGTCCGTCCGGCCGCAAGCTCTCCCTGGCCCAGGTCATGATCGGTGTCGCGGGCCTCCTTGTCCTCGTCTCGATCGTCCGCCTCATCACCGGCGCCGACGGCATCACCTCCGTCGGCCAGATGTCCACCGCACTCAAGCTCGCCGTGCCGATCGGCCTCGCCGGTCTCGGCGGTCTGTGGGCCGAGCGCGCGGGCGTCGTGAACATCGGCCTCGAAGGCATGATGATCCTCGGCACCTGGTTCGGTGCCTGGGCCGGCTACCAGTGGGGGCCGTGGACCGGCCTCCTCATGGGTGTGGTCGGCGGTGCGATCGGCGGTCTGATCCACGCGATCGCCACGGTCACCTTCAAGGTCAACCACATCGTCTCCGGTGTCGCGATCAACATCCTCGCGATCGGCGCGACCCGCTACATGTCGACCTTCGCCTTCGAGGACGTCGAGGGCGGCACCTCGAAGCAGTCCCCGCCCGTCGAATCCCTCGGCAACTTCTCGATCCCGGGCCTGTCCACCTGGCTGGACTCGCTCAACGAGAAGGGCTGGTTCCTGATCTCGGACATCGCGGGCCTGCTCGGCGGCGCGATGACGAACCTGTCGCCCCTGACGGTCATCGCCATCGCCCTGGTCCCGTTCACCTGGTGGGCGCTGTGGCGCACGTCCTTCGGTCTGCGCCTGCGCTCCTGCGGTGAGCACCCGGTCGCGGCCGAGTCGCTGGGCGTCAACGTCTACAAGTACAAGTACCTCGCCGTGATCATCTCGGGTGGTTTCGCGGGCCTCGGCGGTGCGTTCCTCTCGATCGTGTCGGCCAGCTTCTACCTCGAAGGCCAGACCGGCGGCCGCGGCTACATCGGTCTCGCCTCGATGATCTCCGGCAACTGGATGCCGGGCGGACTCGCCATGTCCGCGGGTCTGTTCGGCTACACGGACAGCCTCAACCTCCGTGGCGGTGGCGTGAACGTCCACGCGCTGCTGCTGCTCCTGGTCTTCCTCCTGGTCCTCTCGGCCGGCTGGCAGCTCTGGCGCAAGCGGTACGTGCCGGCCGTGATCACCTCGGCCGTGGCGGCCCTGATCCTGGTCTGGTACCTGCTCACGGACGAGGTCCCGAGCCAGTTCGTGACGGCCACGCCGTACGTGGCGACGCTCCTGGTCCTGGCCCTGTCGGCCCAGCGCCTGAGGATGCCGAAGGCGGACGGCCTGCCCTACTACAGAGGCCAGGGCAAATGACGACTCCCGCTCAGGAAACTGACTGGGAGGGACTTCGGGCGCAGGCCCGGGACGCGATGTCCCGGGCCTACGCCCCGTACTCGAACTATCCGGTCGGCGCGGCGGCTCTGGTCTCCGACGGCCGGGTGGTGACGGGCTGCAACGTCGAGAACGCCTCGTACGGGCTCGGGCTGTGCGCGGAGTGCGGCCTGGTCTCCTCGCTCGCCGCGGGCGGCGGAGGCCGGCTCACGCACTTCACATGCGTCGACGGCACGGGCGCGGTCCTGGTCCCGTGCGGCCGCTGCCGCCAGCTCCTTTACGAGTTCGGCGGCCCGGAGCTCCTGGTGGAGACCCCGGAGGGCGTCCTGCCCTTGTCGGCCATGTTGCCGCAGGCATTCGGTCCTGATCACCTGAAGTAAGAGCGGGGTTCCCCGAACCCCGGCCGCAGTACCACCACGCACCGCACGAACGAGGAAGGCCCCATGGACGCCATCACCGTCATCCGAGCCAAGCGGGACCGGGGAGAGCTGACCCCCGAGCAGATCGACTGGGTCATCGACGCGTACACGCGGGGCGAGGTGGCCGACTATCAGATGGCCGCCCTGAACATGGCGATCCTGCTCAACGGCATGAACCGCCGCGAGATCGCCCGCTGGACCGCCGCCATGATCGCCTCCGGCGAGCGCATGAGCTGGGACAGCCTCTCCCGCCCCACCGCCGACAAGCACTCCACGGGCGGCGTGGGCGACAAGATCACGCTGCCGCTCGCGCCGCTCGTCGCGGCCTGCGGCGCGGCCGTTCCGCAGCTCAGCGGGCGCGGTCTCGGCCACACCGGCGGCACCCTCGACAAGCTGGAGTCGATCCCCGGCTGGCGCGCGCTGCTCTCCAACGCCGAGATGCTCGACGTACTCGACTCGACCGGCGCGGTGATCTGCGCGGCGGGCGACGGTCTCGCGCCCGCCGACAAGAAGCTGTACGCGCTGCGCGATGTCACCGGCACCGTCGAGGCGATCCCGCTGATCGCCTCGTCGATCATGTCGAAGAAGATCGCCGAGGGTACGGGCTCGCTCGTCCTCGACGTCAAGGTCGGCTCGGGCGCGTTCATGAAGAACATCGAGGACGCCCGCGAACTCGCCTCCACCATGGTCGAGTTGGGCACCGACAGCGGCGTCCGTACGGTCGCGCTGCTCACCGACATGGCGACGCCGCTCGGCCTCACGGCGGGCAACGCCCTCGAAGTACGGGAATCCGTCGAGGTGTTGGCGGGCGGCGGCCCGTCCGACGTGGTCGAGCTGACCCTCGCCCTCGCCCGCGAGATGCTGGACGCGGCGGGCATCAAGGACGCGGACCCGGCGAAGGCCCTCGCGGACGGCTCCGCGATGGATGTCTGGCGTCGGATGATCTCCGCGCAGGGCGGCGACCCCGACGCGGAGCTCCCCACCTCCCGCGAGCAGCACGTGGTGACGGCCCCGTCCTCGGGCGTCCTGACCCGTCTCGACGCGTACGACGTGGGCGTGGCCGCATGGCGCCTGGGCGCGGGCCGCGCGCGCAAGGAGGACCCGGTGCAGGCGGCGGCGGGCGTCGAGCTGCACGCGAAGCCGGGCGACTCGGTGCAGGCGGGTGCGCCGCTGATGACGCTGCACACGGATACGCCGGAGCGCTTCGAGTACGCCCTCGAGTCCCTGACGTCGGCGTACGACATCGCCCCTGCCGGCACGGCCTTCTCGCCGTCCTCGATCGTCCTGGACCGGATCGCCTGATCGAAGAAGGGACCTTCTGTTCCGGAGAGCGCCCGTTTTGGGCGATTTCCCGGAACAGAAGGTCCCTTTCTCGTTCACCGGACCGGATCCGACGGTCAGATCAGGTCGGGGTCCGGTTCGCGGCCGCGGTGCTCCACAACCCCTAACGTCTCGGCCAGGCCGGTCAGTTGGAGCAGCCGCACCAGCGCCGGTCCGGGGTCGCGGATGCGGGTGCCCGCTCCCGCTCTGCGGGCCGTCAGGCGTAGTCGGGCGAGCGCGTCGAGGACGGCGAAGTCCGCCTGGCCAGCGCGGTGCAGGGCGTGGGCGTCGAGCACCACCTCGGCCGCGCCGGTCAACTCCAGCTGCCCGCGAAGGTGCTCGCAGAGCTGGGGTACCTGGGCGCGGGTGAGAGGCGCGGCGAGGCGGACGACGAGGGGCTCAACGGCAGTCATACAGGGAAGACCGCCCGGGCACCGAAAACTCATCGCTCCCCGGCCGGACGGCCCGGCCCTCAGCCCTCGCAGGGGCCTGCCGATCGGCCGCCCCTACGCATCCGCGAGCCGGCGCCCTGACGCACCGGCCGACCGTTCACGCCGGCCAGGCAGCCGCCCCTACGCCCCCGCCTCCAACTTCTCCGGCAACCCGAACAACGGGAACCACCGCTTCGTATCCAGGAATGCGTTGAGCCCCGAGATCTTTCCGTCCGTGATCTCGATGACCTGCAGCGCCCACGGCGAGTACGAACCGTCCTCGTTGAGGTGGTACTGCCCGAACGCCGGTGTCCCGTTGGCGACCGTCGCGATGAGCTTTCCGTCGCGGCACTTCGCGCCCTGGACCAGATGCCAGTTGACGATGTCCTCGTGCCCGACCAGCCACAGGTCGAACGGGGGCATGGACATGATGGCGTCCTCGTGGAGCAGGGACGTCAGCGTCTCCATGTCATAGCCCTCGAAGGCCGCCACATAGCGGTCGAGCAGCTTCTGCTGGTCGTCGTCGAGCGGGTCGATCGTCTCCGTCTCGCGCACCCCGCCGGTGTCCGCGAGGGTGGCCCGCGCCCGCTGCAGCGCACTGTTCACCGACGCCACCGAGGTGTCGAGCAGCTCGGCCACCTCACTGGCCTTCCACGCGAGCACCTCGCGCAGGATCAGCACGGCACGCTGCTTGGCCGGCAGATGCTGCAGGGCCGCTACAAAGGCGAGCCGCACCGTCTCGCGGGCCACCGCGGTCTCCGCCGGGTCGGCCGACGACGGCAGCACCCGGCCGTCCGGTACGGGTTCGAGCCAGGTGATCTCCGAGCGTTCGTTCAGCACCGCGGTCGCCTGATGCGCCTGCTCGGTGAGGTCCATCGGACGCGCCCTCTTGTTGCCCGCATTCAGCATGTCCAAGCACACGTTGGTCGCGATCCGGTACAGCCACGAGCGCAGCGAGGACCGGCCCTCGAACTTGTCGTACGCGCGCCAGGCACGCACGAACGTGTCCTGCACGGCGTCCTCGGCCTCGAAGCCGGAACCGAGCATCCGGTAGCAATAACCGGTCAGCTCGGTCCGGTGCTTCTCCATCCGCAGGTCCAAGTCCCCCCTGGTCCCTGCCGCACCACTCAGATCAGACGATCCCGTCATTGGGTTCACCCCTGTAGCCCTCGACACTGGCACTTCGAAAGCTACAGGGCCCCACTGACAATCGCCCGTGAGCAGCGAAAACCCGTCCTATCCCTTGACAGCCGGCAGGGGAGGGGACGAAACCGTCACGTGCCGGCCTTGCGCCCGTACACGTACACGTCGTCGCCCTTCTTCAGCAGGCTCCAGTACGCCTGCGCATCGGCCTTGCGCATGTTCACGCACCCGCCCGAGCCCGGCGGCGCGTACATGCTCTTGTCGACCTGGTGGAAGGCGATCCCGCCGTCGAAGAACTGCGTGTACGGCATCCACACCTTGTAGATCGTCGACCAGTGGTTGAGCTTGCGCAGATAGATCTTCTTCGCGCCGGTCCTGGTCTCCGCCCCGTTGCGCCCCGTCCGCACCGGCACCGGACCGTACTTCAGCTTCGAACCGTCCTGGATCCAGCTGATCTGCAGCGTGAGGTTCACACACGCGATCCGGCCCTTGTTGGTGGGGCACTTGCCGGCCGCGTTGGGGTTCTTGCCCACGGCCTTCTGCTTGTTCATCAGGTTCATCACGCCCCAGGTGACGGGGCCCGCGTACCCGATGTTCGGCTTGATCAGGTGCTTCGTCTGGAAAGCCCGTATCGCCTTGCAGTCCGTCGAGGACTGCTTCCCGTCCACTTTCAGGCCGAGGAACTTCTCGACCTGCTTCTGGTACGGGCCCGTGCTCGTCGTACACGTGGCGGCCGCCGCCGAGCCGGCGCTCAGCGCCACGCTCAGCGGTACCACCAGTGCCGCGACCCCCGTCGCCGCCGCTGCTCTCCGGGTCTTTCTCCGCATGGCCGTCGTCCCCTTCCGGCGCAGTGTTGCTCTGTGCTGGTAGGACGGTTATGCAGTAGGCCTGGTTGTACGGAAATCGACACCAATTCAAGGGAAATTCGCGGGAGTTCGCAGCAGGTCGGGCTTACCGGGCCGCGATGAGCACCCGGCGTTCCACACGCGCCGCATGCGACCCGTAGAGCGTCACCGACACCACACCGAGGACGGCGATCAGACCGAGGACGACGGTCGCCGGCCAGCCGCCCGCGTGGAAGGCGAGCGCGCCCAGGGTTCCGCCGGCGCTGGAGCCGATGTAGTACGCGGACTGGTAGAGCGCCGAGGCCTGCGCGCGGCCCGTGGTCGCCGTACGGCTGACCGACGAGGAGGCCACCGCGTGCCCCGCGAAGAACCCGGCGGTGATCAGGACGAGCCCGAGCAGGATGCCCGCGAGGGAGTCGGTGAGGGAGAGCAGCAGTCCGGCCGTCGTCGTACCGACCGCGAGATACAGCGCCCCGCGCCGCCCGAGCCGGCCCACCAGCTTCCCCGCGGCGGCCGAGGAGACGGTGCCGACCAGATAGACCAGGAAGATCGAACCGACGATGCCCTGCGGCAGGTTGAACGGTTCGCCCACGAGCCGGTAGCCGATCACCGTGTACACGGCGCCGAACACGGTCATGAACAGCGCGCCGATCGCGTACAGCCGCACGAGCAGCGGGTTCGACAGATGCCCGCGCACCGTCCCGTACAAGGCTCGCGGGTTCAGTGAACCGGCCTGGAAGTTACGGGCCTTCGGCAGCAGCGCGCGGAACGCGAGCCCGCACACCAGCGCCATCACACCGACCGCGAGCAGCGCCGCCCGCCAGCCCCAGGCCTGCGCGACCCAGCCGGCGAGGATACGGCCGCTCATGCCGCCGATGCTGTTGCCCGCCACGAACAGGCCGACCGCCGCGACCAGCGCCTTCGGTCGGACCTCCTCCGCGAGATACGCCATCGCGGAGGCCGGGAGCCCGGCGAGCGCGGCGCCCTGTACGGCCCGAAGGACGACCAGCCAGCCGATGCTCGGCGCGAACGGTACGAGCAGCCCGACCAGGACCGCGACGCTCAGCGAGACGGTCATCAGGGTGCGCCGCCCGAACCGCTCCGAGAGCGCGCTCAGCGGCAGGACGAAGAGGGCCAGGGCGCCGGTCGCCGCGGAGACCGTCCAGCTCGCGTCGTCCGCGGTGACCGCGAACTCGCCCGAGATGGCGGGCAGCAGAGCCTGCGTGGAGTACAGGAGCGCGAAAGTGGCCAGTCCGGCGGCGAACAGCGCGAGGCTGATCCGGCGGTAGCCGGGCAGGCCGGGCGCGAGCCGGGTGTCTTGGGGGAGAGGGGCAGGGGACGCAGGGGTGAGGGCACCCGCAGGGTGGGCGGATGCCCCGCTACTGGCGGCAGGCATGCTTCGAAATTAGGCCGCCCCGATTCATGCGTCCAATGCACGGACTCGCCATAATCGTTCCCATGGTGCATGAGCAGAGGTCAGGGGCGGGGCTGTCACTGAACAGTGACACAAAAGACATCCAGGCCCTCGCCGAACTGGACCCCGAGTCGTGGTCGGCGATCCTCGCGCCCCGGCTCGCGTACTTCGCCGCGGTGGCCCGCGCCGAGCACGTCACGCGGGCCGCTCACCGGCTACAGGTCCCGCAGTCCACGGTCTCTCGCGCGCTCGTACGGCTCGAACGCGACCTGGGCGTCGACCTGTTCGCCCGCCACGGCCGTACGGTCTCGCTCACCGCGGCGGGCCGTACCTTCCTCGCCACGGTCGAGCGCGCACTGGGCGAGGTGGAGAGAGCGGCCGAGTCGGTACGGGCCGACGCCGACCCCGAGTCCGGCAAGGTCGCCTTCGGCTTCCTGCACACCATGGGCTCGGAGACGGTGCCGAGCCTGATCCGCGAGTTCCGCGCCGACCACCCCCGGGTCCGCTTCACCCTCGTCCAGAACTACGGGGAGTGGATGCTGGAGCATCTGCGCTCGGGAGAACTCGACCTCTGCCTGACGTCCCCGGTCCCCGACGCCCCCGACCTGGCCGCCCGCCGCCTCGACGAACAGCGCCTGCGTCTGGTCGTCCCCGAGGACCACCGCCTCGCGACCCGCAAACGCATCCGGCTCGCGGAGGCCGCCGAGGAGACCTTCATCATGCTGGAGCCGGGCTACGGCCTGCGCCGCATCACCGACGACCTGTGCGCCGAGGCCGGCTTCCGCCCCCGTATCGCCTTCGAGGGCGAGGAAGCGGAGACCCTGCGCGGCCTGGTCGCGGTCGGCCTGGGCGTGGCGCTTCTGCCGCCACCCGCCGTACCTCGCAAGGGAGTTGTGGAACTGACGATCACGGGACAGCGCGCGGTCCGCGAGATCGGAGTCGCCTGGCTGGAGGGCCACCCGGACACACCGCCGGTGGCGGCGTTCAAGAGGTTCCTGCTCACGAGGAAGGGGCGGCTCCTCGCGTGAGGGCTATCGCATGAGTGCCCGCCCGAACCCCGAGGCCAGCGGCATCCGCAGCCCCAGGGGCGGCGGCGCCGCGAACGCGTCCGCCACCGGCCGCGCGAACGGCTGCCCGAACAGGGCCCCCCGTACGAAATCCACCGCCAGCGCGAACACCTCCGCCCGGTGCTGCATCATCGCGTGCCCGTCCGAGTGCACCTCGAAGCGTGCGGTGTCCCGGTTGGCCTTCTTCAGGCGTTCGGCGAAACGGAACGACAGCTCGGGGTCGGTCCGTTCGTCATTGGTGCCGTGCGCGATCAGCACATGACGGCCGACGAGCTGCTTCACCGGTTCGGGCGCGCGCGCCACGTCCTTCTCCGGCAGCCATGGGGCCAGTGCGAGCACCGAGTTGACCGCACTGTGCCCGCCCGCGTGCAGCGCGGCCCTGCCGCCCATGTCGATCCCGGCGAGGCAGACGGGCACGTCGCCGTAGCGCCGTACGACCTCGTCGGCGGCCCAGAGCGCGTCGGCGGCGGGCTGGGCGTCGGCCCCGTTCCAGCCGCGGCACCGATAGTGCACGGCATGCGCGACCAGGCCTTCCTCGCGCCCGGCGCGGGCCAGCCTGCGGCCCAGCGCGCGTACGTTGGCGAGCGCGAACGGGTGGGCGCGCCGCGCGGAGGTCTCATCGCCCGCCGGCAGCAGCAGCACCACACCGCCCACCGCGCGCCCCGGCGTCAGCTCCTGCCCGATGGCGCGCCCAAGTCGGGCCTCACGCCCCGGAATTGCTTGCTGTGTCACGGCAGAACAGTCTCAGAAATGCGGGTGTACGCAACCTTTACCGTGGGTCACTGTTACGTATCGACGTCCGATGTCCCACTGTGGCGGGCCGGACGCCGCGGTGAAGGAATTCCGCACGGACCAGCGCGCTCTACGCGCGTAGGCGGTAGAGTGCGGCAATGACGAGCCAGACCACTCCCTCCCCGACCCCGGACCAGATCCGCCGGGCCCCCAAGGTGCTGCTTCACGACCACCTCGACGGCGGCCTGCGCCCCGGGACGATCATCGATCTCGCCCGCGAGAGCGGCTATGAAGGTCTCCCCGAGTCCGAGCCCGACAAGCTCGGCATCTGGTTCCGCGAAGCCGCCGACTCCGGCTCGCTGCCGCGCTACCTGGAGACCTTCGCGCACACCTGCGCCGTCATGCAGACCAAGGAAGCCCTCTTCCGGGTCGCCGCCGAGTGCGCCGAGGACCTCGCGGAGGACGGCGTCGTCTACGCCGAGATCCGGTACGCGCCCGAGCAGCACCTCGAGAAGGGCCTCACCCTCGAAGAGGTCGTCGAGGCGGTCAACGCGGGCTTCCGCGAGGGTGAGCGCCGCGCGAAGGAGAACGGGCACCGCATCCGCGTAGGCGCGCTGCTCACCGCGATGCGCCACGCGGCCCGCGCCCTGGAGATCGCCGAACTCGCCAACCGCTACCGCGACCTGGGCGTCGTCGGCTTCGACATCGCGGGCGCCGAGGCGGGCTTCCCGCCCACCCGCCACCTCGACGCCTTCGAGTACCTCAAGCGCGAGAACAACCACTTCACGATCCACGCCGGCGAGGCCTTCGGCCTTCCGTCCATCTGGCAGGCCCTGCAGTGGTGCGGCGCCGACCGCCTGGGTCACGGCGTGCGGATCATCGACGACATCCAGGTCGCCGACGACGGCACCGTGAAGCTCGGCCGGCTCGCCTCGTACGTACGCGACAAGCGCATCCCCCTCGAAATGTGCCCCACGTCCAATCTGCAGACGGGCGCGGCCACTTCGTACGCCGAGCACCCCATCGGGCTGCTGCGCAAGCTGCACTTCCGGGCCACGGTGAACACGGACAACCGCCTGATGTCCGGCACGAGCATGAGCCGTGAATTCGAGCACCTGGTCGGTACTTTCGGCTACACGCTCGATGACATGCAGTGGTTCACAGTCAATGCGATGAAATCAGCGTTCATTCCTTTCGATGAACGACTCGCCATGATCAACGACGTGATCAAGCCGGGTTACGCCGAGCTCAAGTCGGAGTGGCTGTTCCGGCAGACCGCTGCGACCAGCGGTTCCGAGGGCTGAGCGGGCGGAAAACGCAGATGGGGAAACGGCCGGGGAGATCAACTCCCGGCCGTTTTTCATACGTTGACGGTGTTTGCGGGCGCGTAGCAGGCCTCGATAGCTTGCGGGACCGCTCAAGAACTCCCCGTCTACAAGGACGTATTCACCATGAAGCAGTCTGCCAAGACCCTCGGTGTCGCCGCCCTCGGTGCCGCTTTCGCCGCAGCGGGCGCCGGCACCGCGTCGGCAGCTCCCGCTCTTCCGGACCCCGCCCAGGCCGTCGGTGCGGTCACCCAGGACCTTCCGGTCGGCCAGGTGACCAAGAGCCTGCCGGGCGCGACCGAGGCGGTGGACGCCGGGCAGGGTGCGCTCACGAACGGTCTGAGCACCGCCAAGCCGACCCTCGAGAAGTCGCTGCCGGCGGACACCGACCCGGTCGCGGGCCTGCTCGGCGGTCTGCCGGTGGGTGGTCTGCCGACGGGTGGCCTGCCGACGGGCGGTCTGCCGGTCGACGGTCTGCCGGTCAGCACCAACGGTCTGCCGGTCCAGGGTCTCCCCGCGGTTGACGGCCTCCCGGGTCTGCCGGGCCTCGGTGGCTGACGTACGCAGAGGAAGCGGAAAGGGCGCCCACCGGAGTCGTACTCCGGGCGGGCGCCCTTTCGCATGCTCTGTGCTCAGGATCCGTCCCCGGACCCCGGCCGCTACCACGCAGGCGCGGTGGTGTCCTTGCGGACGCTGTTCTTCTCGGCGGGCAGCAGCGCCCAGAGCGCCAGGTACAGCAGGAACTGGGGGCCCGGCAGCAGACACGAGACAAGAAAGATCACGCGCATCGTGGTCGCGGAGGTGCCGAAGCGCCGTGCCAGCGCTGCGCACACTCCGCCGATCATCCGTCCGTCACGGGGGCGGGAAAGGGCGGTCATGGTGGCTCCTTCGCGAACCGTAGGTGAGGCTCCTCGTCGGCGCCTCGGTGTACTTCAAAGCTACGGTCGCGAACGGGGCAAAGCGTCAGGCTACGGGGCGATCCCGACCCTGGGAATCGTCGGGGTCGGCCCCTGAGACGCCTCGTCCCTGGGCAGGGTCAGTCGCCCCGGCAGCCCCTGCCTGCGGCGGATACGGGCCCGCGCCGCGGGGACGAGGGCCAGATGTACGACGGCGACACCCACGGTGTTGAGCAGCAGCGAATCGATATCGACGACCTGACCCGGTACGGCGGTCTGCAGCAGCTCGATCCCGAGGGAGAGCATCGCCCCCGCCGCGACCGTCCGCAGGAACGACCCGAGCGTCGACGCCTGCAGTCGTCCCCCCGCCATCGGCAGCAGTACGCCCAGCGGCGCCAGCAGCAGCAGTGCCTCACCGATCCGGCGCGCGGCCTGGGCGGGCCCGAGCGCCAGGTCCGCCTTGATCCCGGCGAACGGCTGCAGGTTCGCCGCGGTCACCCACGGCACATCCAGGGGACGCAAGGTGAGCCAGCCGACGAAAGCGAGATGCGCGACGAGGAGGAGAACCCCTGTCGCACGAAAGCGGATGACGGCCGACCCGCCAAGTCCCTGACGCTGCACGCCCCCCTAGACGCAGGGATACGCGCAAACGGTTCCGCACGGGGCTGAAGCGGAGCAGTGCACTTGGACGGACGGCTCACCGGGGGTGCGGGTCTCGTCCCCGTCCGACTCCGGTGGGGCTTGGTCCGGGGTGCGGTCTCGTTGCCGGGTGCGCTCCGGTGGGGCTTGGTCCGGGGTGCGGTCCCGCTGCCGTCTGCGCTCCGGTGGGGCTTGGTCCGGGGTGCGGTCTCGTTGTCGGGTGCGGGTGGGTGGCGCCTGAGGTCTCGGTGGGGGGTGCGGGTGGGTGGTGCCTGCGGTCTCGGTGCGGGGCGGTGGGGGTGCGGGTGGGTGGTGCCAGAGGTCTCGGTGTGCGGTGCGGGTTGGTGGGGGTGCGGGTGGGCGCCTGCGGCGGGCGGTTTTCCCCTACCCGCCCCTTCCCGAAACTGGGGCTGCGCCCCAGACCCCGGATCCGAACTTCGTTCGGATGTCCTCAAACGCCGGACGGGCTGGTGGATTGCCGCAGCGCCGGACGGCGGGGGGGAGAGAGAAAGAGAAGCGAGCGGGTTTGTTGGCCCACCGGGCCTTGGCGGGGGCTCCGCCCCCTGCGCCCCTGGATGGGGGACGGAAGCCGTAGTCGGGCGGCTGCGGGCGGGGTGGGGGTGGGGAAGCGGGTGCGTTGACCGCCGGGGCTTGGCGGGGGCTCCGCCCCCTGCCCCCCCGGTGCAGCCCTCGCTCCCTGCACCGGGGCGATCGGAAGAGAACACGACAGAACTC
>NZ_JBEPEW010000094.1:0-33111 GCF_040300965.1 Streptomyces mesophilus | reverse complement strand
GTCAGCGCACGGCCCGCGCCACCCGCGTACCCGCCGCGGCCCGCGGTTCGCTGGACGGTTTGCCCGGGCGGCGCGGATGGACGGTGTTGGCGAGCAGCACCACAAACGTGTCCGTGGCCGGGTCGATCACCAGGGACGTGCCCGTGAACCCGGTGTGCCCGGCCGCGCCACGACCCGCCAACTCGCCCATGAACCACGGCTGGTCGAGCCGGAAGCCGAGTCCGGGCGGTGTCAGCATCAGGTCCACGTAGTCGGGTCCGAGTATCCGCGCGGTCCCGTACCCCCCGCCGCCGAGCAGGGCGCGGCAGAACACGGCCAGATCGCCGGCCGTGGAGAAGAGTCCGGCGTGCCCGGCCACTCCCCCGAGCGCGAAGGCGTTCTCGTCGTGCACCGTGCCGCGCACCATCCCGCGGTCGGCCTTGGCCCAGGGCCTGCGCTGGTCCTCGGTCGCGGCGGCGAACGCGCATGGGCCGAAGCCGGTCTGGGTCATGCCGAGCGGGCGGGTGATGCCGTCGCGGATCAGCCGGTCGAGGCGTTCGCCGGTGATGCGTTCCAGGAGATGCTGGACGAGCAGCATGTTGAGATCGGAGTAGACGTACGTGCCGGGGTCGGCGCTCGGTTCCTCGGTACGGAGCAGGTCGAGGCGCTCGGCGTCGGACTCGCAGTCGTACAGCGGGAGTTCGGGCCTCAGGCCCGAGGTGTGCGTGAGGAGCTGGCGTACGGTGATGCCGTGCCGGGCCGCCCCGGTGAACTCGGGGAGATAGGACGCGACCCGTGCGTCGAGCCCGAGCCGTCCGCGCTCCATCTGCTGGACGGCCGCCACCGTGGTGAAGAGTTTGGTGAGCGAAGCCAGGTCGAAGGGCGTCCCGGTGTGCATCGGCACCTTGCGGTAATCGGGAAGCTCGTCGCCGTACGCGCGATGGGCGACCGCCCAGCCGAAGGCCTCCTCGACGACGAGCACGGGCCCGCGCCCCACGGCGAGCACCGCGCCCGCGCACCAGGTGCCGGGCAGGGCGGCGACTTCGGCGAGGAGGCGCTCGATCTCGGCGGGATCGAGACCGGCCCGCTCGGCGGAGCCCTGGCGCAGACGTGGTGCTCTCAGCGCTCTGCCCCTTCCCTGACCGGTCCGACTCCTTGAACGTCTCCTGGACGTGGAGAAACCGTGTCATGAAACAGGCGTTCGGCACCAGTCGCGTCTGCGGACGGCGCGTGCCGTCCGCAGACGCGAAGGGTGCGCGAGGGTCATCAGGCAGGCTGCAGCCCCGGGTTGCCGGACTCCGTCACGAAGGAGGCGGCCGTGGTGACGGGGGCTCCGGGCCGAAGGATGTACGGCACGGTCTTGAAGTCGGCGCGCGCATGGTCGGCGGCCAGCTCGACCGTGACGTACCCCCGGTGTCCGTTGTAGTGCTTCAGATGCGGGTTGCGGGCCAGGTAGTCCGCCCAGTTGGCGGGCCGGGCGAGGCCGTCCCTGCCGCTGGAGATCGAGGTGGTGACGATCTCCGTACCGGCGACGGGGGTGGTCGGGTCGGCGGCGTCGCGGTGGATGTCGAGCCCGTACGAGACGTGCACGTCACCGGTGAGCACCATGAAGTTCTCGATGCCGGAGGACTCCACACCCGCGAGCACCCGGGAACGGGAGGCCGCGTACCCGTCCCAGGAGTCCATGGAGACGGTGGTGTTGCCCGCCGTGGGGTGGTTGCGGCGGGCGAAGACGACCTGCTGGGGGACGATGTTCCAGCGGGCTCGCGAGGCCCTCCAGCCGTCGATCAGCCAGCGCTCCTGGCTCTCGCCGGTGAGGGTGCGGGCCGGATCGTCGGACTCGGGCCCCGGGGTCCGCCAGCCGTCGCCGTACGCCTGGTTGGTGCGGTACTGACGGGTGTCGAGGATGTCGAACTGGGCATGCCGGCCGAAGTGCAGACGGCGGTAGAGCTGCATGTCCGGGCCCGCGGGCTGCTGGGGCCTGCGCAGCGGCTGGTTCTCCCAGTACGCGCGGTAGGCGGCGGCCCGGCGCAGCAGGAACTCCTCGGGCGGGACGCTGTTCTCGGGCTCGTCGCCCGCGTAGTTGTTCTCGGTCTCGTGGTCGTCCCAGGTGACGACGAAGGGGTGCGCGGCGTGCGCGGCCATCAGGTCGGGGTCCGACTTGTAGAGGCCGTACCGCATCCGGTAGTCCTCGAGCGTGACCGTCTCGCGGTTGTAGTGGGCGGGCAGCACACGGTCGGTGTAGTTGCGGTTCCCGCCGGCCGCGGTGACCGCGTACTCGTAGAGGTAGTCGCCGAGATGGAAGACGACATCGATGTCCTCCTCGGCCAGATGCCTGTACGCGGTCCAGTAGCCGTCGTGGTACGCCTGGCAGGACACGGCGGCGAGCTTGAGCCCGGACAGCTTGGCGCCGCGGCCGGGGGCGGTGCGGGTACGGCCGGTGGGGCTGATCCAACTGCCCACGCGGAAGCGGTAGTAGTAGACGCGGTCCTCGCCTAGGTGGTCGACCTCGACGTGTACGGAGTGGTTGAACTCGGGGTGCGCGGTCGTGGTGCCGCGCCTGGCTATGCGGCGGAAGCGCGCGTCGTGGGCGATCTGCCACTCCACGGAGACCCGCTCGGCGGGCAGCCCGCCATCCGCGGCGTACGGCTGCGGGGCGAGTCTCGTCCACAGGAGCGCGGAGCCGGGCAGCGGATCGCCGGAGGCGACACCCAGCGTGAACGGATTCTCGGTGATCTTGCGCGCGTCCAGCTCTGCGGCGTGCGCGACTCCGCCACCCGGCAGGTTGGTGGCGAAGGCGAGCGCGGCGGCGGCGCCCGTGACGGTCAGAAAGCGGCGGCGGCCCAAGTGCCGGGCCGCGGCGCGCAGTTCGGGGCTGTGCCGGGACTGCTGGGCGGGCTGCTGTGCGGACTGCTGTGCGGCGGAAGTCATCCGCGTCCTCCCCTGCTGATGTGTGTCAGGGGAATTGGAGTGCCGGGGGACGACCGTGGACTGTCGCGTACAGAACAATCAGATGGCGGACGGATGAGCGCTGTGCGCCGCGAGGGACGTAAGGTGCGGGGCCATGACGCAGACGAAGATTGCGGTGGTGACCGGCGCGGGATCCGGGATCGGCCGCGCGGTGGCCCTCGAGCTCGCGGCTTCCGGCTGGTCCCTGGCGCTGGCCGGGCGGCGGGTGGAGACCCTCGAGGAGACGGCGGCCCTGGCCGGGTCGGCGGAGGTGGTGTGCGTACGGACGAACGTGTCCGAACCGTCCGATGTCTCCGCACTGTTCGCCTCGGCCGCCGAGCGCTACGGCCGGCTCGACCTGCTCTTCAACAACGCCGGTACGTTCGGCCCCGGCGGCGTACCGCTGGACGAGCTGTCGTACGACGCGTGGCGCCATGTGGTGGACACGAACCTCAACGGTGCGTTCCTGTGTGCCCAGGCGGCGTTCCGCCAGTTCAAGTCCCAGTCCCCGCAAGGCGGGCGGATCATCAACAACGGGTCGATCTCGGCGCATGTGCCGCGCCCGATGTCGGTGGCGTACACGACGACGAAGCACGCGATGACCGGTCTCACGAAGTCGCTCTCCCTGGACGGCCGCCCGTACCGGATCGCCGCGTCGCAGATCGACATCGGGAACGCGGCGACGGACATGACGCAGCGGATGCAGACGGGCACGCTGCAGGCGGACGGGTCGCTGGCGGCGGAGCCGGTGATGGACGTGGCGGACGTGGCGCGTCAGGTCCGCTTCATGGCGGAGCTCCCACTGGAGGCGAATGTGCAGTTCGCGACGGTGATGGCGACGAACATGCCGTATATCGGGCGGGGTTGAGGGCACATTCCGGGCCCGGAGAGGCCCTCAGGAAGAAGCACGGGGTCGCACGGGTTTACTAGCGGCATGAGCCACGAGACGCGCCCCGAGATCCTCCGCTACACCGCCTTCTCCTCCGACCCCGCCGGAGGCAATCCGGCCGGTGTCGTCCTGGACGCCACCGGCCTCACCGACGCCGAGATGCTCGCCATCGCCGCCGACCTCGGCTACAGCGAGAGCGCCTTCCTGTACCCCGACCGGACCCTGCGCTTCTTCTCGCCGAAGGCCGAGGTCGCCTTCTGCGGTCACGCCACCGTCGCCACCGCGGTCGCCCTGGCCCAGCACCGGGGCGGCCCCGGGGACTACGTGTTCAAGACGCCCGCGGGCGAGATCCCCGTCACCACCGAGGAGGTCGGCGGAGAGATCCACGCCACCCTCACCAGCGTGGAGCCGCACATCAAGGACGTCGACGAGGCCGATCTCACCGAGGCCCTCGCCGCCCTCGACTGGCCGGCCGGCGACCTGGACCCCGCGCTGCCGCCCCGTATCGCCTTCGCGGGCAACAACCACCTGGTCGTCTCCGCGGCCACCCGCGAGCGCCTCGCCGACCTGAATTACGACTTCGAGCGCCTGAAGGCCCTGATGGAGCGCCTCGACCTCACCACCGTCCAGCTGGTGCACCGCGCGGGCGAGACCCTCTTCCACGTACGCGACCCGTTCCCCGTCGGCGGTGTGGTCGAGGACGCGGCGACCGGTGCGGCGGCCGTCGCCTTCGGGGCGTACGCACGCGAACTCGCCCTGGTGAAGGAGGAGTCGGTGCTGACCCTCCACCAGGGCGAGGACATGGGGCGGCCCTCCCTGCTGACCGTGACCCTGCGGTCCGGCGACCCGCGTGTACGCGTCGCCGGAACCGCGGTCCCGATCGGCTGAGCCGGCCGCCCGCGGCTCAGCTGAAGCGCACCGGCAGGTACTTGATGCCGTTGATGAAGTCCGAGCGCATCCGCCGGTGCTCCCCCGTCAGCTGGACGTCGGGACAGCGGCGCAGGATCGCCCGGAGCTGTGCGTTGATCTCGGTGCGGGCCAGGCCCGAGCCGAGACAGAAGTGCGGCCCGCCGCCGCCGAACGTGACGTGGTCGTTCGGCGAGCGGCGCGGGTCGAAGACGTCCGGGTTCTCGAAGATGTCCTCGTCCCGGTTGCCGGAGGTGTAGAAGAGGACGGCCTTCTGGCCCTCCCTGATCTTCACCCCGCGCACCTCGGTGTCCCGCGTGGCCGTACGGCGGAAGTTGTGGATCGAGCCGTTCCAGCGCAGGAACTCCTCGGTGGCCGAGCGCCACAGCGCGTCGTCCTCGACGTTGCGCGCCAGGTCCTCGCGCAGCGCGTCGTTCTGGGCGATCTCGAGCAGAGCTCCGGAGAGCAGATTGCGGGTGGTCTCGTTGCCGGCCACGATCAGCGTCACGAAGAACATGTTGATCTCGTGCGTGGTGAGCTTCTCGCCGTCGACCTCGCCGTGCACGAGGGCGCTCACGATGTCGTCGCGCGGGTCGGTCTGGCGCTCCTCGGCCAGCTGGTTGCAGCGCAGATAGATCTCGGCGGCCGCGACCGTCCCGTCCTCCGGAGTGGTACGGAAGTCGGGGTCCTGGAAGCCGACCATGCGGTTGGACCAGTCGATGATGTGGTCCTCGTCCTCGGGCGGAATGCCCATCATTTCGCAGATGACCTCGAGCGGCAGCCGGGACGCGATGGTCTCCACGAACTCCAGCTCGGTGCCCGGCTCGATCTTCTCCGCGAGAAGGTCCGCGCGGCGCTTGATGTCCTCGGTGAGCTTACGGATCATCCGCGGCGCGAAAGCGGCGTTGACCAGCTTGCGGAACCGGCTGTGCTTCGGCGGGTCCATGCCGACCAGCGTGAGCCCGAGGTTCGCGAGGGACTCGTCCGTCTGGTCCCGTATGAAGAAGGAGCCCTTCTCGACCGACCACAACTCGGGGTCCCGGCTCAGCTTGATGATGTCCTCGTGCTTGGTGATCGCGAAGAAGCCCTCGCCGTCCGGGAGTTCATGCCAGTGGACCGGGTCCTCACGGCGCAGCAGCTTGAACTGCGCATGCGGGACTTCGCGGGCCCACGTGTCCTCGAGCAGATTGACCTCGTTCAGTGCGGGTGCCGTCATGGCCGAGCCTCCTTCGGGGGTTTCTTGCGGTCAGGGCCTTGTGCCGCCGGGGGTCCGCAGTCCGAGCAGGGCGCTCAGCGCCCGGACCACGAGGTCTTCCGGTACGGCCTCGGGTTCGAGCCGGTGCTGAAGGGCGCAGCCGAGCAGGGCACCGAGCACCAGCGCCCCGGCCTCGTCCGGCGCGTACGGCAGCTCGGTCCCGGTCGCTTCCGCCCAGTCGGCGAGGCCTTCGCCGAGCTGGCCGCGGATCTCCGCATAGCGGCGGGCAAGCAGCGGGCCGAGAACCGGGTCGCGGGCGCCGTGCTGCCACAGTTCGATCTCGAGCAGCAGCCAGGCCTCGCCGCGGTCCTCGGCGGGCGCGGTGATCGCCTCCCACATGGCGGCGAAGTGCGGTGCGGGGTCGGGCAGTTGGTGGATCTCCGCGGTGAGCCGTTCGACGGTCCGCTGCTTCCATACTTCGAGCAGCGCGAGCAGCAGCCCTTCCTTGCCGCCGAAGTGGCTGTAGAGCGCCCCGGTCGTCCGGTCCGCGGCGTCCGCCACCGCCTCGGCGGACACCGCGTGGAACCCCTTGCGTGCGAACAGCTCCGCGGCCGCGTCGATCAGCCGGGCCCGGGTCTCGGTCTTGCGCTGCTCCTGGGTACGGCGCGCCACTGTGCCCCCTCCCGGCTGCCATGACGGTGCCCTGCCGGGTCGCCGTCGAGTCCCTGGTTCGCGTCTCTGGTTCGCGTCCCTGGTTCGCGTCCCTGGTTCGCGTCTCTGGTTCGCGTCTCTGGTTCGCGTCTCTGGTTGCCGGGGCCACTTATATCGGGGCGCCGACATAAGTAGAGGTACTCATATTCCTGACGGGTCGTCAATCCTTCGTGCGCGCAAGGATTTCCTCCACCTCCCTGAGCTGGTCCGGCGTCAGCGGGCCGTACGCGAGGGCGCCCGCGTTCTGTTCGACCTGGGCGACCGTACGGAAGCCGGGGATCGGAATCGTGCGCGCGCTGCGGGCCCACAGCCAGCCGAGCGCGCCCTGGGCGAGGGTGCGGCCGCCGCTGGTGAGGATCTCGCGTACGGCCTCGACCCGTTCCAGCCACGCCCTGTCCGGCGCCCCGCCCTGCGTGAACCCGGGCAGCCACCCGGGCGGCGCGCTGCGGATGTCGCCGGCTCCGGGGGCGGATCCGCCCGCGTACTTGCCCGTGAGCAGCCCCATCGCCAGGGGGCTGCGGTTGACGGACGCGAGCTCCAACTCCTCGCACAGAGTGAGCAGTTCGGGAGCGTCCTGCAGCACGTTGCACCGGTGCTGCACGGCGACGCACCCTTTGCCCCGGGCGAAGACGCGCGCCCGTCCGGGATCGTCGGTGCTCCACGCGTACGAGCGGATCAGCCCCTCCCGTACGAACTCCTCGCACTGCTCGCGCAGATGGGCCGCCCGCTCGGGGTCCGCGTCGGAGAGGTGCAGCTGGTAGAGGTCGATGCGGTCCGTCCCGAGCCTGCGCAGGGAAGCGGTGAGGGCTCGGCGCTGATACGCGGGCGAGTCGTCGCCGCCGAGCAGGGTGCGGGACTCCTCGTCGAAGACATTGCCCCACTTGGTGGCGATGACGGCCTCGTCGCGCCGCTTGCCGAGCGCCTTGCCGAGGATGCGCTCACTGTGTCCCGCGCCGTAGGCATCGGCGGTGTCGAAGAACGTGATGCCCAGATCGAGGGCGCGGCGCACGGCCCGTACGGACTCCTCGTCGTCCACCTTGCCCCAGCCGAGCGGCTGCCCCGCGGTGTCCCACCACTCGCCGCCGACGGCCCAGCAGCCGAGGCCGAGTGCGCTGACGGCGATGCCGCCGAGTTCTCGTGCAGTCATGGTTGTCATGCGGCGGACGCTAGGACTTGAAGTGCACACGAAGGCAAGGACCGCACGGCAGGTGAACGCCGTCCGCCTCGCAGGCGTACTTACCTTGAACGGCTACCATCGCCGCAGCGCGCCGCCCCCACCCCGCCGGCGTCCCCGGAATTTCAGGAGCACCCGTGAGCGAGCCCCGCCTGGCCGTCGCCATCGTGACCATGGGAAACCGGCCCCGCGAGGTCGACGCCCTGCTCGCCTCGGTGGCCAAGCAGGATGTCGCGCCGGCCCGGATCGTCATCGTGGGCAACGGTGCTCGGCTCGGCGCGTTCCCGGATCTGCCCGGCGAGTTGACGGTCATCGAGACCGAGGAGAACCTGGGCTGCCCCGGCGGTCGCAATGTCGCGCTCGCCCGCCTTCGGGAGTTCGGCGACGTCGACGTGGTGATCGAGCTGGACGACGACGGACTGCTCACCGAGGCCGATGTGTTCCGCAAGGTCCGCGATCTGTACGCCGCCGACGCCCGGCTCGGCGTGGTCGGCTTCCGGATCGCCGACGAGCACGGCGAGACCCAGCGCCGGCACGTACCGCGGCTGCGGGCGGGCGACCCGATGAAGCGCGGACTCGTCACCTCCTTCCTCGGCGGCGGGCACGCGTTCTCGATGCCGATGCTCGACGAGATCGGCGACTGGCCCGCCAACTTCTTCTTCACGCACGAGGAGACCGACCTGGCCTGGCGGGCACTCGACGCGGGCTGGAAGGTGCTGTACGAGCCGGAGTTGCTGCTCCAGCACCCCAAGACCTCACCGGCACGGCACGCGGTCTACTTCCGTATGACGGCCCGCAACCGCGTCTGGCTCGCGCGCCGGCGCCTGCCCCTCCCCCTCGTTCCCGTCTACCTCGGTACGTGGACCCTGCTCACCCTGGCCCGTACGGCCCCGGGCCTCCTCGGCTCCGGCCGCGCCACCGCGCTCGGCGGGCTGCGCGCCTGGGCGGCCGGCTTCGCCGAGGGCCTGCGCACTCCGTGCGGGGCGCGGCGGCCGATGCGGTGGCGGACGGTGTGGCGGATGACGCGGCTGGGGCGGCCGCCGGTGATCTGAACCGTCGGTGATCTGAACCGGCGACGGTCTGAGCCGGCGACGATCTGAGCCCGCGACGCTCCGGGAGTGATCTTCGAGTGATCCGGATCACTCGCGCCGCGCGATGAGTTCGGCCCCCGGCCGGGGTCTCCTCCACGACAACAGCTGACCCCCCGGCCGAGGAGTAACCATGACCGCCAACGCAAAGCCCGCCCCCGCCGCCAAGGGCCCCGCGGCCTACTTCCCGTCGATCGAGAAGAAGTACGGCCGCCCGGTCCAGGAGTGGTTCGACCTCATCCGGTCCTCTCCTCTGGAGCGCCACATGGAGCTGGTGGCGTGGCTGAAGACGGAACACGGACTCGGCCACGGTCACGCCAACGCGCTGGTCGCCCACACTCTCAAGGAGTCGCGTACCGCCTGAGCAGAGGGGTCACGTACCGCTGCGCAGAGCAGTTGCGTACCGCCTGAGCAGGCCTGATGGTGGTGGCCCCGTGATCCGAGCCACATTTACCCCGCCCTTACTCCGGGCAGGCAACCCGGTCCCCTCTCTCCCCCTCCTCCATGGCACCTGAGCAAGACCACGGGGGGAGAACCATGCAAGACAACAGCACATCCGAGGGCGGCACCCGCAGGCGCATCCGTCGCCGCTACGTGGCCCTGGCCGCGGGCCTGACGCTGGCGGCGGTGGCGGCGACCACCGCCCTGTCCTCCTGGGGCACCGACCCCGTCGCACCGAGCGACGTGCGTGCGGACGCGGGCGACGACGGCAAGGGGGAGTTCGGCCCGGTCGACTGCCGCAAGGCCAAGTGCATCGCGCTGACCTTCGACGCGGGGCCCGGCAAGGACACCCCCGAACTGCTCGACACCCTCAAGCGCGAGAAGGTCCCCGCGACCTTCTTCCTGCTCGGCAAGAACCACGTCAAGAAGTACCCGGACCTGGTCAAGCGCCTGGCCGACGAGGGCCACGAGGTCGCCAACCACACCTGGACGCACGGCATCCTCACGGATCTCTCCACGGAGGAGATCCGCGACGAACTGGGCCGCACGCAGCAGGCCATCAAGGACATCACCGGCAAGGAGCCGACCCTGATGCGCCCGCCCCAGGGCCGTACCAACGACGAGGTCACGCGGGTCTGCAAGGAGCTGGGGCTGTCCCAGATCCTGTGGAGCGTCACCGCCAAGGACTACTCGACCAAGGACTCGGCCCTCATCGAGAAACGCGTCCTCGACCAGGCGGACCGCGACGGCATCATCCTGCTCCACGACATCTACGACGGTACGGTCCCGGCCGTACCCGGGATCATCAAGTCCCTGAAGGCGGACGGCTATACGTTCGTCACGGTGCCGCAGCTCATGGCGCCGGCGGTCCCTGAGCCCGGGACGGTGTACCGCCCCTAGCGGCGAACTCGCCGAGCAGGACGTCCAGTTCGGCGCGGGCGCGCCGACGGGAGCGCGGCGGGGGCAGGGGGCGGCGGCGGACGAGGCGCACCGTGAGGAGCGCGAGCGGATGGAGGAGCAGCGGGACGAGGAGCAGGCCGAGCGGGAGGCCGGCCAGGGCGCGGGACCAGTCGACGGTACTCATGCGGTCGCCTCCGTACGCTCGCCGGTATCGCCGTTGCCGCCTTGGCCGCTGGTGCCGCCTCGGCCGCCCTTGCCGCCTTGGCCATCGGTGCCGCCTCGGCCGCCCTCGCCGCCTTGGCCATCGGTGCCGCCTCGGTCGTCGTCCGTCTCGAAGGTCTGCCATTCCGCGAAGGCGCGGAGCAGGTCATCGGCGTCCCATTCGAGGGCGGCCGCGCCGTAGCCGGAAGTCTGGAACACCGTCTTGGTCTCGAACTCGGTCCGGTAGTAGGGGACTTCGCCCCCTTCCGTCCGTACGAGCAGTGGCGCGGGAGGTCCGGCGGCGCAGGCCGGGCAGGCGGCGACCAGGTCGTCTTCCTCGTTCACGTGGGCGTCCTCGGGATCCCGCGCCGTGAACGCGTCCCTCGGCCAGGGCACGCGCTCGGTGCCGCGTTCGTGCAGCGGGTGGAAGTAGCAGGGCCGGTCGAGGGTGAGAGCGGTGCCCTCGGTCAGACAGGTCAGCGCCCGCATGCCGATACGGCTGACCTCCAGGGCCGCGACCACATCGGTCAGCGCGATCCCTTCCTCGAGACGGCGGTCGTAGGTTCCTCCGGTGCGCTGCTCGAACTCGGCCAGCTGCTCGGCGGTGGGCACGGCGTCGGGCGGAAGGCTCTCCTCGATGAACTCGTCGGCGGCCGCGAGAGCCAGTACCGCGTAGGCGCCTTCCTGCGGACCGGCCTGACCGCGGGTCTCCGGAAGGAGGCCGAGCGGCTCGGGTACCGGCAGGTCCGCCTCCCGCGCGCACCGTACGGCCCGTGCCAGCGCGTCCCGGCGCCGTACCGCCAGCGCGTACAGGGACGCGTAGTCGAACTCGGGCAGGTCCGGTGCCGACTTCCAGTCGACGAAAGGGAGTTCACCGGCGGATCGTTCACTGGCGGATCGTTCATTGGCGGATCGCTCGCCGGCGGTCCGCCGTCCCGGCCGCAGCGGTACGTCGGTGAACCGGTGCAGCAGGGCGAGCGTCAGCGTCACCAGCGCGGTGACCGCCGCGAGTACCAGTCCCGCACGTGTACTGGCGTCCATCGGCCCTCCCCTGTCGTCCGGCTCCGCACCCTACTTGCGCCGGTCGCGGCGAGGCGCAGGGGGCCGATCCTCGCCGGCGGCCTCATGCGCCGGCGCGCAGCTCCCCCAGCGCCTTCTCGATCCGGCGCAGGCGCGTCTCCGGCTTCTTGGCGCCGTCGACCGCGAGGACGTGCTGCCGCTTGCGGCCCTGCGGCAACGCGTCGTACGCGGCGCGTGCGGCCGGGTCCGCGTCCAGGGCGCGGGCGAAGTCCTCGGGCTCGGTGATGACGCGAGGTTCGGTGTCGAGCCTCAGGTCCACCTCGACCTCCTCACCGATCTCGACACCCGCGGCCGCCCGGTTGGCGTTGGACAGACCCAGCAGATGGCGGCCGCGCATGATCGCGACTCGGCTGCGCCAGGTGTGCCCGTTGACCGTGATGGTCACCGGCGGGCGCTTGCCGCCGCCGAGCTGCTCGACGAGCTCGGCGGGCACTTCGAGGCCGTTCATCGGCTCCGGGGGTTCGACGAGCGTACGGAACTTCATGCCGCCTTCTCCCAGCCGTAGCCGTCGGGGTCGGTGAAGTCCCCGAGGTCGGAGCCGATCGCGAGCCGGTGCGAGCCGCTGCCCTCGGTCGGGATACCGGTGACCTTGCCGAGACCCTTGCGCGGGTAGAGCGACAGCTTCACGGCGCTCCCGGCGCCGTCGAACTCGGTGTACTTGCCGCCGAAGCTCTTGGCGACCGTGAGCCCGCGCTCGACGTAGAACTTCTTGCTCGCGGCCATGTCCGAGACCCCGAGCAGCAGCACGACCTCGTCGATCTTCCGGCTGTCGGGGCCGGTGTCCTTCTTCGAGGAGCTGACCAGTTGCCAGACCGTCCCGTCGGGGGCCTGGACCACCCCGCCGAAGCCCCAGAGCGACTTCTTGGCGGGCTTCAACTCCTCGGCGCCGGCGGCGAGGGCGGAGTTCTGGAGGCCGATGACGATCGAGGGCTGGGAGACCACGAGCGAGACGGTGAATCCACGGAAGCCGGTCGTCGGGGCCTCGGAGGCCCGTACGCGTACCTGCTTGTCCAGGCCGAAGGCGTCGGCGTAGAAGCGCTGGGCGGCCGCGGGGTCGGCGGCCTCGATGGTGAGGTGCTCGATGTTCGTCATGTCCTTCACGCTAGCCAGGGGGCGGCTCCGGGCGCTTCTCGAAAGCTGACCGATGGTCTTGGCGGTCGACGGTTGCCTCCAGCAACCTGCGTACCGCACCGCAGGCGTGATCACAGACCCTCCCCTGCCGGTACGATGGCGGCACGGCGGACGAGCCGGCCGGGCGGCCGCGGCGGAGATCTTCGGATCCCCGGCGAGGAACGTCCGGGCTCCACAGAGCAGGGTGGTGGGTAACGCCCACCCGGGGTGACCCGCGGGACAGTGCCACAGAAAACAGACCGCCGGGAGCTTCGGTTCCCGGTAAGGGTGAAACGGTGGTGTAAGAGACCACCAGCGCCCGAGGTGACTCGGACGGCTAGGTAAACCCCACCCGGAGCAAGGTCAAGAGGGAGCACCCCGGTGCTCCTGCGCGGACGTTCGAGGGCTGCTCGCCCGAGTCCGCGGGTAGACCGCACGAGGCCGGCAGCAATGCCGGCCCTAGATGGATGGCCGCCTCCCCCTGGGCCGCAAGACCCTGGGGAGACAGAACCCGGCGTACAGGCCGACTCGTCCGCCTCTCACGGCTCCGACCTGGGGTTTTCTCTGGTCGGGGCCGTTTTTTCGGCTCGTGACCGATTTCGCTCTGTTCCACCTCGCACCACGTTGCGTTCGCAAGCGGGTTCGGGTGAGGATGATCCGGACTCGTGTGGCACGTGTGACATGTGTTCAGCGCGACGGGTGGGCCGGTCCGGGTCCGCTGGGGTTGCTCTTGATCCACGGGGGTGGGTTGCTGTGAAGTTCGATATGGGTGCGTCCGTGTTGTCGAATCTGCGGTCGCAGTCGCAGGGTTCGAGTGATGATCTCGGGTCGCTGATCCGTCAGTTGATTGCTGCGGCGCAGCCGTTGGAGGGTCGTTTCAACGGCTCCGGTAAGGCGGCGTTTGATGCGTTCAAGAACAATTCGGATGAGATCACGGCGGCGTTGAACGGGTCGCTTTCGGCGATTTTGGGTGGTCAGTCGGGGATGGACTCGTCGTTTGCGACGGGTGATCAGGAGTCGGCGGACAATGCCCGCTCGAACATGGCTGCCGCGAACTTCGATGCTGCCCGCTTCGGCGGACGCTGACTTACGGGGGTTTGACTGTTATGGCCGGTAATGCGGATCGTCGTTCGTATGACATGGCGGCGTCCTCGGACGCGCAGGGCAACATCCAGGGTGTGATCGCACGTCTGGAGCAGGTGATCACGGACCGGGACCGTGCGGTGAAGGCGGCGATGGCCGACTTCCAGGCCGATGGGGTCTCGGACTCGTATCACGACAAGGAGCTGCGCTGGAATCGCGCCTCCAACGAAGTCCGGTCGATCATTCAGCTGTTGAAGACGACGTTGGAGAAGAACGACGGCACCGCGCAGCAGACGTTGCAGCGCGCGAAGGCCGCCGTCGATTCCATCGGCTGACGTCGCCGTTCTCGGAGCTTCGGGGAAGCGTTCATGCAGCTGCCGGGGGCAGCTGGTTCACGGGGTGTGTCTATGTCGAAGTGGGATATCAAGCCGCAGGGCGTGCAGGGCCAGCTGACCATGACCGGCGAGGCGGCCAAGGATCTGGCCGATGCCGCGAAGGCGATGGTCAACGATCTGATGAGCGCGGCCGGTTCGGCGGGGACGGCAGTGCCGGGCAGCCAGTACAGCGGGCCCATGATCGGGCCGGTCGTGCCCGGCACACCGCGCAACCCGGTGGGGCCGGTCGCCGCCGCGCTCTCCACGTACATGGAGAAGCGCCAGGCGCAGCTCACGTCCATGGCCGAGCGGACCGGTAACTCGATGACCGGTGCTGCGGAGGCCACCAATGCCTATGTGCAAGGTGACTTGGACATGGCCGCCGAAGCGCAGGGCAAGGCGCTGCAAACACCGAAGGTCGATCTCCCGGGGGCGGGCAAGTGAGCGAGACGGCGCTGAACCCGGAGGAGATCCCCGAGTTCACCGGCAACCTGGAACAGCTGGAAAAGGACGCCTCAGCCGTCGCCCTGGACGGGACGGCGATCGCGGAGGCCGCCTCGAAGGTCGACTCCACCTTCCGGGGCCTGTCGTCGTACTACGCGGCGCCGGAGGCGGACCAGTTGTTCGCCTCGACCGGGCCGGTGGCCACCGGCGGTGGGGTGTTCGAGGACGACCTCACTGTCATCGGCGGCGCGCTGGCCGCGTATGCCACCGAGATCCGTCCGATCGTCGACCGGTTCAAGCAACTGCGCGCGGAGGCGGAGGCGTTCCGTACGTCCATCGCCGACGACGACAAGTGGCGTGAGGACGGCGACCTGGTCGAAGAGAACAACAACCGCCGCAGCGCGGTCAACCAGGCGTTCGCCGACTTCCAGGCCGCCGAACGCACCTGCCACAACAAGATCGTGGCGCTGGTCGGCGGCACGGCGCTCAAGGTGACCGACGGCTCCAAGGACAAGAACCAGTACGGCTTCCGCGCCGAGGACCTGGACGGCGCCAAAGACCTGCCCTGGGGCAATCCGGTGGAGGAGTCCACGCCCTGGTACCACATCCACGAACACGCCTGGGACTTCGGCAAGGGTCTCGTCGTCGACGGGGTGTGGGGCACGCTCAAGGGCCTGTGGACGCTGGTCAACGTCACCGACTGGGATGCCTTCTCGCAGGCCTGGACGGGCCTGGCCAAGCTCGCCACCGGTCTGGTCATCACCGCCTCGCCCTTCGGCGCGGCGTTCTGGCTCGCTCCCGAGGACAAACTCCCCTCCTGGATCCGCGATTCGCGTACGGCGATGAAGGAGACCGGCAAGGCGCTGGTGGCCTGGGATCAGTGGGGCTCCAACCCGGCGCGGGCCGCCGGGGCCACCACGTTCAACGTGCTCACCACGGTCTTCACCGCCGGCGCGGGGGCCGGTGTGTCAGGGGCGGGCAAGGCCGGTGCGATCAGCAAGGCGATCGCGGCAGCCGGCAAGGCCGGCCGGATCATCGACCCGATGACGTATGTCTTCAAGGCCGGCGCCACCACCGGAATCAAGATCGGCGAGGTGGTCTCCGGCCTGCGGATGCTCACCGACGGCACCTACGTACGCCTCGCCGACACCAACTTCCAGATCATCGACCAGCCGGCCAGGGCCGGCGACCTGCCACCCGGCATCACCCGCGAGAACTCCGTCCCGCTCAAGGACCCCGACACCGGCGAGATCGTCTACTTCAAGCCCGAGGGCGCGACGATCCACCACCTCGACGGCACGGTCACCCCCGCTGCCAAGGAACCCTCCGCCGCCGAGCGCGCGGGCGAGCTTGCAACAAGGGTTGAAGAACCCCAGCTGGTTTCCGTCGGAGCGCGGCCGGCGGACGGGATCGCCCAGGCCGGTGACGGGCTCAGTAGAGCCACACGGGCTGGTGACACGGCAGTCGGAGCTGGTGGCCGCGCTGAATCCGGCAGCCCGTTCGGTGGGCAAGCCGACAGCGGGAACGTGGGCGCCCGCATGGACCTGGAATCGGGTTCTGGTGGCCGAGGCCCGGGAGCGGGGGCAGCCGCCGACAACGTCACGGGAGGTGGATCCCGCGAGGTCGGCACAGGTGGCACGGATGACATCGGCCGCGGTACCGGTGGACACGAGCCACCTGTCGGTAGCCGGCCCTCCGGCTCGGGCGGTGGTCTTCTCGACGACCTCGGCCGTGGTGGAGATGACGCCTTGGACGGAGGCGGCGATGCCACCCGAGGCGGTGACGAGACCCAGCCGCCGGCCCAGGCTGCCGGCGACGGCACCGCTCCACGCGACGGCGGCGGCGACGGGGAGCTGACTCCGGCCGAGCGCAAGCGCATCCAGGACGAGCATGTCTGGAAGGCGAACAACGATCCCACCTGGCGCGCTGAGCACTACAACGCGATCAACCACCGCTTGGACTCGAAGCGCATCGTCGACCGAGTCGAGCTTCCCATTCTGAGGGAGCAGAGCGATGGCACGCTGGTAGCGAAGGCCGAGCTTCCGAGCGGCCCGTCGGCGACCCGGCTCAACCCGACACCGTTCGATCGCTCGTCGGTTCCTCACGGTGAGCTCGATCACCTCGACGATGTCGCCAAGGATCGCATCACCGGTAAGGACCTCACGGACGCTGAGAGTGCCTTCAAGGACGATCCGTCACCGGAGAACGCGGCGAGAGTTGCCGATGCGCAGGCGGAATTTACGAGTCGGCTCGGCGACACTCCGAACAACAGCAAGCTTGCGGAGAGGCTTGGCCAGGAGGCAGCCAGGCGGCACATCATTCCCACTCGGTTCTCGGATGCGCAGTTGATCGACGATCTTCCTCGAACGCCGAATGGCGCCCGGGAGTTCGACGATGTCTACAGGCGCCCGGACGGGTGGCGACTCGTAGTCGAGGAGAAGGCTCCGTCCGGTCAGCTGGGATGGCGCGATGGTGCCGGGGATGTCGCGGGAGGTATGCGCGTACATCAAGGGACGCGCGAATACGTCCTTACGATCTGTGAGGAGATGACCGCACGTGGCGGGCGGGATGCCGAGATCGCGGAGGAGATCCTGGACGCTCTCGAAGACGGAAAACTACAATATGTCCTAGTGCAAGCCGCAGAGAATTCCGGCACATACAGTGGCGGCATGCTTGAGTTCTTCGACATCTAATCTCTGGAGAGATCACGTGGTCACGAGCGTTTCCCGCCATGACTTCCGGACGGACAACGCGGCCGAGGCCATGGCTCCGATCGTCAGGAGTGCTGTCCGGGCTGTCGAGCGGATGGAAGGGTCCGAGATCTCTCGTTCTCGCGCCCTCACGGCAACTCTCACCGCCGCGAAGTGGCACTGCGTGGCCGACCCCGATGCCGCCAAGATCGATACCTGGTACGCGTGGGTGCAGGCCATGCAGGTCGGATCGGCACTCTTCACCTCGGCCACCGCTACCGAGGGTCCAGTTGCCTGCCGCATCGGTGTCCAGGGCGAGGTCAAGAACCTTCCCGCGACGGGACCCGTGTCGTACACCAACGCCGGAGCGTGGGTCACCTCGTTCTACTTGGCGCTGATCCTTCGGGAGAACGAGCGCCTTGAGCGACTGGCGCGAGTGCCGGTTTCCTTCCTGCGTGAATCCGGGGCGGCATTCGACGAGTACATCTACAGCTGGGTCGAAACGCTCCAGAGCTTCTGGCTCGGGCGAGACGACATCGCTGCCAAGCTCGTGGCGGCAGTCGACGGAACTGCCCCGGATGCGGCCCAAGTTGCCGATTCCGACATGATGCTGAAGGTTCTCTATCCGCCGATCGAGCTCTTCCACCGCTACCTGCGTGGTGACACCGAACAGTTCAACAAGGCACTGGCGATGGCCTTGAACTGGCACAAGGAGTACTGGACTGCGGACGAAGCACGAGCGTTGAGCGGCACCGGCCTGGTCGCCCTCGGCCCGCTCGCCATGGCCTGCATTGCACGGGATGCGGGCATGCAGGTCGAGGTCGAGTCCCCGTACCTGCCGGCAGAGCTCCTGCGGTTCGCGCGGGCTGGCGAGATCGCCACCTGATCCAACTGCAGTACCGACGATTCGACATCAACAAGGGGCCCCTTCCTTGACCACGACCGTTGACCGGCATGCTCTGTCGCGGCCTGATGTCGAACAGTTCACGGAGCGCCTGGACGCGCACCTGGCATGGGAGATCGAGGGCCTCGAAGAGTCGACGGCCCTGATCGACGCCGCATTCGGCTCCGCAATCATGTCCCTGCGCGCCCACAGCCTCACCGACCCGCGCGCTGCCGAAATCGAGACGTGGGAAGCCGCGGTCACCGCGATGCAGCTGGGCTCGGCCCTGTTTGCCGTGACCGGGATCAGCGAGGGCAGTGTCGAGTGCCGGATCGCCCGCAAGGAGCGCACGCTGCCGGCCGTGGGGCCACTGTCGACGGCTGATGCGGGTAAGTGGCTGACGTCGTTCTGGCTGGCGGTCATCTGCCGTGAGCCGGAACGGATGACGCAGCTGTGCGAGATTCCGCTGGAGCGGCTGCGGGCGCCCGAGGGGCAGTACGACGAGTACATCTACCACTGGATCGACACCCTGCAGACCTGGCTGCGCAGGCCCGGTCTCGTGGAGAAGCTCACCAAGGCGCTGCAGATGTCGGATCCCTCGGTGGCGACGATCGCTCCTCGCGACCTGCTGCAGGGAATCCTGTATCCGCCGATCAACCTCTTCTACCACTTCGTACGTCGCGACACGGAAGGCTTCAGCCCGGCGCTGGAAGAGGCGTTGAAGCTGCACAAGCTGTACTGGACGCTCACCGAGGAACGCTCCTCGGACCTCAACGGCGCCATCGCCCTCGCCCCGTTGGCCATCGCCTGTTGGGCGTACGACGGTGAACTCCCCATCAATGTCGAGTCCGACTACCTGCCCAGGCACCTTCTGCAGCACAGCTGGCTGGGCGAGTTCCCCATGTGAGCCGGAGCGTGCGATCAGTGGAGAAGTGACGGGCGGCACTCACCTTGTCCCGACGCCGTACGCGACGCAGGGCTGGACCACGCCAGTCGAGCGCCCGGCCCAGCAGTGATCACCCGTGCCGCGACGCAGCTGCGGGGACCGTTGGCCTCTGGTCGAGGCGTTGGAGCGGGCAGGACACGACAGAGAGCTGATGGAACGCTTCAAGATCAACCAGAGCGGCGGGCCAGTGGTCGTGCGCATCCCCCGCCATGACTTCCCCGTCGATGCGACCCGGGCGGACATGGAATCGCTCAGGGCGAGCGTCCGCCGGGTGCTCGATCGGCTTGCGAGTTCCGACATGGCCCGGTCGCGGGCGCTCAGCGTCACCGTGCACGAGGCCATGTCGTGCTGTGCCTATGACCCGCGGGCCGAAGAGCTCGAAACCTGGGAAGCATGGATCACTGCCATGCAGGTCGGTTCGGCGCTCTTCGACGCCGCCACCACTACAGATGCCACCGTCACGGTTCGCATCGGCATCAGCGGCAAGCTCACGGAGCTTCCTGCGACTGGTCCAACTTCCTATACCCACGTGGGTAACTGGCTTACGGCGGTGTATCTGGCGACGATCTGCCGGGAGGACGATCGCCTGGACCGGCTGATGAGCGTGCCGATCTCGTTCCTTCGTGAATCCGGCGAAGGCGCAGTGTTCGACGAGTACGCCTATGCCTGGGCTGAAGCATTGCAGCACTACTGGCACAGGCAAGGTGACGAGATGTGGCGGACGCTGACCGAAGCGATCAAGGGCGTGAGTCCGGATGTCGCGCAACATCCGGACAAAGAGTCGCTCCTCAAAATTCATTACCCGGCCTTGGAACTCTTCCAGCTCTACAACCGTGGCGAGACAGAGCAGTTCAATTCCTCGCTCGCGGAGTTCCTGAACTGGCATAAGCAGTACTGGTCCGCAGACGAGGCCCGGTCTTCAGACGCCGATGGCCTGGTCGCGCTGGCGCCGCTCGCCATTGTCTGCATGGCGCGCGACAACGATTTCCCCATCGCCGTAGAATCCGATTACCTGCCGACGGCGCTCCTCCAGTTCGGGTGGGCCGGCGAAGTCGACGCCTGACCGGGCCCGCTCCCCAGGCGGGGCGCCGCCCCTCTGCCTGATCGCCCCCCGTACCGCGACACATGAACTTCATGCTCCCGCCATGGAGTTGGCCCGTACCCGGGCGGCACGATGACCCCATGCGTGATCACGTCTCTCGGATCGACGAACTCGCCTATGACCGCCGCCGGCTGCGCCAGTACCTCGCGGGTGAGGCCCGCGCCGGCGGTGTCGAGCGGCGCACCCTGCTCAAGCTGCTGGCCGCGGCGGGCGGCGCGGTCACCGTCGGGGCCGGGGCGGCCGCGCCCGCGACGGCGGCGGGGCCCGGCATCGTGAAGCCCCTGCCGCCCGAGCTGTTCACCGTGCGCGGCACCAACGCGGAGTCCAGGGCAGCTTCCTGGCAGGACACCGGATTCCATACGCCCGTCGACCGGTTCTTCGTACGCAACCACACCTCGACACCCGTACTGGACGCGGACAGTTGGCGTCTCAGGGTGTGGGGCAGCGGTCTGCGGCACGGCAGGGAGAGCGAGTTCGGGCTCGACGATCTGCGCCGGCTGCCCGCGGTGACCACCGAGACGCTCATCGAGTGCGCGGGCAACGGCCGCAGCTACTTCACCACCCAGCAGGGCGAGGCCATCAGCGGCACCGCCTGGGGCCTCGGCGCGATCGGCAGCGGGCGGTGGCGCGGCGTGCGGCTCGCGGATGTGCTGCAGAAGGCGGGGATCTCCCGGAACGCGGTGGATGTGCAGCCGCGCGGGCTCGACGCCGAGTACCTGACGGCGGACGGCGCGAACCTGGGGCGGGTGCGGCGGCCGCTGCCGGTGGCCAAGGCGCTGCACGACGTGCTGCTCGCGTACGAGCTGAACGGCGAGCCGCTGCCGCCCGACCACGGACATCCGGTACGGGTCCTCGTGCCGTCCTGGGTCGGGATCGCGTCGGTCAAGTGGGTCGGTGACATCGAGGTCTCCGACACCCCGCTCTACTCGCCCTGGAACACGGACTTCTACCGGCTCTTCGGAGCCGCCCACCCGCCGCAGGGCAGTGCGCCGCTGTCACGGCAGACGGTCAAGAGCGCCTTCGAGCTGGCCGAAGGCGCCGAGTTCACCGTCGGACGGACCTATACGCTGACCGGCCGCTCCTGGTCGGGGGCGGGTGGAATCGCCTCGGTCGAGGTGAGCACGGACGGCGGCGCCGGCTGGCGCCGGGCCAGGCTCCAGGACCCGGCACGGCGCGACAACTGGGTGCGCTGGTCCGTGCGCTGGCGGCCGGAGAGCACCGGGGACACACAGGTACTCGCCCGCGCCACGGACACCCGCGGGAACACGCAGCCGGACCGGACGGTGCACAACACCCAGGGGTACCTGTTCAACGCCGTCGTACGGCATCCGGTCCGCGTGGTCGGCTGAGCGCGGCGAGCAGCCCCGGCGGGAGCGGCTGAGCGGACGGCGGGTCCTCCAGCCGACCGGACGGCGGATCCTCCGACTGAGCGGACGGCGGGTCCTCCGACCGACCGGACGGCGGCCTCTCCGACCGACCGGACGGCGGCCTCTCCGACCGACCGGACGGCGGCCTCTCCGACTGAGCGGACGGCAGGCCCTCCAGCCGACCGGACGGCGGCCCCTCACCCTTCGAAGGCGTCCGCTCCGGTCTCCCAGGCTGCCGACAGGTCGGCATCGTCCGGAAACCGGCCATTGAGCTGGAGGATCACCATCCCGTGGGCGAAGGCCCAGGCCGCGCGCGCCGCGTCCATGTCCCCGCCGCACACCCGTACCAGCGGCGCCGCCGCCCGCGCTTCGAGTCCTTCGGGGAGGTCCTCGCGGGGCAGGGAGCGTTCGGTGTTGAGGCGGTAGAGGTGCGGGTGGGCCAAGGCGTAGGTGCGATAGGCCTTCATCAGGGACGGAAGCGAGTCCGAGCCCGCTTCGAGCGCCTCGGCCGTCTCCTCGAGGCTGAGCACCACCAGCTCCAGCTCGAGCGCCGCCTTGTCCGGGAAGTGCTTGTAGAGCGAGGGCGCCTTGATGCCGAGGCGGTCGGCGAGCGCACGCATGGTGAGGGCGGCCGCGCCGTGCTCTTCGAGCAGGGCGCGGGCCTCGGTCACGATCTCGCGCTTGCGGGGAGTGAGCCGGTCGGTGGTGGAGCGCTCAGGCACGCTGGAAGCCTTCCTTCGTCCGCAGGCCATAGCCGAAGGCGCGATCGTACGAGATATGCGCGAGCCAGCCGCACAGGCCCGCGAAGAGGGCGGGCGCGTACACCGGCAGGACGGTGTAGGCGACGATCAGGCCGACGGGGATCAGCGCCCTGTGGGCCGCGTTGTAGTACGGGACCGCGCGGGGCGAGAGCTGTCCGCGGGCGAGCCCGGCCGATCCGCGGACGTCGACGAAGAGCGCGAAGTCCGGGGCGAGGAAGAAGGCGAAGGCCACCGCGCCGGCGAGCCAGCCGTGGTTCACGCCTTCGAGGATCGCGAACGCCGTCCAGAAGAGCGCGCCCGCGAGCCACGCCGCCCGACGGAGCTTCGCGCCCAAGGTCAGGGTGCGGGCCGTGCGCCCGGCGGGAGCCGGGGCGTTGGCGACGGGGGCCGGTATGACGGTGGCCATGACGATTCCCTTCGGTCGGGCGGCCCGCCTGCGTTGGCTAACCGCGTTAGCCACAATCTAAGGCTAACGTCGTTAGCCGTCAAGAGTCCGGCTTGACCTTGCCGCAGCGTCAGGGTTTCTACTGATGCCATGCGTATCGGCGAGATCGCCGCGCTCGCCGGGGTCACCCCCCGCGCGGTGCGGCACTACCACCACCTCGGGCTGCTGCCCGAACCCGACCGGCTGCCCAACGGCTACCGCGACTACGGCGTCCGGCACGCCGTGGCCCTCGCCCGCATCCGGCGGCTGACCGAGCTCGGACTGGGCCTTCCTGAGGTGCGCGACGTGCTCGCCGACGACGAGGGGCGCGAACTGGCCGAGGTCCTCGAAGAGTTGGACCAGGACCTCGCCCGCCAGGAGGCCGCGATCGAGGAACGGCGGGCGCGGCTGAAGCTGCTCCTGGAGCAGGCACGGGCCGGGACGCTGCCCGCCGAAGGCCCCCTGTCGCCGGGCCTGGCGGAGCTCCTGAGCGCGTTCTCGCCGAGCGGTTCGGCGAGCGCCGCCAAGGACCGTGAGCATCTGACGCTGATCGACTCCATGGTCCCGGCCGAGGACCGCGACCGGCTGCTCGACGCCCTGCGCCCGTTCGCGGAGGACCCCGAACTGACCGCGCGGGTGCACGCGTTGTACGTACGGCTCGACGCACTGGTGGACGCGAAGGAGGACGATCCCCGGATCGGCCCGCTGGCCGATGAGCTGGTCGCGGTGGTGCCAGAGTCGCTGTCCGGCCTGTTCGCCGGAGCGGACGAGGCCAGCCGCGAGCACCCGTTCGGTCAGGCGATGCTCGACGATTTCGCGCCGGCCCAGGCCGCGGTCGTACGGAAGTTCATGGCGGCGCTCGCACCGAAAGGGAGGGGGACGCAATGAGGCCAGGGGCACGCGATGAGGACCGGGAGGGGGACGCGATGAGGCCAGGGGCACGCGATGAGGACCGGGAGGGGGACGCGATGAGGACCAGGAGCAGGACCGCCTGGCGGGTTCTGAAGCGCCTGACGGTGCATGAGTTCAAGGCCTTCCACAGCCTGGGGCTCTGGATCGCGCGCCGCCGGCATCAGATCGGGCCCGGCGCCCACGGTGCGGGCTACACCCAGGCACAGACCGCGCTGATCTTCGGTTTCCTGTTCGTCGCGCTGGTCGAGACCGTGGTGCTCGCGTTCCTCATCCCCTGGCCGACGGTGCACGCGATCGTCACCTTCATCGATGTGTACGGCGTCCTGCAGATCCTCGGTCTGCACGCGGCGTGTGTGACCCGGCCCCATGTGGCCGAGGCGGACGGCTCGTTGAGGCTGCGCTACGGTGCGCTGTTCGACCTGCGGATACGGGCCGAGGACATCCTCTCCGTACGCGTGGACCGGCGCTATCCGCAGGGCAAGCACTTCCAGCTGAGCGAGGACGGGGTCCTGGACGTGCTGGTGGGCGGGCAGACGACCGTGACCGTCGAGCTCGCCGAACCCGTCACCTTCGTACGGCCGTTGGGCGCGCGGGGGCAGGCGCGTGTGTTCCGCTTCAACGCGGACGATCCGGCCGCCCTGGTCGCCGCGCTCAAGCAGGCCCGGACCGGCGAAAAGGCGCCGCGAGCCGAGGAGGAGGCGCAAGGTCACGCGGGCGCGAACTGAACCTTCGCCTTCCCCGGATCCGCCTGCGTGAGCCGCACCCTCAGCCGCTCCCCCAGGGGCAGCTCGCCCTCCCCGCCCTCGATCCGGGCGACCACGGCGGGGTCCTCCAAGTGCACGGTGCCGACGGCCGGTTGGCGGTCCTTCACATCGATGACGTACGCGTCGAAGATCTCCCCGACCCGGTCCTTGAGCAGCGCGGCCTCCACGATGTCGACGCACTCGCGCTCGATGCTGTTGGCCCGCCGGGTGCCGTCGGCCATTTCCTGCGGCAGCGCCTCGAGCGCGGCGAGCACCCACTCCGGGGGCTCCCGGCCGGCCACCGCGGCCACGCAGATCTCGCTCGCGTACCGGTCGACGAGGCGGCGCAGGGGTGCGGTGCAGTGCGTGTACTCGTCGGCCACAGCCGCGTGGATACGGGGGTCGGGGACCTCTCCGCCGGTGAAGACGGTGTAGCCGGCGCCCCTCAGGAGGCTGGTGCACTCCTGGAGGAAGGCCGCGTGGTTTCCGTTGCGCGGATCGAGTCCCCGTACGACATCGGCGTACGGCACATGGCGCGGCCAGTCGATGCCGAGGGCCTTCGCGGCGCGGCGCAGGCGACCGACCGCGCCCTGGGGCGCTGCGGGCAGGGTGCGCAGGACGCCGGTGCCGTACTCGATCATGAGGTCGGCGGCCGCGGCGCCGGTGAGCAGGGAGATATGGGCGTTCCAGCCGTCGGCCGGGAGCGGGGCGCGGTACTCCAGGTGGTATCCGTCCGCTCGCTCGACGATCTCCTGCTCGGGCACGTTGAGCGAGATGCCGCCGCGGGCGATCTCCTGCTGGTCGCGAAGGAGTCCGATGTCCTTGAGCAGGGAGAGCGGCTCCTCGGCGGTGCCGCTGTCGATGGCCTTCTGCACCCCGTCGTAGTCGAGCTTGGCGCGGCTGCGCACCAGCGCACGCTCCACGTGCGTGGACGTGGACCGGCCTTCGGCGTCCAGGTCGACGGTCCAGAGCAGCGCCGGGCAGTCCTGGTCCGGCAGCAGGCTCGCGGCGCCCTCCGACAGGGTGGCCGGGTGCAGGGGCACCTTCTCGTCGGGGAAGTACAGCGTGGTCACACGGGCGTGCGCCTCACGGTCCAGGGCGCCGCCCGGCTCGACCCAGGCGGCCACGTCCGCGATCGCGTAGCTGACCCGGAAACCGTTGCCGCGCCGCTCCAGGAACATCGCCTGGTCCAGATCCCTGGACGTGGGCGGATCGATCGTGAAGAACGGGATGTCGGTGGCGTCCCGGTGCCCGCTCAGATCGGGCGACGCGAGCGCCGCCTCTGCCTCGGCGAGCACTTCAGGGGGAAAGTCCGCCGGCACTTCGAGGCGCGTACGCAGCTCACGCAACGCGGCCCGCAACGGGGCGTCGGCTGCTCCGGTCACATGCATAGGGCGGCGAGGCATGAGTCGAGCCTAGGGCGGGCCGGGCCCGGACGCGCGCGGTCCGATACACCGGGTCCGGGCGCCCGCGGTCGGATGCGCCGGGTCCACACGCGCGATCCGATACACCGGATCCGGACGCCCGCGGTCCGATGCGCCGGGTCCACACGCGCGGTCCGCGGCGCACAAGTGCGGGCGCCGGCTGGGTACCCTGCAGCGGGGCCGCACCCCCGCCTCGTACCACTGAAGGAGTCCGCATCGTGCTCGTGCTGTTGCCGCCGTCCGAGGGAAAGGCCGACTCGGGCCGTGGCGCTCCGCTGAAGCCGGAGTCGCTGTCCCTGCCGGGCCTCGCCGAAGCGCGCGCGGCCGTGCTCGACGAGCTGGTCGAGCTGTGCCTCACGGACGAGGAGCACGCCCGTGAGGTGCTCGGCCTCAGCGAAGGGCTGCGCGGCGAGATCGCCAAGAACGCCGATCTCAAGGTGGCCGGTGCGCGTCCCGCGGGCGAGATCTATACGGGAGTCCTGTACGACGCCCTCGGTCTGAGCACCCTCGACGCGGCGGCCAAGCGGCGCGCGACGAAGTCGCTGCTCGTCTTCTCCGGCCTGTGGGGCGCCGTACGGATCAATGACCGCATCCCCTCCTACCGCTGCTCGATGGGCGTGAAGCTGCCGGGGCTCGGCGCGCTGGGCGCGTACTGGCGCGGGCCGATGGCGGATGCGCTGCCCGAGGCGGCGGGCGAGGGTCTTGTCCTCGACCTGCGGTCCTCGGCGTATGCGAGCGCCTGGAAGCCGAAGGGCGAGCTCGCGGGGCGGACGGCGACGGTGCGGGTGCTGCACTCGCAGCTGGTCGACGGGGTCGAGAAGCGCTCGGTGGTCAGCCACTTCAACAAGGCGACCAAGGGACGGCTCGTACGGGATCTGCTGCTCGCGGGCGCGAAGCCGGCCACCCCGGCGGAGCTGGTGACCGTCCTGAGGGACCTCGGGTACGTGGTGGAGGCCGAGCCCCCGACACGAGCCGGCCGCCCCTGGTCCCTGGACGTGGTGGTGACGGAGATCCACTGAGCATCACGATGCGGGGACCATTTGTTGGGCGCATAAGGGGTAAGTCGGGCGCCCTCGCGAACAAATGGTCCCCTTTCCAATCCGGCGTTGCAGAGAGCGCAACGGGCTTTGCGCACGGCGCATCGGGGGCGGCAGGATGGGGGTATGACTTCCGCTTCCGTGCTTGATCTTGCGCCCGTTGTGCCCGTTGTCGTGATCGATGAGGTCGCCGACGCCGTGCCGCTCGCCGAGGCTCTCGTGGCCGGCGGGCTGCCCGCGATCGAGGTCACGCTGCGGACGCCGGCCGCGCTCGACGCGATCCGCGCCATCGCGGCCGGGGTGCCGGGCGCGGTGGTCGGTGCGGGGACGGTCATATCGGCCGCGAACGTGCGCGACGCGGTCGACGCAGGGGCCCGCTTCCTGGTCAGCCCCGGCTGGACCGAGGCGCTCCTGGACGCGATGAAGAGTTCCGGGGTGCCGTTCCTGCCGGGTGTCTCGACCACGTCCGAGGTCGTGGCGCTGATCGAGCGCGGGGTGTCCGAGATGAAGTTCTTCCCGGCGGAGGCCGCGGGCGGCACCGCCTACCTCAAGTCCCTCGGCGGCCCGCTCCCCCAGGCCCGCTTCTGCCCGACGGGCGGTATCGGCCCGGCCTCCGCGCCGGGCTACCTCGCCCTGAAGAACGTCGGCTGCGTGGGCGGCAGTTGGATGCTTCCGGCCGACGCGGTCGCGGCGAAGGACTGGGCGCGGGTGGAGGAGCTGGCGCGGGAGGCGGCCGCGCTGCGGTAGATCCTGGCGGATGGCGCGCTGCGGTAGTAAGTCCTGGCGGATGGCGCGCTGCGGTAAGTCCCGCCGGATGTACGGGAGGGGCGGTCGCCGACGCGGTCGCCCCTCACGTATGCCGTGGGCGGGGGCGGTCGCCCCTCGCGTATGCCGTGGGCTATGGGCGCAGGTGCGAGGTGTCGTTGAAGAGACGCACGCTCGCGTTGCCGTCCGCGTAGTACGCGACCGCGGTGAGGGAGGCCGCGGAGAGCTCCATACGGAACAGGGACTCGGGCGGGGCGCCCAGCGCAAGGCGTACGAGGGTCTTCACCGGGGTCACGTGGGTGACGAGCAGGACCGTACGGCCGGCGTACCGCTCGACGAGCCGGTCGCGGGTCTCGGCGACGCGGACGGCGACCTCGGCGAAGGACTCGCCGCCCGGGGGCGCGGCGTCGGGCGAGGCGAGCCAGGCGTCCAGCTCGGCCGGGAAACGCTCCTTGGCCTCGGCGAAGGTCAGACCCTCGAAGGCACCGAAGTCCGTTTCCCGCAGGCCCTCTTCGACCCGCACGTCGAGGCCGAGACGGGCGGCGACGGCCGATGCCGTCTGGCGGCAGCGGGTCAGCGGGGAGGAGACGATCGCCTCGATCGTGCCGCGGGCGGCGAGCGCCGCGGCGACCCGCTCGGCCTGCGCGAGCCCGGCCTCGGAGAGCACGGGGTCGGTGCCGCCGCTGCCGGAGAACCGCTTCTGGGGCGTGAGCGCGGTCTCGCCGTGCCGGAGGAGAACGAAGGTGGCGGGGGCGCCCATGTCGGGGGCGGACCAGCCTTGGGCGGGCGAGGGACCGGCCGGAGGGCTGGACAGACCCCTCCCGCCCGGGGGCCGAGCCCCTTTCAGGCTATCGGGCCCCACTGACAACGCCGGATCGGGCGCCACTGACAACGCCGGCTCCGCCACAGCCGGCAACGCCGGATCGTTGGTCACCGGCGACGCCGGATCGGTCGTCACCGGATCGGTCGTCACCGGCAACACCGGATCCGTCGCCGCCGGCAACACCGGATCCGTCGCCGCCGGCAACGCCGATTCGCTCGCCGCGACATTGCGCGCCGCCCGGGTGTCGAGGTCGGCGGTGGACGCCGAGGCGTCCCACTGTTCGCCGCGCTTGCCCGCGTCCATCGCCTCGTTGGCGAGACGGTCGGCGTGCTTGTTCTCCTCGCGCGGGATCCACTCGTAGGTGACCGAGGTGGCCGGGAAGACCGAACGGGCCTGAGCCGCAAGGGGCTTCATGTCCGGGTGCTTGATCTTCCAGCGGCCCGACATCTGCTCGACGACGAGCTTGGAGTCCATACGGACCCGCACCGTACCCGTCGGGTCGAGCGCAAAGGCCGCTCGCAATCCCGCGATCAGACCGCGGTACTCGGCCACATTGTTCGTCGCGACCCCGATGAACCCGGCGCGCTCCGCCAGCACTTCACCGCTGTCGCCGTCGATGACGACCGCGCCGTAGCCCGCGGGCCCCGGGTTGCCCCGGGACCCGCCGTCCGCCTCGATCACAAAGCGCATGCGCAAGAACCCCTACAGCCCGGACTCCGAGGTGCGCACCAGGATGCGGCGGCAGTTCTCGCAGCGCAGGACCGTGTCCGGCGCTGCGGCACGTACCTCGTTGACCTCGGTGATGTTGAGCTCCAGGCGGCAGCCCTCGCAGCGGCGCTGGTAGAGGCGGGCCGCACCGACGCCGCCCTCCTTCGCGCGCAGCTTGTCGTAGAGCTTCAGGAGGTCGTCCGGTACGGAGGCCGAGACGACCTCGCGCTCCTTGGTGACCGTGGCGATCTCGGCGTCGATCTCCTTGACCGCGGCGTCGCGGCGGGCGGTGGCGTCGTCGACCTTGCCCTGCACGGAGCCGACCCGCTCGGTCAGTTCGGCCACGCGCTCCTGGGCGGACTCACGGCGCTCCATGACCTCGAGCACCACGTCCTCCAGGTCGCCCTGGCGCTTGGCGAGCGAGGCGATCTCGCGCTGCAGGTTCTCCAGGTCCTTGGGGCTGGTGACCGCGCCGGAGTCGAGGCGCTGCTGGTCGCGGACGGCGCGCTGGCGCACCTGGTCCACGTCCTGCTCGGCCTTGGTCTGCTCGCGGGCGCAGTCGCCCTCCTCCGTCGTCGCGGCGACGAGCAGGTCGCGCAGCTGGGTGTGGTCCTTGTTCAGGGACTCGATCTCGGCGTGCTCGGGCAGCGCCTCCCGCTTGTGGGCGAGCTGCGACAGGCGCAGGTCGAGGGCCTGGACGTCGAGGAGTCGGATCTGGTCGGCGGGCGCGGCGTTCAGTTGGGGGCTCCTGCTGTCGTCGGGGTGGTGGCCGCGTGGGCGGTCCAGGGGTCGGTGACCGTCTTCGAGACGTGGACCCGAAGGCCCCAGCCGTGACGGTCGGAGATCTCGTCGAGCTGCGCCGCGGCCTGTTCGCACCAGGGCCACTCGGTGGCCCAGTGCGCGGCGTCGAGCAGCGCGAGCGACGTGTGCTGTACGGCTTCGGAGACCGGGTGGTGGCGCAGGTCGGCGGTGAGGAAGGCGTCCACGCCCGCTTCCCTCACGTATCCGAAGAGGCTGTCCCCGGAGCCGCCGCTGACGGCGATCGTGCTGATCACCTTGTCCGGGTCGCCGGCCGCGCGGATGCCCTGCGCGGTGGCGGGCAGCCGCTTGGCGGCGTACGCGGCGAACTCGCGCAGCGGCATGGGGCGCGGCAGTTCGCAGATACGGCCGAGGCCGCGGCGGCCCTTGTCGTCCGTCGGATCCGGTACAAGGGGGCCCACGACCCGCAGGTCGAGGGCGCCCGCGAGGGCGTCGGAGACTCCGGGGTCGGCGGTGTCGGCGTTGGTGTGGGCGACGTGCAGCGCGATGTCGTTCTTGATCAGGTCGTGGATGACCCGGCCCTTGAAGTGCGTGGCCGCGACCGTCGTGGTTCCGCGGAGATAGAGCGGGTGGTGAGTGACGAGCAGACCGGCGCCCAGCTGCACGGCCTCGTCGACGATCTCCTGCACCGGGTCGACCGCGAACAGGACCCGGTTCACCTCGGCGTCCGGCTCCCCGCAGACCGTCCCGACGGCGTCCCACGATTCGGCCCGGTCAGGGGGCCAGAGGGCGTCGAGCGCGGTGAGGACTTCGTGGAGGCGGGGCACGCAGCGATGCTACCTGGGCCGCGGCGGTGTCGGCCCCTCGCGGGGAAGCGGATCCGGACCGGCGGCCGCCCTGTGTACGCAGGGGGTGTACGCAGGTGCTCGCGCGGCCTGTGCGAAGGCCGCACACGGGCGAGGACGGCCCCGGTCGCCGGTCGCCCGCGCAGGCGGAGAAGGCGGGCCGCTGAGCAGGGAGGGGCGCCAGGCGGACCGCCCCGGTCAGCCCGCGATCCCCCGCAGCACCACCGCCACGAGATCGTCCACCGCTTCCGGGGCCGGCTCGGCCGGGGCACGTTCGTCGAACAGCGCCGAGATCACGACCTCGTGGCAGAAACCCACGACGATCCGGGCCGCCGCTTCCGTCTTCGCGGCGTGCGGCAGGCGGCCGAGGTCCCGTTCGGCGCGCAGGTAGCCGGCGAGGCGGTCGCGCCAGTCCTCGCCCGGTCCGCCGAGGCCGGCGAACCGCGCGAGCACCTTCGGCTGGGAGAAGAAGCCGGTGAACGCGGGCAGGAACGCGCGGTGCATGGCGAGGCCGTACGCGACGTACGCCTCGAGGTTGGCCTCCACGGTCCCCGTGCCCGGCTCGGGCAGGGCGCCGAGCCCCTGCTCCACCTTCCGCACATGGGCGGTGAGGGCGTGGGCGAGCAGTTCTTCCTTGTCGGCGAAGTGGTTGTAGAGCACGCCGTCGGCCACCGAGGCCTCACGGGCGATCGCGCGCACGGTCAGGCCGACGGTGCCGCGCTCGGCGATGACGCGTTCGGCGGTCGCGATGAGATGGTCGCGCAGGCTCCCGCCGTCCGGCAGCGCGGCCGCTTTCCTAGGTGACATCGGCCTGATCGTAGTGAGCCGCCCCGGTCTCGTCCCACCGCGCCACCTCCGCCAGGAACACGGCCGGCTCCACGGCCTCGTCCAGGTGCCGCACTCCGGGCGCCAGGGAGGCGAGTTCGCGTACGGCGAGCGCCGCCACGACGCCCGTGGTGCGGCTCTGCAGCCGGCCGCCGAACGACGCGCTGCGCCCCTCGGACGCGGCGGTGACCGCGAACCCGTCGCCGCCCGGATGCACCCGGCCCAGCAGGGCGAGCAGCGCCCGCCGTACGGGTTTCGCCGCGAGCAGCCGCGCGATCCCGGGCAGTCGGGCGGCGCCCAGCACGGCGGTCGTCGCCCGCGAGTCCAGGCACATTCCGGTCGCCACCCGCGCCGCCCCCGAGGTCCGCGGCAGCGTGTACTGATCGGAGAACGGGAAGCCGTACACCTTCCTGATTCCGTACGGGGCGGGGAACCGCATCCGCCAGGACGGCCCCAGGTCCGCGAGCCCGTCGAGGGTCCAGGCCAGCGCGGCGGGCCCGTGCGCCTCGCCCGAGCCGAGCAGCACCCCGATCCGCACATCGGGGCCGCCGACCTGCCGGGCGAGGAGGTTGGTGATGCCGGGTGCGAGGCCGACGCTGAGCAGTGCGCTCGCCCCGTGCTCGACGGCGAGTCCGTGCAGCCGCTCCACGCCGGTGAGCCGCTCGTGGTCCGCCGACACGTCGACGTAATGGATGCCCCGTACGAAACAGGCCCTGGCCACGCGGGCGTTGTCGTGGTCGACGCACATCACCACGGCGTCGGCGCCGTCGAGCGCGCGCTCCAGGTCCGCGGCGTCGTCCAGATCGAGCCGTACGGCCGAAGTGCCGGGCAGTGCACGGGGGTTGCGGCCCGCGACGACCACGGCGCCGGGGTACCAGCGCGACAGGAGGGCCGCGGTCTCGCGGCCGACCGCCCCGTATCCGCCGATCAGCACGATCCGCTTCATCGGACAGCCGTCACAAGCCAGGCGGACCCGTCGAGCCGGACGGCGCCGTCGCGTTCGAAGCGGCGGAACGCTTCGGTCAGGGCGGCGCGCAGCGGGTCCGGGTCCGCGCCCGCGAGGTGGTGGCGCACCGGACCCCAGCCGGTGAAGAACTCCGCCGCGTCCGCGGCGTCGCGCCCCCAGGTCTCCGCCGCCTCGATCCGCCGTGTCGATACGTCCCCGAAGCCCGCCTTGCCGAGGATCGTGCGCACGCGGTCGGGGTCGGAGAGCGACATCGGGCCGCTGCCGTCGGGTTCCGGGGTCGTGTGCCAGGCCGGGAGGTGCTCGCGCGCGGCGGCGAGGACCGTGCCCAGATCGGAGCCGGTGACGTCCGGCATGCTGAGGAACGCCAGGCGCCCGCCGGGGCGCAGGGCCCGGGCGACGTTGGCGAACGCCGCCACCGGGTCGGCGAAGAACATCACGGCGAACCGGCTGATCGCGGCGTCGGACTCCCCGTCCTCGAAGCCGAACACCTGGACGTCTCCCTGCGCGAAGGCCACGTTCCCGATGCCCTCGTCGAGGGCGGTCGCCCGGGCGCGGGCGAGCATCGGCGCGGACAGGTCGACGCCGGACGGGTGCTCGGCGTCGACC
>NZ_JBEPEW010000093.1:0-33606 GCF_040300965.1 Streptomyces mesophilus | reverse complement strand
GGCGGCAACCGGGAGCGGCGCGGGGGCGGCGGCCAAGGTGGCGGCCGTCAGGCACCTGCACCCGCGAACAGCGCGATGGCCGACGCCTTGCGCAAGGCGGGGCTGGTGGACCCCAAGCGCCGCTGACGGCAAAGCGGTTGAAGGGGGCGGCCCCGACAGGCCGCCCCCTTCGGCGTCTCAGCGCACCATCGGCGCGACAAGGACACTGTCCGTGGTCCGCGCCACTATGTACGACTCCCCCTTCACCGCCTTCGCCTCCAGGGCGATCCGGTGCTTGCCGGCCTCCAGGACGTCGTCGAACAGCTCGTGTGCATGCGTCCGGTAGAGCCGGTCGAGCCGGTAGCCGGTGAGCCGGACCCGGCAGGTCGAGGTGACCTCGATCCCCGCCTCGCCGTCCGCCGCCACGAGGCGGGTCAGCCGTCGCTGCTGCACCGGGCTGCGGTCGAGCGCGTCCTCGATCTGCGCCACCAGGATCGGGATGATCGGAGCGAGTCCGTCCACGTACACCACCTCCACACCCGTACGCTCGAACGCCTCGCGCACCAAGGCCCGTTGGGTGTCGGTCACCGCTCGGCCGAAGGCGACGGCGCCGTACGTCCGCAGCTCCTCGGGCGGCACGCCGGTGGCGTCCTGGGTGATCTCGGCGCCTATGCCGATGGTGCGCAGCGCGGCGGCGAGCTTGGCGAGCACGGCGACCCTGGCGCCGATCAGCAACACCCGCCGCGGCAGGGCGGGTTCGGGAGTGGCGAGCAGCCGCGCGAGCTCGCTGCGGTACTCGGAGCCGCGGAAGCGGAACGGTCCGATGCCGTGATACCCGTCGCGTTCGAGGTCGACCTCGTCCTGGGTCTGCCAGGCGAAGTCCCGCCAGATGAAGTCCTCGCCGCTCGCGGGGTCCTTCTCGATGACCGCGGTGACCGCGCCGCATTCGAGGGACTCGCATTCGGGACAGCCGTAGATCACGAACCTCCCGTCGGGCAGCGGGGCTTCGGCCTCGAGCAGGAGTCTGCGCACATGCGTGGAGAAGATCGCGGGCGGTACGTCCGAGGCGAGCGGGGACACCGCGTCGAGATCGGACAGCTGGAAGAGCAGCGGCCTGCCTTCCACGATGAAGTCCGTGAAATCACGGTGGACTTGGTAGTCACCGTTGGCCAGGACGCCGCCGGCCCGCATCGCCGGGGCAAGACCGAAGGTCGCGTACTCGGCACACATGCCACGAGTATCCCCATCCGAGGGCGGAAGCGAGCATGACTGCGATATTCCGCTGATCGGGTTCTCGTCGAGCGCTCGGTGCGGGGCACGGGGAGCGGGACGCGGCGCGCCCCGCTCCCCTGCTGTCACTCGTCGATCGGCGCCGGTCCGATCCTCAGCTCGAACTCGCCGTCGTACTTCTCATGGCCCGCGATCACGGCCATCTCGACGGCTTCCTCACCCATCTCGCCCCGGACGATGAGCGGGTCCTTGCGCAGATCGCGCATCAGCGACCAGCACATGCCGAGCATCACGATCACAAAGGGCGCGGCGGCCAGGATCGTGAGGTTCTGCAGACCTTGCAGGGCGTTGGGTTTGCCGTTGCCGATCATCAGCATCACGGCGGCGACGGCTCCGGTGACCACACCCCAGAACACCACCACGAGGCGGGTCGGTTCGAAGGTGCCGCGCTGCGAGAGCGTGCCCATGACGATGGACGCCGCGTCCGCGCCGGAGACGAAGAAGATGCCGACGAGGATCATCACGAGGATGCTCATCACGGTGGGGATGGGGAACTCCCGCAGGAGGGCGAAGAGTTGACCCTCGGGCGTGGCCTCGTCGCCGAGCCGGCCGCTCTCCTTCATCTTCATCGCGGTACCGCCGAAGATGGCGAACCAGACCAGGCTGACCGTGCTGGGCACCAGGATCACGCCGCCGATGAACTGGCGGATGGTGCGGCCGCGGCTGATCCGCGCGATGAACATGCCGACGAAGGGCGTCCAGGAGATCCACCACGCCCAGTAGAAGACCGTCCAGCTGCCCAGCCAGTCCGCGACGCCCTCGCCGCCGCTCGCCTCGGTGCGGCCCGCGAGCTGCGGCAGATCACCCAGGTAGGAGGCGATCGAGGTGGGCAGCAGGTCGAGGACGATCACGGTCGGGCCCGCGATGAAGACGAAGAGGGCGAGGACCAGGGCGAGCACCATGTTGGTGTTGGACAGCCACTGGATGCCCTTCTCGACACCGGAGACCGCCGAGAGGACGAAGGCCGCGGTGAGCACCGCGATGATCGCCACGAGCACGCCCGTACCGATGGTCTTGGCCCAGTCGAGCTCCTTCATTCCGCTGCTGATCTGCAGGGTGCCGAGCCCGAGGGAGGCGGCCGAGCCGAAGAGCGTGGCGAAGATGGCGAGGATGTCGATCACGCGGCCCCAGCCGCCGTTGGCGTGCCTCTTGCCGATGAGCGGGGTGAACACCGCGCTGATCGTCTGCCGCCGGCCCCGGCGGAAGGTGCTGTACGCGATGGCCAGACCCACCACCGCGTAGATCGCCCACGGGTGCAGCGTCCAGTGGAAGAGCGTGGTGGCCATCGCGGTCATCATGGCCGTGGCCGAGTCGGCCGGGTCGGTGCCGGGCGGTGGGGTGGTGAAGTGCGCGAGGGGCTCGCTCACCCCGTAGAACATCAGGCCGATGCCCATACCGGCGCTGAACATCATCGCGACCCAGGACACCGTGCGGAACTCGGGCTCCTCGCCCTCGCGGCCCAGGGTGATCTTCCCGTAGCGGCTGACCGCCAGCCACAGCGCGAAGACCACGAATCCCGAGGCTGCGAGGACGAAGGCCCAACCGGCATTGTGGATCAACCCGTTGAGCGCCTTCGCGGAGACGTCCTCGAGGTTGTCCGTGGCGAGCGCGCCCCACAGGACGAAGGCGAGCGTGATGGCGGCGGTGACGCCGAACACCACCCGGTCGGTCGTCACCACACCGTGGTCGTGGGGGCTGCCGGGGAGCCCCGTGGACAGATGCGGTTCTCCCCGGCCGGCCCTTTTCTTCTGTTCTTCCGGTCTGTTCTGCTCTTCGTGCGGCATAGGCGGGGCCTTTCGAGGTGGCGTCTTCGTTATGCTCGCCTCTTCGCTACCACACACGTGTCACAGGTCACAGACCATCAGCATTCGTCGGCGGGTTGCCCGTTCACGACGTTGTACGGCGCCCGTTCGTCGAGCAGCAGCGGGACGAGCGCACGCAGCGACTGGCGCAGCGGCACGAGCACACCGTCGCCGTCGGGGCGCACCTTGACGCCGTGCAGCGCGAGTTCGTCACCGATGTCCGTGTACTGCGCGGCGGTGAGCCGGTAGCCGCAGGGCGGGTCGGGGATGATCTCGGACGGCTCCGCGGGATCGTTGTCGGCGCCGCCGAGATAGACGGGGCCCTCGTCCGCGTAGCCGGCGCGACGGGCCTCGCCGGTCGCGCGGTCGACGCTGCGGCCCTTCTCGCCGGTGATGGCGAACAGGCCGTCAAGCGCGGCCAGTTGGGAGTTCACGCGACGCCGGTTGTTCAGGCTCTCGTCCGCCTTCTCCTCATCCGTGAGCGCGTCGACTCGGCTCTCGATGAGCAGCCCGACCGCGTGCTTGATCCCGGAGGCGTTGCGCAGGATGCGCTCCTGCCCGTCTCCCGCGGTCTGCTTGATCGGCTCTCCGGTCTCGGGATCGGTCCAGATCCCGTACGTGCCCGTGGAGTAGCCCTCGTCCTCGGCGGCCGGACGGACGTAGTCCCCGGAGAGGTCCTGGGCGTGGTCGTGCACGTCGTGGTCGGTGTTGAGGTTGCGCGGCCACAGGTCGAAGAGGTCCTTGTCGTAGTACGGGGGTGTGGCGCCATACTCGTGCAGGTCGTAGATGACGTCGGGGCGCTGGTCGCGGATGACCCGGGCCAGGGTGCGGCCCTCCGCGGTGGCGAGGGCGACATGGTCGCGGTTGATGTCGACGCCGTCGGAGTTGCCGCGGGTGTCCGCGGCGCGGCCGTCGGGGTTGGCGGTGGGGACGATCAGGATCTCGCTGCGGTCGAGGAGTTCGAGGGTGCGCTTGTCCTTGGCGTAGGCGAGATCGCGGAGCGTGGTGAGGCAGGCTTCGCGGCCGGAGGGTTCGTCGCCGTGCTGGGAGCAGATGAGGAGCACGGTGGGCGCTCCGGGCCGGTCGGTGCCCAGGCGGGCGAGCTGGAGCGGCCGGTTCTGCTTGGTGGTGCCGATCTGCTCGACCCGGATCCGGCGGCTGTCGCGGTCGACGGTGCGCAGGAAGTCCTGCTCCTCGGGCTGGGTGGTCCAGTTGGCGCCGTCGGACCGCTCGAATCCCGTACGGGGTCCGGGCGTCGAGGCCTCCGTCTGGCCGGAGCCCGCGAGGGCGGGGCCGGTCAGGGCCGCCGCGAACGCGGTCGCGGCGGCCGTCAGCGAAAGTGCGCGTCTCAAGGGATCAGGCCTTTCTCCGGGGGAAGACGGTGCGCCTCGGGTGCCTGCGTGAGCCCTTCGTAACGGCTCTCGCGAGGCGCCGCGGCGGGTGCGCCGGGGCGGGTGGCCTCGGCGAACGCCCGCCAGCCGCCGACGAACGGCAGCTCGGCGGTGGTGCGGCGCAGATCGAGCGTCAACGTGCCCGGTGTCGCGGGCGGTTCGATGAGTCCGGCGTCGGTGCCCGCGACGATGAGGGCGAGACGGTGGCCTGCCGGGATCACGTGGTCGCTCGAGGCGAGGTCGATGGTGAGCGTGTGCTGCCTGCCCGGCGTCAGCGGACGTTCCGTACGCGGGTCGGCGAAGGTGCCGAGGTCGGCCCACCCGCGGCTGAACACCGTGTAGTCGACGTCCGCGGTCTTGGCGGCCGTCTCCTTGAAGCACGGGCTGTCGCCTTCGCGGCTCTCGCCCCAGCAACTGCGCTCGGGCAGCGTGACGATGCCCTCGCCTGCGGCGGCGAAGTCACGGATGGTGGCGGGGCCCAGGTCGACCAGGACGGCGGAGAGGTGGGCGGTCGGGGTCGAGGGGGTCGCGGTCACGGTGACCTGTGAACTCCCGGATATCCGCAGGTCCTTGGCGAGTGGCGCGGTGACGAAGCCCGCCTTGTCCGGTGTCGAGGTGGTGAGCTGGGCCGCCCAGTCCGTCTCGCCGCGGCTCGGATCGTCGGTGAACGTCTCGGTCGCGCCACGGGGCGCCGACTTGAGTCCCAGGGTGCCGACGCCGGCCTGCGCGCCCGGGCCCGGCTTGACGGCCACGGTGTCCGTGGCGCGCGGCGGCCAGTGGCGGCTGGTCTGCCACTGGTCGGGGGCGGTCTCGATATCGGCCATCGGCTCGTCGTCGATGCCGTTGTCGTAGCCGAGGAGTTCATGGTCGAACCAGCGGTGCAGGGTGCGCACCCAGTCGGCCCGTCGGAAGTCGAAGGGGTCGACATGCCCGGTCTGGCTCAGCCAGATCTTCCGCTCCACACCTTCCTCGGCGAGCGCGTCCCACCACTGGCCGAAGTGCTTGGCGCGCACGTTGAGGTCCTGCTGTCCGTGTACGACGAACACGCTGGCCTCGACCTTGTCGGCGTCCGGCACGTGGTTGCGCTCGTCCCACAGGCGGGTCCAGTCGCCGTTGCGCGGCGCCTCGTCGATCAGCCGCTGCTGTACGGCGCCGCAGCGGGCGCGGGCCTCAGGGCTCTCCACGTAATCGGACAGCCACTCGGGGCCGCTGTCGTAAAGCGGGGCGCCCTGCTGGAAGTAGTAGTCGTACCAGGAGGAGATGGCGCCGATCGGCACGATGGTCTTGAGGCCCTCGACACCGGTCGCGGCCACGCCGTTGGCGACCGTACCGTCGTAACTCTTGCCGATCATGCCGGTGTCCCCGTTGGACCAGCCGGCTTTCGCGCGTTCGTCGCCGGTGCGGCTGGTGTAGCCGCGGCCGCGGCCGTTCAGCCAGTCGACGACGGCCTTCGCGGAGGTCACATCGGAGCGTCCGCCGACGTCCACGCAGCCGTCGGAGCGGTTCGTACCGGCGAAGTCCACGGCGACGAAGGCGTAGCCGCGCGGGACGAAGTAGTTGTCGTAGTACAGCGGGAACTGCACCACGTTGCCGTCGGCGTCGTAGGTCTTCTTCTGGCTCTCGTTGCCCCGGCCGCAGCACGCGTAGTACGGGCTTGCGTCCATGATCACGGGGATCTTGCGCCCGCGTTGGGCGGGTTCGCGCGGGCGGATGATGTCCGCGGCGACGCGATCGGTCTTCCCGTCGCCGTCGCCGTCGAGCCCGGTGTCGACCCAGACGGATTCACGGATGGCGTCCGCGTACGAGTAGACCGGCTTGCTCTCCGCCGGGCGGCCGCTCTGCGCGGCGGCGTAGGCGGGAGAGAGCAGCGAGAGGAGAAGGGCCGCCAGGGCAGCCGTGAGCACGACAGGTCTGAAGCGGGTGGCCCGCGCAGGTATCGGCATGCGGCGGAAGTTACTCCGGTCAACTCCCGCGCAAAAGAGGGCAGTCGTGACAGCCGAGTGTGCGACGCGGCGACAACTCGCCGACATCCGCGGGCTACTCAGAAGTAACCGGCGCTGCTTTGATGAGCGGGCACCACCTCCTGCCCCCACTCATCACGGGAGTCCCTGTGCCGCGTACACCTCGCGCACCTCGTACGACCGCCATCGCACTCGCCGGTCTGCTCGCCGGTGCCGGTCTGGTCGCGACCTCGCCCGGGTCCGCATCGGCGGCGGCCGCGCCGGACGTCAAGGTGCTGACGTACAACGCCTTCCTCTTCAGCAAGACGCTGTATCCGAACTGGGGTCAGGACCACCGCGCGGCCGCGATCCCGAAGACGTCCTTCTTCCGCGGCCAGGACGTGGTGGTGATCCAGGAGGCCTTCGACAACTCCTCCTCCGACGCGCTCGCGGCGGGTGCGCGCGGCGAGTATCCGCACCAGACGCCCGTCGTCGGGCGGAGCAGGTCCGGCTGGGACGCGACCGGTGGCAACTACTCGACGACCACGCCCGAGGACGGCGGGGTCACGATCTTCAGCAAGTGGCCGGTGCTGCGCAAGGAGCAGTACGTCTTCCCGGACGCCTGCGGGTCCGACTGGTACTCCAACAAGGGCTTCGCGTACGCGGTCCTGGACGTGAACGGCACGAAGGTGCACGTGGTCGGGACGCATCTGCAGTCCACGGATCCCGGGTGCGGCTCGGGTGAGGCGGCGGCGATGCGCAGCGCCCAGCTCAAGGACATCGACGCGTTCCTGGACGCGAAGGCGATTCCGGCCTCGGAGCAGGTCATCGTCGCGGGCGATCTGAACGTCGACTCGCACAGCGGCGAGTACGGTTCGATGCTCGCGGACGGGGGCCTGGTGGGGGCGGACGCGCGGACCGGGCATCCGTACTCCTTCGACACCCAGGACAACTCGATCGCGAAGGACCGCTACCCGGACGATCCGCGCGAGGACCTGGACTACGTGCTGCACCGGGCCGGGCATGTGCGGCCCGCTGGGTGGACGAACCATGTGGTCAAGGAGCAGTCCGCGCCCTGGACGGTCACGAGCTGGGGTACGTCCTACACGTACACGAATCTGTCGGACCACTACCCGGTGACGGCGTCCGCGTCCTGAAAGCGGAGACGACCTGAAGACGGCAGCGGCCGGTCCCGCCCCGAGGGGCTGGACCGGCCGCTGCGGCGTGCGCCGTTACTTCGAGGAGTCGAGCTGCCGCTCGGCGGCGAGACCGCCGGCCGCGACCTTGTCGCGGACCTTGTACCAGCCGATGACCAGCGCGAGCGCGATGACCGGGATCAGGTAGAGGGTCGGACGGCCGATCTCGGCGTCCTTCCACATCAGGCCGAGCACCGTGAGCAGGAAGACGATCGTGACGATCTCGGTGACCGGGCTGCCGGGCAGCTTGAACTTCGGCAGGGTCAGCAGACCCTCCTCGGCCCGGCGCCGGAACACCATGTGGCAGAGCATGATCGTGATCCAGGTGGAGATGATGCCGAGCGCCGCGACGTTCAGGACGATCTCGAAGGCCTTCTCCGGCACCAGGAAGTTCAGGCCGACACCGGCCACGCACACGCCGGAGGTGAGCAGGATGCCGCCGTACGGCACGTTGGTGCGGCTCATCTTCGAGGTGAAGGCCGGGGCGGTGCCCGCCATCGCCATCGAGCGCAGGATGCGGCCGGTGGAGTACAGACCCGAGTTGAGCGAGGACATCGCAGCCGTGAGGACCACGAGGTTCATCACGTCGCCGGCCGCCGGGACGCCGATCGAGGAGAGCACGGTGACGAAGGGGCTCTCGTCGCCGGAGTACTTCGAGCCGGGCATCAGGAGCGCGAGCAGCACGACCGAGCCGACGTAGAAGAGACCCACGCGCCACATGATCGAGTTCACCGCGCGCGGCACGACCTTCTGCGGCTCGGCGGCCTCGCCGGCCGCGACGCCGATCAGTTCGAGCGAGGCGTAGGCGAAGACGACGCCGGTCATCACGATGACGACGGGCATGACGCCGGCCGGGAAGAGACCGCCGTTCTCGGTGATCACGTGCAGGCCGGGCTTCTCGCCGCCCACGTCGGACTGCGTGACGAGCAGGAAGATACCGATCGCCATGAAGATCACCAGGGCCGAGACCTTGACGATCGAGAACCAGAACTCGAGCTCACCGAAGATCTTCACGGAGATCAGGTTCACCACGAGCACGATGGAGAGCGCGATCAGCGCGAGCACCCACTGCGGGATGTCGGTGAAGAAGCTCCAGTAGTGCGTGTACAGCGCGATCGCTGTGATGTCGGCGATACCGGTCGTCGCCCAGTTGAGGAAGTAGCCCCAGCCGGCGACGTACGCGCCCTTCTCACCGAGGAACTCACGGGCGTAACTCACGAACGAACCGGACGAGGGCCGGTAGACGACCATCGCGCCGAGCGCGCGGACCACGAAGAACGCGAAGATGCCGCACACCAGGTAGGCGAGGGCGAGACCCGGTCCTGCCGAGTTGAGGCGGCCGCCCGCTCCGAGGAACAGTCCGGTGCCGATCGCTCCACCGATAGCGATCATGTTGATGTGGCGGGCCTTGAGGTCCTTGCTGTATCCCGCGTCGCCTGCATCGGCGGGCACGTCGGAGGCGACCGTGCGGGGTGCCTCCTGTGCCGCGGTGACGGCTTCCTTGCTCACGCGCTGTTCAACTCTCAGTGGGGGGACAGTGCAAAGCCCGTGCCACCCCTGACGCGGCACGGACCTGGCACACCTTTACCCACACTTGATCCAACCTGCGGTGGTGCAGGTCACAGAGCGGGACATCTCACATGGTGATCAAGGGCTGTACAGATCTTCGATGTCCGCCCTGTACCGCTCTGTGATCGCCCGTCGGCGCAGCTTCAGGGACGGGGTCAGCTCTCCCGACTCCGGTCCCCACTCCTCGCCGAGGATCGTGAACCGCTTGATCTGCTCGGTGCTGTTGAGCCGCTCGTTCGCCGCCGCCACGGCCTGCTCGATCTCCTTGCGTACGGCCGGATCGCGCGGGTCGGCCGGCACGCCCCGCGCCTGGGCCCAGACCGGGAAGGTCTCGGGGTCGAGGACCAGCAGGGCCACGAGATACGAGCGGCCGTCGCCGTACGCGAGGGCCTGGCCGATCAGCGGGTGTTCCTTGAGGGTGTTCTCGACCAGGGCGGGTGAGACGTTCTTGCCCGTCGAGGTAATGATCATTTCCTTCTTGCGGTCGGTGAGCCAGAGGTAGCCGTCCTCGTCGATCCGGCCGATGTCCCCTGTCGCGAACCAGCCGTCCGCGTCACACGCGTCCTGGAGCGATCCGTCGGCCCGGAGGTAGCCGTCGAAGACGGTGCCGCCGCGTACGAAGATCTCGCCGTCCTCGGCGGTGCGGACCTCCACGCCTTCGAGCGGCCGGCCCACCGAGCCGGTCCGGAAGGCGCCCGGGCTGTTGGTGGTGGCGACGCCGACGGTCTCCGTGAGGCCCCAGGCGTCCATGATCGTGAGCCCGAAGCCGGCCCAGAAGCGCATCACGTCCGGCGGCATCGGCGCCGACGCGCTCGCGGTCCACAGGAGCCGGTCGAAGCCGGCCAGGGCGAGGATCGGGTCGAGCACATGCTTCTTGACATGCCGGTACGCGGCATCGAGCGGACCCGGGACCGGCTCGCCCTTCTCGCGGTGGGCGAGATGGGCGCGCGCGGTGTCACAGGCCTTCTCGACCGCCCGCCTGCGCTCCTCGGGGGCCTGCGCGAGCATCGCCCGTACGGCTGCGGCGAGCTTCTCCCAGACGCGGGGCACCCCGAAGAACTGCACGGGCCTGAGCTCGCGCACCGTGGCCGCCAACTGTGCGGGGTCCGGGCAGAGATGGACGTGGGCGGCGCGGAAGACCGGCAGATAGATCCCGAGCATGCGCTCCGCGATATGCGCGAAGGGGAGATACGAGATGTGCCCGGCGTGATCCGGCAGCTCGACGACCGAGTCGAGCGCGAGGGCGTTGCGGATCACGTTGCGATGCGTGATGCGGACGCCCTTGGGGTCGCCCGTGGTGCCGGAGGTGTAGACGACGGTGAGGGGGTCGGCCGGGCGGATCTCGCGCCAGGCCTTCTCGAAGGCCTCACCGTCTTGCCCTGCTGCCAGGACCTGGCTGTACGGGGTGTGGCCGGCCGCCGCGTCGGGCTCGACGACGACCAGGCGCTCCAGTTCGGTCTCGCCCAGGAGCGGCGCCCATCGGCCGACTTCCCGCTCACCCTCGATCACCGCGAGCCGGGCGCGGCTGTGGCGGGCGATATGGGCGATCTGGCCGGGTGCGGCGGTGCCGTAGACCGAGACCGGGACGGCCCCGAGGTGGGTGAGGGCGAGGTCGCAGAGCCAGTGCTCGGGCCGGTTGCCCATCATCATCAGGACGTGATCGCCGCGTACGACGCCGAGCTCCGCGTATCCGGCGGACAGCTCGGTCACACGCCGGCGGACCTCGGACCAGGTGAGCGTCGACCACCCTTCGCCCTGGCGCCAGGAGAGCGCGGGCCGGCTGCCGTGGTCCTCGGCGTTGCGCAGGAGGAGTGCGGGGAGGGTCAGTTCTTCGGGTGCTCCGGGTAGACGCAGGATCGTGCTCATCCGCCAGCCTCGCTTCGCTCGGCGGGCTGTGAGCACAGCGCGCTCCTCTTATTGATTCGCTCGCTTCGCTCGCTCATGGCGGCCCCCTGTCCGTCGGGCTGCTCAAGGCGGCCCCCTGTCCGTCGGGCATTGTCCCGGACCGTTTCACAAGGGTGGTGAGACAGCAATACTGTTGCACCGCATTGGTGCAAGGTGCCGGGCCGTGCGAACACGTACGTGTCTCGGTGTGAAGCGAGGCGGGAAGCGAGGCTGCGAGCAATGACCACCCAGGCCGAGGGGCAGCTCGGACGGGAGCGGGCGTCCGCCGGGTACGAACCCTCCCTCACCGTCGACGAGTTGGCCGCCCGCGCCGGGGTCACGGTGCGTACCGTCCGCTTCTACAGCACCCGGGGCCTGCTGCCGCCGCCGTCGATCGGTCCGCGCCGGGTGGGCCGTTATGGGGCGGCGCACCTGTCGCGGCTCGCGCTGATCGAGGAGCTGCAGCACCACGGTCTGACGCTCGCGGCGATCGAGCGCTACATGGAGCAGCTGCCGGCCGACATGACGGCGCACGATCTGGCCATCCACCGCGCACTGGTGGCGAGTTGGATCCCGGAGGGCGCCACGGAGATGAGCCGTGAGCAGCTGGCACGGCGCGCGGGCGGCACGCTGTCGGAGTCGGATGTGGACCGGCTCGCGGCGATGAGCGTCCTGGAGCGCACCGAGGATCCGGACGTCTTCCGTATCGACCCGGGCCTGTTGCATCTGGGGCTGCGGCTGCTCGACGTGCCGATCGCGCAGGACACGATCCTGGCGGCGCGCGATGTGATGCTGGAGCACTCGCGGCAGGCGGCCAAGGAGCTGACGCGGCTCTTCCAGGACGAGGTGTGGGGGCCCTACCGGGAGCGGGAGTCGGACCCCGAGGCGGTGGAGGCTATGAAGGCGCTGTCGGCGGACATGCAGCCGATGGTGGTGCAGGCCCTGGTCACGGCGTTCCAGCGGTCGCTCAAGGACGAGCTGCGGCGGCGGTACGTGGACGGGGCCGAGGCCTGAACCGGGCGGCGGTCACTCACCCGACACCCTGTGCCGTACGGCTGCGCAGCCGGCGCAGCATCCGCGCGTCCTCGAAACCCACGGCACGGGCCGCCGCCTCCACCGTCTCGCCGTGGCCGATCAGGTGCTCGGCCCGTTCCACGCGCAGGGTCTGCTGGTAGCGCAGCGGCGTCAGCCCCCCGGTGGCGCGGTGGAACATCCGGGTCAACGTCCGCTCGCTGACGCCCGCTCGAGCAGCGAGCGCGGTCAGCGGCAGCGACTGCGCGTAATGCGAGTCGATGTGGTCCTGGACGCGGTGGACGGTGTCGTCCAGGTGGGAGCGAAGCCGCAGCATGGCGCTCGCCTGCGGCTCGTCGCCGTTGCGGCGGGCGTACACCACCATGCTGCGGGCCACGCGAGCGGCGAGCGCCGGGCCGTGGCGCTGGGCGAGCAGATGCAGCACGAGGTCGATTCCGCTGGCGATACCGGCCGAGGTGACCACGCGGTCGTCGGTGGTGAACAGGACGTCACGCACGACCGTCGCCCTCGGATAGCGGCCGGCCAGCGCGTCCTGCAGGTCGTGGTGCGTGGTGCAGCGGCGCCCGTCGAGCAGGCCGGCCCGGCCGAGGAGTTCGGCTCCCGCGCAGACACTGGCGACGGTGCCGCCCCTGTCATGGTGCGCGCGGAGCCGCTCCAGGACGGCCTCGCTCGCCGCGGGCGGATGACGCAGCGCGTCCGAGCGCCAGCCCGGCACCATGAGCAGGTCGTCCGCGGACGGCTCGGGCCACTTCGTACCGGCGGCGAGGGGCAGCCCCTGGGCGCTGGCCACCGGGGATTCCTCGGCGACATACGCCAGCTCGTACGGATGCCCGAAGTCCCCTGCGAGACCGAAGGCCTGGGCGGGCCCGGCCAGGTCGAGCAGGTGGACTCCGGGCAGGAGCAGGAAGACGACGCGGTTCACGCGGAAGATGCTGCCAGGTCGTTCTCGAACTCGGCGACGGTGGCGATCCGTGCGAAGCGGTCGCGCAGCACCGCCTCGGTGCGGGCGATGAGCTCCTCGGGGCTGAATCCGGTGTCGTTGTCGGTCGTCACGGCGTCCTTCACGAACACCATGCGGTAGCCGAGGTCGCTGCCGACGCGGGTGGTGGTCTCCACGCACTGCTCGGCGCGGATCCCGCACACCCACAGCTCGGTGAGGCCGGCTTCCGTGAGGAGCTGCTGGAGGTTGGTGGTGGTGAACGCGTTGTGCGAGGTCTTGCGGAGGACCGGTTCGTCCGCGGCCGGCCGCTCCAGCTCGTCGAGGAGGCGTACGTGGCCCTCGGCCGGATCGAAGACCCCGCCCGTTCCGGGCTCCTGGTGCAGCACCCAGATGACCCGGTCGCCGGCCGCGCGGGCCGCACGGACGAGGCGGTTCACTGGTTCCGCGATCTTCGGATTGCCGATCTCGTCCCACAGGGGTCGGGCTCGGAACGATTCCTGGACATCGATGACGATCAGCGCTCGGCTCATGTCCCCATGGTGACCTGGCACTCCACTACGGTTCCAGGCTCGATCCGGGCCACTGCCGGAACGATCCGGTCAGCGGGTACCGCGGTGGTACGGGAGGCCGCGCGGCCTCCCGTACCACCTGTGGCAGTTACGCGTCCGAGAAGCGCTCGCCCTTCTGGGCCTTCTCCACGAGCAGCGCCGGCGGCAGGAACCGCTCGCCGTAGGTGTCGGCCAGTTCGCGGGCGCGGGCGACGAAGCCGGGCAGGCCGCCCTCGTATCCGTTGATGTACTGCAGGACACCACCGGTCCAGCCCGGGAAGCCGATGCCGAAGATCGAGCCGATGTTGGCGTCGGCGACCGAGGTGAGGACGCCTTCCTCCAACAGCCTTACGGTGTCGAGGGCTTCGGAGAACAGCATCCGCTCCTGCATGTCGCGAAACGGGATCTCGTACCCCGGCTTGGTGAAGTGCTCGCGGAGCCCGGGCCACAGCGGACCGCGCTTGCCGTCCTCGCCGTACTCGTAGAAACCGGCGCCGGAGGAGCGGCCCTTGCGGCCGAACTCGTCGATCATCCGGTCGATGACGCCTTCGGCCGGGTGCACGGGCATCTCGACGCCCTCGGCCGCGAGCGCCTGCCGGCTCTCCTCGCGGATCTTGCGCGGGAGCGTGAAGGTCAGCTCGTCCAGGAGCGAGAGCACCTTCGCCGGGTAGCCGGCCTGGGCCGCGGCCTGCTCGACGGAGGCGGGCTCGATGCCCTCGCCGACCATCGCGACGCCCTCGTTGATGAAGTGGCCGATGACGCGCGAGGTGAAGAAGCCGCGCGAGTCGTTGACCACGATCGGGGTCTTGTTGATCTGGCGGACCAGGTCGAAGGCGCGGGCGAGGGCCTCGTCGCCGGTGCGCTCACCCTTGATGATCTCGACCAGCGGCATCTTGTCGACGGGTGAGAAGAAGTGCAGACCGATGAAGTCACCCTGGCGCTCGACGCCTTCGGCGAGTGCCGTGATGGGGAGGGTCGAGGTGTTGGAGCAGAGCAGCGCGTCGGGCTCGACGATGTGCTGGATCTCCTGGAACACCTTGTGCTTGAGCGCCGGGTCCTCGAAGACCGCCTCGATCACCGCGTCGCAGCCCGCGAGGTCGGCGGGGTCGGCGGTCGGGGTGATCAGGGCGAGCAGGGCGTCGGCCTTCTCCTGGGTCGTACGGCCGCGCTTGACCGCCTTCTCGCAGAGCTTCTCGGAGTACGCCTTGCCCTTGGCGGCGGATTCGGCCGAGACGTCCTTGAGGACGACCTCGATGCCGGCGCGGGCGCAGGAGTACGCGATGCCGGCGCCCATCATGCCCGCGCCGAGCACGGCGACCTTGCGGACCGGGCGTGAGTCGATGCCCTTGGGGCGGTTGGCGCCGGAGTTGACGGCCTGGAGGTCGAAGAAGAACGCCTGGATCATGTTCTTCGCCGTCTGGCCCGTGACCAGTTCGGTGAAGTAGCGGGCCTCGATGACCAGCGCGTTCTCGAAGTCGACCTGGGAGCCCTCGACCGCGGCGGCGAGGATGTTGCGCGGGGCCGGGTAGGGCGCACCGGCCAGCTGCTTCTTCAGGTTGGCCGGGAAGGCCGGCAGGTTCGCGGCGAACTTGGGGTTCGCCGGGGTGCCGCCGGGGATCCGGTAGCCGGGCTTGTCCCAGGGCTGCTGCGACTCGGGGTTGGCGTCGATGAAGGCGCGGGCCTTGGCGATCATCTCCTCGCGGGTGGCCACGACTTCGTGCACGAGGCCGTTGTCCAGGGCACGCTTCGGGCTGTACTGCGTGCCCTGGAGCAGCACCTTCAGGAGCGCGTCCGCGATGCCCATCAGGCGTACGGTGCGGGTCACGCCGCCGCCCGCGGGCAGCAGACCGAGGGTGACCTCGGGCAGGCCGATCTTCGAGCCGGGGGCGTCGAGGGCGATGCGGTGATGGCTGGCGAGGGCGATCTCGTAACCGCCGCCGAGCGCGGCGCCGTTGATGGCGGCGACGACGGGCTTGCCGAGGGTCTCGATGCGGCGCAGCGAGGCCTTGATGCCGGTGCCGGTCTCGAAGACGCGCTGGGCGTCCTCGGGGCCGGCCTTCATCATGTCCTTGAGGTCACCGCCGGCGAAGAAGGTCTTCTTCGCGGAGGTGTAGATGATGCCGCGGATCGAGTCCTTCTCGGCCTCGGCCCGGTCGGCGATCGCGGCGATCGAGTCCTTGAACGCCTGGTTCATGGTGTTCGCGGACTGGTTGGGGTCGTCGAGGACGAGCGTGACGATGCCGGTCTCGTCCTGTTCCCAGCGGATTGTCGTGCTCTGCGTCATGGTGCGGTCTCCGTGAAGTCTGAGGTTGTCGGGTGGCGGCTACGGGAGGGCCGCTGGGCTTGTGGCCGGGTGCGGGCTGTCGTGGGTTGCTCGCGCAGTTCCCCGCGCCCCTGAGATGCGCACTGCGTGCGGCATCTCCCCACCACAGCGGGCCGGCCCCGGCGTGAGCTCTAGATGCGCTCCACGATCGTCGCGATGCCCATACCGCCCCCGACGCAGAGCGTGGCCAACCCGAACCGCTTGTCCTGGCGCTCCAACTCGTCGACGAGCGTGCCCAGAATCATCGCGCCGGTGGCGCCGAGAGGGTGGCCGAGCGCGATGGCGCCGCCGTTGACGTTCACCTTGTCGAGGCTCAGGCCCATGTCCTTGACGAACCTCAGCACGACGGCTGCGAAGGCCTCGTTGATCTCGACGAGGTCGATGTCGTCGATGGTCAGGCCCGCCTTGGCGAGGGCCTTGCGCGTGGCCGGGGCGGGACCGGTGAGCATGATGGTCGGCTCGGAGCCGGAGACCGCGACGGAGACGATCCGGGCGCGCGGGGTCAGGCCGTTCCGCTCCCCCGCCTCCTTCGAACCGATCGCGACGAGCGAGGCGCCGTCGACGATGCCGGAGGAGTTGCCCGCGTGGTGGACGTGGTCGATCTTCTCGATCCAGTGGTACTTCTGCAGCGCCACCGCGTCGAAGCCGCCGAGGTCGCCGATGTCCGCGAAGGACGGCTTGAGCTTGGCGAGGGAGTCCGCGGTGGTGCCCGGGCGCGGGAACTCGTCGTGGTCGAGGACGGTGAGACCGCTGCGGTCCCGTACGGGAATCACCGAGCGCTCGAAACGGCCCTCCTTGATGGCGTTCGCGGCGCGCTCCTGGGACAGGGCCGCGTACTCGTCCACATCGCGGCGGGTGAAGCCCTCGGTGGTGGCGATGAGGTCGGCGCCGATGCCCTGCGGGGCGAAGTTGGTGTCCCAGTTGGTCATCGGGTCGGCGAACCAGGCGCCGCCGTCGGAGGCCATCGGTACGCGCGACATCGACTCGACGCCACCGGCGAGCACCAGGTCCTCCCAGCCGGAACGGACCTTCATCGCGGCCATGTTGACGGCTTCGAGACCCGAGGCGCAGAAGCGGTTCTCCTGGACGCCGGCCACCGTGTCGGGCAGGCCCGCGGCGATGGCCGCGATCCGGGCGATGTCCGAGCCCTGGTCGCCGACCGGGCCGACGACGCCGAGCACGATGTCGTCGATCGTGGCGGGGTCGAGGTCCGGGTTGCGGGTCTGGATCTCCTTGATCAGACCGGTCACGAGGTCGATGGGCTTGGTGCCGTGCAGGGACCCATTGGCCTTGCCGCGCCCGCGCGGGGTGCGGATCGCGTCGTAGACGTACGCTTCGGTGCTCACGGATAAGCCTTCCGGTGTGCGGGGTGAGGGTGGGAAAGATCCGGGCTGCTACGGCAGCAGGGACCGTCCGATGATCTCCTTCATGATCTCGGTGGTCCCGCCGTAGATGGTCTGGATACGGCCGTCGGTGAAGGCGCGCGCCACGCGGTACTCGGTCATGTAGCCGTAACCGCCGTGCAGTTGCAGACAGCGGTCGGCGACCCGCTTCTGCAACTCGGTGGCCCACCATTTGGCCATCGAGGCGTGGACGTGGTCGAGCACCCCGTTCGTGTGGTCCTCGATACAGCGGTCGAGGAACGTACGGGTGACGGCGCACTCGGTGGCCATCTCTGCGATCTCGAAGCGGATGTGCTGCAGCTTGGCGAGCTTGCGCCCGAAGGCCTCGCGCTCCTGCACGTACTCCATGGTGATCTGCAGCAGGTACTCGGCGGCGGAGATGGCGGCGACCGCGATGCCCATGCGCTCCTGGGCGAGGTTGGTCATCAGGTGCAGGAACGCCCCGTTGAGGTCACCGAGCAGGTTCTCCTTGGGGACCTTCACGTCCCGGAAGAACAGCTCGGCGGTGTCCTGGGCCTTCTGCCCGATCTTGTCGAGGTTGCGGCCGCGCTCGAAGCCCTCCATGCCGCGCTCGACGACGAGCAGCGACAGGCCCTTCGCGCCGCCCTCGGGAGTCGTACGGGCGACGACGATCACCAGGTCGGCGAGGATGCCGTTGGAGATGAAGGTCTTCGAGCCGTTGAGCAGCCAGTGGTCGCCCTGGTCCTCGGCGTGGGTCTTGATGCCCTGGAGGTCCGAGCCCGCGCCGGGTTCGGTCATCGCGATCGCGGTGATGATCTCGCCGGAGCAGAAGCCGGGCAGCCAGCGGCGCTTCTGCTCCTCGGTGGCGAGCGAGGTCAGATACGGGCCGATGATGTCGTTGTGCAGTCCGACCGCGAGCCCGGAGGCGCCGGCGCGGGTGAACTCCTCGGCGAGCACGGCCGAGAAGCGGAAGTCGGTGTTGCCGCCGCCCCCGTACTCCTCGGGCACGGCGAGCCCGAGCAGGCCCTGCTTGCCGGCGGCGCGCCAGGCGTCGCGGGAGACGATGCCGTCCTTCTCCCACTGCTCGTGGTGCGGCACGACCTCGCGCTCGAGGAAGGTCCGCACGGTGCCGCGGAAAGCCTCGTGCTCCTCGCCGTAGAGCCTGCGCTCCAAGCCCGAAGGGGTCGTCATGCCTGCTCCTTGTCGTCGGTGATGAGGCTCTGCACATCCCAGTCCCTGGCCACGTCCTCGGTGTGCGCACCGGGCAGCGCGGGACCCGTTCGTACGGTCCCGGGGGTCGCGGAGAAGCGCGGGGCGGGCGCGGGCTGGGTGATCCCCGAGTGCTCCACGAAGGTGCCGCGCTCCTTGAGGTGCGGGTGCTCCGGGGCCTCGCGCAGGGAGAGGACCGGGGCCACACAGGCATCCGAGTCCTGGAAGACGGCGGTCCACTCGTCCCTGGTCCGCGTCTTGAACCGCGCCTCGATGGCCGACCGCAGCTCGCCCCAGCGCGCGAGGTCCTTGCGCGCCGGCGCCTGGTCGGCGATGCCGAGTAGCGTCACGAACTCCTCGTAGAACTGCTGCTCCAGGGCGCCGACGGCCATGTAACCGCCGTCCGCGGTCTCGTAGTTGCCGTAGAACGGGCAGCCGCCGTCGAGCAGATTGGCGCCGCGCCGGTCCTGCCAGCCGCCGGCCGCCATCATGCCGTGGATCATCGCCGAGAGATGCGCGGTGCCGTCCACGATGGCGGCGTCGACGACCTGGCCCTCGCCGGTGGAGCGGGCGTGCTGCAGTGCGGCGAGCACGCCGACGACGAGGTAGAGGGAGCCGCCCGCATAGTCGCCGACGAGGTTCGCAGGGATGGCCGGGGGCTCTTCGGGCTTGCCGATCATGCCGAGTGCGCCGGTGATGGCGATGTACGCGATGTCGTGCCCGGCGCGCTGGGCGAGCGGGCCCTGCTGCCCCCAGCCGGTCATCCGGCCGTACACCAGGCGGGGGTTGCGGGCGTGGCATTGCTCGGGTCCGACGCCGAGGCGTTCGGCGACGCCGGGTCGGTAGCCCTCGATGAGGATGTCGGCGCGCTCGACGAGGTCGAGGACCGTGGCCGGTCCGGCTTCGGTCTTGAGGTCGACGACGACGGACCGTTTGTTGCGGTTCGTCACGTCGTACGCGGGTTTGATGGCGAGCCCGGCGCCGCCCGGCCGGTCGATCCGTACGACGTCCGCACCGAGGTCGGCGAGGAGCATCGCGGCGAACGGACCGGGTCCGATCCCGGCGAGCTCGACGACCCTTACCCCTTCGAGTGGCCCGTTCCCTGCCATCTAACCCCCTGCGTCTGCTGGTGAGTTGTCGCGGGGATGCGGCCCGCTCGGACTGATCTGACTGTGACACAACCGCTGTAACATCAGCGATGTTAGGAACGGGCCGCGGCGAAGACAAGGGTTTCCGAGCAAGCGCTTATTTTTACTCCCCCGCCGCCGCGAGGAGAGCGCGCGCCTCGTCGCGGGCGTGCGCGATGGGGTCGGCGAAGACGTTCAACCCATGGGCGACCAGGGCACCTTCGTGCAGCAGCATGAGAGTCCGCCCGAGCCGGTCGGCCCGGCCCGGTTCGATGTCCGCGCACAGGCCGGTGAAGAGGTCCAGCATCCACTGCTTCTGCCCGGTGATGATCGGGTACGCGGGATGGGCGGGATCGCTGATCTCCGCGTGCGCGTTGACCATGCTGCAGCCCTTGGGGGAGTTCTCCAGGGCCCAGGCGCGCGACGCGTCGAAGACGGCCAGGACGCGCTCTCGCGGCGAGCGTTCGGCGTCCAGACGTTCGGCGAGAAACGTACGCCAGCGCTCGTCGCGCCCGGCCAGATACTCCACGACGATCTGCTCCTTGGAGCCGAACCGGTCGTAGAGCGTCTTCTTCGTCACCCCGGCCTCGGCGGCGATCAGATCCACCCCGACGGCATGGATGCCGCGCTCGTAGAACAGCCGGCCGGCGGCTTCGAGCGCGCGGCGCGCGGCGGGGGTCAACACGATACGCCGGAGCCCCTCAGCAGTACTCATGGCCTCAATGTATACCGATCTGTATAGTGGAGCGAGTAAACCGATCTGTTTACTGGAGGTAGCCGATGAACATCCTGCTCTCGACCGCCTTCGTGTTCTGCTGGAGCTCCGGTTTCATCGGGGCCAAGCTCGGCGCGGGCGGCGCTTCCGCGGTCACCGTCCTGATGTGGCGGTTTCTGCCGCTCGCGCTCGTGCTCCTCGTGATCGTCACCGTGTGGACCAAGGCGTGGCGGGGCCTCACTGCCCGGGATGCGGGCAGGCAGGCCCTGATCGGTCTGCTCTCGCAGAGCGGCTATCTGCTCACCGTCTTCTCCGCGATCCAGCTCGGCGTCGCCAGCGGCACCACCGCTCTGATCGACGGCGTCCAGCCCCTGGTCGCCGGGGCGCTCGCCGGACCGCTGCTGCATCAGCATGTCTCGGGCCGGCAGTGGCTCGGACTGTGCCTGGGCATGGGAGGTGTCGCCCTCGTCACCCTGGCCGATGCCGCCGCCGGCTCCGGGGTCGCCTGGTGGGCGTATCCGATCCCGCTCCTCGGCATGCTCTCGCTGGTCGCCGCCACTCTCCTCGAGAGCCGCACCCGCACACCGGTCGCGCCCACGACGTCCCTGACGATCCACTGCCTCACAAGTGCCGTCGTCTTCACGGCCCTTGCCCTGGCCACGGGTCAGGCCGCGCCGCCCGCCGTGACCGCCTTCTGGACCACGATCACCTGGCTCGTGGTCCTGTCGACCTTCGGGGGCTACGGGCTGTACTGGCTGCTCCTTCGGCGCTCCGGCGTCACCGAGGTCAATACGCTCATGTTCCTGATGGCACCGGTCACGGCGGTCTGGGGAGCGCTGATGTTCGGCGAACCCTTCGGTCTTCAGACCGCCCTGGGCCTGACTGTCGCCCTCGCCGGAGTCGTCATCGTCCATCGCTCCGGTCGAGCTCGGCGACCCGCGTCTTCGGTGCGATCGTCCGGTAGCTCTCCTCCACCCAGTCGCACAGCAGGTCCGCCCGCGGGGCATCGGGGCCCTCCAGTGGGATGCGCACCCAGCCCGACTTCCCCAGGCCGTAACCGGCCGGCTCCGCTCCCGGAGCGGTCAGGGCGTGCGCATGGGCCTCGGGGTTCTTGAGCTTGACCGTCATACCCATCGGATACGAACCGTCCGAGACGCCCAGGAAGACGAAGACCTTCTTGTGCACCTTGGCGACGATCTCACCCCAGGGGAACTCCTCCTCGGCGCCGGGCAGTTCGAGGGCGAACGCCCGGACCTTCTCCCAGCGGGCGACCGCGGACTCGGCCGGCGGGCGCCCCGCCGGCAACGGATCGGCCATGACGTACCTCCCAGTCCTGGCCGGGCCCCTTGCACCGGCCTGCACCGTGCACGCTAGCCTCGGCCACCGACAACGGCGCGGGGGCAGGGCTGAAGGGTGAGCCATGAGTGAGCGGGACCAGCGCGACCACGACATCGTGCTGTACGGGGCGACCGGCTTCGTCGGGACACTGACCGCCGAGTATCTGGCCCGCCATGCCCCCAACGGGCTGCGCTGGGCGATCGCCGGACGCAGCGCCCGCAAGCTGGAGCAGCTGCGCGAGCGTCTCGCCGAGCTCGATCCACGGGCCTCGAAGATCGCCATGATCGCGGTGGACTCCGGTGACCGCGAGGGGCTGCGTGAACTCGCCGCCTCCGCAAGGGTGGTGGCCACCACCGTCGGCCCGTACGTCCAGTACGGCCATGAGCTGGTCGGGGCCTGCGCCGACCTCGGCACCGACTATCTGGACCTGTCCGGCGAACCGGAGTTCGTGGATCTCACCTACGTACAGCACGAGGCGCGGGCCCGTGAGACGGGCGCGCGCCTTGTGCACGCGTGCGGATTCGACTCCGTGCCCCACGATCTCGGCGTCTACTTCACCGTGCAGCAGCTGCCCGAGGACGTACCGCTGCGGATCGACGGTTTCGTACGGGCGTCGGCGACGTTCTCCGGCGGGACCTTCGCGTCCGCGCTCGGACAGTTCGCGCGGGGCCGGCAGATGGCCGCGGCGGCGCAGGAACGGCGCCGGCACCAGCCGCGTCTGGTCGGCCGCCGCGCGTACGCACCGGTGAGCGCACCGCGGTACGCGGCGGAAGTCGGGGCCTGGGCGCTCCCGTTGCCGACGATCGACGCGCAGGTCGTACAGCGTTCGGCCCGCGCGCTCGAGCGCTACGGACCGGATTTCCGCTACCGCCACTACGCGGCGGTCAAGACGCTGCCGTTCGCCTTCGGCGGCGTCGCCGCGATGGGCGGGCTGCTCGCGGCCGCTCAAGTGCCGCCGGTGCGCCGGTGGTTGTCGTCCAAGATCGCGCCCGGCGAAGGTCCGAGCGAGGAGCGCCGTGCGCGCAGCTGGTTCTCGGTGCGCTTCGTCGGCGAGGGCGGCGGCCGCCGGGTCTACACGGAGGTGTCGGGCGGCGACCCCGGCTACGGCGAGACAGCAAAGATCTTCGCGGAGTCGGCCCTCGCCCTGGCCTTCGACAACCTGCCCCGCACATCCGGCCAGGTCACACCGGCGGTCGCGATGGGCGACGCACTCCTGAAGCGGCTGCGGGAGGCGGGGATCGTGTTCCGGGTGGCGGCCGAACGCTGAACCGACGAGCCGGCCGCCCACCGGGAGTTACGGCTTACGGATGTACGGAGTCGTCACACTGACCTGCTCGAAACCGAGGCGTTCCAGGATCGGGCGGCTGGTCGGGAGTGCGTCGACCTGGAGGTAGCCGATGCCGCGGGCGGCGGCGATACGGGTGCGGTGGGCGACCAGGGCCCGGTAGATCCCGCGGCCGCGGAACTCGGCGACGGTGCCGCCGCCCCACAGGCCCGCGAAGTCCGCGTCGTCGCGCAACTCGATCCGGGCCGCGCTGACGGGTCGCTCCCCCGCCATCGCCAAGGTCATCACAAAGCTGTCCGGCCGGTGCGCGAGCCGGTCGAGCATCTGCTGCTTCAGCCGGCTGCTGTCCGTACCGAAGGCCTGCTCGTGCACCTGCGCGGCGAGCTCGATGCCCGCCTCGTCGGTGACGTCCACCAAGCGCAGCCCGTCGGACAATTCGACCACCGTCGACAGCGCGGCCACCTCGGCGATCATCAGGCTCTCGGGCTCCTCGGGGACGAACCCGGCCCGCACCAGCCGCTCCCCCAAGTCGGCCGGCTGGTCATGCGTGTAGGTCTTCCACTCGAATTCGACGCCGAGCGCGCCATAGTGGCGCACCTGCTCGGCGATCACGGCATCGGCGGTCGTCTCGTCGACGGCGGAGTACACGACGCCGTTCCAGTCCGTCGCTCCCCCGCTCTGGCGCACCACCGTCCCGGTGTCCTCGACGCGGGTACCGGGGTGGTCGGCAGCCAGTCCACGCCGCACCTGCCGGTCGAAAAGCCGCAGTACTTCCTCATGGTCCATGGGCGCATTGCAACATCTGCCGGGAGCCGGCACAAACACTTATCCGCTGCTCAGGAAGCAGCCAGAACCCGCGCCAACGCCCGACGGCACAGCGAGTCCGCGTGCCGGGTGGTCTCCGGCAGCCGATAGCGGGGCGACAGCTCCAGAGTGTGCGCGCAGGCGTTGTCGAGCGAGACCCGATGCCCGACGGACACGAACACGGGCTTGACCCCGTCCTGGGTCCTGACGGCCCGCCCGACCTCCTCGCTCCCGTCCACGAGCGCGGCCACCGATCCCCGTACGGCAGCGGGCTCCTCGTACGAGAACGTGAAGGGGTTCTTCGCGACGCCGATGGCGGGCAGCCCGGTCAGCACCCCGAGGTGCGCGGCGAGGCCGAACCGGCGCGGGTGCGCGAGCCCGTAGCCGTCGCAGACCACGAGCCCGGGCGGGGTGGCCAGCGCTTCGAGTGCGGCGAGCACGGCCGGGAGTTCACGGAAGGCAAGGAGCCCGGGGACGTACGGGAAGGAGATCCGGCAGACGGCGGTGGCCTCCTCGGCCACTTCGAGCGTCGCGGCGTCGAGCACGACGGCGGCCGCGACGACGACATCGCGCTCGTCGTCGTATGCGACGTCGACCCCTGCCACCAGCCCTTGTCCGGGCGGCGGCGGCCCGTCCTCTGCCGGCACCACACGCGCGCGCAGTTCGTCCTGCACGGCACGCGCCTGCGCCTCGGTCGTGGGCCAGGCGGCGGGGACGGTGGCAGTGACAGGCACGGGGCCGGTGACGGGATCCATGGTGCGGTCGAGGGTACGCGAGCCGCGCGCACCCCCGACCGACCGGGGATCTTTCAGCTCACGTTGTCCGTGTGCGCCACTTTGTCCGTCCGGTACTTCGCCACCTGGGCCTTGACCTGGTCCGGGGTCAGGATCTGGTCCTTGGCGTAGTACACGTAGTCGACCTTCTGGTCGTACGCCCGGGGGGTGCTGGACGCGACGAGGCCGCCGGAGATGATCCAGTTGTTGAGGTTGATCGACATGGCGGTCTCGGGCAGATACGGCTCGCCGTGCGTGCCGAACAGCTGACCGTCCACGTAGTACTTGATCGAGGTGTTGTCGACGGTGACCACCAGGTCGTGCCAGCCGGCGTAGCTCTGGCGGACCTCGGTGTGGGCGTTCACGGCCTGCCACGGCTCCGGGTTGTACGTCTCCCAGGAGGTCGTGTAGAGGATGTTGGACGGTTCGCCCCAGCCGCCGTTCGGCAGGTACTCGAAGTCGAGTTCGCCGTAGTTCGGATCCATCGGGGCGTCGAGCGGTGTGATGGTGAAGAACGTCTGCACCATGTGGTCGCCGTCGGGGCCCGAGTTGGGCGCGTCGCTGAAGTACACGCGGGACGCGTACGTGCCCTTGGTGAACTTGCGCTGGTGGTACAGCTCGGTCTGCCTGGTACCGGCCGCCGTGCCGTCGGTGCTGGTGCGCAGCGTCATGACGCTGTTGCCCGACTCCTGGGCGAACGTGACCTGTTCGGGCGCCCAGGTCGCGCCCGGCACGCCGGGTCCGCCCTGGCCGGACTTCACGGTCCAGCCGCGCTGGGCGATGCGCGGGTCGTTGTGGGCGGTGTAGTCGAGGTCGTCGAAGAGCGCGGGCTTGGTGGGGTCGGGGCCGCCCGGGCCACCGGGATCGCCGGGGTCACCGGGATCTCCCGGGTCGTTGCCCTCGGGGGCCGTGCCCCACAGGAGGGTGCCGCCGCGCTGGACGGTGACCTTGCTCCAGTTCGCGTACGAGGTCTGGGCGGCGCCGAACGAGTAGTCGTCCTGCTGGTTCAGGGACTGCCAGTCGGTGCGGTGGAAGCGCAGCTGCATGTCGCCGGTGTTCGCGCCGGCGGCCAGCGATCCTGCGCCCTGGGTGAAGCCGATCTCCAGATAGCGGTCGGCGGTGGCGGTGGGCTTGGCGAGTGTGCCGAAGGTGCCGGTGATGTTGGCGCAGCCCTTCACCGCCCAGGAGCAGGCGAAGCGGTAGGCGCTGGAGGCGGATTCGGCCTTGAAGTAGTAGCGGATGGTGAGGCCGCTCAACTGGACGGCGGAGGAGCCCGAGTTGGTGAGCTTCAGCCACGGTTCGGCCTGGTCGCTGCCGGTCGAACCGGTGTGGTACTGGGCGGTGACCGCCTCGTCGGCGGCCGCCGCGCTGGGTGCGGTGAGTGCGCCCGCGGCGGCCAGGGTCAGGGCGGCGGCGACGGCCGTGGTCCGCAATCTGGCCACGGTGGTCGTCCGTAGTCTTCTGTGCACGAGGTGTTCCTCCTCATGGTGGGGGTGTCCGGCCACCGGCAGGTGACCTGATCAGCGCGCCTGGGTCGCTTGCAGACGGCGCCGGAAATCGGGGAGATCGCGTGGGCTCTCGCTCCAGGCCACCTCGGCGAGCGCGGCGATCCGCGGGAAGAGCAGATAGTCGATCTCGGCGGGTGTCGCCGCGTGCTCGGTCCACAACTGGGCCTGGGTGCCCAGGACTTTGGCCCGCTCGTCGGGCTCCCAGTCGGCGGGCGCGGGCTCGGCGCCGTACACGTCCTCGAGCGTGACGGGGTCGCCGGGCTGGCCGGGCGGCTCGTGCGGGGCGTCGGACTGCGGATAGTCGAGATACGTGGTGCGGTGCGGGGTCATCACCAGCCGGTGGCCGCGGCGCGCGGCGCCCTGTCCGTGGGCGGCGTCCCGCCAGGGCATCACCACGAACTCCGGTGGCAGTGCGGTCGCGTCGGGCTCCGCCCAGCTCACCGGCGTACGGCCGTGGTCGAGCAGGTAGCGGCCGACCCGGGTGAGGAACCAGGCGTTCAGCTCCTTCGGGGAGAGTCCGGCCTCGGCGGCGACGGCGCGGGCGCGGGGGCTCTCCTCCCATTCCCCGGTGGGGCATTCATCGCCGCCGAGATGGATGTACGGGCTCTCGAAGACGTCCATGACCTCGCCGAGCACCGTCTCCATGAAGGTGAAGACCTCGTCGTGGACGCCGAGCACGTTCTCGCAGACGCCCCAGCGGTCCCAGACGCTCAGGCGGCGCTCGGGGAAGTTGCCGAGCGTGGGATACGCGGCGATCGCGGCCCGTGCATGACCGGGCATCTCGATCTCCGGCATGACGCGGACTCCGCGCGCGGCCGCGTAAGTCACCAGGTCCCGCAGTTCCGCCTTGGTGTAGTGGCCACCGTGCGGTGTTCCGTCGCCAGCCGTCTGGGCGCGGACCGAGCCGACCTCGGTGAGCAGCGGGTAGGCGTCCACCGGCAGCCGCCAGCCCTGGTCCTCGGTGAGGTGCAGATGCAGCACGTTCAGCTTGTACGCGGCGATGCGGTCGACGAAGTCGCGTACGTACGAGATCGGCAGGAAGTGGCGGCCGACGTCCAGCATCGCGCCCCGCCAGGGGAAGCGGGGGCTGTCGCTGATCTGGGTGCAGGGCAGGCGGCTGCCCCGTTCCATGAGCGCCGCGAGGGTGTGCACCCCGTTGACCAGGCCGGCGTCGGTGCGCGCACGAAGCAGCACCGCGTCCCGGCCCACGGTCAGTCCGTATCCCTCGTCACCGAGTCCGCTGAGCGCCGGGTCGATCGCGAGGACGAAACTGCTGTCCGGCGCCGCTTGCAGCGGCAGTCCGGTGCGCAGGCGCAGCAGGTCGGCCGCACGTTCCGCGCCCGGCGCTAGGTGCAGGGTGGTCTCCGTGTCGAGGATGAAGTGCCCGCTCTGGCGCACGACTTGGCGGGGGCGCGGAATCAGCATGCAGGTCAGCCCTTCAGGTCGGCCTTGTGGGTCAGCCTTTGACGGAACCCGGGTCAGCCCTTGACGGAATCGGGTCAGCCCTTGACGGAACCCGAGACGAAGCCGGTGGTGACCCGGCGTTGCAGCACGAGGAAGAGGATCAGCACCGGCAGCGCGAAGAGCGTGGAGGCGGCCATGGTGGCGCCCCAGTCGGTGCCGAAGGTGTTGGAGAACGAGGAGAGCCAGACGGGCAGGGTGCGGTCTTCCTGGTTCTTGACGATGAGCATGTTGGCGAAGGCGAACTCGTTCCAGGCGGTGATGAAGCCGAACAGCGAGGTCGCGAGCAGGCCGGGCGCGAGCAGCGGGAAGGTGACGCGGCGGAAGGCGCCGAGTCTGGTGCAGCCGTCGACCTGGGCCGCCTCCTCCAGCTCCACGGGGACGGCGGCGAGGAAGCCGCGCAGCGTGATGATGGTGAACGGCAGCGTGAAGATGAAGTAGAGCAGCGTCAGCATCGCCAGGCGGTCGAGCAGGTCCGTGTCGCGGGCGATGATGTAGACGGGGATGAGCATCGCTTCCCAGGGCGCCATCTGCGCGATGAACACCATCAGGACGAAGCCGCGTTTGCCGCGGAACCGCAGCCGGGCGACCGCGAACGCCGCGCCCATCGCGATGAGCAGCGCGAGCAGCACCGCCGTGACCGTCACGAACAGGCTGTTGCGCCAGAACGTGCCGAAGCCGTCCGCCGCCACCGCCGTACGGAAGTGTTCGAGGGTGAGCCGGGTCGGGACGAACACCGGGGTGTCGGCATTGATGTCGCCGGAGGGTTTGAAGGCGGTGGACGTCATCCAGTACACGGGGAAGATCGTGACGACGAAGACGGCCAGGGCGGCGAGGTTCAGGGGCAGCCGGCGCAACAGGAACCGCGGGTTCACAACTCCCCCTCCTGACGGAACAGTTGGCGCAGATAGACGAAGAGGATCACCGCGAGCAGCAGGACGGTGATGGTCGAGGAGGCGGCCTGCAGGTCGTAGTGCTGCTGGGAGACGGCCACCTGGTACGCGTAGACGGGCAGGGTCGTGGTGGCATCGTTGGGCCCGCCTTCGCTGATCACCCAGATCTGCGGGAAGCATTTGAAGACCCAGATGACTTCGAGGCAGAGCACCAGGCCGAAGATGGGCCGCAGGATGGGCACGGTCAGGGAGCGGAACATCCGCCAGTCCGAGGCCCCGTCGAGACGCGCGGACTCATAGATCTCGGCGGGCACGGTGGTCAGCGCGGAGTAGATGGTGATCGCGGCGAACGGGACCGACTGCCAGACCACGAGGATGACCAGGATGCTGAAGGTGGCGGTGCCGTCCGCGAACCAGGAGTAGCCCTCGTACGAGTCGAATCCCAGCTGGACGAGAACCCAGTTGACCACTCCGAGGCGCGAGGCGAACAGCCACTGGAAGATCGTGGTCGCCGCGAGGATCGGGGTGGCCCAGGCGAGGGCGAGCGCACTCATGACGAGGATGCGCATCGTGCGGCCCAGGCGCTGGAGCATCAGGGCGACGAGGGTGGCGAGGCCCACGATCAGGACGACGTTCACGGTGGTCCAGATCAGGGTGCGCCATACGACGTCCCAGAATTCCTGGCCGGTGAGCAGCTCGCGGTAGTTGTCGAAGCCGACGAACTCGGCGCCGCCGCGGATGAGTTCGGCCAGACCGAAGTTCTGGAACGACAGCTGGACGTTGCGCAGGAGCGGATAGACGAGCAGGAAGACCACGCCGAGCACGGTCGGCGCGATGAGCAGATACGGCCACAGGACTACGGACCTGCGGCGGCCGGGGGCAGCCGGCCGCCGCAGCTCCTGCCCCGGGGCGCGCACTTTGCGCGGCGCGGTGGACAGGGTCATCTCAGCCGCCGAGGGCCTTGCTGATGGACTCGGTGGCGGTGGCGCCCGCCTTCTTCGGGTCGGCGCCGGTGAGGACCTGCGTCATGAACTCCTTGATCGGGTTGTTGGCCTCGACGGCCGCCCACTGCGGGGAGTTGGGGGTGGCGCGGCCGTTCGTGGCGCCCTTGGCCATGGCCGAGGCGCCGGGGTCGGCTTCGAGCACGCTCGCCAGTGACTTCTTGTTCGGCACGTAACTCATCGTCGTGGCCAGCTTCTTCTGCCACTCGTCGCCCGACAGCGCCTTGATGAAGGTGTACGCCTCGTCCTGGTTGCCGGAGGCCTCCGGGATGATCAGGTCGGAGCCGCCGGTGAACACCGCGCCGGGCTTGTCTGCGCTCTTGCCCGGGATCGGGAAGAAGCCGAGCTTGCCCTTGAGTTCGGGGTTCTCCTCCTCGATCAGCTTGGCCCCGCCGGGCACCGCGATCACCTGGGCGACATCGCCCTTGGCGACCACGCCGACCTGCGGGGGCTCGGCCTCGTCGGAGTCCTTCGGTCCCTTGCCGAGGGCCTGGAGCTCCTTGTAGAAGTCCATGCCGGCCAGGGCCTCGGGGGTGTCGAGGGCGCCCTTCCAGGTCTCGCCCTCCTGCACGGCGAGGTCGCCGCCCTCGTCCCAGATCATTCCGGCGAGCGTGTACCAGTTCTGCCCGGGCAGATAAATGCCCTGCTGCTTACCGGTGTTCAGCTTCTTCGTCGCGGCCAGCCACTCCTCGCGGGTGGTGGGCGGCTGCTTGATGCCGGCCTTCTCGTAGAGGTCGGTGCGGTAGATGACCACACGGTTCGCCGCGTAGTACGGGATGCCGTACTGCTTGCCGTCGACCTTGCCCGGTTCGGCGAGACCCGGGATCCAGTCGCCGCCGCCGAGCTCCTCGACCTTGTCGCTGAGGTCCTTCACACCGCCGCTGGCCGCGTACTGGGCGACTTGGGTGTTGCCGACCTCGATGACGTCGGGTGCGTCGTTGGAGGCGAGGGCGGCGGTGATCTTCTGACCGATCCCGTTCCACTCCTGGATCTGGATCTTCGCGTCGATGGTGGGGTTCTTGGCTTCGAAGTCCTTCTCGAAGTCCTTCTGAAAGGCCTCGGAGACGCTGTCGCGCATCAGCCATACGTCGATGGTGGTGCGCCCTCCGTCGCCCTTGCCGTTCTCATTGCCCTTGTCGTCACTGCCACCGCATGCGCTGAGCGAGGCGGCGACCGCGAGTGCGGCGGCGCCTGCGAGGAGACGTGCTGTCTTCATGACCCAGCCCTTTCAGACCCACACAGAGATGACCAATTGGAAAGGTGACCAGTTGCTGATGGAGCAAGGTGGCATGGACCAATGAGGCCGTCAAGAGGCCTGGACCAATTGATGATTGGCCAGGTGAACGTCCGATGACTACAAGCCCCCACGGGGTTGACCACCTTGCCAGGCAAACCAACTGGTCATCTCTGGTAAGGTCCGCCCATGGACGGTGAATCCTCAGGAGTGCTGAAACGGGATCGTGTACGGGAGTTCCTGCTCGAACTCGTCGAGTCCCGGCGCCCGGGCGACGCGATCCCCTCCGAACGCACCCTGTGCGGCCGGCTCGGCGTCTCCCGGCCGACGCTGCGCGCCGCGGTGGACGAACTCGTCGCCACCGGTGTGCTGGTCCGTGAGCACGGGCGCGGGATGTTCGTCGCGCCGGAGAAGATCACGCAGGAGATGGTCTCGGACGACCACTCCCTCGCACTCCCCCAGGCCGGCGGCACCTGGTCGAGCCGGCTCCTGGAATTCACCACGATGCCCGCGGGTGCCCGCGTGGGCCGGCGGCTGCGCATCTCGCCCGCCGCCGAGATCACCTACGTGGCACGTCTGCGGATCGTCGACGAAGCCCCCATGGCCATCGAATACCTGCACATCCCGGCCGAGTTGGTACCGGGTCTGACCGCCGAGGAGCTCGAGGGCGGCGACCTCTACGAGCATCTGCGCACCCAGCACGGGGTGCATGTCCGCGAGGCGACGCAGTCCATCGAGCCGACCGTCACCAGCGAAGCCGAATCCCGCCTCCTGGACGTCCCGGTCCTGTCCCCCGCGCTCCTCTTCGAGCGCCTGACGACGGATACATCCGGCCGCAACGTCGAGTACGTCCACTCCGTCTACCGCGGCGACCGCTACCGCATCGTCTCCCGCCTCACCTTGGGCGCGGCCTCCACCGCCGACGCCCACCACCCGGGGATGCCACCGGACGCGGCGGGGTTCGGAGCTGCGGTGCGGTCGATGACGCGGGGGGATGTGCACGGGGCGGACTAGGGGCCGCGCACGGGTGGACCGGAGGCCGCGGACAGGGCGGTCCGGAGGTCGTCCCCGCGGCCTGCCGCACTACGCCAGCAGTCGCTGCCTGATGAGCTCCATCACCTGCGCACGGCTGTACTTGCCGTTGTCGGCGGCGTTGAAGTGGTTGCCGATGCGCACCGAAACCGCGAGCAGACAGCGGACCTCCACCTCGGCCTCGTCGGGGCAGAAGGACGAGAACAGCGAACGCAGGTAGTCCATACGGCGGTTGTCGACGCGGCGCAGCCGCTCGGCCACGTCCGGATCGCGGCGGGCCCAGTCGCGGACCGCCATGTCGGCGGTGACGCCCCGCACCGGCCCGTCGGTGGCGGCCGCGACGATCGCGAACAGCCGCTCCAGCCTGGCCCGGGCATCTCCGCCGTCGCTCTCGACCTGCTCGATCACACCCTCGGCGACCTCGTACTCCCAGGTGTCGAGCATCTCGGTGAGCAGAGCGGCCCGGTTGCGGAAGTACCCGTAGAAACCGCCCTTGCTGACACCGAGCGCCTGCGCGAGCAGCTCGATCCGGACGGCTTCGGGGCCACCCGCGACCAGCGCCCGCAGGCCCTCCTCGATCCACTTCTCCCGTGGTGTGCGGGCTGTCGCCATGGGTGTGCGCCTCCTCACGTCCCGCCGAGTATACGGTGCCGTATAAATGGGTCTACGCTCGTTCTATACGCCACCGTATAGACAGGGGTTTGCTCATGCGACTTCCCCGAACCGCCCACACCGGTCGCCCCTGGCGCATCCACGAGATCGCCGGCGACTTCACCGTCGAGGACGTCTGGGCACTGCCCACGCCCGGCGGGCCCGACGACTTCGTATGGCTGGTGCGCCAGATCTCGGACGGCATGCAGGACGGGGTGAAGGGGGAAGGTCCGGTCTCCCGCGCGCTGTTCGCCATCCGCTGGAAGCTCGGTGCGCTGCTCGGCCTCGACAAGCCCGGCGCCGGCGTCGACCACCGGGTGCCTTCGCTGCGCGACAGGCTGCCCGCGGACCTGCGCGAGGGCCCGCACGGCCCCGGACTCGGCTCGTCCCCGTTCACCTCCCTGTATCTGCGAGGCGACGAGTGGGCCGCAGAGATGGGCAACAGGACGGTGCACGCGGTGATGCACATCGGCTGGGTCTCTGACGGCTCCGGTGGCCACCGCGGGCAGATGGCCGTCCTGGTGAAGCCGAACGGGCGGCTCGGCACGCTCTACATGGCGGCCATCAAGCCGTTCCGGTACCTCGGGGTGTACCCGGCGCTCATGCGCTCCATCGGCCGCGAGTGGCAGGCGAACGCCGCGGTGCGTACGTGAACCAGCCGCCGTACGCACCGGAACCACGGGTGCTGATCCGCGCGGTCAGCCGGCGATGAGCGCCATCAGGCGGGCATGGGTGGCCGCGTCGGCCGCCGCCACAAGTCCCCGTCCCCCGGCCCCGATCGGGCCGCCGTCCACTCCCGTGACCACGCACCCCGCCGCCCGGCACAGCGCGATCCCGGCCGCGAAGTGCACGCTGGCGGACAGGTCGCCGCCGTCCGTGACGTAGGCGGCGCGCTTGCCCGCCGCGACCCACGCCAAAGCGAGTGAGGACGAGACGACCCGAGGGCGGAAGTGCTCGATGAATCCCTGCCGGGCCAGCAGTCCGACCGCCCGGAATCCGGGCGCGCTCGGGAACGGCGGGTCGAGGTTGACGTCGACCAGACTGGTCGCGGGCGTCGGGGCGAGCGGGGTGTCCGCACCGTCCCGGGACGAGACCCACGCGTGCTGCCCGTCGGTGGCGAACACCTCGCCGCTGAACGGATCGGCCACGGCGGCGGCCCGGTCGGGCAGCGCGACGTTGACGGCCACGACCATGTTCCCGACCGCGTAGTTGAGCGTGCCGCACAACGGATCCACCAGCCACTCGCGCCCTGCGCCCTCGGCGCCCTGCCGGCCGCCCTCCTCGCCGAGGGCGCAGGGCGCGAGTGGCTGGTGGATC